>NZ_CP009532.1:0-6396 GCF_000761135.1 Lactobacillus sp. wkB8 | reverse complement strand
GAGGTGGTTTCATTGGAAATAGTAAAATTATTCATTCAATTTTTTCTTGACCTAACTAAAGAACTAATAATTCTTTTCGTTAAGAAATGCCTGCTAAGCAGCAAGAAAAATAAGAAGTAGGTTGCCTTCCTTCTTTAATTAGCACGCAAAAAAAGCTCTATCGGCAAATAGGGCTTTTTTGTGGTTCCATTGGAACAGTTAAATTATTCATTCAATATTATTTTAGCATGATATACGTTTAAACGTAGATAAAAAAATTGAAAAACTAAAAAAAAACTATGAAAAAAATAATTTGAATGGTAGAATTAAAATAATTAAATACAAGAAAGCAAAAAAAGAGCCCTGCTGATACTACCAATATCAACAGCGCCAACTAATTGATTACAATGCCTAACCAACTAGTATTTTTACTTCTTTACCAGTTAATTTTAACAAGGTAGAGGGCAAAAATCAAGATAGGAAGAGCGATAGTCGAGATAGTTGGCTGTCGCTTTTTTTCGTAGACCGATTATCTATTAATGCTAAAATGGAGTGGCTATCCTTCTATTAATCATTTAATTAAGCCCGTGCCTTGTCGGAGATGTACTGATGGCGTAGTTAACTACCATGGGTGAACTGAACCTGACCGTTTTACAAACGGCGAAGACGTGGCAAACGAGTGTGTTTCACGCAACTACTCTGGAGGCCTTGAAAAAGCAACTAACTGCCTTGTTAGCAGATATTCGATGTTAAATCGGTTTTCGAATTAAAAGAAAAAAACCCCTTCCGAGAAAATGAAGTAAAACTAGGGCTAGCAAGGGCAAGGGCAAGGTGCGCTTAAACGGTTAGCAAAGTCAAAACGTTAAGATATGAATTATTTGATTGATATTTTAGCGATTTTGATTTTGAGAAGTCTGAGAGAGAATCTCTCTATTTTTTGTCACCTATAGGCAAAGAATAGAGAGAGCCGTAGGCTTGGTTCCGGTGGCTCTGCCGTTAAGGCAGAGTCTGTCAAAATATAAATAATTTATTTATATTAGTTTGAGGTTTTAGCGGCCGATAAAGCAAAGTGCTGGTCGCATTTATTGTTTCCAATGGAAACGGTCGAAACGATGAAGGAAACGAAACAATGAAACAAGAAATAAATCTGCTATCACAACGCGAAATTGCTGAAAGAATAGGTATTTCGAAAAGTACGCTTAGTAAGTGGCTAAGTAAAAATAATGTTTCCGCGGAAACGAAAAAAGGAAACAAAAAGCTCTATCGGGAAACGATAATTCAACAATATCGAAATGCTCATAAGGCTAATGATGATACTGCTTCAAGTGGTTTTTCAACTATTGATTTTTTGCAAAAAGAGTTGCAGCAGAAACAACAAGAAATCAACGAACTGAAACAAGATGGTAAGCAAAAAGATGCGACGATTGCAGATTTAGCAAGTAAATTAGCTAAACTAGCCGACCAGGCACAGCAGCTCAATTTGACAGACAAGGATGACAATAAGCTGAAGAAATTAACTGATAAAAAAAATCAGAACGGATTGGCAGAAAAGGTCGATTATTTAAAACCACAACATTGGTGGGAAAAGTTATTTAAATAAAAGCCATAAGACTACCTGGGAGTGGTAAAATGCTCAGAGGAGCTGATATTGCGTCTGAGAGCAAATTAAAAATTGCTTGTTGTTTTTAGTAAACAGTGAAATTGGTGATTTTTTTCACAATATTTGCTTTAATTTGGACAAAAGAAAGAACCCTACTTAGAGTAGAGTTCTTAAAATAACGGAGACGGATTTTTTTGCCTGCTAACTTTTACCTAAAATTGCGATGGCTGAAACCCTTGGGGGAGTAAGCACTTTACATAAAGCCTATTATCCGTAGTGCAGTGATTCACATATAGTAGACGATACGGTCACCTGCTCTGTCTAGGTTATATTGGATTTGCAATGCAAGGTCTTCGTTGTAATAACCGGTAGTAAGAGCTTGATTTGTAGCGTCTAAAGCTTCATTCACGGCAGCTAGGACTAATTTATTTTTCACCAGACGAGTTAACTTTGTTAACTCGTCTTTTATTTGGGTTAATTTTGCCGAATCAAAGTCTTGTTCTTCAAGTAGTTCATCAACTAGTTTACCTGCGGTCATAATGCGCTCGCGTGGTGTGGGCTGATAGGCTTTTACTACTTGCTCTAAATTGAAATAGGGCACATAGAACTTTTCCGGCTGCTGCATGTCACCGCGCAGAAAATAGCCGCCACCGATTTCATTGATTTGCGGTAAATTGTTATTTGCCTGAGAGCCGAAAAGCATTGCGGTAGTAGTAGCGTCGCTATTTCCCAGCAAGATTTTTAAATTGCAATTAGCACGAATATTTGAAGTTAGTCCAGAGTCAACGGATGCTCGCTGCAGGCTGATAATCACCAGGATGCTTGCTTGTCGCGCTTTTTGTACTAATTGCGTCATTGACTGTTCAATTTGTGCCTTAATTGCCTTATCTGGCTTGCTATTGCCTAGACTGGCAAGTAGTGAAGAATATTCGTCGATAATCAAAAATTGGGGCGCAAAGCCTAGGTCTATAGCGGTTTTTCCGATGGCATTGGGCAAAGCCTGCATAGCTGTATAACGGTCATTCATATTTTTGACAACTTTTTCCAACATGAAGGCTATCTCTGCTGGGGTTTGTGCGGTTTGAGTCCATTCCTTAGAACTAATTAAATCAACGTACGTTTTTAAATCTGAGAACTTTGGGTCTGCAACATATAGCATCGGGGTGTATTTGTCCGTGTGACGCAGTTTTAGCACTATTTGTGCGATTAACAGTTCTAAGGCACTAGTTTTTCCTGTACCACTAACGCCACTGAGCAAAATAGGCTCGCAGTGATTAAGGTTGATAATCAAGTCGCCTAACTCCAGCTCACTGTCAGGCACTTGGGCGATTTGTTCTACGGTCATATTTGTGGGCTTAACCTGAGAAAAATCGAATCGGTAGCAAGTTACCCCGTCAGGGTCAGTTAACTGACCTAGCAGAGGTAGGTTGAACTCAGTTGACTCAGCAATGAGCTGCATAATGTCACCGACCTTACTGCCATAATTGGCGGTGCCCACGTCGAGGCGTAAATCTAGATAATGCCTGTAATACCTAATATATAACCCTGGGTAGCTAATAATTCGCCCTGCAGCGTCTGTATTAATACAGTTATTAGTCTCTAGAGCCTGGCGCACGAAACAGGCTAGATGCGCCTCTAGGTTATTTTGACAGCGCTTTATCATTAAGCCATTTCCTCTTAAATCTACCTGGTGCCAATTGCCATTAGGCTTTTGGGTGCCTTGATTTTTAAGGGCTAGAGCAATTTTGCTGGAAATAAAATTACCTAAATATTGTGAAAAAGTTTTTGTTTGTTTCATTGTTTCGCCTCGTGCTTTATAGCTATGATTGCGTCAGCTGTGGCTGTAATGCCCACTTGCCCAACATTGCGGTAATCAGGATAGAGTTTTAATTGCAAGTTTTTAAAATCAACTGATTGCATTTGTGCCGTTAAATTAGTTGCACCTTCTGCGACATGGACTGCAATTTTATCAAGCTGGTGCCCTGTCATTGCAACGGTGTAGGTTGTGCCTAAGGTTTTGCCTGTTTTTTTTCCGTCTCTATATTCCAGCCAGGGCTTTATTTCAACTAATAGAAATCCTGTAAAGCCGGACTTTTTCCCATCTAAATACATATTATTTATGTTCATTATTTAATTCTCCTATATAAAAATTAACTGATGCCCAGAAATTGCAGCATTGTCTTACCATTTAACATTTTTGAAACAGACTTATTTTTTTGCCTTGCCATTTTTAGGACTAGCGTTACTTTGTCGGCTACATCTGGGCTTCTGCGATAATACTTTTGTTTAATGCTTACGCAAAAGTCAGTTTGATTTTGGCGAGGCACTAATAGGTCGTAAGCCCTGGCACCAGTGCATTCCCAGCCTTCCATTGCCAGCATTTGCTTAAAATTATCAGCTGTCACGTAGCGAACTTCTGGTTTCTTGCAATTGCGACTGTGGCGCCCTACATGTGTGAATGCACCATAGAAGCCCAATCTGCCACCTTTTTCGACCATGTGGTCATGCCTAGCCGTCCATTTAGTCGTCTTTTTGGTAGCATTTTCTGCCGTTGCGTCAACAATCACATTAGTTAAATATGCGGTAAGATAGGCTCCAATATTGTTGACATTATTGATAGATGTGGTTTTTGTAAATCCTTCGCCCCACATCTGGGCTAATTTCTCATTAGCGATGAAAATCCTTTTCCTGTCCCGCCATTTAAAGAGACAATGCATATGCCACGTGCCATCTCCTTGTGGCTCTAGGGCGGAGAACCAGACTAAGTTATCAGTGGAAACCTTAGTAGCACGCTTAATGCGCTTAATAAAGCGGTCAAAATCAGCATTTACTGCTTTGATGCTTTTTCCTCGTTCACGGTCAGCGTAAGTGAGAGTAATGAAGAGCTCATTAGGGCAGCCTGCAAAGTTGCAATTGATTAAATCACGATTACATTTAAAACTTTTCTTAAGTGTTGCAATGTTATCCGTCCGCTTTGTTGCTGTCATCTGGTGCTTTTTGTTGCTATGCGTGCCATTAGAGCCATTTTTAGCGCTAGTCCACGAGGCATAAATATCAGTTTTAGTTTTAGTTATTTTAATCAAATTGGATTTGGTGAAAACTACGTCATTGGGCTTGTTGGTAAGGTTTTTTGCTTGCATTTTCTTTCCCCTCCACTTTAGTTATAGCTTTTTTAAAACTAAAAAAAGGGGGGGTTATAAAAAATATTTTTTGAGGCTGGCGGTAAACTTTCGTATTAATCTAGTCAAAGCTGAGCTAGGCTAATCAGCCTAGCTGCCCCAAGCCTTTGGGGTGCTAAGGCACCCGCGGCTGGGCGCGCAAAAAAAGCCTAATTGGTATAACTAGACTCGACTCATTATTAATATCAAAAAATAAAATAATAATATAAAGGAGCTTTTAATTACTAATTTTAGCTAAGCAGCTCTGTTGGAAAAATATTATTACTTAATCAATTTAAAGATGCCGCAATTTTACCTGCATTTGCATAAGTTTCTTTCATTTCTTTAACGGAAAACAGGGGTATAGTCAGCGTAATAAGTGTCATCCATGTGCACATTGTTGACTTTACTATAAATAGCATTCAGCTTGGTTTTGTCAGTCTTAATTTAGAAAACAGTTGTATTTTTTGCTGAACTAAATATAAAAAAATAGTTTAGGCAAAATTGCCTAAACTATTTTTGGTCTATTATGAAAACTTAACTATTTAGCAACGTTCACTTTGCGGATGTAACGGTTTTTACCAATACGGTAGAAGGTCTTACCCTTAATGCGGTAGGTCTTGCCGTTAATCTTGACATATGAGCCTTTCTTAAGCAGTTTCTTAGATACACGTTTACCCTTGCGAGTGTAGCGGTAAGATGCCTTACGCAATCTTACTACTCGTGACTTAGATTTGCTTGAAGTGGATGAACCAGATGAATTTGGCGTGTTGCCACTAGTCGACCCGTTATTACCATTAGATGAATTAGATGAGCCAGAGTTACTGTTATTACCAGAATTTGAACCACCACTTACGAGGTGACCAGTTTTCTTGTAGTGAGCAACAGCATCGTTAATTTCTTCAGTTAGAGCATCAACACTTTCTTGCGTAGCGCCCATTGCCATTGCTGCTTGAAAACGGTCTTGAATATCTTTTCCATAAGCTTTTTCAGCTTTAGAACTATTTGAAAAGTCAACGGTTGTTATGTATTCGCTGAATGCAGCGTTTAGTTTATCTGTATTAGCATAAGGCACATCAGGATTATTGCTATCTACAGGGTGAAAATCTGAGGAAGCGAGATCAGTAAAATCGGTAGTATTCTCTACAATAATGGTATTGTCTTGCGATGGATAATCAATTTCTTGCCAGTCTTCGTAGTTAACATATGCTTCAGCAATCTCACCACCGCCAGAGTCTTGCAAGAGTTGGTTGGCTGGAATACCACCAATAGTCCATGTTAAGTAGAATGGTCTACCCGGAAATGAAATATTTGGTTTCGTATCAGCCGCACCCATCTCACGTACAACCTTAGTGCCAGCAGGGTAAACTCTACCTGATGGAGCCCGCAGGTCATATTTCAGGGTGCCGTACTGCAACCATACCTTCGTGCCCTGATGATTTGCGAGGACAGTCTGAGTGTTGGCATTGGTAATTATTACTGTGCCAACGCCAGTTAGAGCAACAGCGCATAAAGCAGTTGCTATTTTTTTGGCTAATTTCATATATATATAACTCCTATGCTTTTTTCTAAAAGTATATTATCTAAATGTTATCTTAATCTTAGCTCCGCATAAGGTATAATACAAGGCGGAGGCAGCAGCCTATCTATGAAAGATAG
>NZ_CP009531.1:1315000-1926135 GCF_000761135.1 Lactobacillus sp. wkB8 | reverse complement strand
TTATTGCCCCTTTTTGAGTACAATTTGGTAGTCTGCTGCCTGGGCCAGTTTCAGATCATGAGTGACCATGATGATAGTTTTATGGTGCTCGCGCTGCAATTTTTGGATCAGTTTCAGCACATGAAGAGCAAGTTGCGGATCAAGCGAGCCAGTCGGCTCATCGGCAAGGATTAGCTTACCGGGTTTTAAAAATGCACGTGCTAACGCAACGCGTTGCTTTTCGCCAACTGACATTGTTGCAATCGTATCATCCAGCCGGTTTTGCAATCCGACTTCTGCCAAAATGTCTGTAATTTGTTTGTCAGTTTTATTTTTGGGGGCGTGGCTAAAGTTTAGGGCTAACTTGAGATTCTGTCGCACGGTCATGTTGGAAACGAGCGCAAACGTCTGAAAGAGGTAATTGATGTCATTGCGTCTCGCCAAAGTTGCTTTTCTGCTGTTAACCCCCGGTGCAGCCTTGTTATTTAGTGTGATCAATATACTATATTTTATAAAATATAATTATATGGTTACTGTATCCAATGACATGTATTTAAACCATCATTTAGCTCTTGATTACTAGTTTTAGCTAAAGTATATAATATTTGTAATATCTGCTTATCTTTGAACATCTCCGACAAATTAAATTTTGGATTAACAGCAATTCCTATTTGAGGTATACCGTCAATAATTGTTATTGGAGGATCAAATTGTAGATGTTCATCTTTTATGAATTTATTTGATTCTTTATCTATTTTTCCTTCCAATTTGTTTTCATCTATTAAAGAAGTCATGACATTAATCATCATATAGTTTTTAGTATTACTGTTTTTATTAATTTTATTTTCTGAACAAAACAAAATACTACTGAAGAAATTTTGAGATTTTTTAGAATTATCGTTCCACTGAAATAGTTGAATTACTTTAGTTAAAGTTCTATTAGCATTGCGATTAATGCTTTTAATTTTATCTATTATTTCTGACAAATTTCGTTTATCATTTTTGGGGTTATCATCATAGTCATCAAATGAGACTATAAAACTTGATATAGGAAGTAAGTAGGTAGTTTGACTAGGATGGTCATCATATCTTCGTATAATTAGCCCTAGATCAATTAGCTGAGAATTCCAATTATTAATACTTCTTTGACTAACGTCTAAATCTTTTGCAATCTTAGCTATTGATGGCCAGCAATCGCCAGTATCATTTTTTGAATGAAATCCATAGTATAAGTAAAGTCTTATTGCACCAGTTGTCATAAAAGGTAAGTAATCCAATAGTTTTTCTTCAGCTTTAAAAAAGGGAGATTTAATGCCATGATTAAATTCTTTCCATTTTCGATAATTATATTTTATTTTATTACTAGCCTTTTTCTTATCTAAAAAACCTAATCCTATTTTTGCATGATCTATCATTTTTCACTCCTATAAAACTTGAATTTCAATTATTATGTAATAAAAATTTATTTAAAAATAACGCATAGCAATAGCTACACTATTGCTATGCGTTAAAATTAGTGATACACTATCTTTGATTCAAGAGGTTAGAATACAGACCCGTAAAAGTATCACAATAACTCCTTATTCCACCTAAGGTGCACTTAGGTACGGGTCGGAGTTATTAAAATATTTGGAAAGGATCACCTCCAAAAGCTATCTTAATTATTAAGATGGCTTTTTTTAATTTATTTCTAAACCAAAGTAATAAACTACTTTTGTTTAGTTAATGTGATTATATTATGAATTGAGATTATTTGCAAGAACATTTTTTCCAAATAAGACCAATCAAGCTGTTAGATAAATTCACTATAGTTATGAAAAAAAATGCGTATTAACTAAATAATAGTAACTAAAGTGTTAACTAGAGTATTAACTAGACTAAATCAACAAAAACGAAAAAATTTTATCTACAATTTAAAACTAAAAAAAAGTTTGTTCACATTGAGTTTTGTGCTTTTTGCTCCAGCTAATTTTAATATAATTAAATTCTTTTTAGTTTTGAAATTCGCAATTTTTTGTCTTTTTGCTTGGTTTTTTACTTTAATCATGGTATTCTAGATATTAAATTGTGCAGTCTGCATACAAAAAATTGGAGGTGTAGTTTAATGACAACTAAAAGAACTTACCAACCTAAAAAGCGTCACCGTTCAAGAGTTCATGGCTTTATGAAACGGATGAGTACATCTAATGGCCGTAAGGTTTTGGCTAGACGCCGTGCAAAGGGTAGAAAAGTCTTATCTGCTTAAACCACTGAAATCCCAGTGGTTTTTTTAATTTATAAGAGTGGAATGAAACGTTTTGAGAAAGTCTTATCGCGTTAAAACAGAAAATGATTTTCAAACAGTTTTTAAGTCGGGCAATTCAGTAGCCAATCGGGCCTTCGTTATTTATCAATTAGATAAACCGGAGAATGAACATTTTCGTGTTGGTATTTCCGTTGGTAAAAAAGTCGGTCACACTGCTGTAGTCCGCAATCGCCTCAAACGTTATATTCGTGCTGTTCTTACGGAAAACAGGTCTTTAATCAATCCCCAGATTGATTTTTTAGTAATCGCTAGACCTTATGCGCGTAACTTTAAATGGGTGGACGTTCGTAAGAACCTATTGCATGCACTCTTTTTAGCCAATATAATTAAAGAGATACCGAATAAAGTTGAGGAAGATTAGAGTGAAAGACATTTTAACCAAAAAGAATGTCAAGCGTCTACTTGTGCTGCTGACAGTAGTTGCTTTAGCAGTTGTTTTAACAGGTTGTGCGTCATCTAACAGTACAGAACCCGTTTCACATACAAGCGGCAGCTGGTGGAATCGCTGGGTCATTTATTATATGTCCACGTTTTTACTTTGGCTGTCTAAATTAATTGGTAACAACTACGGTTGGGCAATTATCATCTTTACTGTTATTGTGCGGCTTATTTTGTATCCTCTTAGTGCCATCCAAATTAAAAGCACTACTAAGATGCAAAAAATTCAGCCTGAGATGGACGCTCTCCGTAAAAAGTATCCTGGTAGCGACACAGAATCGCGTACTTTGCTTTCGCAGGAGACTAACAAATTATATAAAGAAGCTGGAATTAATCCTTATGCTGGCTGCTTGCCTTTAATTATCCAAATGCCGGTTATGCTTGCTTTATACGGAGCAATTGCTCAAACACCGCAGCTTATGACCGGACATTTCATGTGGATGGATTTGGGTGTACCCGATCCGTACTATATTATGCCGATTTTATCTATGGTTTTAACCTTCTTATCGACATATATCAGTCAGTTGTCAACACCGAAGGAATCACAAACTCTGTCATCTAAAGTAATGACTTATGGTATGTCAATCATGGTTGGTGTAATGGGTATTTATTTCCAATCAGCCATTGTAATTTACTGGGTAGTTTCAAACTTATTCCAAGTAATCCAGACCTTCATCTTGCAGAACCCGATTAAATACCGCCGTGAGCAGGAGGAAAAGGCACGCCAAGAGCGTGAACGCAAGCGTCAGTTGAGAAAGACTTATAAACGGCTGAAACGCAAAAAATAATTTTTAATCTAAAGTATTGATTTAGATAAAGTAGTCAAAGTGCTTTATCCATCATGATTATTCATGGTGGAATAATGCGCTTTTTTTATTGAAAAAGGAGAAAATCATGGCCCAAACTTTAACGGAGTTTGATACGATTGCAGCAATTTCAACACCAATTGGTGAAGGTGGCATTTCTATTGTCAGAATGTCTGGTGAAGATGCAGTTAAAATTGCCAATCAGGTTTTCAAAGGTGCTAATTTAACTAAGGTGCCAACACATACTATTCATTATGGGCACATAGTTGATCCAATAAGCGGGCAAGTCATTGATGAAGTTATGGTTTCTGTGATGCTTGCTCCTAAAACATTTACCCGTGAGGACATTGTTGAGATCAATTGTCATGGCGGTATTGTTGTTACCAACCATATTTTGCAATTGTTATTGAAAAATGGTGCGCGGATGGCTGATCCCGGCGAATTTACTAAAAGGGCATTTGTTAATGGCCGAATTGATTTGACACAGGCTGAAAGCGTGATGGATATCGTGCGTGCCAAAACTGATAAGGCTAGACAAATAGCAGAAAAGCAGCTGGAAGGTGGCTTGCTTGAAAAAATAAGGGCAATGAGGCAGGAAATTTTGGATACGCTGGCTAATGTAGAAGTTAATATTGATTATCCAGAATATGATGCTGATACCGTAACGGCTAAGCAAATGTCGAGTGTTTCCCAATCCGTTATCACTAAAATAGATCGCTTGCTCAAAACGGCAAGTGAAGGAACGGCACTACGTAACGGCTTGGCTACCGCGATTATTGGTCAACCAAATGTCGGAAAATCATCTTTGCTTAATTATCTAACGCAAAGCGATACGGCTATCGTAACGGATGTTGCGGGCACAACACGGGATACGCTAGAAGAATATGTTTCGGTTAAAGGCGTCCCCTTAAAATTAATTGACACTGCAGGTATTAGGCATACCGAAAACAAGGTAGAAAAAATCGGCGTGGAGCGCTCGAAGAAGGCTTTGGCAAAAGCCGACTTAGTTTTACTTTTATTTGATTCAAGTAAAGAACTATCAGCAGAAGATAATGCTTTAATTGCTGCCACTGCCGAGAAAAAGCGGATTGCCATTTTGAATAAGACGGATTTAGGGCAAAAAATTACTGCCGCTCAAATTAAACAGCTGACCAAGAGCCCTGTAATTGCTATTTCAATCTTGCAGAAACAAAATCTTGAGCAATTAGAAAAGACAATTAAAGAACTATTTTTCCAGGGTATAGAGAATTCTAATGATCAAGTAATGGTAACCAATCAAAGACAGGTTGGACTATTAGAAAAAGCTAAAAAGCAGCTCCAAGACGTTATTCAAGCACTAAAAGACGAGGTGCCGCTGGATATTGCGCAAATTGACTTCAATGGTGCTTGGGACACTTTAGGTCAGATAACAGGTGAAAGTAGTCCGGATGAGTTGGTTAATGAACTGTTCAGTCAATTTTGTTTAGGAAAATAGGTGTGAAAATTAATGATTAAAAGTTATGATTCAAATGATTATGATGTCATTGTAGTCGGTGCGGGACATGCTGGTAGTGAAGCGGCCCTAGCAAGTGCCAGAATGGGGCAAAAGACACTGCTTTTAACTATTAGCCTGGATATGGTAGCTTTTATGCCCTGCAATCCTTCAGTAGGCGGACCTGCTAAAGGAACAGTGGTACGCGAAATTGATGCCCTAGGCGGTCAAATGGGTAAAAACATTGACGCTACCTATATTCAAATGCGCATGTTAAATACTGGTAAAGGCCCTGCCGTGCAAGCATTACGTGCACAGGCTGATAAATGGCAATACCACGAGCAGATGAAAAAAGTGATTGAGGACACGCCAAACTTAACTTTGCGGCAGGCGACAGTTGATGAACTGATTGTTAAAGATGGAGTTTGTTCAGGTGTAATTACTAATACAGGCGCTAAATATCATGCTAAAAGTGTTGTTTTAACTACCGGAACATCAGCTCGCGGACGCATTTTTATTGGCGAATTGAATTATTCATCTGGTCCCAATAATACTATTCCTGCAATTAAACTATCAGAAGATCTAGAAAAGCTGGGCTTTAAACTGCGCCGTTTTAAAACGGGAACGCCACCACGTGTTAATAGCAATACTATTGATTATTCTAAAACAGAGGAAGAACCCGGTGACAAAATTCCGCGACACTTTTCCTATGAAACTAAAGATGAAGATTATCTCAAGGATCAAGTTTCTTGCTGGATGACTTATACTAATAAAACTACACACAAGATAATCAATCAGAATTTGACCCGTTCTCCTATGTTTTCAGGAGAAATTAAGGGCGTAGGGCCGCGTTATTGCCCGTCAATTGAAACTAAGGTAGTACGTTTTGCGGATAAGCCGCGTCATCAGATTTTTTTGGAACCAGAAGGAAAAGACACTAAGGAAGTCTATGTCGGCGATTTTTCAACTTCCATGCCAGAAGAAATTCAGCTAGAAATGTTGCATTCGGTAGCTGGGCTTGAAGATGCAGAATTAATGCGGCCGGGCTACGCTATTGAATACGATGTGATTGATCCGTGGCAATTAAAACATACTTTAGAAACCAAAAATATTAAAAACTTATTCACAGCAGGGCAAATGAATGGTACTTCAGGCTATGAAGAAGCTGCTGGGCAGGGACTGATCGCTGGTATTAACGCTGCTTTACGTTCTGCTGGTCAGCCAGGATTTACCTTAGGCCGTGACGAAGCATATATTGGTGTTTTAATTGATGATCTGGTCACCAAGGGAACAGAAGAACCATACCGCTTATTAACTTCAAGAGCAGAATATCGTTTGATTTTACGTAATGACAATGCTGATTTACGTTTAACTGATTACGGCTTTCAGCTTGGCTTAATCTCTGAAGAGCGTTATTCCAAATTTTTAGCAAAGAAAGAACAAATTGCACAAGCTGCTAATGCTGTTAAAAATATTACGGTTCACCCCACACCTGCAGTACAGGATTATCTTGCAAGTATTGGTGAAGAAAAATTAAAAGCGGGTGTCAAAGCCGACGTTTTTCTTAGAAGACCGCGAGTTAAAGTTGCTGACATTGAACGTTTGACGGGAATGAGTATTTCAAATGAGCGCTACGTGAGAGAACAAATTGAGATTAACGTCAAGTACGCGGGCTATATTAAGAAAGAACAACAGCAAATTAACAAATTGCATCGCCAAGAAGCAAAGAAAATACCAGTTGATATTGATTACGATGCAATTGATGGGCTGGCAACAGAAGCACGGGAAAAGTTTGCCAAAATTAGACCGGAAACAATTGCCCAGGCTGAACGTATTTCTGGAGTTAATCCAGCAGATATGGCAATTCTAAGCGTTTACGTGCAAAATGGGCGCTATACCAAAATTAACAAATAAATTTAGTAAAAATTTAAAAATTATAAAAAATATTTTTGCTGACTAATCTAGCACAAAAAATGCACAAATTTTATGGTAATGATCAAACAATCACAAGTATTGATTATTGCTATTATCAAAAAGTTATAAATTAATTGTACAACATTGTGAAGATAATATTTTTACAAAGCGCTTACACCTTGCAATAATCGTAAATTTTGCTCACTTGAAATTGTGAAATTATATGTTTTAATACAATATGTAAGTAAACATGTATTTAAGGAGATGCACTTAAAATGGCAAAAATTAATGGCGCAAATGCCATGCTCCAAGTTTTATTGGACTGGCATATTGATCATATTTATGGTTTTCCGGGTGGCTCATTTGACTCAACAATGAACGCTATCCATGACTTTAAGGGTAAGTTGAAGTACATTGAAGTTCGTCACGAAGAAGCTGGCGCTTTGGCAGCTTCAGCTGAATATAAACTCACTGGCAAACTTGGTGTATGTTTTGGTTCAGCTGGTCCTGGTGCTGTTCACTTGATGAATGGTTTGTATGACGCAAAATACGACAAGGTTCCTATGGTAGCTATCGTAGCTAACGTTCCAACTAGCCGTCAGGATATGGATTTCTTCCAAGCTTTTGACGAAAAGCCTTGGTTTGATCCGGTTGCTGTTTGGAACCACCAAGTTAAGCGTGCAGAACAAATTCCTTCAATGATGGATGAAGCAATTCGTCAAGCTTATGCAAAGAAGGGTCCAGCCGTATTAATTCTTCCTAAGGACTTCGGTTGGGACAAGATTAGTGACAGCTACCGTGTAAATTACAATGCAATGCAAGCTGTTCCAAACTATGCAGCTCCTAAAAAAGAAGAAGTTGAAGCAGCTGTTAAGCTTCTTGAAGAAGCAAAGAACCCAGTTGTTTACTTCGGTCTAGGTATGAAGGGTCATGGCGATGTCTTAGAAAAATTTGCTGAAAAATTCAAGACGCCATTGATGTCTTCAGTTATGGCTAAAGGTGTTGTTGAAGATAGATGCCCAGCTTATATGGGTTCAATTGGTCGTGTTGCACCTAAGCCAAGTGATGACATTCAAACCCATGCTGATGCAGTTATCTGGGTTGGTAATGACTCACCATTCTCATTGTTCTTCTTTGACCCTAAGGCTAAGGTAGTACAAATTGATGTCGACTCAGAAAAATTGGGTAAGCGTCACGCAGTTGATGTTCCAATTTTGGCTGACGGTGCTAAGACTTTGCAAGCTATTATTGATGCAGGTCAACCTCGTGAAGAGTCACCACTTTACAAAGCTGCTATTGCAGACCGTGAAAACTGGGAAGAATGGGAGCACAGCTTTGACAATTCAGATGAAATGCCAATTCGTCGTGAACCAATCTTTGACATTATTAACAAATACGCTGCTGATGATGCACAATTTGCTATTGATGTTGGTAACATCAACATTGACTTCCAACGTTTAGTAAACTTGCATGATCAACAAACTTGGGCAACTTCAGGCTTATACGCAACTATGGGCTTCGGTTCTCCAGCTGCACTTGCAGCAGCAACTGTTCACCCAGAACGCGAAGTTTGGAACTTGAGCGGTGACGGTGGTTTCGCTATGATGAGTCAAGAGTTGTTGACTGAAGCTCGTTACAACATGCATATCTTGAATGTTGTCTTCACAAATGATACTTTAGGTTTCATTGAAGCTGAGCAAGTTGATGAATCACACCAACCATTATCAGGTGTTATTATGCCTAATAACGAATGGGCTCAGGTTGCTGAAGGTATGAACGTGAAGGGTGTAACTGTACGTACTAAGAAGGAATTCGAAGACGCAGTTAAGGAATTCAAGCAAATGGATGGACCAATGTTAATCGACATCAAGTTTACTCATGACATGCCTTACTCAACTGAATTGAACACTCTTGATGACCCAGAATTCGTTAAGAAGTATCAAGCTGAAGGCTTGAAACCATTTAGCTACTTTGCTGAAAAGTATGGCTTGGTTGAAGATACTGCTTCAGGCGCTTCAGAAGCTGAAGAAGAACCAGAGCCAGAACCAGAAGAAGAACCTGATACAACTTCAGGCGCTTCAGCTCACTAATAAGCTAAATTATTAGAATGAAAAAAGCGGAACTTTTTGAAAGTTTCGCTTTTTTGCTGTCTTACAAGTATAATAATAAAGTATGATTTTTAATGATGGAGGACTATCAATGCAACAATTCGGTATTATAGGCTTATCGGTTATGGGTAAGAACCTGGCTTTAAATATTAGAAATAATGGCTTTTCCGTTTCTGGCTTTTCAATTGATAAGCCAGAAGTTGATGCTTTTGCTAAATATAAGGATGCTAAACTAAAACCAACTTATACTTGGGAGGAATTTGTTAATTCACTGGAAAAGCCGCGCAAAATTTTAATTCAAATAGCAGCGGGTAAGCCCGTTGATGAAACTTTGCAAAAATTATTACCTTTGCTTGATCAGGGTGATATTTTGCTTGATGGTGGTAATTCTAATTTTCATGATACCAATCGCCGTTTTCATGAAATGGAAAAACATGGTATTCATTTTATTGGAATGGGTGTTTCAGGTGGTGAAGAAGGTGCTTTAAATGGCCCTGCACTCATGCCGGGTGGTGATGAAGAAGCCTATAATGAGGTCGCACCTATATTAGAGGCGATTGCAGCTAAAAATGAGGAAGGCCAGCCATGTGTCAGCTTTATTGGTCCAGAAGGCAGTGGGCATTATGTCAAAATGGTTCATAATGGTATCGAATATGGCATCATGCAGGAATTTTCTGAAGTCTACGATATACTACGAAAAGTTGCAGGCAAAACAAATGACGAAATGTCGGCCATCTTTGCTGATTGGAACAAGGGGTTAGTCAAGGCGTATCTTAGTGAAATAACTGCTGAAGTTTTAAAACAAAAAGATGGGTTGACCCCCGACCATGTGATTGATCATATTTTGAATGTTGCATCTTACAAGGGTACTGGTAATTGGATGCTTGAAGATGGTGTGCATTTGGGTGCGCCGATTAGCGTAATTGCTGAAGCAGTTATTAGCCGTTTTATGTCTAAGGCAACTACACGTGAAGGTGCAGAAGTAAAGTGGAGTAGTGCTGCACCTGACGACTTGGTTGATAATCTCGGTCAAGCTTTGCAATTGAGCCAAGCTGTAGCTTATGCTCAAGGCTTCCAACAGTTAAAAATGGCTGCGGATGCTTATAATTGGGACTTACGTTACCCAGCAATTGCACAATCATGGGAAGCAGGCTGCATTATTCGCTCATCAATGTTAAAAGATATTGAAAAAGCTTTTGCTGAGGGTAAAAAGCTTGATAATATGTTCCAAGATCCTTATTTTAAAGACTTGATGAACAAGAATATTCCAGCATTACGGGCTGTAATTGAATTGGCAACTGAAGCGGGCATTCCAACACCGACTTTAAGCGCATCACTGAATTACTTAGAATCAATCTTTAACCCGAGTTTGCCGGCAAATCTCATTCAAGGGCAACGTGACTACTTTGGGGCCCATACCTATCTCAGAAATGACCGTGACGGTGTTTACCACACTCAATGGTATGAAGAAAAATAATTTTGTTACACGTGTAACAACTGAAACCAGTTAAGTTTGAGCTTTGACTGGTTTTTTGCTAGTGTGAAAAATATTTTAGCTAAAGAGTGGAGGTACTATGAAAAATAAAAAAGCGCAAATAAAACTTTTGGTCCTAGCCATGGTGGTAGGACTCTGTAGTGGCATAGTAGTTGGTTTTTTTCGCTTTGGCATCGCCAAAATGACAAAGCTTTGGCTGACTCTGTTTCACGTGGCACATAAAAACTTTCTCTGGTTTATGCCCATTATTCTTGGTCTGATGGCGGTAGGAATAATTGCAGGCTATTTTGTTAAAAAATATCCGCATGTTGGTGGTTCAGGCATACCTGAAGTAAAACTGCAATTGGCAGGGAACCTGACTTTAAGCTGGTGGCCAACACTATGGCGTAAAGTAGTAGGAGGCATTTTAGTTATAAGTACAGGGCTGTTTTTAGGACCTGAGGGTCCTTCTTTACAAATAGGCTCAACTATAGGTCAAGGTGTCGGAGAAAGCGCTAAAGAGTCTAAAACAAACGCTCGCGTGCTTTTAGCAACAGGAGCAGCTAGCGGTTTGGCTGCCGCTTTTGGGGCCCCGCTAAGTGGAGCCTTATTCGTGCTTGAAGAAGTTTTTCACAACTTTTCTCCCCGGGTTTGGATGAACGCACTTGCAGGTGCTTTAGTAGCTGATTTTGTTGTTTCCAATATTTTTGGGCAGAAGCCATCTTTATCGCTTGTTTATCGTCATTCCTTTCCCGTAAAGTTATATGGCTATTTGCTCATTTTAGGTTTGCTCTTAGGATTATTAGGTCACTTATATAAAACTGGACTCTTTAAGGGTAAAAAGCTATACACAAAAATCACTTTCTTACCTAGCTGGCTCTACGGGTTGATCCCACTATTTTTGTTAATCCCAATTGCCTACTTTTGGCCACTAATAACTGGTCCAGGTAATCGGTTGATTTTAGCTTTACCACAAATAATTAAACACAGTGGCTGGAAGGTAATTGGCATTTTGGTATTTTTCTTTATTATTAGAATAGTATTTTCCATTATTTCCTATGATTCAGGACTGCCCAGTGGCATTTTTCTACCAATATTGACAATGGGGGCTTTAATTGGTGCAGTCTATGGCTTAACTTTAGTGCAGCTTCATTTATTACCAGCAAAATTGGTTATTAATCTAGTAATTTTTGCTATGGCCGGTTTCTTTGCTGCGGTAATACGGGCGCCTTTTACCGCCATAATGCTCATTACGGAAATGGTTGGCTCATTACTACATTTAATGCCACTTGCCGTGGTGGCCTTTGTGGCACTGCTAGTCGATGAATTTTTAAATGGAGAGCCAATATATGGTACGCTGGCACGTGCAATGTTGACAAACAGTAAAAAGCAGCAGGTTAAAATTTCTGGTGAAACTGATCAATTGACTGTGCCTATTTATGAAGATAGTCAATTAAACGGTAAAATGATTATGCAAATCAAATGGCCTCAACATACTTTAGTTAAAACAATTTATCGCGATGGTAAGTCTATTATTCCCAATGGTCAGACTATAATTAAAGCAGGTGATTCTCTGATTTTGACCTTAGATGCAGGTCGCCGAGGGGCCGTATTTAGCCAAATTAAACAGATGCAAAAAGTGCACTACGACGGCTAAAAAAGACACGCTATTAGAAAAGCGTGTCTTTTATTTCTTTTGGTATTTAGGCGCAGTTTCTGGTGCCCAAAACAGGCAAATGATGAAAGCAGCAAATAAAACGCCGGCGCAAACTAACATTGCTAAATTCGAACCACCTATTTCTGTCAAGATAGGTAATAAAAATGTACCGGCAGCAGCACCAATACGGCTGATTGTGATACAAGTTCCTACGCCACTAGCCTGTACTTTGGTATCAAATAATTCAGTGGGATAAGGATAATCCAGTACCAACCCAGAAGATAAAACAATTGCAAAAATAGAAAAGACAATTATTTTAACCAAAGATGAAGATTGTGGTAATAGCGCAAGAACACTAATTAATATTGCAGATAACAAAAAGTTGCTGATCAAAAAGAAACGTCTACTTAAGTGATTGAAAAGATATATCCCCCAAAAGATGCCTATTAACATGCTAATGTTGTATAAATTTCCCGAAACCTTAGGATTAGTAATATTCATCCCCTGTAGCAAAATAGGTAAGAAAATACTAATTCCAAAGAAGGCAAAAGTTTGACAGGCATAAAAGCTGCCTCCTACTAGTGTACTTCTAATATACTTTTTGCTAAAAAGTATTGTCCAAGAAACTTGCCCTTGCTTTTTAGAGCGTTTAAAGTGACGAGAGATACCCCATTTATGACCTAAAATTCTCCCGATTAATCTGTTTGCAGCTTTAATTTTACCTTTACTTGCTAACCATCCAGGAGAAGGTGGTAAGGGAAAGAAACTACGAAATAGGGCTGTGAACAATGCTGGTATGGCACCAGTTGCTAAAATAATTTGCCAGGTATGTTGACCATATCCTTCAAGATAAGTCCCAGTTAAATACGAAGCAATAAAGCCTAAAACCCAGTAGATTAATAGGTGACTTTGTCGTTTACTATCCTCACCTTTAGGCAGCCATTCAGTTAATAAAGCATTACCCGCTGTATAATCAATTGCCATCATCAGTCCAATGCCAATCCTAATTAAAAAAGTCAGCGCTAAATTGCTTGTAAGGGGATGTAAAAGTGAAAGGATGGCTAATATATACATGTTACTCATCAATAATTGGCTACGACCAATTTTATCGGATAAACGACCGATAAGTGCGCTACTAGATAAACCAATTAGTCCACCAGCACCGATAAGTCCGGTCCACATATCACTAATTTGAATATATTTTGCAGCATTAGTCAGTGCACCGCCAGTAATCCCTAATGAAAAGCCGCAGGTAAATTGGCCCAAAACAATGGCAGTCAATACCCGCAAATGAATTTTTGAAAGTGGCGCCTTTTTATAATCTTTTTTGGCTATTTTTGCCTTTTTTTCTAGCATAGTAATAGATTAAGCAAGCACTGCTCAACCTACTTTATAACATCCCTTTCAATAAATGACTTAACTGTTATCTAACATAACAAATTTTTAGTGTCCGTGCAAAAAACTGGGGAAACCTGGCTTGAAATTTAAGCGCTGTTTATCCATTATTTTTGAAAAACTAAGCCAAATAATACCAATATTAAAGCTGCTAAAAGCCAGATACTGAAATTTACTACTGCTTTTGCCGTATTTTTGTTATCAAGGCTAATGTGATTGATCAAATATTCGCCAGCAAATAGTGTAAAGCTAAAAGTGATGAGCCATAAAATGGCGCAGAGCCTTCCAGTAATGGAATAGGGGAAAAAGGCTGAATTAAAACTGGTTAGTAAAGCAACAAAAAAGAAAGTAGTGGTACCGGCATATTGATTAAACAATTTTTTGGCAGTTTTAGGCATAGTAATTTCGCTTCTTTCGCTGTTAATTAAAATATTATGTTGCATTATAATACTAAACAAACAAAAAATAAATAGTAATTAATTATGTGGAAAATAAAAGGACCACTTCTAAAGAAGTGATCCTTAATAATTGAATTAATAGTTTTACATATTTGTGATTAAGAAAAAGAGCACGAACACAACTAGTAAGACATACATCATTGGTGAAACTTTTTTGGCTTGCTTAGAAGCGATCATAGTAATCGGGTAGGCAATCATACCAAGAGCCAAACCATCTGAAATACTATAAGTTAGTGGCATGCCAACTACAGTTAAAAATGCTGGAAAAGCAATTTCAAATTTGTCCCAGTTAATTTTTTTCAGGTTTCCTGCCATTAGCACGCCGACAATGATCAATGCGGGGGCAGTTACAGTGGTAGGAATAACAGCTAATAGCGGGCTGAAAATCATTGAAATCAAGAAAAAGATTCCTACAAAAATGGCAGTTAATCCGGTACGGCCTCCCATTGCAATTCCCGCACTTGATTCTACTGAAGTCCCAAGTGGTGCTGTGCCTAAGACAGCTCCTTCAACCATTGCCAGCGAGTCGGAAATAAAAGCTTTGCCGATACGTGGAATCTTACCATTTTCATCGACCATGCCGGCTTGTTCTGTCATACCAATCAGAGTACCTGCCGTATCGAAAAATGTAACTAATAAGAACGTTAAAACCACCATAAACAATTGCGGAGTATTAATGTCTTTTAAATGGAAAACAGCTTGCCCAAAGGTAGGGGCAATACTGGGAGCAGTGGCAATAATACCTTTAGGAACAGCGACTTGACCGATAATCACCCCGAACACAGCTGTTACCACCATGCCGATAAAGATTGAGCCGGGAATATTCATAGCCATTAAAATTACTGTTAAGGTTAAACCAAAGAGGGTAATCCAAACAGCTGGTGAATTAAACTTGCCTAAAGTAACTAAATTTGAATCACTGTTTACGATTAATTTACCATTTTGCAAACCAATGAATGCGATAAATAAACCGATCCCAGCTGAAATAGCATATTTCAAATCTTGTGGAATAGCATCAACTACTATTTCACGTAATTTCAAGACTGTTATCAAAATAAACAAGATAGACGCTACTAAAACTGCAGCTAAAGCAGTTTGCCAGTTAATATGCATGCCGCCACAGACATTGTAAGCAAAAAACGCAGCACTACCTAATGTTGGCGCTAAAGCTACAGGATAATTTGCTACCAAACCCATAATGAAACAGCCAATTGCAATTGAAATTGCTGTGACAGTAAACGCTGCTCCTTTATCAATACCAGCTGCGTGTAAAATGTTAGGGTTAACAAAAAGGATGTAGGAGAGACTGACAAACGTGGTTAATGCAGCTATCAATTCACGTTTAACAGTGGTATGAGCATCGTTTAAATGAAAGACTTTGTCTAATGTCGTCATTTTTTCCTCCAAAAATATTTAAATTACAAAAAACTAATATATCTAGTATATAACTTATTTGTACTGTGAGTTACCCGAATAGAGAATATTTCCCAGGAAATACTTGCTATTGGCTAGTTTTGATTAGTATCTTTGTGATTGGTTAAAATAAAATCATTGCTTAATTATTAAAATAAGGCTCCACCAAAATTTAGTGTGCAATAAATCTAGTTTGGGGATTAGATAAATAGTTAGTAACTCTCATAAAAAATGTGTTAAAAAAAGCAAATATATTTTAAATATATTTGCTTTTTTAGAAATTAATTTTAGAAATTCAAAACCCATAAGAAAACTATAAATACTAAGAACAGTATCCACATCATTGGGGTAACTTCTTTAGCACGTTTAGCTGCTACCATACATATTGGATAGGTTATCAGTCCTAAAGCCAAACCATCAGAGATGGAGTAGGTAAGAGGCATACCAATTAGAATTAGGAAAGCCGGCACGGCAATTTCCATTTTATCCCAATGTATGTGTGCCGTATTTTGTGCCATCAGGACACCAACAATAATTAATGCCGGTGCAGTCACGTGAGTGGTAAATAAGCCTAAAAGTGGACTGAATATCATTGATATTAAGAAGAAAATGGCTACGAAGACAGCTGTTAGACCTGTCCGTCCGCCAACCGCAATACCAGCACTTGACTCAACGAAAGCACCGACTGGTGAAGTTCCCAAAATTGAACCAACCATCATAGCTGTTGAATCAGAAGCTAAGGCTTTGCCTACACGTGGCATTTTATTATCTTTCATAAAACCAGCTTGTTGTGCTAAACCGATTAAAGTACCAGCAGTGTCAAAGAATGTAACCAAGAGAAAAGTCAATACAACTACCCACATTTGTAAAGTATTAATATCTTTCACATGAAAAATTGCTTGACCAAATGAAGGAGCAATACTTGGCGCCACTGAAACTATTTTGGTTGGCAAAGAAATCTGTCCAGTTATTACACCAAAAATGGCAGCTAAGACCATACCGATAAAAATAGCACCGGGTACATTTAAAATCATTAAGATAACAGTGACAATTAAGCCAAAAATGGTAATCCAAACGGCTGGATCATGAAGGGAACCTAGTCCAACTAAAGTAGACTTATTTCCTACGATTAAGCCACCGTCTTGCATTCCTAAGAATGCAATGAACAAACCAATTCCAGAAGAAATCGCGAATTTTAGGTCAGAAGGGATAGCGTTGATAATCTTTTCCCTTAACTTAAACATAGTGATCAGAATAAAAATAATTGAAGCAACAAAAACTGCCGCCAAAGCTGTTTCCCATGAAACATGCATACCTACACAGACTGTATAAGCAAAAAAAGCATTGATGCCTAAAGCTGGGGCCTCACCAATAGGATAATTGGCAACTATACCCATTATTGCTGTACCTAATGCACTAGCTAAGGCTGTTGCTGTAAAAACAGCACCTTTATCCATGCCACTAGCGCCCAAAACACTAGGATTAACAAATAAAATGTATGACATGCTGATAAAAGTTGTTAGACCAGCGAGAAATTCAATTTTAACGTTGGTTTTATATTTATCGAGTTGAAAATAACTCTTTATAAAATTCATCTAACCTCTCCCAAATTTATTGTTCGTCTTTTAATATTAATTAGACAACGATTATAGTTTACCATTCATAAAAATAAATGTAAACACGAATTATAAAAGGCAAAAGTATAGCAAAAAGCAATTATTCTCAACTATAAGCCAAAACCGCAAGTTGACCGCACGATAGGATAATCGGTAAAATGAAAATAAATATCATAGATATTGCAGTCCATAAGGAGGAAAAATGGCTAAACTGATTTTTTCGGATATTGATGGTACTTTAATCAATTCAAAGCAAGAAGTTACCCCGAAAACTAAACTTGCTATCCGTCAGCAAATTATTAAAGGCAACGTCTTTATTCCGGTTTCTGCACGTATGCCCCAAGCAATCATGACTGTCGCAGGACAAATTACCAAGTCTTGCCCAATGGTCGCATACAACGGTGCTTTAGTGCTAGATGAGATGGGACAACCACTGAACTCCTGTTTTATGACGGCTGCTAAAGCAGCAGAAATATGCACATACATTGAAAGTAAAAATAATGGTGTCGTTTGGAATGTATATAGTGGCTATAACTGGTATTATTTCCCAGGAAATAATAGGCGAGTTAGAAATGAAGAAGCAATAGTAAGAGTTAAGGCACAACCAAGTTCTATTGCTGAAGTCAAAAAACTTAAGGGTGTGCATAAGATTTTGCTCATGGGGGCCCCAGAATTATTGGATGCCACGCAGAAAGACTTACAGGGTTTGTATCCTGAATTTTATATAGTAAAATCTGCGTCTAACTTGTTAGAGGTTGTTGTTAAAGGGGTCTCTAAAGGACAAGGTGCTAGAGCGATAGCACAAGAATTTGGAGTAGATTTAAAGGACTGCTGGGCTTTTGGTGATAATTATAATGATGAAAAGATGCTTGAAGCTGTTGGCCATCCAGTAATAATGGGAAATGCTCCTGAAAATTTGAAGAAAAAATTTAGAACTACATTAGATAATAATCACGATGGTATTGCCTTAATACTCAATCAATTAAACTAGTTTTTATAAAGTAATGGAGATTCTGCCTTTTTGCCGAACCATTTACGGTCAATTTTTGTAATAGTGCCATTTCTAGCTAATTTGGTCAATGCGTGGTTAATTTTGCGTTTTAAAGTTATATCACTTTTTCTCATACCCACACCAAATTCTTCTTTAGGAAATGGACTATTAATTTGAGTATAGTCTTCTGGATGCTTTTGTCGGGAAATGTAATAGTTGGCATAAGTACTATCAATTAATAAACCTTGAATACGACCGGCATTAAGGTCAATAAAGGCATTTGTAAAAGAATCATAGAGAATTGGCTCATGGTTTTTAATTCGCTTTTTAAAAACCTGTGGATATTGCATTACATCATTGTAGCCGGAAGAACCTGTTTGTACACCCAGCGTCTTACCTTTCATGGCAGCGATCTGATCTATCTTATTTTTTTTAAGGCTTACTAAAACTTGGGTGGAATATAGGTAAGTTTTACTAAAATTAATTTTAGCTTTCCGTTCGGGATTTTTACTAAAGCCATTCCAAATGAGGTCAATCGTACCGTTTTTGAGTTCAGTGGTGTTCATTGACCAATCAATAGTCTGGAAACTAACTTTGATATCATAAAGATCAAATACGGCTTTAGCAAGATCGACATCATAGCCAATTAACTGACCATTCTTTTGCCTAAAATCCATCGGTACAAAAGTATCATCAACACCAACAGTAATGTAACCACGCTGCTTTATGTGAGACCAATTGTCTACCGTATTCGCTTTTCTATTCACTGATACGCCGCTACAAGCAGAAATGAATAAGGTACAAATTAGAGTTATTAATAAAGCCGCAAGGCGCTTAATTTTCACTTACATTACCTTCTTATCATCTAGAGCTTTAACGGTAAAAATCTGATCAGCCACTTGGTGTGCAAATTCCATGTCATGAGTGACAATAATTTGAGTCATTTGGTTGTCGGTTTTTAATTTTAAAATTATTTCGCCCACTTTTGTCCGCAATGCAGGGTCTAAAGCAGATGTGGGCTCATCATAACATAATATATGAGGCTGCATTGCTAATGCCCTGACAATAGCTACTCTTTGCTGCTGGCCACCTGATAATTGGTACGGATAAAGGTTTTCTTTTCCGTTTAAATCAAGCTGTTTTAATAATTTACGGGCTTGCTTTTCAGCTTGACTAGCTGTTTCTTTTAAAACTAACGTAGGCGCAAGAGTTATGTTATCAATGACGGTTAGGTTGGGAAAGAGTTCGTAACTTTGAAAAACGACACCAATAATGTGGTTTTTGCTATCAGGCTCAGCTGGATTAAATTCTTGTCCGTTCCAGAGAAATTTACCGGAATCTATTTTTTCTAACCCACTTAAACAACGTAGTAGCGTGGTTTTTCCAGCACCTGACGGTCCTACAATAGCTAGAATTTGTCTGTCGGGGATAGTGAGATTTAATTTATTGAGTATAAGGCGGGAACCATATTTTTTAGTAATGTTCTTAAGTTCTAGCATAATATTTCCTTTGCATTATTTCCATTTAGCAAAATTGTGTTCGATTTTTTTCAGTAAGAATGATGCAATACCGGTCATCATTAAGTATATTATTCCTACTATTACTAATGGAACCAGTGTTACATCTCTAGCAGTGGCGACATTACCAGCTCGTAATAGTTCTCCCAAACCGATAACATAAACCAGAGAAGTATCTTTTACTAAATTAATGACTTCGTTGCCAATAGAGGGAATAACTATTTTACTAACCTGGGGAATAATAATGTGCGACAAAGTTTGCCAATAGCTTAGCCTTAAAACCCGAGCACTTTCATATTGACCCACCGGTATTGATTGAAAGCCACCACGAAATATTTCCGCAAAATAAGCAGTGTAGTTTAAGATGAAAGCAAAAAGTGCAGCATCGTATCGTTGAAATATAATACCAATGATTGGCAGACCATAAAAAATAAAAATTAGTTGTAAAAGCAGTGGAGTTCCACGCATAATCCAAATATAGAATTTTAGTATTAAGCGCAGTGGCTTAAAGCGAGAAAGTAAACCTAAACTGACGATGATTCCCAGAGGAATAGAAACGATCAAAGTCCAAAAGAACAAGATCAAAGTCATTTTTGCGCCTGTGATTAAAGAGGGCATGATTGAGATGATATAGTCCATTTTCTTCTCCTTTGTATTTAGCTGAGACCGAGTTTAGGTTGGTAACAATAATTGTACATAATATAATTAAAAAAATATGTGAAAAAAGATATGATTTAATAATAACACAAATCTAGCGCCTTATTACTTTTGATTAAACAATCTAAAGCCTGTATTTGGTCAATTTGAGGCTTGATTATTAAATGACATAAAAAATAGTATAACACTAAGTGAAAAAGAACCCCTAGAGTAATAAATAGGGGTTCTTTGAGTAAGCTAACTTTTGTTTATTGTTCTTCTATTTGAATATCTGTTGGTTTGTCCCAAGAGTTGGGTAATTTACCCATTTCTTTTAGCTTGGTAACAATTTGATCTAGTACAACTTCTCTGGCATGTTCGTCAGTCATGAAGTCCAGCTTGTCACCATCAATCTCCATTTTAGGAGAATAATCGTATTTTTCGTACCATGGTTTGTAATAGCGCAAAAGCCGTTTATAGTAATCTTCCAGTGTCGCGTCATAGCTCAGTTGTTCGTATGGTCGACCACGTTTTTGGATCCTTTTAATCATGGTATCGTATGAAACATTAATGTGAACCAGCAGATCTGGGTTTTTCTTTGGCATGTGCTTAAGTTCACCCATCATGTTGTTGAGAAGTTCGTAATATGTATCTACTTCTTCACTTGTTGCGCGCTCAATATCAGCGTTCATTTGGAAGAAAAGGGCATCCTCATAGATTGAACGATCAAGAACGTTGTTATCGTCAGTTAGTGCGTTTTTGATACTACGAAAACGAGTGTTAAGGAAAAACACCTGAAGTAAGAATGCGTATTTTTTAGGATCAGCATAAAAAAGTGGCAAAACTGGGTTATTGTCGACACTTTCGTAAAATGGTTTGGTTCCTAAATATTTAGCTAAAATACTGGTTAGACTGGATTTACCGGCTCCAATTGGCCCGCTTAAAACAATAACTGTCATCACGTTCCTTCTCTATTCTAAATTGCCTATTGCATGCAATTTGTCATCAATCTGACGTAAAACTTCTTTTTTGGCATCTTCATCGCAGATAAAATCGTATTTATCCCCGTCGATTTTAATCTTAGGAGATGCATCATAATTTTCATACCATGGTTCATAATACTTAATTAACCTAGCATAGTAGTCTTTTAAACTAGGATCAGTACTGATTTGTTCAAATGAACGTCCACGTTTTTTAATGCGTTTAAGCATAGTGTCTAAAGAAACGTGAATGTAAATCAGTAAATCAGGCTTTTTGCTGGGATTACCGGGGGTATCTTCCATCATATTTTCAAGTAGACTATCATATATCTTAAATTCAGTTGGATCAGCCACTTTGCTGTCTGCATTCATTTTGAAAAAGAGTGCATCTTCATAGATTGAACGGTCTGAAACACTATTTTTTTCTCGAATTGCTTGGTTAATTTGTGCTAAACGGTGGTTAAGCAAGTAAATGTTAAGCAAAAAAGTATAGCGTTTCATGTCTTGGTAATATAAAGGAAGAACAGGATTATTATCTACTCCCTCGTAAAAAGCTTGTGTACCTAAGTGCTCAGCTAAAATACTAGTTAAACTGGATTTACCGGCTCCAATTGGCCCACTTAAAACAATAACTTGGATCACGTTCTTTCTTAAATATTAAATACAACATATAGATTCTTATCTAGTTTAATACGAGATATAGTGGTATACAAGCAAAAAGTAAATTTAAATTGTGTCTTAAAAGTCAAGTGATTTTGTATAATACAGAATAAAAAATTAAGCTTTGATAAAGTAACTAAATTGTTGCTTAAGTTGAATGTTACACGTGGAACTAAAATTAAAAATTAACAAAGCCAATTTTAAAATTCGGACTGGAAAGTCTTAATTTGCTAGGGCATGTTAGCGATATTATTAGGTATCAATCCCTTTAGTCCGTACTTTAATTCTTTTAATGCTGTAATAAACAATAATTCCTGGTTTAAATTGATTTAATTATGATAGATGATTTTGCGCTTATAAAGCAGAATATTTTGCCTTTTTTCAGTCCCAAAAAATTGTTCGTAATATTTATATACTGCCGTGATAAGCCAACTCTAAACTAAAAAATTAAAAATAAATTGCATTTATGTTAGTAAAAACATAAAATGATAAGTAGATTATAAAAGAAACAGCGAATACTTCAAATAAAAAGGTATACTGACATGTTTCATGTTGTAAATGATACGACGGGCTTTTTAGGAAGAATACAAAAACTATTAAAACTTCCAATAATAATTAAATTATTTAAGAGTCTGCAGCTTTGAAATAGGTCAAAGATTAATGTTCTTTGCAAACTGTTTCTCTCAGGAAGATATGTCATTTTAGTATTAACCCTGAAAATAGGGATTTAGACGGGAAGTAAATCATGGACAACACTGTAGCAAAATTTTCGCTTTGGACCTACGTTAAACGTAATTCAGGTATGTATGTGATTCTGGCCATTTTATATTTTGGGCGGAATTTAGGGCAAATTGGTGCCAGCATTTTTCAAGGTAATGCACTTACTGCTTTGACACAGCACAGTTTAAAGGGCTTTATTGTTGATACAGGTTTAAATTTGCTTAGCTGGGGCTTTTTCCTAATTTTCTTTTTTTGTAGTTCACGGTATTCCGCTGTAATCATCAAGGCCGTCGATAATTCCATTAGGAACGCATTAGCCCATATAATTGGTCGCCAAGAGTATGAAGGCTTTAACAAACACACGGAAGCTGACTATGTCTCTTGGTTTACTAATGATATTAACCAAATTAATCAAGATGGCTTTTTCAGTTTAGAGCAAACATATAGCAGTGCACTCTTAGGTATTATTGCCAGTGTCATCCTGCTTTCTTATCATCCGCTCTTATTTGTCACCACTTTGGTTTTTGCTGTTGTTATGATTTTATTTCCCCGTCTTTTTAAGAAAAAATTGGAGGAGTTATCGCAAAAGCAAAGTAGTCAAAATGAAGTGTTAACGGCAAAAGCAACCGATGCTCTTGAGGGTTTTGTCAACCTGCTCACGCTTGGTCAACAAAAATTGCTCAATAAGATAGTCTATGCGGCATCAGATAAAGCAGGACAGGCTCGGGTTAATTACATCACGGAAATGTCCTTTTCTAATTCACTAATTAACCTGATAAGTATATTTGCTCAAACTATTTTAACCGTTGAATCTGGATATCTGGCCTTTCACAACCAGCTTCCTATCGGTGCCATTATAATTGTTGGCTCATTGTCTGGTAACGTTTTTGGTAGCTTGACAGGAATCAGCATATATCTGACTTCAATTCGGGCCGTGCAGCCTATTTTTGACAAGTACAATAAACTAACTAATGCGCAGAAGAAGACAGGGGACAAGGACGTTGCTCCTTTGACCCAGCAAATTGCATTTAGCGATCTTTCGTTCAGCTACCCCAATAGTGATAGACCGATTTTAACGAATGTTGCTGGCAGCATTAAGCGAGGCGAACGGGTAGCTATTGTTGGTCCATCAGGCTGCGGTAAGTCGACCCTGGTAAAATTAATCGGCGGTTTACTAACTGGGTACCAAGGTTCGCTTACTTGGGATAATGATGAATATCGCGAACTTAATTTAAGTTCGCTGCACAAGCAGATTGCTTACATTGACCAGTCCGCGTATATTTTTGATGGCAGCCTGCGCTATAACATCACTTTAGATCGCGAGGCAACAGACAAAGAAGTCAACGCTGCAATTACGCACGCCGGTCTCGAAGAATTTGTTGCAGATAATGCCAGCGGTCTTGACACTGTTTTAAAGCACGCCGGTAACAATATTTCAGGTGGACAAAAGCAGCGCATTGCACTAGCACGGCAACTGTTGGGTAACCCGCAAGTTATTCTGGCCGATGAAATTACCTCTGCAATCGACGAAAAAGATGGACAAAAAATCGAACAGAGTCTGCTTGATTTGGACAACATAACGTTAATCTATATTTCCCACCATTTGCGACCTGAAATCAAAAAGCAGTTTGATCAAGTAATCGAATTGGGATGATAGAATACTACATTTAATGACCTGTTAAAAAGCTGTGAAACTCTAATCTTTTAGATTATGGGCATAGTGTTTTATGCAAATGTGGCTATTACCTAAAATTCTACAGAAATAAAAAGAGGGCCTAGCTCTAAAGTTGGGGCTGGCCTTCTTTTTGCATGATATTGTAATGGTCTATTTTTAGTTACATGCCACTATATAAGTTACTTCCAATTTGTCGATTGAGATTGAAAATACTATTTAACTCTATTTTCTTTCTTCTTTTCCTCAACTTTATCTTGAGCTTTGTCTTTTTGATCGCTGATTTTATCCTTAGTGTCGTTAGCAGCACCGGTGATACGGTCCTGTAAGCTGACAGAATCTTTTTCATGCTGCTCTTTAGTTTTAATATCAACTACAGTAACGTTGACTTCAACTGTATCAAGACCGGTCATTTCTTTGACTTTTTCTTGGATCTTTTCTTTAATTTGATCATATAGTTTGGTAATGTCTACGCCATATTCTGCAACGATCTCAATATCAACGGCTACTTGCTTTTTGCCTACTTCAACATTTACACCTGAAGTGACGTCATCGCTATTAACTATTTTATCAGCAATATTTGAGAAAAAGCCGCCGTTAACTGTTAAAAGACCTTTAATGTCAGATAAGGCAATACCCACGATTTTTTGAATCACCTTTGAATCATATTTTAGATCGCCTTTAACTTCAGGTTTTGAACTTCCTTGATTTGAACTTGATTGTACCATATTGCATATACTCCTTATATTAAATTATTTATTCTGCAACATCTTTTTAAATACCGGCCAGTAATGACCAACTAAAAAGCCACAGACTAACATTACAATGACGAAAATAGTTTTGAAAAATCCCAGTACCAAAAAGCAAAATGCCAGTAACAAACCAATTACAGCACCGCTTATTTCTGGGAGGTATTTTTTATATTCTTCTTTCATCTTAACCTCCTTTATTGAACGCGCTTCTCAGGTTTAGCCCCTTTGTGATAATTGGTAAACTTGATGTTAATTTTTGGCTTTTGTTCAATTCCCAGCAACTGCTTTAGATTCTTTTTCAATTCTTCAAGGTATTCATCAAGTAGAGCAGAAATGTTTTCACCTGCACCAAGGTCACCGCCAATTTTGATTTTAATATGGCGTTTTGTTAACTTGGAACTAACTTTAGCATTATTTAGGTAAGGTAAATCAGCAAGTGAATTCATTACAAAGCTGTTGATAGCTTTTGAGGTGACTTTAACTTGACCATCACGTTTGTGAATTAGATTAAAGTATCTTTGGACTGGCCAGAATAGGATGACAAATAAACTGATAATTAGTATTATAAAGATAATTGCACTAATACCAATTAAGTACCATGTAAAGATGGGATTAAGAGAACCTAAATGCGGTAATTTAATCCTTAAATATTTTTGCCAAAAAATGCTGGTTTCCCATAATAGGTAAACGGGAATTGGTAGCAATAATATTATGCATAGTACTAATAGCCATTTCTTAATTCTTTTCAACTTATCACCATCCTCTCAGTGTTCACCTTAATAATAATACTGATTATTTTAACAGACTAATAATATGCTCCATATATATACATTAACAGTTTGCAATTTTTTACAAACAAAAAGCGGTGCTTTACGGCACCGCTTTTATTTGCAAAAACGAACTGATTATTTTTGATATTTAGCACTTAACTTGCTTGCTGCAGCCTGATCAACAATTACAGTGACATTTTGATGTTGTTGCAAAACTGAAGCAGGTACATCTTCTGTTACTGGACCTTCAACCATTTTAGCCACAGCATCAGCTTTATTGTCGCCAAATGCCATTACCACAATTTCTTTTGCAGACATAATGTTAGCTATTCCCATACAAATTGCAGTCTTTGGCACATCATCAATGTTATCAAAGAAACGTGAGTTAGCTTTAATGGTATTGTCTGTCAGTTTTACTTCGTGGGTAACGGAATCAAATGATGTTCCCGGTTCGTTAAAGGCAATATGTCCATTTCTACCAATGCCTAATAACTGGATATCAATTGGATTCTCTGCAATTATCTTGTTGTAATCGTCTGAAGCTCCTTTAGGATCCTTGATTGCTTTAATACCATCTGGAACATAAGTCTTCTTAAATGGCTTTTCATTGAATAAGTATTTTTGCATAAAGTAATGGTAGCTTTGGTCATTGTCAGGAGCTAAACCAACATATTCATCAAGGTTGATGCTGATTAGGTTACTGGTATCCATGTCACTCTTAATCCATTCTTGGTATAAAGCAACAGGTGTAGAGCCAGTTGCTAAGCCAATGACTTTGGCACCATTAGCGATACTTTTTTCAAAAATTTCAAAACCCTTTTTACTACCGTTAGACTTATCACTTGTAATAATTACTTTCATTTTATTTACGCCTCCATGTTTGTTAACTTAATTATAAATTGGTATATGCCAATTTGTCAACTGGTATAAAGTGCATTAATTACTATTTTTTAAATATAAAAAGAGTTCAATTAATGTTACATGTGAAACACACGTTAATTGAACTCATTAGCAATTATTAATTATTCACTTCTTAATGCGATTGCTGCATCCTTTTTGGCTGCCATCCGCGCAGGCAAATGTCCACCAAGCATTGTCAAAATAGTGGAAATAATAACTAATACCACTGCGTGCACCGGATTTAGCTGTGCCACATTAGATAGGTCCGTAATGGAGTAGAGAACAGAGTTAATCGGGAATACCAGCAGCCAGGCAATGAATACGCCTAACACGCCGGAAAAGATACCTAATATAAATGTTTCTGCATCAAAGACACGGGTGATATCTTTTTTGCGTGCACCTAAGGCCTTCAAAATACCAATTTCTTTGGTTCTTTCCAATACAGAAGTATAAGTTAAAATTCCAATCATGATCATTGAGGTTACTAAAGAAATAGCGGCAAAAGCAACTAAGACAGTAGTAATACCATTTAGCAATCCACCAGTCATTGAAGTTACAGCGCTTGACATGTCGGTATAGATAATTTTATCTTGTTTCTTTTTGCCCTTGTTCCACTTATCTAAATAATCAAGCACCTTGTCTTTAGCATCAAAGTCGTTAGGATAAATCATGATACTGGTTGGAATTGTGGAACCACCAATTGACTGCATCATTTGCTTCTTTTCCCGTGCATTCATATTTTGACCAGTCATCACATTTTGAGTGGTTTTCTTTTGTGCTTTTACTATTGCTGAATTCTTATTTTCCTTAATAATATTTTGTACCAGCTGATCACTGTAGGCAATTCCAGAGGATAAAAGAGCCATAGAATTTTCGTTTTTAGGTCGGATGACGCCAACAATTCTGAGAGTAGTTTTACTATTCTCATACATAGAATTGCTTACTTTTTGTGGTATGAACATTCCAGTAGGCAGTTTTTGATAATAATCATTGTTAGCGACAATTTTAAATTTTTGCCCAACTAGCTTCTGGTATTTTAACCTTTCTCCTGTTTTAACTTTTAAACCAAGGTTTTTAAGGATGTTAATATTTAGCTTGTTTTTGTTGTCAGTCACTAAAACCAGGTCAGTGGACTTATCTGGCCAAACACCAGACAATAATTGGTAATTTTCTTTTAAAAAATTGTTTTTGCTTTTTCTTAGAGTAGTAGGAAAGATGGAAGAACCCAGACCAGTGGCACTAATTGCCTGCATGCGCATCTGAGCAGCAGCCTGTGAGCTGTTAGAATCAGCGGAGATTGGCGAAAATTGCACAGACTTAACTTTGTGATTTTTACGCGTTAAAATATTTAAATTAACGCCGCGCTGATATGAAATGCTGTTGGCATAATTAGGATTGATCTTTTTAACGTAATTAACGTATTTTTGATCAATTTTGTTTTGGTGAGTTGACTCTTGCAGCCTATCTTTTTCAATTGTGATATAGCCGTGATTTTTGACATTTTTATTAGATTCATTGCGGTCTTGAACATTGCTGGCATCCGTAGCAGTTTGATTGATGGTAACAGGATATTTAGCCAGTGCTTTGCTCATCGTCGTGTCAATCTGTTTTTGAAAACCGTTAGACAAAGCCAATACAACTGCAATAGAAATAATGCCGATACTTGAGGCAAAGGCAGTTAAGGTGGTTCTGCCTTTTTTGGTCATGATATTGGTAAAGCTTAATTTAATAGCATTCCAATAGGACATTTTTGTCCGTTTTAATTTAAAAGTATCTTTTTCTTTTTCAGGAGTGAAGGGGTTGGAATCATTTAAAATTTTGCCGTCTTTAAAATTGACGATTCTGGTTGCATATTCTTGAGCGAGCTCTGAATTATGGGTAACCATAACTACTAGGCGGTCTTTTGATAGCTCTTTGATTAGTTTCATGATTTGCTCGGAAGTTTTGGTGTCAAGAGCACCTGTAGGCTCATCGCAAAGCAGAATATCAGGATCGTTTGCTAAAGCACGGGCGATAGCAACTCTTTGCATTTGTCCACCAGAAAGCTGGTTAGGGTTTTTAGAAATATGATTCTTTAATCCAACTTGCGTTAAGGCATTGACTGCCCGCTGATGTCTTTCCGCAGCTGAAACGCCAGACAGATTCATTCCTAATTCGACGTTAGCAATGATTGATAAATGTGAAATCAGATTATAATTTTGAAAAACAAAACCAACGGAATTGTTCCGGTAAGCATCCCAATCTGTTTCTTTAAAATTCTTAGTGGATTTACCATTAATGATTAGATCACCACTATCATAGCGATCGAGTCCGCCCACAACGTTTAAGAGCGTTGTTTTACCAGAACCACTAGGTCCTAATATTGCGACGAATTCCTGGTTACGAAAAGATATGGAAACATCATCAAGTGCATGGGTGACAGTATCACCGACATGATATGATTTACGTAAATCTTTTAACTGCAGCATGTCTTTTTCTCTTTCTTTTTAATAATTAATTAATAACAGATAGTTTAACATTTATAAAACCGCAAAGCCAAAAGAAGTTATTTTTAAGAGCAAACTTTATTTTTTCTAATGATAATAATAGTGCTAATTAAATTTTTTAATGAATAAGACCAGTTAAATCAAATAAAGCGTAAATAATGAAGAAAAGAATAATTAAGAGGATGGCAACAATGTGCCTTTTCTTTTTTAAGAGTAAAACTGCCGCAAACTCGCGCACAATAGCATTAGGTAGAAAATAGAAACGAGTATAGCAGCCTACGCCATTTGCGTTTAAGCCCGCTGCTTTAGCATAAAGGGAAGCCCTGAAAATGTGATAGTTATTACTGAAAAACTTAGCTCTGTAGTCTTTACTCCCAAAATCTTTTGCTGCCACTTGGGCAGAAAACTTCATATTTTGGAAAGTATTTTTGGAATGATCTTCAAGTAAGATTTGGTTAGGCTCAATCCCCCTTGCGATAGCATATTCGGTCATAGCTTGGGCCTCAGAAACTTTTTCATCTCCGCCTTTACCACCGGACATGATCAGTTTAGGCATTTTTCTTCCCTTAGTAACTTGCTTTTGAGCATATTCAATAGCGCGATTAATGCGACTCGCTAACAATGGGGTAACAGTTTCACCGTGAGAAAGTCCTGCTCCTAAGACAATTAGGTAGTCTTGATCATACTGTCTTGGTACAATTTGATAAAGCGTGAGATTGACTAAAAAATCATAGGCAACAAAAAGTAAATAATCTAAGGCACCAGTAGGGGCATACAAAAGAATTCTTACCCAAGAAGGCAGATTTCTAAAGGGACCAATCAATGCAATGAGCCAAATAACTATTATTCCGATACCAATAAATAAAGTTAAGAGGTTAGATAGAGTATGACTTTCCCTTTTCCATACAATGTAGGCATTCCATAAGAAAAACAGCCATGAAAAAGCCGCCATCAAAGTTATTGCCGCTATAAACAGCACTATTATAATTTCATAAGCTAATATAAGCGGTCGAATACTGGTAGATAAAATCATCACTGTCAGCCAAACACCTAGCATCAGTAAAAAAATGGTAAATAAAATACCATTAAGTAATCTGCGTGGTTCTTTTAACCATGAAATTAAAAATACTGCAAAAGATGTCAGCATAATAAGCGATAGAATTATAAAAGAGCGGTTTTGGTTTAGTATTTCAAAAATTCTGATCATAATATCCTACCTTAGATGTTAAAACTAAGTCTATTATAATAAAGATGAATAAAAAGTCCTAGTAAATTAAAATATGATAAAATAATAAAGTTATTTCCCGGGAAATAATCTAGTAGGCAATATTTTGTTTCAAGCCGGTTTTAATAAATTGGTGGCACATGCCATGAAAACCTACTGTTAACTGACTATTCTGGTTTTAATATGAAAAGGGTGTAAACATGATGAAGAAATTTTTTTATTTCTTAGGCAATATAATTACTATGATTGCTGCTTTTATAATCTACAGCTTCGTACAACAATTTTACTTTTACCCTTTTAAATTAAAAAAAAGACTAGGATTAACTAGTTCTTCTTTTGTTATTCTGGTACTGGCAATTACGGTTATAACTCTGTTATTAGTCTGTTTCCTGTATCACATGCAATTAAAGCAAAGTAACAATTGGAACTACAATAGCAGACCACACTGGCATTTCAAGAAAATATTGATTGCTCTTTTAGGAACATTCATGCTGATTATTTTCAGTGCGGTCGTTCAATTTGCTTTGGGACTAGGTCTTGAACAAACTTCCACCAATCAAAATTTGCTTGATCAAATTTCCCATCAGTCAGGTTATTTCTATCCAGTAATGGTTATTTTAGTGGGACCGATGTTTGAGGAACTCATCTTTCGTGGATTATTCTTCAATACTTTCTTTAAAGAAAAGAACAAATTAAATAAGTGGCTGGGGATAATTCTAAGTGGTTTTATTTTTGGCTATGTTCATGATCCTGGATTAACTAAATACATATTAGTTTATTGGGCACTAGGCTGTGTATTAGCATGGGTCTACACAACCACCAGGGATTTGCGCTATTCAATGCTGTCACACATGCTTTTTAATTCGCTAGGTTTTGTATAAAAAAGCCTGATAAGTTTGCATCAGATATTAAATGCAATTTATCAGGCTTTTTAGTTGAAAACATTTTAAAGTTTACTTAGAGGCTTTAATACCGGTTTGTTCAGGATTTTTAGGAGTGGTTTTTGCTAATAGCGCAAGGCTGATCGAAATCATATCAACAACTTCCTGTAGAATTGCTCCCCAAAAAGCAGGAATAATACCGGTAAAAGCAATCAATTCGATAATAACTACTATCGTAATTGCGGTTAAAACATCAATGTTAGCAACCTTCATAGTATGCTTGGATATTGCCACTGCATCATTAATTTTTGATAAATCATTAACCATAATGATGGCATCCGCGCTTTCACTGGCAGCAGAAGCACCTTTTGCTCCCATAGCAATACCAACATCAGCAGCTGATAGACTAGGTGCATCGTTGATACCATCCCCCGTCATTACTACTGGTCTATCTTCATTTTTGACATCTCTAATAGCAGCAATTTTTTCAGCTGGTAATAAGTCGTAACGGATATCAGTAACACCTACAGACTGACCAATTTTATTAGCGACATCTTTATGATCTCCGGTTAACATCATGATGTGAGCACCGCTTTGACGCTTCAAGCGTGCTATTGTTTCTGCACTTTCCGGACGAACCTGATCCTTAAAGGTAATGCAACCAGCATACTTGTTGTCAATTGAAATGTAAACGGCAGTGGCGTTGACTGGAGCAGTTGTCGTTTCAGGGCTAACATATTGTAATTTACCAACTTTGACTAAATGATTTTCTACCATGCCACTGATTCCTTGACCGGTAGCTTCTTTAATATCTGTTGCTGGTTTTAAAAGTTTTTTATCAGCTACATTTACTAATGAATTGGCAATAATGTGGCTAGACTGTTGTTCTACACTGGTAGCATAGCTTTGCAAAGTTTCAGGACTAAAAGCAGCACCATTATTTGCTGGAATGATTTTATCAATTACCAGCTGGTTTTCTGTTAAAGTGCCTGTTTTGTCAAAAGCAAATGTTTTAGCCGTAGCTAATTTTTCTAAAGTAGGACCGGACTTAACTATGATGTGGTGTTTTGACATTGAACTCATGCCTGATACTAAGGCTACAGGTGCAGCTATTAATAAAGGGCAAGGTGAGGCAACAACCATAACTTCCGCAAAGTTAACAGGATTGCCAGAGTGAATCCAGGCGGCAATTCCGATTGCCAAGGAAATAATTGTAAAAGGTACAGCGTAACGGTCAGCCATTTTAACAAATTTTGCTGGTTGTGCTTGTGAAGATTCAACTAGTGAAACAATTGTTTGATATTCTGAATCACTGGCTTTTTTGGTAACGGTCATTTCTACTGCAACACTACCATTAATTGAGCCGGACATGAGCTCATCACCAATTTTTTTGTTAACAGGTACTGATTCGCCTGTTAATGATGACTGGTCAAAACTTGATTCTCCGCTAACGACTTTACCATCAACTGGAACTTGTTCACCGGGCTTAATCAGAACGTGATCCCCAATTGCTAACTGGTCAACATCAACAGAAACCAATTCTTGATTAACAATTTTGTTGGCAATCGTTGGAGAATTGCTTAAAAGGGAGCGCAATTCTTTATCTGCTTGTCCAGTAGCATAATCTTCCAGTGTTTGACCACCCGTCATCATGACCAAGATCATCCATTCGGCCCAAATATCACCTATTAGTATTGTAGAAATTACAGCAATCACGGCTAAAATGTCAACACCATAACGTCCTGACTTAAAGTCGCTAGCAATTTCACATAATAAGGAAATTGCCATCATAATACCAATAATATCAATCAAAATTGCTTGAATGGGGAACTGTAAACTGCCTAACTGAAACAGGCTTTTTGCTTTTAAACCAATTTGGCAAAACAACCCAATAATTCCAACGACTAGCACCAGAATAAATTTCCATTGACGTTTTAAACTCATTAATTGCTTCCTCCTAAAAATAGTATAATTTTTATTTTAACACTAATTTAGAATAAGTCTAAATTAGGATATAATTTTTAGCATAAAAAAGAAGGTGGAGAACTAAACACCTTCTTTAATTTAATAATCTTTAAGTTTAATAATCTTATTGAATTGCTTATTTTGTTTATCTTGTTTTGAGTTAGTTTCAAGATGAAGATTTTTTGAAGATTTTTTATCGTCATCATTTATTGGCGTGATTTGAAAGATTTTTGTTCTCCCGATAGAATCAATTATGTCAGAAGAAGACATGGTAATAAAGTTGTCATTATCGCCGTAATCATCGGTTTCAGCAAAGTAGTGGTTAATTTTCTCTATCCCTTTTTCCGAAAAGTGTTCCTCACGTGCCAAGTCTAGCAAAAGGGCATGCAACCGAGTAGCTGATACTAATTCATGCTGTAAGATCATAAAGATCCAAGAAAAGTTTGAATCCACTGATTTGAACCTTTTACTTACCTTATCTCTATAAAAAGCATCAGTAATTTTTGCTACTTCGTCCATATTTTTTGAATTTGCGGTCAGTTCTTTTAGCTGAGCAACCAATTCAGACCGCTCTTTTAACGATAATTCTTGACCATTAGGATAAGTCCAGTTTTTAATAATTGCGCTTACCAAAAAAGTTAGTTGCTCAGAAATCATTTTACTTGCCATATTAGTGTTCTTCTTTTCCAAATACTTTAGGATTATCAATAAAACTTATTAACTAATTTAGCAAAGTGTTATTTATTTCCTAATTAAAATTCACAATATTTGTAATTGCGTATATATTTAAAAATACATACTAAAAATAATTGAAATTTTAATATCATATCAACCAAATAGCCATATAAGGAAATAACAACACGTTGTTTCCCTGCTACTTTTTATTATAGACTAGTTTAGAATAAAGTACACTAAAAAGTAATAAATAATCATAAATTAACAGTATATTTTATAATTGTTTGCTTTTATTAATAGGAGTAACTTGATATTTGCTTTCAAAATTATGGGCAATGTAATTAAAAGCCTTAATCCATTCCCTTCGAGTTAACAGCCCTTGAAAAACACCATAATCATCAACAACGGGTAAAAAAGCGTTGTTAACAAGTAAGTGCAATTGTGTTTCTAAAGTCGTTTGCGCAAAGTTAATTTTGTCAAATTTAGTTTGCATGACATCGCGCACTTGCAATTTATTTAGCGGCTCCAGTGAGATGCTGTCCGTTTCCATCATTTTATCTGTAATCATTGCCAAACTTAAAAGGCCAACAACCCGACTTTGACGGTCAAGAACCGGAATTTTTGAATATTTGACACGCGTCAGAATCATAAATGCGTGATATAAAGGGTTGTCGTCTTCAACAAAAGCGATGCGAGAGGCAGGAATAATGAAAGAACCTGATTTTTCTTCCAATAAGTGTTTGATTGTGGGTGAAAACATTAAATATAAACCTTTCATCATGAAAAATAATAATTGTTCAAATTTAATCCTATAACAAAGAAAAAAGGCCCGCAAGATCTGCGAGCCTGTTAGTTTTCATCTACTTTGAAGGAGTAAGAATGAATGAAATAAAAAAGTGGGAGTATGTAGTAAGTTTTGCTTTCGCTTACTACATAAAAAATAATATCTCTAAAATATGAAGTTAAGTTAGAAAATCTCTTATAAAAGGGTAAAGAATTTCTTTAGAACTGTTTAAGACCATAGAAAAACTCACGTAACGCACGTGAGTCGAAAGGGATAGATATGAAAATGACCTGTAAAGTCATTTCGGTTTTTTCATTATTATACTTGGAGGAGTATGAATGAAAAACAAAAAGTTGAGTGTGATATAAGAAAAAAGCAAATGTTTCCTATATCACATTTTCAGTATAACTATAAAATGTGAAAAAAGTATGACGAAAGTAGGAAAAATGCAAATTTTAGATTACTGCAAAATTGTTTGTTACAAGTCTCATTGCTATAATTGGACTTACTTTATTTCAAATAATAGAATTAAAGCCTAAGGAGAAATATGAAAAAGCAAGATTACCGTAAAAAAATTACTTTCTGGTTACGTTTTTCAGGTTGGTTTTGTTTACTACCAGCATCCAACTTGTTATTGTTCTACCAGCGAATTGGTCAAAGTCCCTTGAGATATCTCTTTTTAGCGGAATTGGTTTTCACAATTTTGTTTGCGGTCTATATTCTGACCACTGCGTTAAGTGAGCGCTGGCTCAAAGAAAAAAATATTTTTATTCTGATAATTATCGCACTGTTATTTGGACCGGTTATTGTGGCAATTCCTCTAGGTTTCGCATATCACGCTTGCCGTAAACTGAATGGCGAATAGTATTAGGAAAATATTTAAATTTGGTAAAAGTTGATGACGATTTTTTTAGTTGGAAATCTTTAGTAGTACTATATTCGATAGTACATTTTATTGATATTTGAAAGAGATCTGAAATTATGGCTAAAAAAGAAAAAACTGATTCACGTGGTAAACGTGTGGGTAAGTTTATTTTGACGACAATTATCTATTGCGTCATTTTACTGGTACTAATTTATTTGTATCAATACAGCGGCCTTACTTCCGTTCACTTTATTTATAATGAATTTTAAGATGGTACGTTAATATGATTAAAAATGTAATTGCAAAAATTGATGAAGTTGCCCAAAAAGAACCTGAGCGTATAGCCTATGATTATTTGGGTAAAACCAATACCTATGGTGATTTAAAAAAGCGTTCAGATGAGTGGGCACATAAAATTGCCAATTTAGGTCTTTCGCCTCAAAGCCCAGTTATGATCTGGGGCGGCCAAGACTTCGAAATTGTTGCCAGTTTTTTGGGTTGTGTCAAGTCGGGGCATGCTTATATTCCCATTGCCAGTTACTCTAATGCTGAACGGATAGTTATGATCCAAGATGTTTCCCGCGCTGAAGCGCTTCTAGCGATTGACGATCTGCCTGAAATTGATTTACCACCTATTAAAGTAGTGCATCCTGCTGATGTAGAAAAAGGAGACTTTGAATCTGACCCTGCGAACTTTGTTCAAGGTGATGACAACTTCTACATCATTTTTACTTCAGGCACCAGTGGCAAGCCTAAAGGGGTGCAAATTAGTCATAATAATCTGCTTAGCTTTATCAATTGGGAAATGACGGATTTTGATCTGCCAGAGCATCCAGCATTTTTATCCCAAGCGCCATATTCATTTGATCTTTCAGTGATGAGTCTTTATCCCGCTTTAGTTGGAGCAGGGAAGTTAGTTGCTCTGCCACATGAAGTCACACAAAATTTTGCCCAGCTGTTTCAGACGCTGCCCAATTTGCAATTTAACGTCTGGGTTTCGACACCTTCATTTGCGCAAATGTGTTTTCTGGATAAAACTTTTGACGAAAAGCACCATCCAAACCTGACTCATTTCATGTTTTGCGGTGAAGAATTGCCACATAACGAAGTGGTAATGTTAAAAAAGAAATTTCCCCAGACGCGTATTTTTAACACTTACGGGCCAACTGAAACTACGGTCGCAGTCACTCAAGTAGAAATTACTGATGCTGTTTTAAAAAAATATGACCGTCTGCCTATAGGCAAAGTTAAAGCTGATACCAAAATTACTATTGATAAAACTAAGGGCGATCAACCGGATGAAGGCGAGATTATCATTACCGGGCCGAGTACTTCGAAGGGTTATATGAATAATCCTGCAAAAACTGCTAAGGCTTTCTTTAAAAAACCGGGTGATCAATATCTGAGTCACCGTTCAGGTGATGAGGGCTTCTTTGACCACGACATGCTCTTTTATCGGGGCAGAATTGATTTTCAGATCAAGTTTAACGGCTACCGTATTGAACTGGAAGAAATTAACCATTATATCGGGATGAACAAGTTGGTTGATCATGGAGTAGCCGCACCTAAATACAACCAAGATCATACGGTCAAGCAAATCGTCGCCGAAATTAAGCTGAAAGATGGTGTGAAAGACCACTATTCTGAAGTAGAAATCACTAAGATGATTAGAGCAGATTTAACTAAAAATTTGATGCCGTACATGATTCCGCAGCGCTATGTTTACCGTGAAACATTACCTGTCTCTCAAAATGGAAAGGTTGATATTAAGGCGGTTATCAAGGAGGTTAACGAGTAGTGAATTTTAATTTCATTAACTTGCAGCCGTACTCTAATCCGCATTACTTTGTGTATTTGTTGATTGGTTTAATTCCAATCATTATTGGGCTGTATTGGGGACGCCGCTTAAAAATCTATGAAGTTGTGTTCTCATTAGTTTTTCTTTTTCTTATTTTTGATGCGGAAAAGTGGCAACAGGGTGTTAGTTTGATTATCTACGTTCTGTTTCAGTTGTTAGTCACTTATGGCTACTTTTATTATCGTAGGCGTAAAAATAGTCAAAATAAAACCTGGGTTTTCTATCTGGCCGTCATTTTAGCAATTGTGCCTCTGATTTTAGTTAAAGTGCAAACTGCTTTTCCGCAAGCTAAGATACCTGGTGTTTTGGCATTTTTGGGGATCTCTTACCTAACTTTTAAGACTGTGCAAGTTGTGATGGAGGTTCGCGATGGTGCCATTAAAGAGCTTAATCTCGGAATGTATCTACGCTTTCTCTTATTCTTTCCCACTATTTCATCAGGTCCAATTGATCGCTACCGTAGGTTTGCTAAGGAATGTGATAAGGCCCCTAAACGCAGCGAATATCTGACTGATTTAGAACTGGCGACACGCTATCTGTTTCAAGGCTTTTTATATAAATTTGTCTTGGGCTGGTTCTTTGGTACCCACTGGCTGCCTAGAATTACCCGAGCAGCAATGATAACAGGTACAGCTAATGGCGGCTTGAAACTGTCGTGGTGGGTAGTCGCCTACATGTACTGCTACAGCATGTATTTATTCTTTGACTTTGCGGGCTATTCCTTGTTTGCAGTGTCAATTTCCTACTTTATGGGTATTCACACTCCAATGAACTTTAATAAGCCGTTTATCGCGCAAAACATCAAAGAATTCTGGAATCGGTGGCACATGACCTTGTCCTTCTGGTTCCGCGACTACATCTATATGCGGTTTACCTTCTTTGCGATGAAGAAAAAGCTGTTCAAAAATCCCGTTAGACTATCTCAAGCAGCTTATCTGTTATTATTCTTAGTAATGGGCTTCTGGCATGGGTTAACCTGGTACTACATTGTTTACGGCTTATTCCATGCTTTCGCTATCATCATCAATGATTGTTGGTTGCGGTTTAAAAAGAAGCACAAAGATAAATTGCCATCGAACAAATATACGAAATGGCTGGCAATTTTTGTTACTTTTAATGTTGTTTGTTTCAGTTTCCTGATTTTTTCAGGGTTCCTCAGCCAATTATGGTTTGGCTGGAAATAAGCAGTGAATTATTAAGGAGTTTTTATCATGGATACCAAAAAAGAAGTTTTAGCAATTTTACAAGATTTAACTGGTGAAGATTTAACAGACAGAATGGATGAAAATATTTTTGCCAACGGTTTAATGGATTCAATGGCCAGTGTGCAAATGTTGTTAAATTTGCAGGAAAAATTTCAAATTGATGTACCTGTTTCTGAATTTGACAGAAATGAATGGGACACGCCTAATAAAATTGTGGCAAAGGTGGAAAATTTAGAAAATGAGTAACAAACGCCGGCTGTGGCAGATTTTTGGCCCGGTACTTTGCGCGGCAGTCTTGTTACTGGTTATCTTTTTACTGCCGTGGGAGCGGACTTTTTCGCAAGGTGCGATCTATCAAGCTGCGAATTCGCAGACCACGACCATTTTTAAGGGCTCCTTAATGAAACAAGATGCTTATAAAGATGGCTACGTGCCTTTTTATGGCTCAAGTGAATTATCACGGCTTGACCCGCTGCATCCGAGTGTAATCGCGCAAAAATATCACCGCAATTACCGGCCATTTTTGTTAGGTGGGCCAGGCAGTCAATCCTTAGCGCACTTTTTGGAAATGCAGAGCACGCCCGAGCAGCTTAAGGACAAAAAGGCCGTGGTCATTGTTTCACCGCAATGGTTTACCAAGAGGGGACAAAATCCCGATGCCTTCGCACTGTATTATTCACCACTACAAGCCTGCAATTTTCTGTTAGGGATTAAAAAAGATACACCGACAAACCGCTATGCAGCTAAGCGTTTCTTGCAAATGCCAGAAGTGAAGGGCGTTATCAGGCAAGGGATGAAAAGAGTTGCTGACGGGCAAAAGCTAACGGGATTTCAACGTTTTTATCTCGAAAACCAGCGGCGCATACTTAACAATGAGGATAAGTTTTTCAGTACCTTTCAGTTGCGTGACCGCATCAAAAAAATTAACGATCGGGCTAAGCTGTTACCAGCTACCTATTCAGTTAAAGCTTTAAATAAAGTGGCAAGTGAGCAGGCTGCTATAAACACCAATTCTAATAATTTTGGTATTAATAATCGCTTCTTCAAAAAACGCTTGAATAAACGCTTATTAGCCAAATTAAAAGATAGTCAGCGTCATTTTAATTACACTAAATCGGTGGAATACAGCGATTTCGAGTTGATGTTGCATCAGTTTGCCAAGCAGCATACCAATGTGTTATTCATTATCCCGCCGATTAATGAAAAATGGTCTAATTATACGGGCTTATCCCAGAAGATGTACCAAAAGGCCGTTTCTAAAATTAAATACCAGTTGGCGAGCCAAGGTTTTGATAACGTCACTGACTTATCCAAACGTGGTGGTGAACAGTATTTCATGGAAGATACTATTCATATAGGCTGGCGCGGCTGGGTAGCTGTTGACCAGGCAGTAAAGCCGTTTATGGCGCAAGCCGATATTCCACGTAATTATAATATTCATAATTACTTTTACAGTCGCAAATGGCAAAAGAAGCCATATCAGATTAGTTTAACTAATGAAAATCCATTAAAAAGCAATTCAAAAGAATCTTTAAAAGGCAAGTAGTGCGCCAGCAAGTTGATGCCCTGGGAATTAAAGGCTCAATTCTAGTCATTAAAAATGGCAAAATTATGCTTAACTATGCTTTAGGCAATAATACTGACACTAGTTATTTAATCAATTCTGTGCAGAAGTCTATGACGGCTGCAATCGTTATGCGTTTGATACAAGAAGGCAAGTTAAGCTTGCAGGATAAGCTTAGTCAATTTTATCCGCAAATTCCGGGCGCGAATAAGGTTAAAATAAAAAACCTGCTGGCAATGACAGCAGGACTGGACCTCAAACCGGGAACAAAGTTAGGGCGCAAGCATTTTATCTCAGATAGCGATAATATTCGTTGTGATGCGGCTAAAACTATTTTTGAGCCACGTCTATTGAATAAATGGCACTATAGTTCACTCAACTACGTGTATCTTTGCGGAATAGCCAGTCAGATTACTAAGAAAAGTTATGAACGGCTATTTCGTCAAACTTATGTTAGGCCTTTAAGGCTGAGACAGACCGAGTTTTTATGGTCTAAACCGGGAAAAATAATTGCCAGTCACCTAGTACCGGGAATGATTTACCGCAAGGGTCGTTATGATGTGGTTAAGCATAAGGCTGCTTTAAAAGATGCCCATAATGAATTGGGTGCAGGATCGGTAGTGATGTCTAATCATGATTTGGCCAAAGTAATTCATTATCTCCTTGCGGGCAAATTACTGACTAAAAAGAGTCGTATGCTGCTATATCGGGCCGGACCACCTGCTTATTATAATGGCGGTTTTTATAATAATAATAAGCTGCAAACTAAAACAGCTAACGGTGCTGGGCAGGGATATTATACTTTTATGCGCAGCACCAATAATGCTCAAACAATATTAATTATTCAGTCAAATAAAACCCGTGAAGGCGAGTTTGACCAGCTAAAAGGGCAAATCAATCAAATTATGCTAGAACTGCTTGGCCGTAAGGCTAGAAGTGCAAATATGTTTGGTTAAAACTTGTTTTTTATATAATTGCATGCTAAAATTCTGTTGTGTCGCCATAGGAAGTAATCATTTTCTCCGGTAGCGAAAATGTAAATTTCTTTAATGTGGTCAGTAATGACGGCACAAACACTGTGTGAGCTTAGTTCCGATGTTGGTGGAACTAGGCTTTTTGTATGCCTCAAAATATTGATAAAAATTCATAATAGTTTTTTAAAGTAAAGATGCAATTTTAGCAGCATTCTGCAACATGAAGTGTGCAGCTATACCAGCCGTAAATACTGGGAGCTGTGAAAATTGGCTCCCAAGCCAAAACAAACTGCAGATATTAATCATGCAGGTAAAAGACTCGTTAGCTTAAAGCAACCAGCATAAAAAGCATATAGATAAAGATAATGAATAAAAATTAGTTTTTATAATGTGAGTATTAAATCAATACATACATATCATTAGCATAGATTAAATGCTGATAAATCTATACTTTTTGGTATATTTTTTGCTAAATATTACTAATGAAGTGTAAAATAAAATTAATATATATTAGGTAAGGAGATAGGTTATGACTAGAGCAGAATTAAAAGCAGAAGCCAAAAATCAGTTAAGGCATAATTGGGGCTGGGCAATTTCTGTTGGTATAGTAATGACTGTGTTCGTTGGTATCTTTTTTGGTAAACCAGTGTTTGATACCACTGTAAGAACTATGAATAATATTAATAATGCAATGGGCAGCGGTTCGCTTGATTCAGTATTTAAGCCTGGTGTTTGGGCCGGACAATTAGGTATTAACACAGGAGTAAACTTTCTCGGCAGCTTTTTCCTATTGAGTTTAGTGGTGACGTTCTTGCACTTTACCCGTGGAGAAAGGATGGGCTTTTTCAAGAGCATTTTTTCTGTTTTTATGGATAGTCGTTTTGTGCCCGAGTTTCTGAACTTTCTGTTAAGCTATATTTTTCAATTTTTATGGTCCTTGTTGCTGGTAATTCCTGGTCTGATAAAATCTTATTCCTATGCTATGACACCCTATATAGTTAATGATTTAGTGGAAAGTGGACAAGAAGTGCATGCAACCACTGCCATAACAGCGAGTCGGCAATTGATGGACGGGCATAAATGGGAATTATTTGTGTTGAATTTAAGCTTTATTGGCTGGTACATTCTTTCCGTTATTACTTTCGGCATTGGTTATATCTGGCTATTGCCATACGAACAGACGACAAAAGCCAACTTTTACCGTAATTTAGCTGGTGATCAGTTTTTGAAAAAGTAATTATTAATAATAAATAAAAAGAGTGAGGTTATTAAAAATCCCACTCTTTTTATTTGCATAGTAGTATTTATTCGAAGCGATTCAAGTCGTCAATACGCTCTCTAAATAACTTGCCGGTATATTCAGAACTTGTATCATCAGACTTTTTAAGTGCATCTTTAATCTGGTTGGAATTCAAGCGATCAAAAAGATACATTTTAAGTGCCTCGTTAATCAGATCATTAAAGTCAGTATCGGTGACTTCCATATACTTTGCCGTCAGTTTTGCTACTTTTTCATTTAGTTCGATTTTTCTTCTGCTCATTTTATCGCCTTCTAGAACTTAATTTTATTATAACATTTTTACAACATTAAATATTTAAAAACGAAAAAGGACTGTATAAAAATAGCTAGTACTAAAAAATTAGAGTATTATTTTCTTTTAAATAAAATAATCAGGATAAGGGTCTGCAAAATGAAAGAATTTACTTTTAATATCTTAGTGCGCATACAAGAATACTCCTTTTTTCGTGCGGCACGACACACGATGGCGATGCTAATGCCAATCGCTGTGGTTGGTTCATACTTTAAAGTCCTCAATGATCTAGTCTTTACACCTAATGGGTTAATTTATAACATTTTTAGCTTAGACAAAATATTGTCAGACCATATATGGTATGCCGGTTCTTTTGTTTGTCGGGGTATGGTTGAGATTACCTTTGGCGTTTTTGGCGTTTACGCCAGCTATTTTATGGCACGATATACTGCCCGCCTTTATCATAAAGACTCTACAATGGCGGGTTTAACTGCCGTATCAATTATGCTTTTTTGTTCCTATGCGTCTAGTAGCGGTCGTGATGCCCGCATGCCGTTTACAGCTAGTTTATTACAAGTTAATGCGCTATTTATTGCATTAGTTGTGGGTTACTGCGTGGGGCAAGTTTTTCATTTGTTAGGCAAAAATTATTCTTATGTAAAAGATGAGGGCACAAAAGTTATACAAAAAAGGGCGGGGGCTGCAGCTCTACCGAGTTTTGTTTCACTTTTGGCGGGCATTTTATTAGGTATTATTATTTATGAATTACAACTGAAATTACTTAATTCTGCCAGCTTTAACGAAATTGTCAGTCGCATGCAAACTACTAATAATTTTGCTGAAGTTTTAGTCCTTTCGGTTGCAATTACATTCTTAGATTGGCTGGGTATAGGCTTCCCACTGCATTCTTTGTCAGGAACAGTCAATAATGCTTATACTGCTGAAAACCTGACTTACACGTTAAGGCATGGTAATTCTTGGAATGTCCCTTACAAATTTTTGGGCAGTTCTCTTATTAATACTTACGGCACTATGGGTGGAGCCAGCGTAGTTTTAGCCATCATAGTACTAATGCTGCTAATAAGGAGTAATAGAGAAAATGAGATCAATGCCAAAATTAATTTGTTGCCTGCAACTTTTGGTTCTACTTTAGGCTTTAATATTGGTTTACCGCTGATTTTAAATCCTGTGTTCCTGATTCCTAGCATAGTGATTCCGCTTATTAACATGACGCTAGCTGCAGCAGCAATTAGCTTACATGTTATTCCAGTATGCGTTTATCAGATTTTAAAGGGAACACCAGGATTATTAGTTTCATTTTTCGGTACAAACGGCAATTGGGCAGCGCTAATTTTTACAATACTATTATTTTTGCTGGATATAGTTTTATTGTTACCTGTGGTTATTTTTAATGAAAAAATGGTAACAAGGATAAATAACCAAAAGAAAGGATAGGCAAAATGAATAAAAAAGCCAATTATAAATGGCTGGTATTGGTAGTAATCATGTTAACTATATTGTCTATTCCCAGTTTCTTTTGGATGAGAAAAGATAATAATGCAAGAGCAGAACGTAGTAAATCCCTTCTTTCGCCAGTAATCATGGTACCGGGTTCCAGTGCTACTACTGAGCGCTTTAACCAGTTAATTGATGAGCTGAATAAAACCACTTTTAAAAGACACAGCGTAATCAAAATTACAGTTTCACGTGAAGCAAAATTGACATACAGCGGTGCTATTGGTAAAAATGACTTGGAACCATTAATTATTATCGGATTTGACAATAATAAGGATGGTTATACTAATATTAAGAAGCAGGCGAAATGGTTAAATGCAGCATTTAAGTCACTAGCGCAAAATTATAAATTTAACAATTTCAAGGCTTTTGGCCATTCTAATGGCGGATTAATTTGGACATATTGGCTGGAACACTATTATGCTGAATATTCCGGCGATATCAAAATAAAAAAATTAATGACGCTTGGTACGCCGTATAATTTTAACGAAAGTAATATTAATAACCGTACCCAAATGTTGGCAGATTTTATTAAAAACCGGTCTAAATTGCCTACGTATTTGAAAGTCTATTCTCTTTCAGGAGGAAAAAATTACGAATCAGACGGCATTGTCCCTGAAACGAGTGTGGCAGCAGGAAAATTCATTTTTCAAAATCAAGTTAAGAATTATACAGCCATAACAGTAACTGGTGAAAAAGCGGATCACTCAGACCTGCCTCAAAACAAACAAGTTATTCAGGCTATTCGCCAGTATCTATTAAAGAAACCAGAAAGACCTTTAAAACCAAATAAAAGAAAGGAAAATCATTGATGAAGTATCACAAACAGCCCACGCATATTGAAGTAATTGGTGGCAGAGTTAATAATCTGAAAAATATTAACGTTGATATTCCCTTACATAAATTTGTAGCTATATCGGGCTTAAGTGGTTCTGGTAAATCAAGCTTAGCGATGGGCATTTTGTATTCTGAAGGAGCAAGACGCTACCTTGATTCTTTAGCAGCATACACTAAGAGACGTATCAGTCAAGTTGGACGTGCACAAGTTGACGAAGTAAAACACATTCCCTCGGCTTTGGCTTTGCGCCAACGCCCGGCCATTCCAGGTGTACGTTCAACGGTAGGCACTGTTACCGAGGTCTTTAATATTTTACGTCTAATTTTTTCGCGTTTAGGTTCACCGGTTTGTCCCAACGGCCACAGGGTTCCACCGACTATTAAAATTGCTGAGGCAATGGATTTAACCGGAGAAGCAATGGGACGGCTGATTTGCCCAACATGTGGCGTGCAATTTTATGCTTATAGTGCAGAAGATTTCGCCTTTAATTCGGATGGTGCCTGTCAAAAGTGTCAGGGACTGGGAACTGTTGAGCAAATTGACGACAGTAAAATTATTGCTGATGAAAATTTGTCTCTTGAAAAAGGGGCAGTTGCTACTTGGCAAATTCCAGGTCGTAATTGGATGTGGCGGATTGCGCGGGAATTGGGAGTGCGCACAGATATACCGTATAAAAAATTGAACGCCAAAGAAAAAGAAATTGTGCTACATGGAAAAGAGCGCAAGATACCGATTGACCTGCCAACTTCAACGGGTAGGGTCTATCACTTAGATGCACTATACGAAAATGCTTATAATGCTGTAGCTAACTCACGCAAAACCACCAAGTCGGAGCGGGGTTTGCAAAGAATAAACTCTTTTTATAAATTTAGCACTTGTCCACGTTGTCATGGCTATCGTATTGATCCTAGCAGGTGGCAGCAACTGGTTGCCGGTAAAAATATTGTAGCAGCTGAGCAATTGACTCTGGGTCAATTAGGTCATTATATGAAAGAAATTTTAGCAGCGCTGCCGCAAAATATGTATGATCTAGCTAAAAACTTAATTGACGAGTTAATGCACCAAGTGAAGCCGTTATTAAAATTAGGACTGGACTACTTGAGCTTAGATCGTCAAGCCAGCAGCTTGTCCACAGGTGAGCTTCAAAGAATCCAGCTGGGGAGAACTTTGCGCACAGAAACAACAGGTGTGCTGTATGTTTTAGATGAACCATCTGTGGGACTACATCCTGACAATGTGGCGGGACTAATTGAAGTTTTTCATGAACTGGTTAATCAAGGAAATTCTCTGGTTGTGGTTGACCATGAAACTGCCATTATCAATGCAGCTGACTGGGTAATTGAAATTGGTCCAGGGTCTGGAAGTCAAGGTGGAGAAATTATTTCCCAGGGAATACCTCAAGACATTAAGCATAATGATAAATCACTAATTGGTCCATATTTAACAGGAAAAGCAACCCTACTTGTTCGTCAAAGAGCGGGTGCAGATCATATTTTTGATCAGGGTAAAGTAGAATTTACTGTAACGGATCGGTTTAATTTACAAAATATTCATGCTCAGATTCCTATTAACCGCTTAACGTCAGTAACCGGTTTTTCTGGTGCTGGTAAAACAACTTTGATACTTGATTCCCTTATCCCTGCCCTTAAGGCAGAAAATAATCATGGACCAGAGTGGGTAAAAAATTTAGTAAATCCTGGTATTAAAAATATTGTTAGTGTCGATTCTTCACCTGTGGGCAAAAATCAACGATCAACTGTTGCAACTTATACTGACATTATGGATAATTTGCGCAGACTGTTTGCCAAACAACCATTAGCAAAAAAATTAAGATATACTGCTGCTCATTTTTCCTACAATAATAAAGAAGGTGCATGTCCGGCATGTAATGGTACGGGAGTGATTTCGCTTGATATACAATATTTGCCAGATATGGTCGAAACTTGTTCAGTATGTGGAGGGCATCGTTTTAACAAAGATGTTTTAAAAGTAAAATGGCATAATCTTAGTATTGCGGATGTATTGGATTATTCAGTTGATGATGCATTAAAAGAAGGACTTTTTGAAGAAGAACCTAAAATTAATAAAACTATTCGTACCTTGCATGACATGGGCTTGGGCTACCTTCATTTAGGAGAATCAACTCCAGCTTTATCGGGTGGAGAGGCGCAGCGCTTGAAATTAACTAGTCATATTCATCAAAGACAAAAGGGCACTCTGTTTGTTTTTGATGAGCCTACAGTTGGGTTACATCCACAGGATGTCAGAACGCTGTTAAAAGTATTTCAGAAATTACTTGATCAAAAAGGAACGATTATCACTATTACCCACGATTTAGATATTATGGCTAACAGTGATTATATGATTGATATGGGACCAAGAGGTGGACTTCAAGGAGGAAAAATTGTAGCAAGCGGTACTCCTGTGGATATCTCTCAAAAATCTGCCAGTTTAACCGGTAAATATCTAAGAAAACAATTTAAATTATATCAAAAATAATCTTAATCTGAGCCTGATAGTACAAATTAAGTGCTGCTATATCAGGCTTTTTTGCTACTGTGGAAAAATAAGCAATAATTGTGGAAAAAACAAGTAAAAAAGTTGCTTTCTGTGGATAACCTGCTATAATATAATATGTAAGCAGTTAGCAGTCGAACTCATCGAGTGCTAATTACAAATTTATAACCTATCAAAGGGGTGTTTACATATGGCATATTTTGATAACGATTTTGACGATTTATTTAATGAATTAAACAATTCTTTCTTTAACAATACTAATGATAACGGCGGGGCTATTCCTATTCACTATTCTAGTAGCATGAACATTTCTCCCCAGGATTTTCAACAAAATGCACAAGGCGGACAAAAGCAAGGTCAAAAACCAATTGGGGTTGACCTGGTTGAACAGGCTAAAAAGAATAAATACGATCCTGTTATTGGTCGTGACGAACAGATTCAGGAAGTAATTGAAATTTTGAGTCGGCGTAAAAAGAACAACCCGGTCTTAGTGGGACCGGCTGGTGTTGGTAAAACTGCTATAGTTGAAGGCTTGGCACAAAAAATTGCTACAGGCGATGTTCCAGATAAAATGAAGGATAAGCATATTATTGCAATCAACATTAATGATATGGTTGCCGGATCTAGTCTCCGTGGTAGTTTTGAGGAACGTCTTAAAAAAGTAATTGATGAAGCTAAGAAGAACCCCAATATTATCTTATTCATTGATGAATTGCACAATATAGTTGGGGCAGGTTCTACGGATTCTGAAAACAATAACGGTGATGCCGCTAATATTTTGAAGCCGGCTTTAGCTAGTGGTGACTTGAACTTAATAGGTGCAACGACCACGAGTGAATACCGGAGAATTGAAAATGATGCGGCACTGGCACGTAGATTCCAACCAGTGCAAGTTCCTGAGCCATCTGCTGCAGTGACTGTCAAAATTTTGGAAGGTCTAAAAGATAAATATGAAGCTTTCCATCATGTAAAATACAATGATAGTGCTTTGAAGCTGGCTGTTGAATTATCACAGCGTTACATTCAGGGACGTTATTTACCTGATAAAGCCATTGATTTAATGGATGAAGCAGGTGCCAAAAAGGGTCTCGACACTATTCCTGATGATGAGGCAACTTTAAAGAAGCGGATTAAAAAGCTGGAAAGTGAAAAAGAAGCTGCTGCCAAAAAAGAAGATTACAGTAGAGCAAGCGAGCTGAAGAAGCAGATTGAAGACTTACGCGACAAAGCTAATCATGTAGATGAGAAAGCAACGCCGCATGTCACCGATGAGGATATCTACGCTTTGATTGAAGCCAAGACCAAAATTCCAATGAGTGAACTGCACGCAAGTGAAGGACAAAAGAACCTTGATTTGGCTCAGAAATTAAAGAAAGTGGTTATTGATCAGGATAATGCGGTTGATGTCATTACTGATGCAATTGCCCGTAAACAAGTTTTCAAAGACAATGATCGTCCTACTGGTACATTCTTATTAACTGGTCCTACCGGTGTAGGTAAGACAGAATTAGCTAAACAATTGGCCATCCAACTATTTGGTGGTGAAAATCATCTTATTAGACTTGATATGTCTGAATATCAAGATCAGATGGCTGTTAATAAACTAATTGGCTCTGCCCCAGGTTACGTTGGCTATGGTGAGGGCGGTCAATTGACTGAAAAGGTTCGTCACCAACCATACAGCTTAATTTTGTTCGATGAAATTGAAAAAGCCAATCCACAAGTATTTAATGCCTTGCTTCAGATCATGGACGATGGTCGTTTGACTGATGCTCAAGGTAGGACTGTTTCCTTTAAGGATACAATTTTAATCATGACTTCTAATGCTGGTTATTCTGACCAATTATTAAAAGACGGCAAAGTTGATCATGATAAGCTGATTAAAGCTCTGGAAGCATACTTCAGACCTGAATTTTTGAATAGGCTTGATGCGATCGTGCCGTTTAATTCGTTAACTAAAGATGATATGAATAAGATCATTGATATTTACTTAAAGAAGATGGCACATGTTTTAGCTAAAAAGAATGTGAAAGTTGAAGTATCTGATGAGGCTAAAGCTTATCTGGCTGAAAAAGGTTATGATAAGAAATTTGGTGCAAGACCTTTACGCAGAGTAGTTGAGCAAGACTTGGAGACACCGATTGCTAAATTATTAATGAAGGAGCCTGACACTAAAGAAGTTAAGTTTACAGCTGATGACAAGCATGTTTACTTAAATGATGCTGCTATTTTGGATATTACTGAAAAACCAGAACCAAAAGCTGAAACTAAAGCTAAAGTAAAACAAGACTAATTTTAAAAAGGGATCATCTCGTAAAGGGATGACCCCTTTTTTGGTTGATATTATTTCACGTGAAACAGCAGTTAATCAATATAAAAATAGAATAATGGTAATATAAAAAAGAACGGGAAAAGCTATTGACAGCAGTAAAAATTTAGTTTAAATTAGTTAGCAATTAAATTAATATTAAAAAGCTGAAAGGTTTTCAGCTATGTGTTTTTTGTATATAGGGGACAATTCATATGAAACAACGAGTAGAAGACCTGGATTGGAAGAATCTGGGATTTAAATATCGTGATCTGCCTTATCGTTATGAGGCTAAATTTCAAGATGGTGAATGGCAGGAAGGTAAACTGACTGAAGATTCGACCATGACTTTTTCTGAGGGTGCGGAAGTACTGCACTATGGTCAAGAAATTTTTGAAGGATTAAAAGCGTATCGGAGAAAAGACGGTAAGATTAATCTTTTCAGACCTGATGAAAATGCCCATCGTTTTGCTCTTTCAGCAAAGCGTTTAGCCATGCCGCCATTTCCAGAAGATAGGTTTGTTGACGCAGTGAAACAAGTGGTTTTAGCAAATAAAGAATTCGTGCCACCTTATGATAGCGGCGCAACTCTATATTTAAGACCACTTATGGTGGGAACTTCTAAAGTTCTGGGCGTTGAAAAAGCCGATGAATATACTTTCCGCATTTTTGCGGTTCCCGTTGGTGCATATATTAAAGGATTGAACCCTGCAGATTACATTGTTAGTGATTATGATCGTGCCGCTTATGCCGGTACTGGTCGAGCAAAGACATCAGGTAACTACGCCAGCAGCCTGCTTCCAGCTGTTGATGCGCATCAAAATGGTTATGCCGATTGCTTGTACCTTGATCCACGTGAACATAAATATGTTGATGAATTTGGTGGTGCCAATTTTTATGGTATTACCCAAGAAGGTCAATTTGTCACACCTAAGTCAAAATCAATTTTGGTTTCGATTACTAAGCGCTCACTTTTGGAAGTCGCTAAGTGGCAAGGACTAGACCCGGTTGAACGGCAAATTACTTTAGAAGAAGCTTTTAACATGAAAGAAGCTGGTGCGATGGGGACAGCTGCGGTAATTTCTCCTGTGGGCTCAATTACTTATAAAGGTAAAAAGCACGTTATTTACAGTGAAACAGAAACAGGTCCGATTACTACTAAGCTTTATAATGAACTAGTTGATATTCAATATGGTAATAAGAAAGGGCCAGATGGCTGGGTCCAAACATTAGAATAAGTTGGAAATTCGGGAACAAAAAACGAGGCTGAGGTCTCGTTTTTTTCTGTTAAAAACCTAATTGCGAGTTAGGTTGAATAGTGAGAAAATAATAAAAAGTTGATTAATAATTTTAACCATTGCTATTAGGAGATAACTATGGAATTAGGATTAAACACGTATAAACAACATGAACAAGTTGATGATAATGCAACTTTGGGGCGCATATCGCTGAATTCTGCAGGGATGTATAAAGTTATACATTTAAACGGCGCTGAAATAAATGCTATTCCTAAAAATAGAACCGAACAATTTTTAGTAGGCGATTGGGTAACCTTAGATCCCCAAGTTGATTTTGACTTAATTAATCAGCGTTTGCCACGATACAGTACATTAGGCAGGTTAACGGGTGAAGGGTATCATGTTCAGGAAAAAGATGCTGCCAGCAATATAGACCAATTATTTATTTGTATTTCCATGAATAAGAACTTTAAAAGTAGCCGTATTAAACGGTATTTGTATGCTTTTCAAAAAGATGATGAGTATCAAACTTCCCTAGTTTTAACAAAATCAGATCTCAACCCGGAAAGCGCGGAGATAGCTGCAGAACTTGCAGATGAGTTTGATATTGCTGTCTTTGCTACTTCCAGTGTGACAACAGAGGGAATCGAAGGATTGAGAGCCAGTATTTTACCGGGACAAACAGTTTCTTTTTATGGCAATTCTGGAGTAGGCAAATCAACCCTAGTAAATGCCGTTGCTCAAAAAGAGGTAATGGCAACTAGTCATATTAGTGACAAAACAGATAAGGGACGTCATACCACATCTAGTTCACGGCTAATTTTGATTGAACAGGGTGATTTTGTTTTGATTGATACTCCGGGGATAAAAAGTGTTGGTGTGGGCGCTAGTGACTTGGCACAGGTTTTTCCTGAGATTGTACAATTGGCTCAAAATTGTCATTTTCGTAATTGTAAGCACATTGACGAACCGGGTTGCGCAGTTAAAGCTGCCGTCAAGAATGGTACGCTAGAGCGCAAGTCTTATGACCAATTTCTTCAGCTGCAGGAAGAAAGCCAATCTACGCAGGGCTATCTTGATGCCAAAACCGCCAAAAAATTGAGCCGCAAAGCAGAAGGTAAGAGAGAAGCAATGAGTAAGCGTAATTACCGCAAGCCGCCAATGTAGTTTTTACAGGGGAAAATATAAATAAAAATACGCGTTTTTAAACTGGTGTTAAAAACGCGTATTTAGTTGTTATTGCTTTAAATTATCTCTAAATCCTAATCTATTTTGGAAAAGAATTTAAGTACAATTGCGCTGCGTGTTGGGGAGTGAAATCAATCATCTTAATAATGTCAGAAGCTGGAGCAGATTCGCCGAAATGATCGTAACCCATGCGAACGCCATTCAGACCAACATATTGTTGCCAGCCCATTGTAGCTCCCAATTCAATAGACATCCTGTTTTTAATATTAACGGGCAAAATCTTAGTTTGATAGTCTGGAGTTTGCTCGTTAAATAGTTCCCATGATGGCATTGAAATAACTCTCACATAAACCCCCTGTTCTGCCAAAATAGTTTGGGCCGCAATTGCTAAACTTACTTCTGAACCTGTTGCAATGATAATCCCAGTAGGATTGTTATTAGCAGCTTCGGAAATAATATAGGCACCTTTTTCAGCTTTAATACTGTCACTTCCAGCAAGTTGTGGTACAGGCTGACGGTTTAAAATAATTGCAGTTGGGGTTGTGGTAGACTTTAGGGCTAATTGCCAAGCAGTTTTAACCTCATTATTATCTGCAGGTCGAAAAACTGTAATATTAGGCATGGCTCTTAGTGACATTAATTGTTCAACTGGTTGATGAGTAGGTCCATCCTGCCCTACATAAAGGCTATCATGTGTAAAAACAAAAATTGTAGGTGTATTCATAATTGCTGCTTGCCTGATAGCACTTCTCATATAATCTGAAAATACTAGAAATGTTCCGGTATAGCCCCGTAGCCCACCATGTAGTGTTATTCCGTTAGCAATTGCTGCCATAGAAAATTCTCTAATGCCAAAGTAAATGTTTGGACCTTGATAACGATGTTTAGACATAAAAAACTTATTGTTAATTGTGGTTTTATTTGATGTGCCTAAATCACCACTTCCACCTACTAGAATAGGGTATTGTTGATAAATGTTATTGAGAACTTTACCAGAAGCAGCTCTTGTAGCTAATTCTCCTGTGATTTTAATATTAGTAAAATCAGGTAGGGCAAGCTCATTAGTCATAATTTGTTCTAATTGTTGACCCGGTTGCGGAAACTGCTTTACATAATTTTGCTTTAAATTAAGCCAATTTTGTTCAGCTTTAGCTCCTCTTTCTTTAACAGCGGAAAACCACTGTTTTACTTCTTCGGGCACATAAAAAGCTTCTTTATCAGTAAACCCAAATTGCTCTTTCATATGTTCTGCTTCTTGCTCTGAAACAGGATCGCTGTGGATAGCATTGGTACCTTGAAGGGTCGAACCATAACCTATGATTGTATTAACCTTGATCAAAGTTGGTTTGTCTGAACAGCGCTTAGCTGCGCTAAGAGCATTATAAATTTCACGGCAATTATTGCCGTCAGCAACTTCCAGTGTATTCCAGCCCATAGCAGCAAATTTTTGTAATTCATTTTCAGTATTCGAAGCTGTTAAATCGGCGTCCGATGTTACTTTATTTGCATCCCATAAGACTATTAGTTTATTTAAACCTAAATTACCGGCAAGAGATGCTGCCTCTTGGCAAACGCCTTCTTCAAAATCACCATCGCCTGAAATTACATACGTATAGTGATTAATAATAGGGAAATTAGGTCTATTAAATCTGTCTGCCAGATGAGCTTCCGCAATCGCCATTCCAACTCCCATAGCAAATCCTTGTCCTAGTGGACCTGTGCTGGCATCGACTCCTGCTGTTTTGCCATATTCAGGATGGCCTGGGGTCAGGCTGTGTAATTGACGAAACTGCTTAATATCTGCGATAGAAAGCGGGAAGCCTGCTAAATGCAGTAGTGAATATAGAAGCATTGATCCGTGACCAGCACTCAAGACAAAGCGGTCACGATCAAACCACTCTGTGTTTGCCGGATTAACCTTAAGAAAATACCGCCATGAAGTATAGCCCAAAGGAGCTGCTCCTAAAGGCATTCCTAAATGACCATGATGAGCTTTTTGAACCGCATCAAGAGTTAGATTTCTAATTGTATCAACTGATAATTGGTCTAATTCTGAATTCATTTATATTGACTCCTTTAATATTGCTAAAAAATACTGTGTACTATTTGACCAATAAATTTAATAATTAAGGCAACGACGTTGAAATCTGTTTCCGGGAAAGCGGTTCCTTTTAAGCCAATTGACGATAATACTGGATATACTAGGGATGGACCTACGGCGATTAAAATTCCTACGATAAAAGAACCAATAACGCAGCCTTTCCAGCCGCCCGTAGCATTGCCAAAAACGCCGGCTGTAGCACCAATGAAAAAGTAAGGCACTGCAACGGGAATGATTACGGGCATATGTAGAGCCGCAAATACCAGCATCATCAACAATCCCGCTGCATAAGCAGATACGAAGCCAATAACTGTTGCTGTTGGAGCATAAGGGAAAACAACGGGAACATCTAAAGCTGGCTTTGCATTAGGAATCAGTTTTTCTGAGATACCAACGAAGGCATTAACAATTTCGCCTAAAAGTAATCTCACCCCTGTAATAATTACGTATAAGGCTGCAGCAAATTGTAGTCCTTGTAATAAAGGATAAATTAACCAATTAACTCCTTTTGATAATTGCTCAACTTGTGCCTTGCCGGCGAATAAAGCAGCAATGTAATAAAAAATGACCATCGTAATTGAAACTCCGATGACATAATCTTTAAAAATACTAAGCCATCCTGGTAACTTCAATTTTTCTGTACTTTCTTTCGGACTGCCCACTTTTCCCCCGATCCAGCTGGAAAGGGCATAACCAATTGATACATAGTGAGCTAATGCAATATCATCACCGCCAGTAACTTTACGCATTCCTGGTTGGGCGATTGCAGGCATTGCTGCGGACATAAAGCCTACTATTATTCCTCCAATTACCACTATATAGGGATTACTCAAACCTACTGATTTAAGCATGATGGTAGATAGAGCAGCCAAATATAAATTGTGTTGTCCGGTAAGGAAGATATATTTCATTGGCGTTAATCTAGCAACAATTAAGTTGACTACAAAGCCTAAAGTCATCACCAATGCAACTACAGTGCCGAAACGCTGTTGAGCTAGAGCGGTAACGGCTTCTGCTAATGGTAAAACCCCTTGAAGATGAAATCCTTTAGCAAATAATGCCTGAAAATCGTTTAAAGCAACTGTTGCAGCAGAACTACCAATAGTAAAAACTAGAAAACCAACAATAGTTTTCAAAGTACCATTGATAATTTTAGTGGGACTTTCTTTTTGTAAGACCAGACCAATAAAAGATATCAGTCCAATCATAATTGAAGCTGTACTTAATAAATCTACCAATAGAGATAGAATGGCATTCATTATTATTCACTCTCCTTTTTAAGATGCAGGATTTTGTTGATCGAGAAAATTTTGCAACTTCGTTTTTATTTCATTCTTGTCCATTATGTCTTTTATCCCAATAATATTTCTGACGTCATCTTTAACATCAGGTACTAAATCCTCCATCGTTACCAATAGGTCAGGATCAAGCCCCTTTGCTGCGTCGATTACGTCATGAGAGACTTCGAAGGGAAATTTGTTCTCTCGCACAACCTGATTAATTTTAATTTTGAGCATCATTGAGGATCCCATTCCTGTTCGACAAGCTACCAAAATAGAATATTTTTTACTCATTTTCGCTATACCTCGATTCAAACTTCTTTATTAATGTATAGACATTAGCAGGCCTAGTTTCTTTAACTAGGCTTTTTAAAAAGTTTTGATCACTAATAAAATTTACTAACTCAGACATTGCTTTTAAATGTGACTTATTATCAACTGCGCACAGAGCAAAGATGAACTGAACGGGATCATTGCTTTTATTGCCAAATTTAATTGGCGTCTTTAAAGTAGTAACCGTTATCCCAATTTTTTTAGCACCTAATTCGGGACGGGCATGTGGCAATGCCACACCTTTACTAATAACGATATACGGTCCTGATTCTTCTGTGGTTTTGATCATACCGTTAACGTAGTTCTCAGTCGCATAACCATTTTTTACTAATGGATCCGCACTCTTTCTAATTGCATCTTTCCAATTTACAGCTTCAATATTGAGCCTAATTAACGATTCATTAGTAACTTCACTTAACATCTTTTCACTTCCCTGAAAATGATAATTTCGCTTAATACTGTCTTCTATTCTTTTTTTATCTTGATTGGTTAATAATGCCCCTACGACAACTACTGGAATTTCAAACGTATTATTGAGTGGAATCGTTGAAATAATTAATTCAATGGGAGCGTATTTGTGAATTTGCTGTTGAACATTGCTGCTGGCAGCATCAGCAACAACAATGATATTGTTAAAGTAACTTTGAATTTTAACCTTTATCAGTTGTGCAGTAGCTACGCCAGTTGTACAAACAACAAGAGCCCTAATATATTGACGATTTTGTTCTAAATAACGAGCAAAATAAATCGTAATAAATCCACTTTCGTCTGCAGAAATGGGAGGCAACCCCAATTCTTTAGTTAATTTATCCGAAGTATGTTCAATCACTTTAAACAATTTTAAGTACACACGTTTTATTTCGGGCAGCAGTGCATTATTCAAACTTATTTTGTTATATAAGCGATTTATCATTGGTCGAATATGATTTGCTAGGTCATCTTTAAAATCATTATTAATTGTTCCTAGATTTAACTTGGCAACCACATTAGAGATATAAAAATTAGTCACTTTTTGGACGAGATTAGACTGAAAAGCAGAATTTTCAATTTTATCCATTACATCTAGACGTGAAGAAATTAAATATTGTAATAAAAAATAAATTTCATTAGGTTCTAAAGCCATGTCCAAGTAATTTTCAATATGCTTAATTACTTCTGCCGCTATGGAGTATAGTTGCTTATTCTCTTTAATAATCATTTGATCATAGCTGTTTAATTTGGTTAAGACACTTTTGGCCACTGCATGTGTTTGGTATCTGGTAATCAAAATATAAATGTGAGAAATAATGTTTACGTTGTATGGATAAGTAATTTCACTGTCTAGTTTTTCATTAATAAAATTTAGTTGCTTAATGCAGAACTGCAGCGAATAGAAATTTAAGCCGCCTTTTTTGGATAAAGAAGTATTGGAGAAGTTTTGCTTAATCAATATATCCTGTAACGCATGACGAATATTGGTTTCACTTCCAGTTATTTTTAATTGATGATTTTTTCTTACTAAATTTAGAGAATATGATGCTAATTGGGATCTAATTGATTTCAAGTCTTCATTGATATTGGTTTCGCTTAAATAATATTGGCTGAATAATGAAGATAATTTTAGTGATCTGGGTGCAATCATCAACAATTTAGTCAAAGTAGCCTGTTGACGATCTTTTGCCGTAAAAGTGTTGGAATCTTGTTGATAATTCATTTCCTTTAAGTAGTTATCGTAGTTTATTTTGAACCCCCTTCCTTTTTTACTGTTAATCAATTCGCCTGAGGGGGTCAGAGAATTAAGATGTTTAATTGTGCGGTAAACGGTTTTGGTTGACATCAAAAACTGGTTTGCAATTTCTTTGGCCGTCACAAAAGAATTGCTGTTTAATAAAAAATTGATAATGTTGTCTTCATTGTCTGTTAGCATTTGCTTACTACCCCCTAGAACTGATTATAATTTTGAACTTGCGAAAGCCCTTCCAAGAATATGTCCGTTGTACTAGACATTTTTAAGAATAACCCTACTGGCTTTTTCTGCTTAGAGTTAAAAGGGTGCCAATCCCATAAAAGGCATATTTAAAAAGCAAAAGTGAATACATTGAAGTGCAAAAAAAGGGTGTCCGTGAACACCCCCATTTGTAAGTAATATTTTTTATATAAACTTTTTTAATCACTTTGAAGAAAAGTATTTTAAAATTATTGATGAATACTAGAATTGGTATAACTATTTGTAATTAAAAGACCTAATAAAATAGTATTTTAAGTTGCAGTCAATTCAGTGGATAATTGATAGAAAAAGAAGCTTTAATTCTAATAGTTGGCCGCTATTAGCAAAAAACAGTGTTTGGTTTAAAAGAAAAGAGATCAGAATGAAAATTATCAAAGATCATTTTTTTGAAGGCGAAAGAATTCTTTTTGGACTAAAAGATTCGCAGCTGGTAGGGATTACTTTTGGCGAAGGTGAATCGCCACTTAAGGAAGCCAGTAAAATCAATATCAAAGACTCTGTTTTTAAATGGAAATATCCATTATGGTACGACAATGACGTTACTGTAGAGAGTACTGTTTTTGAAACTATGGCTCGTAGCGGTATTTGGTACACCAAAAACATTGCTATCAAAAATTCGGCTCTGCAGGCACCGAAATTATTTAGAAGGGCAGAAAAGATAAACTTGGATCATGTTCACTTTGCTAACGCTGCAGAAACAATGTGGAGCTGTAAAGATATTAGAATTACGAACAGTCAAGTTAATGGTGATTATTTTGGTAAAGATAGCCAGAATATCTACCTTGATCATGTTAGCGTGGTTGGTAATTACGTCTTTGATGGCGCTAAAAATGTTGAAGTCCATCATTCTACTTTTATTTCTAAAGATGCCTTTTGGAATTGTGAAAATGTTACTGTGTATGATTCGCTAATAGATGGTGAATATTTGGCCTGGAACGGGCAAAATATTAAGTTTATCAACTGTAAAATTGAAAGTAATCAGGGACTTAATTATATTGATCATCTGGAACTAAAAAATACCAGTTTAATTCACACCGATTTAGCGTTTGAATATGTTTCTAATATTGATGCTACTGTTTTAACTAAAATTGACAGTGTAAAAAATCCAATTTCCGGTAAGATTTCTGCTCCAGCAATTGGCAAGTTAATTTTAGATCCGCAAAAAATTACCCCCGCTAAAACTGAAATTATCTGTGCTAAAATTGACAAGAAAGTTAATAGTTCAGATCAAAATCAGAAAGCGAAGGATTAAAGATAATGGCTAAATATGATTTTGTTAATGCACCAGATAGAAGCGGCACGGACTCAGTCAAATGGCATGTTAAAAAAGGCGAATTGCCAATGTCAATCGCTGATATGGATTTTAAAACAGCCCCGGAAATAATTACGGCAATGAAAGAAAAGGTTAATTTAGGTGTTTTTGGTTACGAATGGCCTGAAGACGATTATTTTAAAGCCGTGGCTGATTGGTTTGAAAAGGAACATGGTCATCGCCCGCAGCAAGAATGGGAGATTTTCACCACAGGTGTGGTACCAGCAATTTCTGCAATTGTGCGGCGAATTTCGCATATTGGAGACAATGTTTTAGTGCAAGCGCCGGTTTATAATGTCTTTTACAATTCAATTGAGAATAATGGTCGGCATGTTTTGTCCAATGACTTGCAATTTAATGGTTCAAATTATACAGTCGACTGGGAAGATCTTGAACAAAAATTGGCTCTGCCGTTAACAACACTCATGATTTTTTGCAATCCGCATAATCCTATTGGCAAGGTATGGACTCAAGAAGAAGTTCAAAGGATTGCTGATTTGTGTTATCAACATCATGTGGTACTTTTGTCTGATGAAATTCATGGTGACCTGGTGCGACAGGGTCCAAGTTATACTCCAAGCTTTTCGGTTAATGGTTCTGCACGTAACAATGTCATTTCGTTAGTTTCACCAAGTAAAACTTTTAACGTTGCTGCTTTACATGCAGCGACTGCGATTGTGCCAAATAGTAATTTGCGCGCTATGGTTAATCGTGGTCTTAATAGTGATGAAGTGGCTGAACCAAATTTGCTCGCCATTCCAGGAACAATTGCTGCTTATGAACGTGGTCATGACTGGCTGCAAGCATTGATTAAACAGTTAAATGTTAATTTTGCTTATGCTCAAGAATTTATCAGTAAAAATCTACCGCAAGTTAAAGTGGTTGCAGGAAATGCAACATACTTAATTTGGCTTGATGTGGAACGGATTAGTACAGATTCGCAAGGATTAGCAGAGTTTTTAGAAAAGGAAACAGGTCTAGTTTTATCTCCGGGAAGTATTTATCGCGGCAATGGTAATAAATTCTTGCGGATGAACCTTGCCTGTCCGTTAGCAACAGTTAAAGATGGCTTAGAACGGTTAAGAGTAGGACTGACAAAATATTCTGCTTAAGCACATTAAAAAGCGACTAGGGTAAATTATCCTAGTCGCTTTTTATTGCCTAAAAAATTATATTGTTTCATGTGAAAATGGAATAGTAATGAGGCAAATAGTTAGAGTAGAAGATTATATGGTATTTCCCGGGAAATAATAACGTATAGGCTGATACGTGAATTAAAGCTATTAAAAGCAATTATTTTTTTGGCAATAAACTTATCCTATTTATAAGATGATATACAAAAAAGCCGCTTAAACTAATTAAAGTTAGCGCGACTTTTAACTCTTTAAAACTACTTTTAATGAAGATTGAGAGCAATTTGTGAGATTAAGGTATCCATAAAGTACATACCAAAGAAAACAAAAATTGCTACTATTAAAATCTTCCAAGATATTTTAGTCAGTTCTTTCAAACGGTGGGTAACTGATATTCCAGCAAATGCTAGAACAGAGGTTGTTAGTGAAAGAAAGTCTACAGCATTAATAACACGAACACAGTAGGGACTAAGCAAACAAAAAATTAGAGAAACAATTGAAACCCAGCCTAGAATAGGGAAGCCCTGAATGATTTTCCAAGGTACTTTTTTCATCAGCATACTAATAACTATGCCTAGTAGTGAAAAAAGCCATAACATACCTAAACCAATGAATGTGTCAATAGTAATTGGTGTGCTTTTGGGATTTCTAATTAATTTAACCCATTGAACAAATAATACTAAGCTGATACTGAGTAGAAGAATGACAGCATCTTTAAATAATTCATATAAATTGTTTTCTTTAGTCATGATCTGGATAAACTTCTTTCTTTTTGTCTAGCAGGCTGGTAATGTGTGTGTACATGAATCTTTGCAGAGGCACTGCCAGGAAGTACATGATATAAGTACCAATAAAACTAGTTAGTAACTGACTGGCCGCGGCAAAGGACAAAATAGTGTCACTGTGTTTTGGTACCAAAGCTGCTAAAGACGATGAAGCTGCAGTCATCATTGAACTAGAACCAACACCGGCACTCATTGCGACAGCTTTATAGTTAAAGCCCATGCCTAGAAGAAGTGGAGCAAGGATTGAAAAGATAATTGAACCAAAAATGGTACCAATTAAATAAATTCCGAGTACGCCACGACCCTCAGGGGAATTTAGCGTGTATTTTTCACTAATATATGCTAGTTCACCTTCACGGCCTAAGCCTAAGGTTGAACCTATAGCTTCTTCTCTTAAGCCAAGTAATAGTGCCACAGGTAAACCGAAGATAATCGTGCCTAAATTACCTAATTCGTGGACTAGAAAAACCCAACCAACAGAAATAATTTCGTTGATTTTAGGAGCCACATTCGCTCCATAACGTGCCATTAAAGGTAACATGATAAGAATCATGTATTTACCGGCAAATTTTACCCGTTTATCATTGTAAAGTTTTTTAATAGGCTTTGCCGGGATTAAATAAACTAAAATAGCAATAATTACCGCAAACACTAGAGGTAAGATAGAGATTTCAATTTTGCCGATTTTAAATACTTGGGTACTAATCATTTCAGAAACTGTATCTATTAACAACACTAAAATGATTAGCGGGCCGTATGCTTTTAAATATTTCATTTATTTTGCCATCTTTTCTAATTCAGTTAAATATTCTTCTTTTGTTTTCTTATAGGTTTTTACCTGATCTAAGTTATTTGAAATCTTAAGAATACTGTTAAAGACAAATTCAGGAAAAATTGCTAGAACAAACTCAGGATCAACTAGGGTAAAGTCATCACCATGAATAGTTCCGTTCCAACCACCATAACCGATTTGGATGGTTGGTATTAAAAAACTGACATCCCCAATATCACCCGCCGCCATTGTGTAGCCCCGATTTTCGATTAAACCGGTAATTTTTTCATCTGAAGAGAAGACATCTTTCACAATAGCACTCATACTTTTACTGGAGATCAAAGGTAGGTAGCCAACTTGCCTTTCAGACTCAACTGAGCCACCAAGTGCTGACGCACAGCCTTCTGCTGCCAGTTTAAAACGGTTCATTAATTTTTGAGCATTGTCTATGTCGAAAAATCTTAAATCTGTCCCCATTTTGATGTGATCAGGAATTACGTTAATTGATTCATGATTTTCACCAACAATTACGGGATTAAATCTTATACGATTGGGATCCTTAATTTGCTGACGCTGCAGAGCTAAAGCGGTATTAAATAATGTTGCTATGCTTTGAGCATTAATACCTGCATCTGGAGCGAAAGCCGCATGACTGGCCTTGCCATAAAAATCAAAATATTCAAAATTAAAGCCCGCGAGATCACAATTAATTTCGATAGTTCGTTCATCAAAATCTTCGCCTATCGCATGAACTGAAACACAATAGTCAATATCGCCAAAAATGCCGAGTTTAATAGCCTCTTGTTTGCCACCAAAGTAATCTATTTTTCCTGCTTCTTTTTGCTGTTTTCTCCAAGCAAGATCAACAAATTCTTCGGATGGAGTGAAAATAAATGCTAGATTAGCACCAAAATCTTTAAGTCGGTGATTGGCAATTATTTCATTCATAATTGCTAGTGCGGTAGTGACTTGTGTGTAATGGCCACAGGCTTGAGCGGCACCAGTATTCGTATCTGCAAATTTGTGATTAGGCTGATAGAGTGAATCCATTTCAGCAATAATTCCAATGGTTTTTTGGCTACCATTAGTTAACGTTACTTTTAAACCTGTATTGAGATAATGTTCGACTTTTAACTCGGGACTAATTTTGTTAATTTCAGCTTCAATCTTGCTAGATGTTTTAAATTCTTTATAACCAAGTTCTGGATTATGAAGTAAAAAATCAGCAATTTCAGTTAGTTTAGCGTAATATTTTTGAAAACTTGACATTAGATCCTCACTTTTTGCTTTCTTATTATCGAATGTGACAATAATAAGAATAAAATAAAATTAAGAACTATGCAAGAACAAGAAGATTGGGTTATATTATTAAAGTTCGTATTTTATATTTTTTCTATCAAAATATGTTACGAGAAGGCAGGTAGCAATGTTTAAACGAAAAGATGAAGCAACTACAAAATGATGTGATCTCCAAATTTAAGATAAACTTGAGGGTATTTTTATTGTTAAATAAGATAAAATTGAAATCTATCAGCTTTAGCATGATTATTAAATTGGTTCTGGTGAATTAGGTCCGCGTTAACAGGTTGGGTTACCTAATATTAATTACCCGCTAGTCTTGATTGCACGTCATTGTTTGGCTTTTTAAAATTTTGGCAATAGATAGCTGAATTTATTGAATACGCAATGAACTGTATTTTTTTATTTTGAAAAAGTAAAAAAGTAGATCAATGAAATCACAAAAAAGCAGATAAATCACAATTTGATGATTTATCTGCACCCGAAATTATAGTTTAATTATTGTTTTTAGAATAGAAATAGTCGAGAGGTTTATCTGCACTCGTAATTATAGTTTAGTTATTATTTTTAGAACAGAAATAGTCAAGGGCTTTATCCGTAAAAGTAAAAAATATAAAATATATTGCAAGACTAATCAAAAACATCAGAAGATTTCTGCCACTAGACCAAAATGGCCAACAGTTTGGGAAAAACTTTTCAGTCAAAATGCTGCTTATCATTATGGAGAAAAAGTATGCAAAAAACTGATAAAGTTTAAAGTGTTTGGGCTTACTTCTAGATCTTTTTTGACTTGCCGTTAATTTTTGTTTATTTGTTTCCATAATAACACTCTATTTTTTAAAAGATAAAAGTAGCAATTGGACTTAAAGCTAAATTAGCCATTCCTGGAATTGCTAGTTTTTGAGTTTTAAATTTAATCATCCCTTTGCTGTTAAATTTTTAGTACCGGTACATTTTTTAATTATATGAAAATTTTAATCATAAACAAGTGATTAATTTCATACAAATATCATTTATTCTGTGACAATTGTATCATTATTTTGTATACATTTAAAAAATTGTATATTATAAGTATTGCTGAAGCTGCTACTACATCAAGCTAATATCCAATTTGAAACAAATAATTCAATTACTTTCATAATGAAAGCTGTTACTAAACTAACTAGTATCATTCAACTAATTTTTTTAATAGATACTGGTAAAAGTTTGGTTTGTAAATGCAGTTAGACCAAGTATTAGTCAGCTACTTGTTTGCTGGCAAGGTAAAAATATATCAGTTAAAGAATTACGGATTATACAGATTTTTATCGCTGGATTAATGCATGATAGTCAATTCTTGTTTCATGTGAAACTTAATCGTAATTTGTATGCTTTCACGGTATCTTGCTTAATACCCAGTTCGCGTGATGAAGGTCTGACTGGTAACCGCTATTTTTGATTAGAGTATTAGTATAGGATATTCTCTTAATTCGTTTTGCTTAGTTTAATAAATGCCCTAGCTTTCATTTTTACTAGATCACTAGTAAACTGGCCGCTCTTTTCCCTGAGTATCTGGATCGGCAATACCAATACTATCTTTATCATATAATTCAGGATTGCGCACGATTTTTAAAATTACATCTGCAATGCTTTTGCGTGAACCTGAAACACCAATATAAGGTTCATTATGAGTAGTAATAGAATATTTGATTTCATTACGATCATTGAGCCAAGGTAAACGTAAGGTAGTATAATCCAAGCCAGATTTTGCTAAAAGTTTATCAGAGTTAATGGCTGCCTGTAGTCCCGGCAAAACAAATTGGTGATTCCATCGACCAAATTCTCCACCTACTTCATTATATATTCCAAGAATATTGGCAAAAATTACACGTGAAACTCGGTTGGCTTTCATTGTTTCAATTACGTTTTTAGTAATGATATTATCCTTAGTATGATCTACAACGTCCACAAAAACTATCTCTTGTTTATATATAGCTTTATTGACATCTTGGTTGTTAGTTAAATCTACTTCCATTATTCGGGCTTTTGGTCCCAATGAAGCTAAACGATGTGAATTTCGCAAACCCAAAGTTAAATTAATATTTTGGAAATTATCTTCAGAAAGTATGCGGTTTTCAACAATTCGAGCTATTTGGCCATTAGCCGCTAAAATTAAGAAATTCATAATTACACCCCTTTTTGTAATTAATGTTCAGTATAGTGGATTCGAGCAACTCTAAGTCAAATTTTTTATAATTGTTACTTAGTTAGTTGAATGTGAAATGTAAAAGTAAAAAGCCTTATCCTATCTTGGTGAAATTGCTAGCGAAAATATTGGCTATGAAAGAAAAAGTGCAATAATTGCACTAAAAGTACATTATTGCACGTGATTTATATTAGAAAAGGAATTACATTTTAATCGTAATTATTTGCCTTGGATGGTAACAGCATTAAAATGACAAACCAAATGTCGCCAATGATTGGAATTATCATAATCAGAATCCACCAAGCAGTGTGATTGCTATCATGCAAACGGCGAAAACGCAAAGATAGCATTGCAATCCAGACAACGAAGGAAATAATGAGAGAACTAGTCTTGATACTCCAGTCGCCCCAAGTATAAATATCATTGATTGAATGGCCTAAAAGGCTCTCAACTAAATGTATTAAGATAAAAGCCAGAACCCAATTAATAATTACCGGCCACCAGTATTCTGAACGACTAGCGGTACCAGAAAAATTAAAGATATTCTGCCAGAATTTTTTGTATAATTTAAACATTAAGTATTTCCTCCTATTACACCTAATAAATTCATAATATAGCATCGCATTTAATTGGGCAAAGATAATGGCTTTTTGTTAATTAATAAGCAATATTTTTGTTTTATTATTATAAAAGCGGTATCTTGAAATTGAATTTATTGAAGGGAGAAAGTAGAAATGGACAATAATTTATCAGACCCGTTAAAACGTTATCATCATGATGATTTTCCTAAGCAATCACAGGAATATCCAGGCGTGCAAAGTAAAATGGATCCTACGCCTAGTGGCGACATGGCTGACTATGAAGGACACGGCTTGTTAAAAGATCGCCATGCACTTGTCACAGGTGGTGATTCTGGTATTGGTCGTGCTGTCGCAATTGGCTTTGCCAAAGAAGGAGCCGATGTAGCAATTCAATATCTACCGGCAGAAGAATCCGATGCTAAAGATACAGCTGAACTCATTAAAAAGGCTGGACGTAAGGCAGTTTTGCTGCCAGCTGATTTCCGTAAACGCGGCGAAGCAGAAAAAGTTGTTGAAAAAGCTGTCAAGGAATTCGGCAGCTTAGAATTACTGGTCATGAACGCAGCTATCCAACAAAATGCTGATGGTTTAGAGAATTTGTCAATGGATCAAGTTCACGATACCTTTGAAGTTAACATCATCTCCATGTTTGAAATGGCTAAAGCGGCTGTGCCGCATATGAAACCGGGCAGTGTAATTTTGACCTCGACTTCTTTAGAAGGATTTAGTCCATCACCAATATTGCTTGATTATGCCGCAACTAAAGCGGCAATCGTCAGCTTCTCTATTAATTTAGCTCAAAGTCTTGCTCCAAAGGGTATTAGGGTTAATAGTGTTGCTCCTGGCCCAGTTTGGACACCTTTACAAGTTTGCGGCGGTCAACCAACTGAGGCTCTTGCTACTTTCGGTCAAGAAGTACTTTTGAAACGTGCAGGACAACCAGATGAAATAGCTCATGTTTATATTTTCTTAGCTTCAAACTTGGCAAGTTATGTCACAGGTCAAGTCTATGGTGCTACAGGTGGACCAGCTATTAATTAAAGGGTAACAAATAAAATTTAGTTTCCGTTTTTACTTAGTGTAATAAGTAAAAACGGATTTTTTGTCGTAAATTTGCTTTTTGAATGGGGTTTCCGTATATTAAATAATTAATTAGTCTTTAATATTTAAAAGAATAGAGGTGAGGAAATGAATAAAAGTATTTTTCAAAAAATAGCAATGCTGTCGCAAAAAAATGCCCTGATTATTGCGGATAAATGGCATTACAACGGACAATACGCTTTTTATGATATGAAAAATGATCAAGAAGATTATGATGAAATAATTTCTCCCCAATTGCGTAAAAATAATTACTTTCAGGTTTTGGATGAAGATGACAATTTAGTCGCTTTCTTTTGTCTTGACCCAGATAAGGAGAAAAAAGAACAAGTTGAAGTTGGCTTGGGATTGGCTCCAAATTTAACTGGTCGTGGTTTAGGCAGCGAATTTATGACGGTTATCGAAAATTATGTTAAAAATAACTATGATTATCAAGTAATTGTTTTAGCGGTAGCTGAATTCACCTGCGTGCAATTAAAGTCTACCAAAAGGCCGGTTATGTCAACACAGGGACAGAAATGGTTCATTCAAATGGCGGCATCTATAAATTCAATATTATGTCAAAGAAAATTTGAACGTAATCTATAGACAATTTATAAAAAATGAGGGGAAAAAGATGGATGAAAAATGGCAAAAAATGTATGAAGCAGCTAAGAAAGTACAAGGATTCACCGCGATTGGTCCCCATATGGAAGCTGGTGGTGTCGCTGCTGCAGTCATGACAGAGTCAGGAAATATTTATACGGGAGTTTGTGTTGATACAGCTTGCGGATTAGGTGTTTGCGCAGAACGAAATGCTCTTTTTAATATGATTACTAATGGTGAAACAAGGATTAGCAGAGTTTTAGCACTAATGGCAGATGGTAAAAATGGTGGGCCGTGTGGAGCTTGTCGCGAATTTATTGTTCAATTAATGGAAAAAGATTATCGCCATGTTGAAGTAATGCTGGATTATGAAAGTGGGAAGGTTGCTACAATGGGTGAACTGACTCCAGAATGGTGGTTATAATGGACGAAAAAGTAAAACAATTCTGGTATAACTTTTGTCTTAAACACAATTTGGCTATTGATACTAAAGTTGATGCCTGGGCTTTTGGTTCTAGTAAAGAAGATGCAGATGAATTGGCTGAACTAGTTGACAAGGGAATCAAAACTGCAACAACTTCGGAATATGTACCTGGCTATGAAGATATTTCAAATATTGGCGATTGGAACATAATTCTTGATGGTCAGGGTGACCCTGTCTGTGTAGTTCAAGATAAAGTTGTAGAAATTATCCCTTATAATCAAATTTCTGCAGAACATGCTTATCATGAAGGTGAAGGTGACCGTAGCTATCAGTACTGGCGCAAAATTCATGATCAATTCTTTGAAGAAGAATTTAAAGCCAATGGTCAAAAATTTTATCCGCAGGCACCAATGGTATGTGAGATTTTTGAAAAAGTTGATTAATTGGGACGTTGCAAAATGAAAAAAATATGATATAGTTAAAATAATTTAGAAAAAGAGGTTATTGCCAAAATGGAGAATTAATTTCTGGTTTTATTAGTAAGCAAAAAAGTTTGATAACCAATGCTTTTATCATGCATTTTTGCCGATAATCAGAAATTAGTATTGTTCTCTATTAAGGTGGCGCTTTAATTTCACCGCTTTTTGTGCACTGCTAATCAAATTATGGGCAATTTGGTTATCAGTGCTTTTTATTTAGCAAAAAGCAGGTGCTAGTATGGAATATATTAGAATAACTAATCTCAACGTTGAAAATCGTGACGAATCTTTATTTTATGCCCCACATTTGAATATTCAGGACAATCAAATAATTGGCTTAATAGGCGATAACGGTGTAGGTAAGACCACATTGATTAATATTATTGCCCAAGTGTCTACAATTTTCAGAGTAACGGGACAAATTCAGCGCCACTGCCGCATTGTTTTGGTGCCACAACTTTTAAATAATGATGAGCAAAGTGGTGGGGAAAAAGAAAAAGAAGTCATTACTCAGGCAATAATTAAGTTGGGTCAAGCCAGAAATTTTTTGCTAATTCTGGATGAACCTACTTCTAATTTAGATATTGAGCAGCAAAGATGGCTAATTAAAACCCTAAGCACTTTAAGCCAGCCAATTTTGATAATTAGTCATGATCAGTCTTTTTTACAGAAACTTGTTAATGTTATTTGGCACATTAAAGATCATCAAGTTCATGAATTTAAGGGTTCATATAGTGAATATTGTCGATTTCTCACAGCTGAAGAAAAAAGAAAAAACATAGAATACCATGAAAAACTAACTAAAATTAAAAAACTAAAGAAAGATCAAAGAGACGCTGAAATAAAGTCTCAAAAGGCTACCAAGAAAAAGAAAGATATGTCTTGGTCGGATTGGAAAATAAAAGACAGCGGCAAGATAGAGAAAAGGCTTAGCCGAATTAGTACTCAATTAAAAAAACGTATAACTAGCGAAGAAGCTTTACTGGGAAAACCACAAGTCCATCATACAATTACATTAAGTAACGTTAAGACCACAAACTTAGATCTATCACAAAAAAGTAGTTTAGTTAGATTAGGCATTCAAGACGTTGTCTTACACGGAAATAATTTGTTCAGTATAACAAAAGAATTGCAGATAAAGGGAGGAGAAAAAATTGCATTAACTGGCAAAAATGGTGTCGGAAAATCAGTTTTTTTAGCAAAATTATTTCATCAAAAACTTAACGCTTGGTTTAATCCGCAATTAAAAATCGGTTATGTTAAACAGAATATTGCTCAAGAAGCTGCGGAAAGGGAGACAGTGATAGAAACAATTTCTAAAATCAGTGTTTTTGATAAAACAACTACTATGCAACTTTTAGGTGATTTACATTTAAGAAGATTTCTGAATAACCAAGTCTGTGATTTAAGTGGAGGCCAGCTAGTTTGTTATAAATTGGCAAAGGTGCTATTAGGTGAACATAACTTACTGATACTTGATGAACCAGATAATTTTTTAGATATTTCAGCTATTAATGCTCTTGAGACATTTCTGAAAAATTATCCGTTTGCTATTATTCTGGTATCTCATGATCAGAACTTGCTGAAAAATTTGAATTTTGCAATCTGGGAAATAAAAAATCATAACTTAATTACGGCTAGTGATTTTTCCAGTCATAAGAATACCAATATTGATAATCGGATTAATTTACTTCAATTTAAATTAGATAAACTAATTACCGACCCCAATGCTTCATTTAAAGAGATAGAAAATATTTCCCGGGAAATAAATAATCTCAAACATAAAATCTCTAAAGAGAACTAAGTTTTATTAATTGGGACAACAGTAGCAAAAATTATGGATGGCTTGTTTTACTTTAAGTATTTTACTGTAAAGCAAATTAAGGGGTCAATATTAAAAACAAAAGGCACACATAAATCGCTCATAACTATTATAATATTAATAAATAATAATATAAGCTTAAATAAGGAGGAAAAATGACTAAACCAATTATTGGTATTGCGGGATCGGAAATGATTGATTCTGGTGGAATGTTTCCCGGTTATCGGCGTAGTTATGTGAATGAAGACTATGTGGATTCTGTTGTTAAAAACGGCGGCGTTCCCTTTATTATCCCTTTTACTGCTGATGATGAAGTTATAAAAAGCCAAATGGCTCATGTTCAAGGACTGATTTTATCTGGTGGTCATGATGTTGATCCCCATTTATATGGTGAGGAATTAATGCCTAAAATTGGTCCAATTTGGCCCGAGCGGGATCATTTTGACATGCTTTTATTAAAAATTGCAGAAGAAACTAATAAACCAGTTTTGGGAGTTTGCCGAGGAGCGCAAATTATTAATGTGGCGCACGGCGGCAGTCTTTACCAAGATGTTAGCTATCGCACTCAGCAGACATTAAAGCATGAGCAGGGGCATACACCAGATTTACCTACGCATAAAATAACTATCAAAGAAAATAGTTTATTAGCTAAAACATTGGGTGTAACCGAATGTATGGTTAATACTTTTCACCATCAGTTAATTAAGAAGGTTGCTCCTGATTTACTTGAAGTTGCAGATGCCAGTGATGGTGTGCCGGAAGGACTTGAAAATAAGCAAGGTAATGTTTTGGCAGTGCAATGGCATCCAGAAATGCTGCATAATAATCCCAATACAGCAAATATGAATAATTTATTCAAATTTGTGATTGAAAGAGCAAAGTAGGGAGTAATAATGGATCAGAGTAAAAATACAGGAGATAAACTAGGTTTTTGGTCAATTGTTTTTTTGGCAATCAACTCAATTATTGGTTCCGGTATCTTTTTAACGCCGGGTAGTGTGGTTAGTCAAGCAGGTAGTAAGGCACTAATTGTTTATTTCATTGCTGCACTTTTTGCTTCAGTTTTAGCCATTTCATTTTCTGCAGCGGCTAAATATGTCACTAAATCTGGGGCTTCTTATGCTTATTCTAAGGCTGCCTTTGGCAATAATATGGGTTTTTACGTCGGCATTTTGCGCTATTTTTCCGCTAGTGTTGCTTGGGGTGTGATGGCTGTCGGTGTTATCAAATCAACTATTTCTATTTTCGGCGGCAATCCGGATAATTTTTTAAATGTTACTATCGGCTTCTTAGTACTAATGCTGCTCGTTACAGTAATTAATTTATTCGGGCAAAAATTTGTGAAATTTGTGATGAATATGGCAACAGTAGGGAAATTAGCAGCCTTAATTTTGATTATTGTAGCTGGCGTTTTTTTATTAATTACAACGGGAGCTACACACAGCCTATCATCTGTTGATCAAATTACACAAAACGGCCACAAAATCGTACCCGCGTTAACTACTACAGGCTTTGTGATGGCTGTTGTTTCTGCCTTTTATGCGTTTACGGGCTTTGAATCAGTTGCTTCCGGTTCTGAAGACATGCAGGAACCAGAAAAAAATTTACCTAAGGCCATCCCGTTAGCCATTCTAGTTATTGCCGCAATTTATATTGGAGTAGTAGCCGTGGCAATGGTTTTAGATCCCAAGTCCCTCATGACAACTAAACAAGTGGTAGCTATTAGTGCAATTTTTAAAAATGAAGTCTTGCGGGATGTAATTTTAGTTGGTGCGCTTATTTCTATGTTGGGAATAAATGTCGCTTCTAGCTTTAATGCACCGCGCATTCTGGAAGCAATGGCGCGTGAGCACCAGCTACCGGCATCTTTAACAAAAAGAACTAAAAATAATTTTCCCATTAAGACATTTTTTATCTCTGAAGCTCTGGCAGTCTTAGTACCCTTATCATTTCAATTTAATATGACAAACTTGATTACTCTGAGTGCCATGGTCAGATTTTTAGGGTTCATTATTGTTCCTTTAGCAGTAATTTGCTTTTATTATGGTAAAAATAAGCAGCCAATTTTACCAGCCCCTAAAAATGTTGTAACTGACATCTTTGTACCAATATTGTCGATTGTCTTAGTAATCTTTTTGCTGGTTAAATATAATTGGCAGGCGCAATTCGGCATTATTGAGAATGGTCAAGTCGTTGGTGTAAACTGGTATGCAATCATTATGATGATTTTCGGCTTCGTCATTTTGCCGTTATTCATGTTTTGGTTCTCCAGAAAAGAAAGAAATGAGCAATAATAATTTGCAACAATAAATTATGCAATTAAAAAAGAGTTGAACGTGCAAGAGCGCGTCAACTCTTTTTTAATCTAGCTATTTCTTAGTGCTTTTTGACTTTAAAGTAATGAATTAAGCTATAGCAAAATAGAATAGCCATACCAGCTCCAGACATTGTCATATCGGCACGAGGTGAACCATTGCCTAAATTGCTGCCTAACCAGTCTATAATCGTCGGTGAAGCGGCACAACCTACATTTACAAGCACTAAAGTAATCGTTGTAGCAAAGTTGACTGAATTTTGCGGTGCTGCTTCATCTAGCCAATTAAAAATATACGGTACGGATAGACCAAACCCAGTGCCTAAAACAATAACAGCAATCACCAATACTGGCAGGTTAGAAGCATAAGCAAGAGCCAATAGACCAACAACTTGTAGTAATAAGCCAATTGGTAAGATCAAATCTTGCAGTTTCTTTTTTAAATAGCCATAGCACATACCAACAGGAATACCAACAAGAGTTGCCACACTCGAAACAAAAGCAATTTGGCTCACATTAGCAATTTTTTGTGTAGTAGCCAGTTGCGGCAACTTAAAAGTCATTGGCATAAAGAAGACGTACATAAAGAACATGATTAAAGAGATCTCCACTACGCTGCCGTTAATCTTATTTTCTTCTTTAGCTGCCGGGGCTCCAGTATTTGTTTCACTACTTTTTTCGTCAGGCAATGATACTACTAAACCAAACAATAGTATGATTGGTAATGATACTAGGTAGATTGCAAAAGTTGCATGCCAACCCCTAACGGCTAAGAGACCAACACAAAATGAAAATACGGCAGCACCAACACTACCCATCGAGTTTTGAAAGCCAAGCATAGTTGATAATTCATCGCCTTGATAGAATTTGGACAAAAGGCTAACTGCTAAAGAATTAAATAGCCCAATCCCGGCTCCTAAAAGAAAACGGGAAATTAAAATTGGTGTATAGCTTGTGCCATATATTGGGTAAGTACCTGCCAGCAGGGCAACTGCTAGCCCAGCCATAACTGTTGGCTTGGTGCCGATTAGTTTAATTAAAAATGGACTTATAATAAGACCAACAACAATGCCAATATTAGGAATTGTACTTAATGTTTCGACAGCTGCCCTTGAAACTTGTGGAAATGATGAGTACATCAATGGCAATACTGAAGAAATTTGTGGCGCTATCATTAGCAATAGCGATATTGATAATAAAGCGCATTTGAATAACCCAGATTTAGGATTAATTTTTTTCATATTAACTTGCCTCTTTTTTACTGAATATTAGTTTAGTAATATATTACTCTTTTTTTGCATATAAAATAGCGCTTTCAGTAGCTTGAATATGGCGCTGAGGAACTTTTTCTGATTTGCATACTAGTTTGTCCGTAATAATCAACCATTGCCCTGTTTAATGAGCGAATGCCACTAAAACCATTATTCATTGCAATTGCTGTAAGAGTATTGGCAGTGTGACGCAAGTCCTGATAGGCTTTTTGCGCCCGAAAATTCTTGAGATATTTTCCGATAGTAGTTCCCATATTTTGGTGAAAAACTCTTTGCAGATATTGCCGTGATAAATGACAACTGTTCGCAATATCTTGTGGCGTGATCGGTTCTTGATAGTGGTCTTGAATATAATCTAACGCATTACGCAAATGTCCTGTAATAATTAAGTTACGTGATATTTGGCACTTGTTATCACGTGGCTTTAAAAAGTATTTGAGCAATATCTTTAAAACCTTATAGCTAAGAATAGTTAAATCAAGATTTTTAAAAGTTGCAGCAGGTGCTAATTTTGTTGCAATAATTTTACTTAGTAAAGTTTGCAGATGATGATATTGCGTTGCTTGTTCTACGCTTAATTCTTCAACCGGCTTTACTTCAAACTGATAATGATCCATTTCAGGAAACATTTGTAATACTAAAGAATAAGGAAAAAGCAGGGTTAAAGCCAAATCATTTTTAGTGCTGTTAAGATTGCGCACGCTGTGGACAACTTGGGTATTAATAATTAAAATTTCGCCTGGTTGGGTTTGATAATCTACACCGCCGATGATAAAATGGTCAATTTTTCCCTTTAATGTAAAGCTCAGTTCAATACTTTGATGCCAGTGGGGAGGTACTTCTGAGGAGCCCGGGTATTGATGAACCTTAATAAAAACAGGCAGTTCATCTAGCTGCACCAACTCATGCTTGTCACTTGCCATGATGTTTTCTCCTTTACTAAAAATGGTCGAACTAAAAAAGCTACTAGTTCAACCAGTTTTGGTAATTATTATTTAATTGAGGTATTTACGGAAGAAGTCCAGCTCATCTTCGTTACATTGCTTTGCCAACTCATCTTTTTGGTTAATGTGGAAAACATGTCCGCGAGGATTATTACTGTCCCCATAAAAATGTAGTTCGTGATAAATATTTTTGGCATGTAAGTATCCGGAAAGCATGTAGGCATTATCACGCAAAAAGTCATCGGTAGAGGTCATGATAAATAAAGGCGGCAATGCAGAAGTTAGAAATTGTTCTACATTTAGTTCTTCGTGTTTATTCATGCGAATTTCGGGTCTGAAATAAGCCTCGGGTGCGCCGGCAAAGGAATTAATTTCCGTTAAGAAGTAAGCGCCACAGTTTAAAGCTGCTGCTTTAATGGTCAAGTTGGGAACAGAATAGCCAAAATATTTACGGTATTCATTGTTAGTGTAAACTGCTAAAATTTGTTCACCCATTTGACCGCCTGCACTGTCACCAACTATAAAGACATTGTTTAAGTCAAACTGATATTTAGCCGCATTTTCTTTTTTGGCTACCCAATGAAATACACGGTTAACATCATCTAATTCGCCCGGATAAACAACGGTTGGTGCCAAACGATAATTGGCGTTGACGACTGCAAAGCCTGCTTTAGCTAGAGCTAAACAATAAAATTGGTAAGTTTCCTTAGTGCCATATACCCAGCCACCACCATGGATATTGATAATAACTGGCAGTTTAGCATCAGTTCTTTTTTGGGGTAAATACACATCAAGAATCTGATATTGTTGATCTTGACCGTAAGTCACATTATCAAATCTTTCTACTTCAGGTATTTGTGTTGGTAAATCAGCATCGCGCTGGTCATCACCTTTTTTAAATTCTTTTCGCATTTCCTGAACTAATTTTAAATAATCTGGTTCTGCCATTTTACAGCACTCCTTTTTGTGAAATCGCTTTAACAAATATATTTTACTTCACTATTATGAAAAAGAAAGGCTATAAAGTCACTTCAAAATGGCTATTAAGCAGCTCAAATTTTTATTTTAGTACAATACTTTATTACCAAAATTACCTTTTACTTATTATGTGTTGCCATAAATTTTTGGTAAGCTTTATTTTCTGTAGTTGATGTAATCTTAAAGTTACTAAAGTACGGCTGTTTTTCGTGTAATTCACTTTCTGTAACATCAATATAGTGCGTAATTGTCGCATTACCTATTAATTCTATCCAATAGCTATGTGCAGTCCGATGCACTTTAGTTTGAACAAATCCTCCGGGATTGGAGATAGTTAGTAACTGCCCAAAAAGGTGTTCCTGCGGATAAGTTAATGCGTAAACCAGACTTGCAGCTGACATGCCAGTGCCACAAGCATTGGTAAAACCCACACCCCGTTCGAAAGTGCGTACAAAAAGATGATGCGCATTCAAAACTTGAGCAAAACTAACGTTTACGCCATCTGGAAAATAAGGGTTTTTCTGATTTAACCTTGTTCCCAGTTTTTCTAATAAGTTACTTTGTAAAATGTTATTTGGCACTAAGCTAATCAAATGTGGGTTGGGAACAGCAACTGCTGAAAATTTTAAATTAGGTGCAAATTCGGGAACCTTTTGATTAATTAACTCAGTAGCGACTAAATTGGTAAACGGGAGATCACTTGCCTGAAAACTGACAGGGCTGATTTCAACACTGACTGCCTTAACGTCTTGAGCCCAATCCGGCTTGCAGCTGACACGCAAATCACTCTGCATAGTCTCAACTTTAAATGTTTCTTTATGATATTTTTGTGCTAAATAGCGGCCGACTGTCCTTAGGCCGTTACCGCACATTGAAGCAAAAGAGCCGTCAGCATTGATAACCTGCATTTTACCTAAAACTTGGGGATGGTGTGACTTGCTGACTACAAGCAAACCGTCCGCGCCATTTAATAAACCTGTGTCGCGTCTGGTTATTTGCTGTGCCAAGTTGACTAGTTCTTCTTTAGTTAATGGTGCCTTTAATTGGGTTTGATCGAGCAGAAAAAATTGGTTTTGCGAACCATGAACTTTTTGTAGTTGTACCATAAAGTTTCTCCTTTAAATATTTACTTAAAAAATTGTTGATAAATTTCTTTAACTGCCGCTGCTGCGTCAGCTCTTTTAGTGCCCAGCATGATAGAAATACGTGAGGCACCCTGATTAATCATGTGGATTGCAACGTGTTTCTGCGCCAGCGGCATTGTAATATTCTTCATTACGCCAATCTTGTTGCGCATTCCTTCTCCTACTACCATGATGATGGCATAATCATCAAACCATTCTAGTTGGTCAGGTTGCAGTGCTTGTTGAATTTCAAAACACATTTGCTGGCGGATTTGCTCATTAAATTGTCTTTTGTCAAAAATAACAGTCAGATCATCAATTCCTGATGGCATGTGTTCGTATGAAATATTAAATTTATAGAAAATTTGTAATAATTTAAGTGTAAATCCAACCTCTTTATTTAGTAAATATTTATGTAAATATAATGCAGCAAAATGACTAGAACTTGCGACCCCAGTAATTATGCTTTGGGGATGAAAATTATGCTCGGGAACAATCATTGTTCCTGGTAAATCAGGGTGGTTAGTATTTTTGACATTTATGGGTACTTGACCTTCAATTGCAGGAATGATCGCTTCATCATGGAAAACCGAAAAGCCAGCGTATGACAGCTCCCGCAATTCGCGATATGTCATAACTTTAATTGCGTGGGGGTGAGTAATAATTCTGGGATCAGCGGCATATATAGCATCGACGTCGGTAAAGTTCTCATATAAATCTGCTTTAATCCCCCGTGCCCAAATTGCGCCAGTGATATCTGATCCGCCACGGGAAAAAGTAGCAATTAAGCCGTCTTTGGTAATACCGTAAAAGCCGGGAACAACCAACACGTTATCTCTGTTAGACCACTTTTCTAAATTTTTGTAAGTTTCTGGCATCACTTGGGTGTCATTAGCGTTGTCAGTAACCATAAAGCCCGCTTCTTGGGGGTCAAGGAAGTAAGCTGGTAAATGATAACTTTGCAAAACTAAAGTCAAAAGTTGTGCGTTAAGTTTTTCACCGTGAGCTTTAAAGCTAGCCATTAAATAGTCTTGATTAGGGTAATCAGCTTTTGGCAAAGCAATTAGTTCTTGCAGTAAAGGTTGTAATAATTGTTCAGATATTTGAAAGTAAGCAGCAATATCATGATACCTAGACCAAATTGTTTTTACAGTTGCACTGCAATCCTCTTTATTAATTGTTTTATGTGCAAACTCGATTAATAAATCTGTTACTTTAATGTCATTTGCAAATCTTTTTCCTGGAGCAGAAGCTACAATTACTTTACGAGTCTGATCAGCTTTAATAATATTTACTACTTTTTCAAATTGCTCCCCGTCTGCAAGGGAACTACCACCAAATTTAACGACTTTCATGTTAATACCTTTCACAATTAAATTTAATTTTAAGTAATTAGTATTGCATTTTATCATTAAAATTTTAATCTTCAATCAAAAATAAAAAGAGAACTTTTGAAAATGAGCCATTTTGATTAACTATTTTTAAGCTGTAAAAAGCCAAAAAACATTGCTACTAGAAGTTTTTCTGCTTGTAGTTAAAATGACATTTTTTTAAAATCATTGTCTTTATTTTAAAAACAAAAAATAATTCTGACTGAAAATGGTTGACAATGATATTAATTAATAATAATATTTTAATAAATCGAAGAGGTTGCAACCAACAAAAGTAGCTGGTGGAGTTTCTGCAAAGGCTGAGAAACTAGTGAAAGGGGCGGTTGCCGAAGCATTAATTATTGCGGTAATTAATTAGCTGGGACGTAATCTAACAGGTTACGGACTGTCGCAATTTTATATTCGCGGAGCGCTATCGACAAAATTGATACCAGATAATAACTTGAAGGACTCTTTTGTTAGGCACGACAAAAGAGCCCTTTTTATTTTAAGAAAAAGGGAGAGACTTAAATGGCTGCTAATGATTATTATCAAACTAATGCTCAAGGTCACTTGGTAATTGGTGGGGTTGATGCACTAAAATTAGCAAAAGAGTTTGGTTCTCCATTAGTTGTTTATGACGTACAAAAAATCAAACAGCAATTTCGGGCTTTCCAAAACGCTTTTGCAAAAGAAAATGTGAATTATGCGATTAGTTATGCCAGTAAAGCATTTGCTACGATAGCAATTTACCAGGTAATTAATGAGCTGGGCGGACATGTGGATGTTGTTTCTGGGGGTGAATTATATACCGCGCTGCAAGCAGGCTTTCCTGCAGCAAGAATTAGCTTTCACGGTAATAATAAAACTGCAGCTGAGTTATTAATGGCTGTGAAAAATCATGTTGGCGTCATTATTTTAGATAATTTTACTGAAATTAAGTTGTTAGGCCAGATTTTGCAAGAAACAAATAGTCAGATGCAGGTAATGTTGCGGCTAACTCCAGGAGTTTCGGCCCATACTCACGAATATGATCAAACTGGCCAAGAAGATAGTAAATTTGGTTTTGATATTCGTTCGGGTCAAGCCGAGCAGGCCTTTTTACAGGTTAAAGCTAACGCGCAAATGGATCTAATTGGTCTGCACGCACATATTGGTTCACAAATTCTAGAGACAGCCGGGTTTAAGCTGGAAGTTGAAAAACTTATGCAATTAGTTAGGGACTGGCAGCAAAAATATGATTACCAACCGCGTGTTTTAAACTTAGGGGGCGGTTTTGGTATTAGATATACCGAACAGGATGAAACTATAACTGCTCAAACCTTCATCAGTCAAATAGTGCAGACAGTTAAAAAGTGTGCGCAAATAAGCCACTTAAAAATTCCGGCTATCTGGATTGAACCAGGACGTTCAATTGTCGGTGAAGCCGGTTATAGCTTATATACAATCGGTGCTCGCAAAGAAGTACCGGGACTGCTGCCTTATGTAGCAGTTGATGGCGGTATGGGTGATAATATCAGACCGGCACTTTATCAAGCACAATATGAGGCAGTATTAGCGGAAAAGCCACATGCAGAACCAGTAGAAACGGTTAGACTCGCGGGACGTTATTGTGAATCAGGCGATATTATTATTAACAAACTGAAAATCCCTAAAAGTAAACCGGGCGATGTAATAGCAGTTTTGGCTACTGGCGCTTATGGTTATAGCATGGCATCGAATTACAATCGTGTTCCAAGGCCAGCAGTCGTATTTGCAGAAAATGGTCAAGCACAGGTAGTAGTTACACGTGAAACTTATGCGGATTTAATTAGTCATGATCGCTTTTATCAACCGAAAGGATAATTAAAAATATGAAAAAAATGTCGGCAACTGAAATTATTGATTTCATTGCTAATTCAACCAAAAAAACACCTGTGAAAGTATATGTCAAGGCTGAGATGTCTAAGTTAAAGTGGCCTGAAAATTGCAAGATTTTTAGTGAAACTCATACCGGGGTCGTTTTTGGAGATTGGCAAGATTTGGGTCCTTTTTTAGAAAAAAACGCTGAGAAGATAACATATTATCAAGTGGAAAATGTCAGTCGGAATTCTGCTATTCCCCTGCTAGACATGAAGAACATCTCTGCCAGAATTGAACCGGGTGCCCTTATTCGTGAAAATGTTGAAATAGGCAAAAATGCGGTAATTATGATGGGGGCTGTCATTAATATTGGAGCAGAAATTGGCGAAAATGCCATGATTGATATGAATGCTGTTTTGGGCGGCCGAGCAATCGTTGGTGCGAACAGCCACATAGGAGCAGGAGCGGTAATTGCCGGAGTCGTGGAACCAGCCTCAGCACAACCAGTAAAAATAGGCAAAAATGTTTTGATAGGTGCTAATGCAGTAGTTTTAGAAGGAATCCAAGTTGGTGACCATGCGGTAGTAGCGGCCGGGGCGGTAGTAACAAAAGATGTACCTGCAAACAGCGTCGTTGCCGGAGTACCAGCAAAAATTATTAAAATGCGTGATCAAAAAACTGCCTCTAAGACAGGAATTGAACAGGGACTAAGAAAGCTGTGAATTAATGTTAACTTCTGCGCAACTTATTAAAATTCGCCGTGACTTGCATCAAATACCGGAATTAGCGTTGCATGAATATCAAACACAGAAATATCTCTTGCAAGTCATTGGTAATTTTAACCAGAAAAATATTGAAATACGTACATGCCCTGAACTGCCTACAGCTATATTAGTTCTGGTTCGGGGAAGTAAACCACAAAAAACAATTGGTTATCGAGCAGATATAGATGGTCTGCCAGTTCAAGAAAATACTGGCTTGTCGTTTGCTTCCCACAATCATGGTCAAATGCATGCCTGTGGTCATGATATCCACATGACAGTAGCGCTTGGAATTTTGGCTTATTTTTGTGATCAGCAACCTCAGGATAATTTACTTTTCTTTTTCCAGCCAGCTGAAGAAAGTGAAAGTGGTGGTAAAAAAGCTTATGAAGCTGGGGTTTTTACTGGTAAATGGCATCCAGATGAATTCTTCGCCTTGCATGTTACCCCCGACTTGCCCACCGGCACAATTGGCTGCCGTTTAGGAACATTATTTGCGGGCACAACTGAAATCAATATTGACTTATATGGTAAAGATGGTCACGCCGCATATCCACAGCAAGCTAATGATATGGTAGTGGCCGCTGCTGCTTTAATAGAACAAATTCAAACAATTATATCTCGCAGTATTGATCCAATTGCAAGTGGTGTTATTACAATAGGAAAAGTTAGGGCTGGAACAGTTAGAAATGCGATTGCCGGTCATGCTCATTTAGAAGGAACTATTCGCGGGCTAACTCAAAAAATGATCGAAAGAATCGATCAGCGTCTGCGGGAGGTAACTCAAGGAATAGCACAAAGCTATAATGCTAAGGTTGATTTGCAGCTTAATCAAGGCGGCTATTGGCCAGTTGAAAATAATCCTCAAATCACAAGCGAGTTCATTAATTATATGAAGGAAAATACTCAAATTAATTACCAAGAGATGCAGCCGGCTATGACAGGGGAGGACTTTGGCTATTTACTGGCACAAATACCTGGTACCATGTTTTGGCTGGGCGTAAATGATAGTTCCCAACTTCATTCTGCAACATTTAATCCGCACGAAGAAGCAATAGTATTAGGAATTAAAGCAATGGTAGGTTTTTTACTGAGTCACATGTAGCTCAAAAGGAGAAAAAACATGACTAATTTTGATAAGGCAGACTTAATGACTGCGATAATTACTCCCTTTAATAAAGAGGGAGAAGTTGACTATCCTGGTCTGAAACGATTAACCGAACATTTACTCAATACAGGTAGCAATGGTTTCGTCATTGGCGGTACGACTGGTGAAACAGCAACCATGACCCATGATGAAAAAATTGCGTTATATACTAAATTCGCTCAAATAGTTGATCACCGTGTACCTGTGATAGCCGGCACAGGTAGCAATAATACTGCACAAACCGTTGCGTTTACGCAAGAAGTAGGACAAATTCCCGGTATTGATATGGCATTAGTAGTTGCACCATACTATAACAAGCCGAATCAAAGAGGAATTACAGCTCATTTTCAAAAAGTAGCTGAAAATTCACCTGTACCAATCATTATTTATAATATTCCGGGACGAACAGGAATTAAGATTAGCAAGGAAACTCTGGTTGATTTATCGCGTAATCCAAAAATTGCTGGTGTTAAGCAGTGCTCAGATTTAGAAGACTTGGAATATATTGTTGAACATGCAGCCAATGACTTTTTGGTATATACAGGCGAGGACTTACAATCTTTAACGGCTAAAATCTTGGGAGCAAAAGGAGTAATTTCGGTAGCTTCTCATATTTATGGCAAAGCTATGCGGGAAATGTATGATGACATGGATCAGGGCAAAATTGCTGCAGCGGGTAAATTGCAAAGACAACTAATGCCGAAAATGCAAGCATTATTTATGTACCCCTCACCTTCACCTGTTAAGGCAGTTTTAAACGCTCAGGGTTTACCTGCTGGTGGCTGCCGGTTACCGATTGTAGATTTAAATGAGGCAGAAAAACGACAATTAGCTATTCATTTAGGTTTAGATGAAGCGGCTTTATTGCATGAACTGCCACTAGAATTAGGAGTAGATTAATGAAAAAAATTTTAATAGCTGGTGCCACAGGATCTATGGGCAGACAAGCAGTTCAATTAGTTGAAAAATTACCGGATTGCCAACTGGTAGCAGTTTTAGCACCCACAGCCTCTAGCAGTTCGGATTTCAAGCCTGACGTTAAGCGATTTGATAATTTAGCAATGGTTGATGTTGCTGCTGATGTTTGGATTGATTTTACTACTCCACAAGCTGTTTATGAAAATACCGAATTTGCACTCAAGCACCATATACGTCCTATTATTGGCACTAGTGGTTTAACTACTGAACAAACTGAGAAATTACAAGCAATTGCACAAAAAGAAAAGTTAGGCGGTATTATTGCTCCTAATTTTGGCTTGTCGGCCGTGTTATTAATGAAATTTGCACAAGAAGCAGCCCGTTACTTTCCTGATGCTGAAGTCATTGAAATGCATCATGCTGACAAAAAGGATGCTCCGAGTGCTACGGCTATTACCACTGCCAAATTAATTGCTGCTAATCGTAATTCAGAAAACTGCTCTCAAACAGCAAATGATTCTCAAGCTCGCGGTGCCGATTATGATGGCGTTCCCGTTCACTCTGTGCGGTTACCCGGCTATATAGCTCACGAGCAGGTGCTTTTTGGTGGTCCTGGCGAAGCTTTAACTATTAGACAAGACTCGTTTTCACGTTCTTCATTTATGCAAGGCGTGAAAGTTGCTTTAGATCAAATAATGAATTTATCGGAATTAGTGGTCGGTTTGGACCAAATTTTATAAGGAGAATAATGAATGCCACAATTAGCTGCTGATTTAACTTCAATTACCCACATACCTTTGGCACAAATTCCTGCTTCTGGTATCCGGGCTTTTGCTCAAAAAATTGAAAATGTACCTGATTTAATCAAATTGACTCTGGGAGAACCAGATTTGAATACACCTGAACATGTTAAACAAGCGGCTGCTCAAAGCATTTTAGATAATGATTCACACTATTCAGCTCAAAAGGGAACTTTAAGACTGCGGAAGGCAATCAGCAATTATTTAAAACGTAAACAAAATCTTTCGTATGATCCTGAAAGTGAAATTATTGCTACTGTCGGTGCAACTGAAGCCATAGCTGCAACTATGTTGGCATTGTTTCAACCGGGAGATCAAATTATTGTACCAACGCCATCGTATGCTCTTTATTTTCCGTTAATTGAGTATACTAAAGCCGAATTGATTGCCATTAATACTGCAGACACAAATTTTGTTTTAACTCCGCAAGTTCTGGAAAAAACTCTAACTAAGTATCCTAAAGCAAAAGCCATTTTACTGAATTACCCGACTAACCCTACTGGTAGGGAGTGCCCAGCCTCAGTTTTAGGTCAACTGGCTCCAATTATTAGGCAGCATCAGCTGTATGTGATTTCTGATGAAATTTATAGTGAATTGACGTATGATTTTGCCCATATTTCAATAGCGCAATATTTACCTGAACGTACTTTAGTAATTAACGGTCTTTCAAAATCTCATGCTATGACGGGTTATAGAATAGGTTATGTGACAGGTCCAGCTGCTTTAATTAGTTTAGTTGCCAAGATGCACGCCTTTTTGGTAACCGCACCTTCTAATCCTGCTCAAGCCGCGGCTGCAGAAGCCCTTGAAAATGGCAATCAGGATCCTGTCGAAGCACGAATAATTTATCAAAAAAGGCGTGACTATATTGTTGCTGCTTTGAATAAAATGGGTTTAAAAACGCATAAGAGTGAGGGCGCATTTTATGTTTTTGCCCAAATACCAGCAAGTTACGGTCAAGATGACGAAGCTTTTGCCTTAGATTTAGCACATGAAGCTAAAGTTGGTGGTACTCCCGGAAGTGCTTTTGGTGCTGGTGGAGAAGGATATATTCGCTTTTCATATGCTGCTGGCGATGAAGATCTGCATACAGCTATGAAGCGTATTCAAAAATTTTTAGCAGAAAAGGGCGATATTAAATGAAAGAATATGTAGTTGCAATTTTAGGTGCTACAGGCGCAGTGGGTCAACGCTTAATTAGTGAATTAGAACATGCACAAATTCCTGTTAAAGAAGTTAAATTGCTGGCTTCTAAGAATTCAGCAGGTAAAAAACTAAAATTTAAAAATCAAGAAATTAAAGTAGAAGAAGCACGGCCGGACTCGTTTAATGGCGTAGACTTGGTTTTATCATCTGCCGGCGGTGCGGTGTCTCAAAAATTGTTGCCTGAAGCGGTTAAAAGAGGAGCAGTGTGTGTAGATAATACCAGTGCTTTTCGTATGGCTGATGATGTTCCGCTAATTGTGCCAGGAGTTAACGATGACCAATTAGTTAACCATCACGGAATTATTGCTAACCCCAATTGTTCAACAATACAAATGGTGGCTGCGCTTTATCCACTGCACGTTAAGTGGGGAATTAAACAAATTATTGTTTCGACTTATCAAGCCGTTTCTGGTGCCGGTAAGGCAGCTTGGGATGAGCTGCTTCAACAAGCACAAGATAGGCTGAATAATCAAGAGACTGAAGCCAAAATATTGCCAACTGCATCTGCTAAAAAGCATTATCCGATGGCATTTAACCTATTACCGCAAATTGATGTATTTGAAGATGATGGTTATACACACGAAGAATGGAAAATGATTCATGAAACAAAAAAGATTTTGTATAATGATCAAGATTCACAACAGATAAAAGTTACTGCTACTTGCGTACGGGTGCCAGTTGAAATTGGTCATGGCGAAACGGTTTATTTCGTCCTTAAAGACAAATCAGTCACTGCAGCTGCTATCCAGCAGGAAATTAAGAAGACTCCAGGATTGGTTCTACAAGATGATCCCCAAAACCAGATTTATCCACAGCCTTTGTTAGCAGCAGGAAAAAAAGAAACTTTTGTTGGGCGTATTCGCCCAGATCAAGAAAATCCCGGCGCATTCAATATGTGGGTCGTAGCCGATAACTTATTAAGAGGCGCCGCCAGCAATACTGTTGAGATTGCGGAATGCTTGGTACGTGATAACCTGGTTCATGTTCCTAAGTAGCTATTTATATTAGCAGGCTAAAAAATACTTTGTACTGTGCTTTTATAGTGTAAATTAGTCAGAATAAATTAACGAAAACCAATATTATATTCAATCTGAAAAAGCGTTGAGAAGATAAGTTCTCAACGCTTTATTTTTTGAGTTTGATTTTGCCCCTTTTTAGTCTTTTTTAATAAAACTGGTTTTAACCATTGAGGTATGAGGTACGTTTTGTTTGTTTGCCAATAAATTAAGCATGATTGCACCAGCTTTTTGCCCCATTTTGTAAGGGTCTTGCAATATCATCTTAGCAGAGGGCCAAATAGACGAAATTAAGCTGGAATCCGCAAAACCAGAAATTTCTATATTTTTGTTGGGTAAAAGGTTAGCATGGATTAAATCTGGTAAAAATAACAAAAGCCACCGTTCTTCTAAAAAGAAAAGCACGGTTTTTTCTGCTTTTTCAGCCAAAATTTTTTCTAATTTAGCAAATATTTCCTTATGTTGGAGCATTTTTTCGTCAAGTTCAAAGATGGTAACTTGCGGATAAACAGCTTTAATACCTTTAAGACGCTTTTGTCTGGTTGATGCAATTGCGATTGAAGATGAAAAAACAATTGCTTTTGTAAATCCATGTTGATAAAAATACTGAGCAGCTTTTTTACTAGCCGCAAAATTTTCGCTTATTACTTGGGGCCACGGGGAGTCCTTTAATTGACGGTCAAGAATTACCATTGGCAAATCTCTCCGAACTTCAGATTTGATTTTAGCAACATCACTACTTAAAGGCTGTAATATTAACCCGTCATAAGTATTTAATCCCACCATATTAATTAGCTGTTTTTCTTTAGCTTGTTGAGAATCAGTATCAAGCATTACGGTGGCGTAGCCAGCGCCTTCTAAGACAGAATTCGCTCCCTTATATAATTCGGTAGAAAACGAATCAGCTATATTAACAACAATGATCGCAATCATTTTACTTTTGTGAGTTATTAGTTGTCTGGCTGCAGCATTAGGAACATAATTCAGTTTAACAATTGCGTTTTTTACCTGATCAGCTGTTTCAGCTGACATTCGATTAAGTTGACCATGTAAATAACGTGAAACTGTTGCAATAGAGACATTTGCCAAGCTGGCTACATCTTTAATACTTGCTGTTTTTTTCTTCATAATACCCTCGAATAATTGTACTAAGTTCATTATAACAAATAACCAAAAACTGTCGGGTCCGCGAAAAACGTCATTGAATTATTTTGGGTAAAGGTTTACCATAAAATAAAAAGAGTAATGAAAGGACTTACAATGCAAGAATCAGAAACACTTTTAGCTATCAAAAATGCAGGAATAGTTGCAGTAGTTAGAGGAAACTCTCCTGAAGAAGCTGAGAAAACTGCCAATGCCTGTATTAAGGGTGGAATTAAAGCGATTGAATTAACTTTTACTGTGCCTAATGCTTCAGAAATTATACAAAAACTAAGTACAAAATATGCTAAAGACATAGACGTTGTGATTGGTGCCGGCACAGTTTTGGATGCAGTAACTGCAAGAATTGCACTTTTGGCAGGAGCCAAATTTATTGTAGCTCCTACTTTCGACCAGAATACCGCATTTTTGTGTAATGAGTATCAGGTACCTTATATACCAGGTTGTATGACTGTGAGTGAAATTCAAACGGCTATGCGCTATGGTGCAGAGATTGTTAAAGTTTTCCCGGGAAGTACCATGGGACCTGGCTTTGTTAAGGCTGTTAAAGCACCTTTACCCCAAGCTAATATTATGCCGACTGGTGGTGTTAACTTAAGCAATATGCACGAGTGGTTCGAAGCTGGTGTCACTGTAGTTGGTGCCGGCAGCAGTTTGACTGCAGCTGCCGCCAAAGGAAATTATGCGGCAGTAACTGAGCAAGCTAAGTTATATCGCAAAGAATATCTGCGAATTAAAGAAAATAGGTGATGGGTATGCAAAAGATTGTCACTTTTGGTGAAATTATGTTGCGTCTGAAGCCGCGTGAAAACGAGCGTATCATTCAAACAGATAGCTTTTCTGGTCTATATGGAGGAGCAGAAGCAAATGTAGCCGTATCACTGGCTCTATTAGGTGATAATGCTCAATTTGTTTCTAAAGTACCAGCTCATGCTATTGGTCAGGCAGCATTAGGAGCACTAAGTCGTTATGGGGTAGATACCAGTGAAATTCATCGGGGCGGACCACGCTTAGGTATTTATTTTTTCGAAAAGGGAGCCAGCATCCGCAATACCAGTGTAGTTTACGATCGAGCAGGAAGTTCTTTTGCTGTGGCACCGGCTGAAGAATATGACTGGCCCCAAATTTTGCAAGATGCGGGTTATTTTTACTTTTCAGGAATTACGCCTGCGATTTCTTCTGCATTGCAAAAAGCACTTTTGGCGGCTTGTCAATATTGCGCAAAGCATGATATTAAGGTTATCTGTGACCTTAATTATAGGGGAAAAATGTGGTCGCCTAAGGATGCACAGATAGCAATGGCAAAATTAATGCCTTATGTAGATATTTGTCTTGCACATGATGAAGACTTTGAGGCGACTTTAGGGATCAAAGCTTTTGATAACGATATGAGTCATGGTATTGAGCAAAGAGAAACATTTATTCAAGGGATGAAAGAAATTTCGCGTAAATATCCTAAATGTCAGACAGTAGCCAGCATTTTAAGAGATATTCATTCGGTTGAAGATTCAAAGTGGACTGCTTTGATGGTTGATCATGGTGAGGTTTTTCAAGCACCAGTCTATCAAATGCATGTCTGGGAAGGTGTAGCTTCTGGTGATGCTTTTGGTGCTGGTTTAGTTCATGGCTTGGTGCATAATTTTTCTAAGGAAAAGATGCTTAATTATGCCTTAGCAGCCAGCGTCTTAAAATTAACTATTAGCGGTGATTTTAACTTAGTTAGTGATGCAGAAATTCAAGCGGTAATGGCTAAACAAGGTAATATGCGTGTATTAAGATAAAAAGTTTAATTAAATTTAAAACGCGTCGTATTAAGACCAAGAAATCTTAATATGACGCGCTTTTATTTTTTTCTTTGTTAAAACTAGGCATCAAATAAATTAGAAGAAAATAAAAATCTCAGTACTGCCTACCTAACAATACTGAGATAAATCTCATTTTATCGAAAATAACGCCGTTTTACCATATAAATTGCATAATTTATCTCAAATTAGCTGAATTTATTTGTCGCCGTTCATAATTGTGTTTTTGACAATTACATAATCAACCAATTTAATTGAACTAAGATCTTTGCCACCGGCATACGAAATTGAAGATTGCAAGTCTTCCTGCATTTCTCTAAGCGTGTCGGCAATATGCCCTCTATAAGGAACAAGCATTTGCTTGCCCTCAACGTTACGATACGCCCCTTTTTGCACTTCAGAAGCTGACCCCCAATATTGCTTGTACGTTTTGCCATTAATTTTAATAACGTTACCGGGTGATTCCTCATGCCCTGCAAGCATTGAACCGATCATGACCATGGTGGCACCAAAACGAATGGACTTCGCTATATCGCCGTTATAACGGATACCGCCGTCAGCAATTAATGGTTTGCTGGCTACTTTACTGCACATTCTTAAAGCGGCTAATTGCCAGCCACCAGTGCCAAAACCAGTTTTGAGTTTTGTAATACATGCACGACCGGGTCCAACACCAACTTTAGTAGCATCTGCACCCGCACCTTCTAATTCACGGACGGCTTCTGGAGTAGCAATATTACCAGCCGTTAAGAAAGTATCTGGCAATTTTTCTTTGATGTACTTAATCATGTCAATTACGTAAATTGAATGTCCGTGTGCGACATCAATCGTGATATATTCAGGTTTGACGTTTTCATTAACTAATTGATCAATAAAGTCGTATTCACCTTTTTTAATACCAACAGATATTGAGGCAAATAAGCCTTTTTCGTGCATCATTTTGATAAAAGCGAGTCGTTTTTCAGGTTGGAAGCGGTGCATGACATAGTAGTAGCCGTTTTGTGCCAGCCAAACAGCTAAATCATCATTAATGACGCTTTCCATGTTTGCTGGAACAACCGGTATTTTAAATGTTCGGTTTCCAAACTTAACACTTGTATCCGCGTCATGACGGCTTTTAATTATTCCCTTGTTAGGCACAAGCTGAATATCATCATAATCATAGGCTTCCATACTGAAATAATTACTCATAAATAAATCGGCTCCTAAATAAAATCTCTTTGCAAACGAAGTAACTATAATCAATAAAAGTTTTTTTGTCAACATAAAAATCGAACTATTAAAAATACAATTGCTATAATAATTCGCATTTAAATTTGACTAAAGATTGGTAAATTGCTAGACTATTTACGTGATATTTGTAGAATTTTAATGAGGTGAATAAAAAATGACAGCAGTTGCAGTTGTTGGTAGTCAATGGGGCGACGAAGGAAAGGGTAAAATTACCGATTTTTTAAGTAACGAAGCAGAGTACACTGTACGCTCAAATGGCGGTAATAATGCTGGTCATACTATTGAGATAAATGGTCAAGACTTTAAGATGCGTTTAATTCCATCAGGTATTTTTGCGTCAGATAAAGGTGCGGTAATTGGTAATGGCGTAGTTATCAATCCCGAGGTTTTATTTGGCGAATTAAAAAATCTGGAAGAAAAGGGAATTGACACTAGTAAATTGAAGATTTCCAATCGTGCTCATATCATCATGCCATATCATATTAAGCAAGATGAGTACCAAGAAGAAGCAAAAGGCGATCAGAAAATCGGTACTACTAAAAATGGAATCGGACCTGCATATATGGATAAGGCTTCCAGAATAGGCATTCGAGTTTGTGATCTTCTTGAAAAAGATACTTTTGCAGCAAAATTACGTGCTAACTTGACTCAAAAAAATGACATTTTCACTAAAATTTATGGCAAACCGGCACTTGAATTTGATGACATTTTCACTAAGTATTATGAATATGGTCAAAAAATGAAAAAATATGTTACTGACACGTCAGTGTTAGTTAACGATGCACTAGATAATGATGAAAAAGTGTTATTTGAAGGTGCACAGGGAATTATGCTTGATATAGATGAAGGGACTTATCCTTTTGTTACCTCATCAAATACCATTTCCGGCGGCATTGCCAGTGGCATGGGGGTAGGTGCCAATCGGTTAAAAACTGTTATTGGTGTCTGCAAAGCCTATACGACCCGTGTTGGTGCCGGACCTTTCCCAACTGAGTTATTAGATGAAACTGGTAACCGTATTCGTGAAACTGCTCATGAATATGGGACAGTTACCGGTCGTCCACGCCGCGTAGGTTGGTTTGATTCAGTCGCTTTACGTCATGCCAAGCGCGTTTCTGGCATTAACGGATTAAGTCTTAACCTACTTGATATTTTCAGCGGCTTTGACACTATTAAAATTGCAACTGCTTATGAACTTGATGGTCAAAAAATTGATTACTACCCAGCTAGTCTAAAAGAATTAGACCGTTGTCAACCTGTTTACGAAGAATTACCAGCTTGGAAAGAAGATATTACGAATGCCAAGACCTGGTCTGATTTGCCAGAGAATGCACAGAAGTTTTTGAATCGTGTGTCAGAACTTGTGGGGATACCTTTAGTTACTGTTTCAGTGGGTCCTGACCGTGAACAAACAATAGTTTTACAAGATCCGTGGGAAATGTAATTTATGTTAGAACGTTATACTCGCCCAGAAATGGGTAAAATATGGTCTGATGAAAATAAATATGAAGCATGGCTAAAAGTAGAAATAGCTGCTACCAACGCCTGGAGCGAATTAGGGGAAGTGCCTCAAGAAGATGCTGCTAAAATTGCCCAAAATGCCAGCTTCACGCCTAAAAGAGTGGCTGAATTAGAGCAGATAACGCACCATGATGTAGTAGCTTTTACCAGAACAGTTTCTGAAAGTCTGGGCCCGGAGAAAAAATGGGTGCACTTTGGTTTGACTTCAACAGATGTGGTTGATACGGCGCAGGGTTATATTTTAAAACAGGCTGATGCAATTATTCGCCAAGATTTGCAAGATTTAAAACAGACGATTGCGAATAAAGCACGTAAATATAAAAATACGGTGGAAATGGGACGCACGCATGGTGTGCAAGCTGAGCCCACTACTTTCGGTCTGAAGCTCGCTCGCTGGTATGCAGAAATTACTCGGGATATTGAACGCTTTGAACATGCAGCAAAAGGTGTAGAATCAGGGAAAATTTCTGGAGCAGTGGGAACTTTTGCTAACGTCCCACCAGCTGTTGAAACTAGTGTCTTAAGACAATTGGGCCTGACCCAGCAGCCTATTACCAGCCAGGTCTTGCCGCGTGATTTACACGCTGAATATATTGCGACTTTGGCGCTAATAGCTACCAGTATTGAGAACTGGGCTACCGAAATTAGAAGTTTGCAACGCTCTGAAATTCACGAAGTGGAGGAGCACTTCCGTGCGGGACAAAAGGGCTCGTCGGCAATGCCTCATAAACGCAACCCTATTGGCTCAGAAAATCTTTGCGGAATGGCGCGGGTTCTACGGGGTCATATTATTACTGCTTATGAAGATGTATCACTTTGGCATGAGCGCGATATTTCCCATTCCAGTGCCGAAAGAATAATCTTACCGGATACGACAATTGGTATTGATTATATGCTTGATCGTTTTAACCGCATTTTAACCAACCTCGATGTTTTCCCAGAAACAATGCTTAAGAATATGGATAAAACTTATGGCCTGATTTATTCCCAGCGCTTATTATTAAAATTGATTGATGAGGCTGGTCTTTCTCGTGAAGATGCTTATGATATGGTCCAAAAGCTAACTAACAAGTCTTGGAATGAGGGAATTTCCTTTAGAAAATTAGTTGAAGATAGTCGAATTATGAATTACCTTTCTAAAGATGATGTAGCCGATGCCTTTGACTATCATTACCATTTGCGTCATGTTGACGAAATCTTTAAAAAAGTCGGTTTAGAATAAATAATTAGTAAAGCAGTCTGAAAAAATTATTGCTATTAGACTAACCAAAAATGCATTGAGCTTCATTACTCAATGCATTTTTGATTCTTGATACTGTTTAATAATTTTAATAGATTAGAGATCAATCATCACTAATCAGTGGCATACCAGTGATGAGGCAGCCATTACTTAATTTGTAATTGGCTTTCTTTTTCAGATTAATGGCCACTTTTTGGTTATATCAAAAAGCAACTTTGCAGGCATAAATACCTGTAAAATTGCTGGTTACCACATAAATTTCTTAAGATTATTCAAATCAGTTACCGTTAAGTTACCTATATCTTTTAGTCGAGTTTTATCAATTCTGAGCTGATAACGTTTATTACAGTCTATCCATGATTCCTTGTTAAGGCCAGACTTTTGCCAATCGGTAATTTTAGCATACTTTGCGCGAATGCGTTTTGACTTATTTTGATATTTACTGGTAATTTTAAATACATAATAAAATTCATCATCCTGCTCAATGTATAAAACTGGCCGACTTTTTCCATTTGGTACATCTTCGTATTCAAGGTATGTTATAAAAATATCGCCCAAATTCATTAACTGGTCTCCTTAATCTGCGAAAAAGTCAGCTATTTCTTCGGAGGTTTCAACCTTTTGTGCAGGAATTTTACGACTAGCTGCAATAATTTCATCTTTTAGATGGTCATAGTCATCAACTGAAAATGCTACGGGTAGTTTACCTTTGTCCGCAATCTGTGTAAGCATCATTGAAATTACATCATTAGGTTTAAGACCAATTTTTCGGATAACTAGCTCTGCAGTATCCGCTATTTGTTTGTCTATATTAACAGAATATCTTTTAGTAACAATCTTAGTTGCCATAATTTGCCTCCCAAAATTATCTTCTTACATAATAATATCATAAAATTACCTAGAATAGCATATTTTAGGTAATTTTGATAAGTTTTAGTCTAAAATTGTCTTAAATAAAATACTATAGTAAAACTGACTTTAAATTTTTGGCTTTTCCTTAATCAAAAAAATATGCCACTTGGTTTCTTATAATTACCACTTAGTCAAAAGTGCTAGATTTTAAATTAAAATAAGCGTTTAATTAAATCATCAAGTGATGAAGGGCAGGTGAGAAGCGTGAAAATAAAAATAGAACTAAATCCAGATCTGGACGATGATGATACCAGTATCACAATTCATGCTAAAGCCGTGACACCAGAAGTTGAACAAATTTACCGTCAACTTCAAGGTATTAATAAACATCCAGATCAAATTGAAGGCAAAAAAGAAAATGTGTCCTATTACTTGAGTATGAATGAAATTTTATTTTTTGAAACAGAAGATAAACAGGTAATTGCACATACTGCCAGGGATGCGTTTACGGTAGACTATAAGCTCTATGAATTGGAAAACTTGTTAAGTAACCAGTTCATGCGGGTATCTAAGTCAACAATTTTAAATTTAAATCAAATCTATGCGTTAACACGCTCGATTTCTAACTGTAAGATTAATTTTCGCGATTCTTATAAAACTGTCTATGTTTCACGTCACTACTATCATAATTTGAATGATAGATTAAACGAGAGAAGGTCATCATAATGAAAAGATTTAAACTCAGAGAAATATTTTGGGGCATTGCTCTAGTTGCTGCTGCAGTGTTCTTAGTTCTTAATCAGCTGCATCTGCTTTCATTTCATCTAAAAGTCAGCATGATTATTTGGACTATCATCTTCGGAGCGGCACTGATTGAAAGTGTAGCGGATAAAAGTTTGTTTGGTACAACTTTCTCCATTGCCTTTTTGTTAATTGTTTACGCTGAACCGTTGCATATTACTCAAATTGTACCGTGGACGGTCTTAGTGGCGGCGTTATTAATTTATTTAGGTTTAACACTGATTTTTAAGAGAAGCTGGTTTCCCAAGATAGTCTATTTTAATCAAAAAAAAGACGGGAAATGGAAGAACTTTAGCAATAATCATTCAAGAATTGATAATAACGTATTCAGTGGCGGTACTGGAAATGTTGATGGCGAAGATATAGTAATTAATCAGCGCTTGTCATCAGTTTCACGCTACGTTCATTCACAAAATTTACGCAGTATAACAATTAATTCTTCTTTGGGAGAAGTTGAGGTCTACCTTGATCAAGCTAAAGCTGCAGGCGATGTAGTGACTGTTGACATTAGTGGCACTATGGGTGAGATTGAAATTTACGTTCCAACTTCATGGAGAGTCAATAGTGATAACTTAGACTTAGCTCTGGGAGAATTAGATATTGATGACGGATCTACCGGTGGCGGTCCTACATTAATGTTAACAGGTCATTTCAGCATGGGCGATGTGGAAGTTAATTATGTTTAACTTTGGGAAAAATAAAATGGTTAATTTAAAACAATTACATGATTATGTCAAAGAAAATTATGAAGCCGGAAACTATAAAGAAGCTGAAAAAGCCTATAAAAAATGGCGTGATACCACTGATTATACCTATAATGCAGCAAAAACTGCTGTGAAAAAGAGTTCTCTCAGTGATTATCAAATGGGTTATGAACAAGCCAAAAAGGACTATGCAGAGAGTCATTCTTTCAAGGCTTTTCCTAAAAAAGGTGTTAACTTAGTTAATCGTGTTATCCAGAATAAAGCAATTGAAATAGAACGCTACATTGACGGCTACAATGATGCCAAGACCAAAATTTTACGGGCGAAAAAATAGTCCATAAAGGAGATTATTAATTATGTATGGCTCATTATTAGCCAATGTAAGTTCAGATAGAAAAATTAAGGAAACTATAGAACAATTTCCTCAACATACACAAGCCTATTATCTGGAAAATAAGCCAGTCGGATTAATGACATGTTGGCAAAATGCTTTTCACCCTTATTCCTTAAATTTTGCGGGCTATCTTGCACCTAGATTAACCAGCGGTGAACAAATGCAGGTTTATGAGCAAATACTGACGGATTTAACGGCAAAAGCCCAAAAAAATCACCAAAACACATTAATTACTTATGATTATGCACCGCAGTTACTCTTTAATGCCATTGGTCAAAAAAATGGTTTTAAGTTAATCAGAACTACTGTAGAACCCCAGATGCCCTTGAAAAGGGCACTGAAAAATATTCTGATAGATACTGATTTACAGTTGATCACTCTACACGAAATAAAAAAAGATTCTGTAATGATGAATAAGCTGGCACAAGTGAGTTTCTCCGATTATCAAAAAAATCATTTAGTAAATCCGGTTGCAAAGATACCTCTTAGTGAGTGGAGCAAAACCATTTTCACTGATCAACTTGAACACGCCCCCTTAGCGCTAATTGCTGCTGGACAAATTAAGGCTTATTGCTTTTCTTTTGAGGATACCCCTCAAGAATTGACTTTAGGATGGATGGGTGCTGTTAAGCCTAATTTATTAGACCAATTGCAACAGCAATTGCTAAATTGGGCACAAGCAAAATATCAAACTTTAAGTGGTGAATTTGACTCTACGGACCCATTAGCAACGAGGACTTACAGAAAATATGCGTTTAATCTGTGTCCAGTTTATGAAACGTATTTAAAAAAATTAAATTAGAAATTTAAAAAGACACCTTTATTCAAATAATGGTGTCTTTTTACTTGTCTATAATTGATAGCGGTAAAAATAATAGGGGATATTCCAGCTTTGCGAATCAGCTGCAACTAAATCATCATTCATTAAGTATTTAGGCAATAATGCAGTTGCCTGACCTTTTTTGACCAGCTCTAAAATCATTTCCAGCGAATCAATTTCAGTGACGCTGTTTTTATTCTGCGTTAATTTGAGAGTCAAGTTACGAAACGGACAATTTATGTCTGCATTTATGGCAACCGGTACTCTTTTATTTTCCTGCTTTTTGCCTTTTAAAAAACAAGCTTGTAAATGACTTTTCTTGATTAACGAATATTGGGGTAAAGTGATCGGAGTAAAGGCCCAGACCATGTCATAGGGATGCTTAGTCAATAATTCTTGAATTTCATTAGTACTTTTAATGATGACTTCATATTGATCAAGTGCAAACTGTTTCTTTTGGGTAATAACATAGCCAAAAAGCAACCCAGAGATTAAAACTTTTGGTTTGTTACTGGTTAAATCGTCTTTTAAGTTTTGATAGTTTTGTAGTGCCTTAGTTGCAAAATGATACATTTTTTGCCCATTTTTAGTTGGTCTAACCCCTAAATTAGAACGCACAAAAAGTGGCGCTTTCAGTTCTCGCTCCATTGTTTTGAGCCTGGCCGTAATATTGGATTGAGTGTAGCCCAATTTTAGTGCCGCTTTATTCAGTGATCTAGTTTCATAAATTGTTTGGTAAATATATAAATCGTTAAAATTCATAATACTCCATATCATTAAAAGTGATAACCCTATTACAATCTCGGATTATGCAGAGTGAATTTGTTTTAATATACTAATTTTGTAATCTAAAGGGGGAACTTATTATGACTACAAAAATTGGTATTAATGGCTTTGGTCGCATTGGTCGGCTTGCTTTACGGCGAATTTATGAAGTGGCCACTGACGACATTGAAATCGTCGCAATCAACGACTTAACCTCACCAGCTATGTTAGCACACTTATTAAAATATGATACTGCGCATGGTCAATTTAATCATGAAGTAACTGCTACAACTAATAGTATTGTAATTGATGGTAAAAATATTCCGGTTTATGCGGAAAAAGATGCCAGTCAAATTCCGTGGGTTAAAAACGATGGAGTTAAAATAGTACTTGAATGCACCGGATTTTATACTTCAACTGCAAAATCACAAGCTCACCTTGATGCCGGTGTTAAAAGAGTATTAATTTCTGCACCTGCAGGCAATATGAAAACTATTGTTTATAGCGTAAATGATGATCAATTAACTGACTCTGATCAAATTATTTCCGCAGGCTCATGTACCACTAATTGTTTAGCACCACTAGCTCAAGCAATGAACGATGAATTTGGCATTCAGGTGGGCATTATGTCTACAACGCATGCCTATACTGCTTCACAAATGTTGCAGGATGGGCCTGATCGTGGTGGCAATGTCCGTAATGCCCGTGCTGCAGTTGCTAACGTTATTCCGCATTCAACTGGGGCAGCTAAAGCGATTGGACTAGTTATTCCTGAACTGGATGGCAAACTTACGGGTATTGCACAGAGAGTTCCGGTTATTTCTGGTTCTATTACTGAACTAGCTGCCGTTTTAAGAGAAAAAGTTACAGCTGCAGAATTTAACGCTAGAATTAAAAAGCATACCGAAGGCAATGCTTCTTTTGGCTATAATGACGACCAAATTGTCTCATCAGATATTATTGGCACTGAATTTGGTTCGGTATTTGATCCAACTCTCACCCAAGTTGAAACTGGAGATAATGGGGTACAACTAGTCAAGGGTTACGCCTGGTATGATAATGAGTCCGGTTTTGTAGCCCAAATGATCAGAACACTCCAAAAGATTGCCCAGCTAGGTTAATTCCAAAAATTAACTGATATTTTTATCAATTTATAACTGTTTATCATCAATAAAAAATGGTTCTGCCAGGTGCAGAATCATTTTTTGTTTTTAAAATATACTAGTCATTTTTCACCCATGGTGCTGTGAGCATTTGACTAACGGTCTGATTAATATCATTGCTTTGAGCAATCAAAGAAATGACCGCAGCTCCAGCTGCTTTAGTTTTAGCAATTGCTTCTAAGTCGCTAGCGGTAATCCCACCAATAGCAACAATTGGCCTGGTTGTGCTTTTGACCAGTTTGCTTAAGCCGGCAATACCAATTTCGGGGTCGGCATCACTTTTAGATTGGGTGGCATAAATTGGGCCACTGCCATAATAATCAATTCCGCTAATTTTATTGGCTTGCTCAACTTGAGCTAAATTCGAGCAAGAATAGCCGATAATCATTTGAGCGCCAACTTCTTTAATGACCTGTCTGATTTCTTCATCGCTTTGACCAACATGAACGCCTTCAGCATGAACTTGTTGTGCAAGCTGAACATCATCGTCAATGAAGAAGGGTACTTGATATGCATAACACAATTGGTGCAGCTTTTGCGCCATAGGGAGTCTTTCAGCTTCACTTAAAGTTGAATTAGGACCCTTGTCCCGAAATTGAAAAGCAGTAATACCTGCAGCAAGTGCTTCTGCGACTATGCCCGGTAATGTTTTACCTTCCGGCACGTCTTGACTGCCACAAATAAAGTAAGCATGTAAAAAATCAGTGTTAAAGTTTTTCATTATTTCTCCTAAATTACTGAGCCCAATGATTTAAAGGGCCGTGACCATGACCAACTTGAATAGTTTCTTTAATGGTTTTAGTAACGTATTTTTTAGCAATTTTAATTGCCACAGGTAAACTTTGACCTAAAGCCAGTTGAGCCGTAATTGCTGCAGCTAACGTGTCACCGGTGCCGTGGGTGCGCTCGGTATGTATTCTGGAACTGCTGACCCAAAGATCGGAACCATCAGCAAATAAAGCATAATCTTTTACTTGATCGGTACTTGCATGACCGCCTTTAATTAGCACATTTTTAACTCCCATATCTTGTAATTTATGAGCTAATTCTGGATATTGATCTTGCATTTGTACCTTAATGCCAGTTAAAGTTTCTGCTTCTGGTAAGTTAGGTGTGATTAAATCGGCTAAAGGCAGTAGTTCATTTTTAACGGTGGCGACAGCATCTTGACTCAATAATGGTGCGCCCCCCTTAGCAACCATCACGGGATCGATGGTAATAGGACCAAAGTCATACTTTTGCAAATTAAGTGCAACTTGGTGGGCGTGAGCCGCATCGCCCAACATTCCTGTTTTACAAGCACGAATGTGGAAATCTTCTGCCAGAGAGGCGAATTGGGCATCGATCATTTCTAAGGGCAGTAAAAACGACTTTTGCACACCTAAAGTGTTTTGTGCTGTCACTGCTACTACTACAGCTGTACCAAATACTTTTTGCATTTGAAAAGTTTTTAAGTCAGCCATGATTCCAGCACCACCACCTGAATCTGTGCCGGCAATAGTTAAAACTTGGGGAAAAGAATTAATTTTTTCAGTCATCATAAAGTTCCTTAATCAAAATCAGCAATTCGTTCAATATCAGCAACTTTTACTTTATATAAATAATCCATGAGATACATGCCAAAAGTACCTGGTCCGACATTGGGATGATCTTGAACTACTAATTGACCAGCACAACTGAAAACTAAAGCACCTATTTGAGCCGCTTCAAAAGAATCGTCAGCAACAGCTGTAAAAGCTGTAACAATACTGGTCAACATGTCACCAGAGCCCACGTGGGTTTTAAAAAGGGGCGAGCCGTTATGTATATGCGCTAGTCTTTTGCCGTCACTAATTGTATCTGTAGGACCGCTGGCAATGACCGTACAATGATATTTCTGAGCAGTTTTCATAGCAATATCATCAATATTACCGGAGCCTAAACCTGCATCAATGCCCTTTGAATTCCACTCAAAATCACCTAAGGCAGCGATCTCACCAATATTGCCGCGAATAATACTCGTATGAAAATCCCACAAAAGCTTATCTGCAATTTTGTAGCGATATTCAACCGCACCAACAGCTACGGGATCAAACACTATTGGTTTATTATATTGTCGTGCTAAATCTTCCACCTTTTTGATGTGATTAATTTGCTGTTTGGTTAAACAGCCAATGTTAACTGTAACAGCGGAAGCCAGCCGCACTATTTCTTCGGCTTCAGCGACTTCGTTACTCATAATTGGTGACGCACCGATAGCATTAACTGCGTTAGCCACATCCTGAACTGTTACAAAATTGGCAATGTTGAAAATAACCGGATTTTGCGCTCGTAATTTGTCTAATAATTTTAACTGCATTATATTCTCCTAATTAACTGCCTTTAAAATTTTGATTAATAAAAAAGCTTTAGCATGTGAAAATGCCAAAGCCTAACAGGTTCGACACGTTCCTACGCAAGTGTTAACTTACAGGTTCAAAGGGTCTGAAATAATTTTCATCTCAGCCAAAAAGGCACCCCTCGTGTTATCGCTTTCAATTATAACGAAATTAATGCTAGATTACAATGTCATGTTTTGTTGCTTAATATGGTTCTGCTTATAATATCAAGCTTTCTTTACATAATCTAACCAAGTATTTTGTCAAGTAAAGCAAATAATTATAGCAGCCGCTTTTTTTAGATCAAAAAATTAGCCAATTACTCGCTGCCTAAATTTTTATGCTATATTATACTAAATAAAATTAATTAATTAATTTTTAATGTTAGGCGAAAGGAGCGGTCATGATGAAAAAGAAAATTACAAATACAGATCGAAATAACGCGCTTCATACACTTTTTATAGAACATAAAATTGATAAAATATTTTTACCTATTGCTGCAGTGTTTGTGGCCTTTTTATGGTTATCAATTTTGTTTAATTTTGCTGTTTTCGTTAAAGTGATTACCGTGGTTTTTGTTGTTGTGCTGCTCTATTTCGCAATATGTACATTTTTTGAAATACATGATTGGCACAAGAGAAAACATGATAGGGACAAATTTTAAAAGTAATTTTGCAAGACAGTTTTAATTTAATTTTCTGAGATTTAAATACAAAAAAGTCCAGTAAATCAAAACTTGTTTGAATGGTGAAACAAGTTCTTTAAAGAACCAGTGACTATTAACTACAAGTGGTTCTTTTCGTGGGTCATTCTTGTGCTAATCGTGACTAACATTGGTAAAAAGGAGAAAGTCAAAGCGTTAAAGACTGCTAAATCAGAATATGACACAAAAAGTAGTAAGCCGGATCCGATAAACTGTGCCACCATTTTAATGATACTAATAACGCCATTGGTAAAAAAGCCCCAAAAGTTGTCTAACTTTTGGGGTTCACCACCTTATTATGGTAATTTATTAGTCTTTTTATTTAAATAAAGTTCAATAAATCTTGGCTACACGCTCTACCAAGTTGGTTCCGTATTCGAATCCGTCTGCTTTAACTATTAGTTGGCTTTTTTCTGGCAGTTGTTTAAACGCCACATTGGTGCCATTATCCAGCCAAACAATGCGCTCGATCTTTTGGGGCGGAAAATTATTAAATACTATTTCTCGCATTTTTTCTCCTCCCAGTACTACGTTCTGATTGCCAACATTACCCAAATTATCCACAAATAAATAATTACCCTTAATAAAATCATTATCATTTCCAGCAGCGGTGTAAGTTTTATGCTCAAAATTGTTGGTGTTATAGACTGCTTCTTTATTAATTGCCATCCATTGTTTAATAATTTCTAGTAACGACAGGCAATGAATATTTAAAGAGCCATCAAATTCTGGGCCCACGTTAATTAATAAATTTGCCCCCACTTTGCGAGTGTGACAAATTTGTTCAATTAAGTGCCGCGCAGAAACATAATTAAGGTCATTTTGGGCATTGCCCCAATGTCTGTTTAGAGTCAATGAGGTTTCAGCAGCAAAATAACGATTATTTTGAAAATGGTTAATTACTTGAGGATTGCCTCTTTCAAAAGTCAGGACGTCCACTTTTCGCCCGTCATTTATTCCTTGCTTTCCTAATCCGGTGTTGTTGGTAATAATAGCTTGTGGCTGCAGTTTTCTAATTTCCTGATAAAGCTGCTCATCCTGCCAATCAGCGTTGGGCTTGTTCCAGTTACCATCAAACCAGAAACCGCCAATTTTACCATAATTAGTGCAGAGGATTCCGATTAGCTGGCGTAATTCCTTTAAATACCCGTTAAAATCTGCCTGATATTTTTTATTATGCCAATCATAAGTAGCGTAGTAAATAAATGGTGCAATTCCTTGCTCATGGCACTCATGTGTAAATATTTTAATTACATCTTTGCCAAAGGGTGTGTGAACACTATCAAAATTGTGGATGCCCTTGGTATCAAATAAATAAAAGCCATCATGGTGCTTAGCAGTCAATACAATATACTTAAAACCGCATTCTTTAGCCAGCTTTACTAAGTTATGAATATTATCTTCAATGGGATTAAATTCGCTAAAAGCGTTTTGATAATTGGTAATATTTAAAATATTTTGTGACCATTCTCCCTTAGCAAATTTTGAGTATAGTCCCCAATGAACAAAGAGACCGATACCCATTTTTTCAAAATTTATCAGTTTAGTTGCTATTTCCATTATTTTTCTTTCGGACCAATTGGTGGACTAACTAATAGTAAATTATTAATCCTTATTATTTCGTTTCTCTTGTTTCAACTTATTGATTTCTGAATTAGTTTTAATTAATTCAGTAGCTAAATCAAGAAAAGTTTCCGCTGTAATCATTTGGTCTTCAGCGTGCATATATAAGGGATCAATATTACTTTTACCAGTTTTGGCAAAGTCTGATATCACTTTTAAGTGCACATTTTGTGCTTTTTTTAGTTCTTCTTTTGCATCCTCAAGCAATGGCTGAGGATCCTTTACTGTATCTCTGGAATCAGCTATTGCCGCCATTATTTCTGTCTTTGCCTGTCCGGAATGGCTGATAATTTCAAAACTGCTTTCTTCTAAACCTTTCATAGTTTTTCCTTTAATAACTAGCAAGCTCAATAAATTTAAATTTGTCCCACGGCTTGATAAAGTCGATATATTGCAAATCACTAGGGACTATCTGAGCAACAACATTTTTTAAATGATCATGATTATCCATGTTCTGTTTAACGATATTCAATTCACCCTTATATTGCTTGAAATCATTATTACCGATTGTAATCATCCCTCTCTTTAGGGTGGCTACTGGGTTATTCACAGGAATGTTTTGCTTATTGTATTTTAATTTAACAAAAGTAGAACGAATAGCATAGCTGTTAATATCCCCACGATTAAAGTGTAGATTTTTAAGCACTATTTCTCTTTCAAGTTCAGTGGCTGTAGGAACGAAATCGATAAAAAATTGGGGAATATTCGAGCTTAACTTTGCTACCTTTTGTAATTCTTCATCGCTGGCAAATGCGTTACCAATTAAAATATCGTCGATCAGTTGAGTATTAATCAAATATTGCGCCTGCTTTTCAATTGGAATTCCGCGGTGAATTTCTAAAGTAGGGAGACCGGCGTTATATGGATGTGGCCCAATTTTGCCAGAATTTGAAGAAATAAAAGCTGCTGTTCTTAACCCGAGGTCATGATATTTTTTGGTTGTGTTCAAAAAGTATTCTGTGTCTAAGCCAGTGTAGCGCTGGGGATAAAAGTTGTGGCAGCCAATAATTTTGTCTTTTATGGGACTATAACTAAGGATGTTTTCCAGATTCTTGGTGTCATTACTGATGTTAACTTCAATAGTTAGTCCTTCGGGATTGTAGGTCATGACTGATTCAGGCAGCCCGTCAAAGCTGGAATCTAGGCGTACAATATCAGCTCCTAATTCTTTAAAAAAAGAAAGGTCATTATAACTGACATGCAAACTTGCAAACAAAGCAGGATTAACGTCTAAGCTAACCCACATTTTTCTTGCTCGGGCATGGGTTAATACCGTTTTAAATTTATTAAGAGTTTTTGATTGATCTTCTGTCAGTTCTAACAGACTGGTAAAAAGTCTGCTAAAACCTAAATCAGCCGCTTTATCAATATAGTTAATGCAATTAGCGACACTACTTTTGTTCGGATAGACTGATATCCCCTTCATTATTGCCTTCCTTTTCTAATTTTAATTGATTGTTGTCAAACATTTTGAAGAATGGATAGTATATGACAAGCGAAATCAAGATATTGATTATGCACAAAACTATTGCGCGCCAGTCAAAACCGGTAGACATCCAGGCACCAATAGGTCCCGGAAGCGTCCAAGCAACAACAGCTCTAGTGTATGCCACCAAGTGTAATTTCATTGCGCCATAGGTTACGGCCGCCATTGCAGTAGGGGCTAAGACAAATGGGATTGCAAAATACGGGTTCATGATGATTGGGATACCAAAAATTAACGGTTCATTAATGTTAAAAATAGCAGGGAGAATTGTTACTGTACCCATTGCTTTACTGAATTTTGATTTACTAAAGAAAAGTAGGAGTATAGATAATGACAGGGTAGCGCCTGCACCACCAATCCAGACAAACCATTGGAAGAATTGCTCGGTCATAAAGTGTACAGGAGCTTGGCCGTGGGCAATTGCTGTTACATTAGCATTAAGGTTGGCATACCAGTATGGGTAAAGAATAGGGGTTGCGATAACCATACCGTGAACGCCGAACAGCCAAACAATTGTAATCAGTAAGACTGGGATAATAGCTGATAAGAATGTATCACGACCAAAGTACCCAATTGGGGAGAAGACCCAAATCAATATTTTATTGATATCTAATTTGAATATTTCTTTCAAAATAAACGAAACGACAATGATTAAAACACCTGGTATCAGGGCACTGAAAGATTTTCCGACAGCAGCCGGAACACCGTTAGGCATCTTAATAACTAAGTTGTGCTGGTTAAAGAACCGAACTATTTCGGTAGCGAAAATAGCACAAAGTATGGCAGTAAATAAACCTTGAGCGCCCATGTTGCCGATAGAAACATAGGTACCGGCTGCCAAACCAGCTTTAGGCTTGTTTAAAACCATAGGTTCAATAGCTAAAATGAAAAAAGACATTTCAGCTAAAACGCTGGTTGATATTGGATCAACTTTGTAATATTTTGACAAATGAGATGTGATTGAAAAAACACAGTAAATAGCCATTAGGTTAATGGAATAATACATTGGCACCGATAGCATGGCAGCATAAGGCTTAATAAAATTATTCCATGAAGCAATTGGCAAGTTTAACAGGATAGTAAAGAAGGAGCCGATAATTGAAACAGGAATGATTACCGACATTCCGTCTCTAATAGCAGTTAGATAGCGGTTGTTGGCAATTTGCCCCATCTTTGCGGAAATGGTATCATAACTCATTTTTCAGCCTCCTGGTTAACTAATTCGTACAACTGGCTGATTTTTGCTGGCGTGTACATGGTCATTGGAATAAGAATAAATTTGGTATTTTTCTTAGCAGCTTCTTCTTCGAAGTCTTTTTTCTTAAAGGAAACTTGAGGGGCTAGAAGAATAAATTGATAATCTTCTTCATTCAAGTCGTCAGGCACCTTATCAATGCTGGTTTCATGAACTGTCCAATTTTGCCCATGTTTAGCTGCTTCATTTTGTAGTGCGGTTGCTAAAAGGGATGAACTCATACCACCACCACATGCTAGTAATATCTTCATAATTTTCCTCCTTATAATGAATCGTTTCAAATTTGTTAAAAACTAATAAATGTTGAACTAATAAATTAATATTTAGATCAAAATGAAACATTTCAAATTACAGGTAAATTATATTACCATATTCAGCTTGCCGCAAGCGCTTTCTACATTTTGTGAAAAGTATTATTACAATAGATTGTTTGATAATTAGCTTGGTTTGACTTGGTTAATCTACTAATTAATAACCTGCCAGCGGTGTTGCCAATCTGATCTAGAGGCTGTTCAATTGAGCTGATACCGGGATAAAAAATGTCATTAATAAAAAAGTGATCATAAATCAAAAATTTGATTTTTTTATTAGATCCTTTTTGGTAATAAGCTTTGATCGCACCTAAAGACATATAATAATTAATAACAAATACTGCATCTAAATCCTTATTTTGATTGGTGAGATAATTAAATCCGTCATAACCAGATTTGATGGTATAATCGCCAGACCAAATGTATTTTTTACGCAAAGGTATATTATTTTGCAATAAGGCGTCTTCATAGCCTTGCTGCCTTTTTTGGGTAATATAATTATCTGCAGAACCTGTAATGATGCCGATATTGCGGTAACCCTTTTTAATTAGATAATTAATACCCGTTTTTGAAGATTCATAATTATTAACTACTACCGCATCTGATTTAAGCCCTTTAATCGGGGCGTCAATTGCGACAATGGGGATATTCGTTTTGCTAATCTTATTGAGCATCGGCGTCACTTTATCTTGGTGAAAAACGACTAGGGCATCTATTGACCTGTTAATTAAAAAATCAATTTTTTGCTCAAGGCGTTTTTTATCATCATGATAATCACAGACAATGATGCTGTAGCCAAATTGTTCCACATAAGTTTCAATCGCAGAAACGATTGACATGGAAAAATAATCGGTTAATTGATTAATGACAATTCCGATTGACATGGTTTTATTTTTCTTTAGACCGCTGGCTATAATATTTTGATGGTAATCTAATTCTTTCATAGCCTGTTTTATGCGTTGAGCTGTGACTTTCTTTTGCTGTTTACCGTTGAGATAATTTGAAACCGAGCCTATTGATACACCAGCTAATGTTGCCACATCTTTAACTGTTGCCACTTTTATGACCTCTTTTAAAACTGTTAGAATAATAAAATTGTTATTACATTCATGATTTAAATATAAAAATTAAGTTAGTTAAAAAATAATCCGCATTTCTAAATACATAATAAAAGTATTGGCCTATACAAGTCCAATACTCACACATTAAATATTTGATTTTAAATAGTTTGCGGATAGCTATTTGTTATTGGGCATTTACCCGCTCATTATGCCATTCTAAAATCATTTTGACTATGGCATTTGCAACATTTAAGTTTTTTAATATTGGGCCATGAGAATATGTTCCAATAAAATTGCGGTAACGCAAACCTTCAACGTGGTCTTGGGGATTGTTGCCATAGCCTTCAATCATTTCGCCAAGAGGATGCAGCTTGTCTTTGTCATCAAAATAGGTTTGTCCTGAATGATTTTCAAAGGCTTTGACTTCACCCCATTCACTCATATAGCGGGTATCGCCAATCATGCGTTTGTCTGCTTTAAAGACAGTATGAAATGGTAGAATATCTAACCCTTTAATTGTGATGCCGGCATTAGTTTTGTAATAAGTGCCTACGAGCTGATAGCCGCCACAGACACCTAACATAGGTTTGCCTTCATTAATATACTTGGTTAATGTTTCCTTATGACGCGGTAAATCTTTGGCAACAACTGTCTGTTCAAAATCTTGTCCGCCGCCAAAAAAGATAAAGTCATAGTCAAAAGCATTAAACTTGGCGCCAAGAGAAATGTTATCAACTTGCGTGTGATAGTTTTGCTTTTTAAGTAAAAAACTAATAATTTTAACATCGCCTGAATCGCCATAAGTATTCATCAGGTCTTCGTATAAGTATGCAACTTTGATTGTTTTATTCGTCATCATGCACCAACCTCTATTATCTTGTTTAAAGTATATCTTAATAGCTAGAAGTGGGCAAAGAATAGTTATTTAAGATTTTGCTGCGCTGCAAAATGATTAATTGGACCATATTTTGAGCCAACTTCAATGGGATGGGCAATAGCTTCGTACGTGAAGTCCTTAGCAGTTTGTACACTGTCAATAATGGTCTGTCCCTTAGCTAATTCAGCAGCAATCACGGCAGAGAGGGTATCACCCGTGCCGTTAATTCTGTCTGTGTTGATAAAGGGCTTGGAAAATTCATGGAATTTGCCGTCTGCCGTAAGTAATATGTCAGTTACTTGTGACTGGCTGGAGTTGTCGTGGCGGCCTTTCATCAATACATTTTTGGCACCCATATTGTGGAGCTTTTTAGCGCCTGCATAAATTTCATCCTTACTATCCAAATTTAGACCAGTCAGTTTTTGCTGCTCGTAAAAATTAGGTGTGATAATGTCGGCAAGCGGCATTAACTGCTCAAGAAAGGCATTATAGGCGTCGTCATCCAGTAGGGTGTCACCATGTTTGGTCATTATCACCGGATCAAGCACGATTTTACCCATATCATATTTGCGCAGATTAGCAGCAACACAGGCAATGACATCCTTGTTAGCCAGCATACCGGTTTTAAGCGCACTAATTTTAAAATCATCATTTAAAACGTCAAATTGCTTTTGAATAAAAGAAATAGGCATGACTTCTTGAGCATAAATTCCAGTAGTGTTTCCAGCTACAGCAGCTGTTAAAAGGCCCATACCGTATACTTGGCGGGCATAAAATGAATGCAGGTCAGCAGTCATACCAGCGCTGCCATCGCTATCGTTGCCGGCAATTGTTAAAGCAATAATTTCTTTTCTCATTATTATGTATCCTCATTTTAATAAAAGCTCTATGTAACCAGTATAACTTAAAATAACTATAATGTTATAATTATTTCTTGTAAAAGCACTGCTGGGTAGTAAAATTAACTTAAATCGCTTTCTTTTGGAGAGGATACGTATGGTAAAAAAATATATTATGGCAATTGATGAAGGGACTACTTCAACCAGAGCAATGATCATTGATCATCAAGGTCAAAAAATAGCGTCTTCACAAAAAGAATTCCCCCAGTATTTTCCCCAGCCCGGTTGGGTAGAGCACAACGCCGAAGAAATTTGGCATGCAGTACAAAGTACTATTGCTAATGCCATGATTAATTCTGGTGTGCGACCAGAGCAGATAGCGGCTATTGGTATTACTAATCAGCGTGAAACCACAGTTATTTGGGATAAAAAAACCGGCAAGCCTATTTATAACGCAATTGTTTGGCAGTCGCGTCAAACTACCGCGTTGGCTGAAAAATTAAAAAATGACGGTTTTAGTGACCTGATCCATCAGAAAACAGGGCTGATTATTGATCCGTACTTTAGTGCAACTAAAATTCGCTGGCTTTTAGATCATGTTGCAGGAGCACAAGAGAGGGCCGAAAAAGGTAAATTGCTTTTTGGCACCATTGATAGTTGGCTCTTATGGAATTTGACCAATGGCGAAGTCCATGTGACCGATTATACTAATGCTTCCAGAACCATGCTTTTTAATATTCATGATCTAAAATGGGATGATGACATCTTAAAGCTGCTCAATATCCCTCAAGCAATGCTACCGGAAGTAAAGTCGAATTCTGAAATATACGGTTATACTAAGTCCTATACTTTTTTCGGGGGCAAAGTGCCAATAGCCGGCATTGCTGGGGATCAGCAGGCAGCCTTATTTGGTCAGCTGGCCTTGAAGAAGGGCATGGTAAAGAATACTTATGGCACTGGTTCATTTATTGTGATGAACACGGGAAATGAACCGACAGAATCGGATAATAATCTGTTGACAACTATTGCTTATGGTCTAAATGGTGAAATTTCTTATGCTTTAGAGGGTTCTATTTTTGTTTCCGGCAGTGCAATCCAGTGGCTGCGCGACTCCATGAAAATGATCAAGACAGCTGCAGATTCAGAAAAAGCGGCCAAGCAGTCAAAGTCTGAAAATGAGGTTTATGTTGTTCCGGCATTTACCGGCTTGGGCGCACCATACTGGGATTCAGAAGCACGTGGCGCCGTTTTTGGCATCACACGGGGAACAAACAACTACGATTTTATCAAGGCAACGTTGCAATCGCTGGCTTATCAAACACGTGATGTAGTTGACACAATGCAAGAAGATTCGGGCATTACAATTCCTGCTTTACGCGTTGACGGTGGCGCATCAAATAACGATTATCTGTTGCAATTTCAATCTGATATTTTAGGAATCAAAATAGAACGTGCTCAAGTATTGGAAACAACCTCAATGGGTGCAGCTTTCTTAGCTGGACTAGCTGTTGGTTATTGGCAAAACGTTGAGGAATTAAAGGATATTTTTGTTGTAGGTAAAACCTTTGCTCCGCAAATGTCACAGAGTGAAAGAGAAAATCTCTATCATGGCTGGAAGAAAGCAGTTAAAGCTACTCAACTATTTGCGCATGACAAATAAAAACATAGGGAGGTAAGAAGATTGGCACACGATCGCATAGTTGCATTAGACGGCCCAATGAATTTTCGGGATGTTGGCGGCTATCAAAATGCGGCTGGTAAAACAGTTAAATGGAATAAAATTTATCGTTCGGATTCGCTTAGCTCGCTAACGGCAAAAGATCAGGTTAAATTAGCCAAGTTGCGGGTCACTGTCGATTGTGATTTGCGCTCTGAATATGAAAAATCTTCCTCGCCTGATAATCCCTGGCCTGAGGTAGAATACGTTGATTTACCAATATATTCTGATGGCATCAGTGACAGGCAGGATAATCGGGTCTACCGCTTTTTGCATCATATTCCCAATATGCAAAATAACTTTATTGGGCGTATATACCAGCAAACTTTATTAAGTTCACATAGTCAGGAAATGTTTGCACGCGTTTTTGCGGAACTACTGGAATTGCCGGCAGATGAGGCTTTAGTTTATCATTGCAGTGCCGGAAAGGATAGAACCGGTATGGTTTCGGCATTGATTTTAATGGCTCTGGGTATTGATGATGATACGATTGCCCGCGATTATTTATTAACTAACGAACTTTATGATTTTGCTGTTTCAAGACAACTGCCAAGTAATGATGAAATTACCCAAATGGTTTCTAAGATGAATGTCACTAAAGGAGAAGGTATTGCCATCCGCGGTATCACAGAAACTGTTCGCGGCGGTTGGGGCGGTTTCCCCACCTTTTTTACCAAAGTTCTGGGTTTTAGTGCTGAAGACTTAGCCCAACTGCAGCGCATGTATTTGGAATAGCAAAAATAGTCAGTAAAGTTTTAGACCAAGCAAAAAAGCCGCACATTATGTGCGACTTTTTTTATTTGAAGCTTAAATTGGACAAATAATTTTTACATGTAATGATATTTCGTACGTGCCTTAAATAAGAAGAAGACGGATATAATTGCAGTAAATGCTTCAGCAACTGTTAAAGCGATCCAAATACCATTACCGCCAAAGATCATTGGTAACACAATTAAACAAAGAATTGGCATTACTAATGACCGGCTAATTGAGATAACTAAAGGCATCATTGTATCATTGAATGCTGTTAACATGTCTTGAATACAAATATTTATACCCACAAAAACAAAGCATGTCGCAAAGAGCAGCCATTTTTGCTTACCCAAGATAAATTCTGGTGAGTTAGGTGTTACGTAAATGCGCAGCACTGGATAAGCCATAAACCATGATCCAACTCCGAATACGATTAATAAAACGAGGCAGGCTTTGACGTACTTTTTGAAAATATCTTTAATTTTGACGTAATTCTTTTCACCAATCAGATAACTGAAAATAGGACCAACGCCTTTGCCATAACCTAAGAATGGTGCTAAGAATAAGAACTGTGCATAGAGGTAAATGGCGGCAACAGCTACGCCTTTTTCGCCGTAAAATTTCATTGCCTGAATATTGTAGACGGCAGTCATAACAGCGGTAGCGGCACTATAGACAAAGTCAGCCAAACCTAACTTAAAACATTCCCAAATTTCTCCAGGTGTTGCCTTTGGCGCTGCGTAGTGCAATGAATTTTTGTGAGAAATAACGGCAACCAGTGACAAGATGGCTGAGAAAGCTACACCAGTGTTAAAGCCAAGTGCTGCACCGGCTGTACCCATGTGCCAAACAGCCTGATAAAGAAAGTCGGCTGCTAGAGTGACCAGACCACCGGCAATTGTGATAACCATACAATAAGTCGGTTTACCAGCTACCAATAGCCACATTTGGAAATCGAGCTGAATACAATAAACAATCATAAAGTACTTATGTACTGACCAATAAGTTGCACATACAGGAGCCAGTTTGGCATCAGCCCCAAGCATGAGCCAGACATTATTGCCCATTAAAGTAACGATAATTACCCAAACCAAAGTAATTAAAACTGAGCTAATAAGCATAAAAGTAAACAGCTGGTTGGCTTCTTTATCACGTTTTTCACCCATCATTTTGCCTAATACGGCAGTAGAACCGCCGGAAATCAAAAACGATATGGCTTCAATTACCGCCTGCACCGGGTAAATAATATTGATAGCAGATAGAGTAGCCGTACTATTGAAATTTGTCGCGATGGCCGTATCAAAGATTTGATAAATACCTGTCCATAATTGCAGCAAAATGGAGGGTACACCAAACATGAAAAGAGCGAAAAAGGTAAAATCGCGTGCTAATCGGTTAGTTTTTTCTTCTGCCATGCTACTTCTTTCCTCTCGAGTAAACCATTTTACCGTCAATCATCGTGAAGATTGGCTTAGTATTGTGGATGTCATGTGGATTAATTGTAAATAAGTCTTGATCAAGTAGAACCATATCAGCGGCTTTACCAACTTCGATTGAACCCGTTTCTTTTTCACGGAAGTTTTGGAAAGCACCATTAATCGTGTAACTGGTGAGCATTTGTTCGACACTGACTCTTTCAGTTGGGTCCAAGACAGTCTTTTCACTCTTATCGCCGGGAGCACATCTGGTAACGCCAACTTCGATGGTTTCCATTGGATCAGGATTAGTCACTGGGAAATCAGTTGCGGCAGATACCAGAACGCCTTGATCCCAAAATGACTTTAACTTGTATTCACGTGAGGCTCTTTCTAAGCCCAAATACTTAACTTCCAAAGCGTCAAAGTAAATTGGGTCCTTGAAGAACCAAGCTGGATCACAGGCAGCAATGACTTTGTCTTTAGCCATTCTGGCAATGTCACTTTCACGAATGACCTGCAGGTGAGTTAAAGTTGGGCGCCAATCTTTTTTAGGCTTTTTGGCTTGTGCATACTCAATTCCAGTCAAAGCTGCATCAATCGCGGCATCTCCAATAACGTGGCAGTGAACTTGGAAGCCCTTCTCTTTAGCCCGCCGCATCATGTTGTTTAATTGCTCTTGTGTGCAGTTGAAGTTACCCCGGTATCCCGGTTTATGAACATAGTCGTCAAAGAAGTAAGCCGTGGCTGATTCAACCACACCATCAACGACAAACTTCAGGTTGTTGCACTTATAATGTTTACCATGGTAAGCATCGCGAATAGCAGCAAAATCGTCTAATTTGTCGGGACTATCGTGCTCAGGTCTAATGTGGAAGCCTGATACGACCTTTAACTTTAACTTTCCTTCGATATCCAATTCTTCCAGAGCCTGTTGTGCCCGAGTTTCATCACGCAAAATTGGTTCGTAGATTGAAGTCAACCCCATTGATAATAAGCGATCTTGCAGCCATAAAACGGCTTTTTTAATTTCTTCAACCGTATAATCCGGAACTGTCTTTAAAATATCGCCCATTGCCCATTCGCGAACTAAGCCAGTTGGCTCTTTGGTCTTAGGATCAAGAACGAACTCACCTTTTTCTTTGGAAACATAGCCTTTGCCGATGCCGGCATTTTCAAGGGCTTTACTATTAACAATGTAAGAGTGTCCGTCAACTGATTGCAATAATACCGGCTTATCGCTGCATGCAGCATCAATCCATGATTTGTCGGGTCTTTCGGCAATAATAGCATTTTCCCAGCCAGTACCCATGTAATAATCACGATCTGGATGTTCATCAACGTATTTTTTGATGATCTTCGTGTAATCATCGACACTTTTACCACCAGCTAGCTGAATCTTATACATTCCTTCAGTTGCACCAGATGAAAAGTGCATATGGCTATCTGTCATTCCCGGGATAAATAGTCCGTTATTATTAACAATATATTCGGTCTTAGGACCAATATAAGACTTCGCTCCGTCTTTAGAGCCTACATAAACAAATTTACCGTCTTTAACAGCAACTGCCTCAACATATTTATGCTTTTGAGCAGCAGTAAAAATTTTTCCTGTTAAAACATAATCTGCTTCCATAATTCCCATCTCTTTCACTAAATTTACTCATGTGACTAATAACACATGCGCTACAATTCATTATCCGCAAAAACACCATTTTCACATTAACCTAAAGATATATTTCTCTATATCTTTAGGCTACAAGGACTAAGGTCTTAAGCTTAACGGGCATTAAAAAATCCAGGCTCATATTTCAAAATGAACCTGGATTTAGCCGCTATAGCGGCGTTACAAGGTAAAATGAATGTCTAATGGTAATTCAAAAATTTATTAATCAGTTGGCTTCTGCGGGAAACTTCCATTTTATTTAAGATATTATGGACATGAGCCTTAACAGTTCCAACGGTAATATAAAGTTTATCTGCGATTGCTTGGTTGCTTTCACCTTGCAAAACTAACAGCAAGACATCAACTTCTCTTTTGGTCAAGCCATAATGATCACAGAATTCGTGAACTTCTGCTTTTTGAAAAGATAAATCTTTATTTTCATATTTTTGCACAGTATATTCACTAAGCCGTTGTTGCACCAAATTTTCCACTTGCCTGTGGGTGTATTCTTCATGTTCGTGTTTTGTAATAAATAAAATAACAATAGCTAAAATAAAATAATAACCGTCTTCAATCAGGTTGACGTGATTTTCGTAAAACGGAAATTTAACATCGATAAGTCTTTGCCATTTTGAAAAGGCACCAATTTCAATTAAAGACAATCCCAGCGCGATAAACGAACAAATATAAAATATTTGTTGGTTCTGGGGCAGTTTTTTCCAGGGCAGACAAAAAAGCAGCAAAATAATGAACTGACAGATTTGATTAGTGCTTTTACCTGTAATATACCAATCGGCTGAATTGAGGGTAGTAAGAAAAATTACTTCTAGGATTAAAGAAGTTAGCGCCAAAATATTGGCTATTGGGATCACAGGTAACTTTTTATTCATATTAGTTAGTTCGTTAAGACAGAAGATAGTAATAATATTTTCACCAAAAGTAATGGTAAATTCCACCAGCAAATACCAGTAGTTTAAGATTATTTTTCGACTGCCAACAGCAATAATGCTGCGAGTTACAAACTCATAGCCTGTTTCAAAAGTACTTTCAAAAATAAAAGAGATAAATAGCCATTTCAACAGTAAAAAGAGCTTCTTTTTTGATAAGTTATAAACAACGGCGCAGTTACAAACTACGCTCATAAAAAGAAGTATGAAAATAACGTCATAGACATAAATAAAGATATCATTGCGCATCGTTAAAATAACTCCGAGTAAGAATATTGATTCAGAATTACTAATTAAACTAATGATTTACTGAACCTATCTCTTTTTAGTATACGACAATTGCATTGCATGTGTGCCAACTATCTTAACGTTTTCATAATAAGATTTGTAATTGTCTTAATTAAATTAGCAAAAATGTGCTCTTTTTATAATGCGCTTTGCTTTGTTGAAAGGATATTAAGCCAATTTTCCCAGTCTTTGCGGTATAGTTGTGCTTGTGAAAACTTCATTTTAGGTGAATAAACCTTAACTGCTGCTATTTTATTATTATGGTTCATGGCATTCATAGCTGTTCCTAAGGCACTCAATTCTGAAATAGCAGCATGTTTAACTTGCATTTGGGTAATATCGCTTAAATATTGCATTAAATATTGATTTTGAATCATCCCGCCATCAACGTTAAGCTCCCGGTTAATTTGCGGAAATAATTTTTTCAGTTCACTAATGGTGTCGCTTATTTGGTAAACTAATGAATCTAAGGTCGCTTTTACCAGTTCGTTTTTACCAGTGATGGTCGTCATTCCAACAAAAGCTGCTTTCATATCCGGTTGCCAGTAGGGAGCGCCTAGTCCCGCAAAGGCCGGGATTAAACAGGTGTGATCGTTGCGATTAGCTGCCAATGCTAAATTACTGGTTTCTTTAGGCGAACTAATCAGCTTTAAGTTATCCTTTAGCCAAGTAATGCAGGCGCCAGCGTAATTAATATTACCTTCAAGCACATAGGAAGTTTGCCCATTTAAAGACCAGGCAATCGAAGTATTAAGCTTATTTTGAATACTTCGCGGCAGATTGCTGCCAATATTGAGCATCACGGAAGAACCTGTCCCAAAGGTTACTTTGAAATCTCCTGCATTAAAACAGCCATGAGCATATAACGCAGCCTGGGAGTCACCCAGAACACTCATGATCGGGATAGAGTGGTTAAGCAATCCGAATAAATTCGTATTACCAAAGTGGGAATTAGAGTCAACGATTTCAGGCAGGCTTTCAATTGCGATACCAAAAATAGCTCCTAACTCTTGATCCCATTTTCCCGTATGGATGTTCATTAACTGGGTCCGGCAGGCATTTGAAGGTTCTGTTTTAAAACTATTTTTATTAGTTAGCTGGTAAATTAACCAACTGTCCATAGTCCCTAAACAGAGATCGCCTTTTTCCTGTGCTTGAATTACTTTGGGCTCATGAAGCAGCATCCAGCCCCATTTAGCTCCGGTAAAGTAGGGCGAGAGCGCCAGGCCGGTTTTTGTTTTGACTGTTTCTGCTAATTCTGGATGAGAGATAGATTTGATCAGTTTCTCAGCACGATTGTCCTGCCAAACTATGGTGTTACAAAGAGGCGCGCCCGTTTTTTTCGACCAGGCAGCTGCAGATTCACGTTGATTTGTGATTGCTAAGGCTGTCAGTTGGTCTGGTTTGACCTGCATAAGGGCAGCTTCAAAGAGCTTTTTCAAATTAGTCTTAATTTCACTTAGATCGTGGCTAATCCATCCGTTCTTGCTAACTATTTGTTTATGAAGTAAGCTGGTTTTCCAAAAAATCTGGTTATTTTGATCAATAAGAAGAACTTTTGTACTCTGTGTACTCTGATCGATTGTTAAAACATATTTTTCAGGCATAAATTACCAGCTTCTATTTAGACAAAAAACTTTTGACAGACTTCTTGATGCCGGCAGTGTCAAGTCCATAATAATGAAAGACTTCATCTTGTGTTCCTTGAATTGCCGGTTCGTCTGGAAAGCCCAAAATTTTAAGTTTGGCATGGCCGTACTTTGCCATTTCACATGCTACGGCGGCGCCGATGCCGTTAATAACGTCATGTTCTTCTATAGTTACTAAGTAATTAAATTTTTGTGCTAAGTTGGCAATCATTTCGGTATCAAGCGGCTTGATTGAAGCAAGATCAACCACTGCAGCTTGTATGCCGTCTTTAGCCAGTTCTTTAGCGGCTTGAAGAGCAAAGTATAATGTCTCGCCAGTAGAGATTAAGCAAACGTCTTCACCGGGGAGAATTACTTTGGCCTTGCCGGGAGTGAAATGGAAGTCTTCGTGGTAAACATTGTCTAGTTTACGTTTACCAATGCGCACATAAGCAGGTTTATCTGACTTAAGCAGATAATTGAATAGTGCTTTGATTTGGTATTTATCACATGGTTGGTAGACTTCTAGGTCAGGAATTGCCCGCGTAATTGCCACATCGTTAAGTGAATGGTGGGTATTTCCCAGCCAAGTGTATGAATTACCGCCAGAAATACCGATGAGTTTAACGTTATTGCGGTTAAATGCTACATCGACTTTGACTTGTTCAATTGCTCGCATGGCCAGAAATGAAGCTGGAGAAAAGACATAGGGATGCATACCTTCATGAGCCATACCTGCGGCTACAGTTACGGCATTTTGTTCAGCTATGCCCATTTCTATGGTTCTGTCGGGATGTGCGTTTGTGAAAGGAAATAGTCCTGCCGATCCCCGAGAATCGCATGTGACCACTATTAAATCTGGATCGCTAGTAGTTGCCTCGTTTAGCGTTTTTGCAATGACTGCATTTGCAGTTAATTTTTCATCCAACTTATTCATTATTTAACGCCTCCATTTGTGCATCTAATTCCTGTAGTCCTGCTTGGTATTCAGTTGCAGTAGGAATTTTATGGTGCCAATCCGCTCTGTTTTCGGCTGCTGAAATACCTTTGCCCTTGACCGTATTAGCAATAATCAGGCGTGGCTTGTTGGTGTCATTTGGTTTGGTTAAAATATTAACCATATCGCCCATATTATTGCCATTAACTTCCAAAACATCCCAGTTGAATGCACGGTATTTGGTGCTTAGCGGGTTTGAGCGCATCACTGAATCGGTAGTGCCGGAAATTTGCAGGTCATTGTGGTCAATAATGGCCGTGAGATTGTCTAAGTTATAATTACCAGCTGCCATTGCGGCTTCCCAAATTGATCCTTCAGCTTGTTCACCGTCACCCATTAAAACGTAAATGTGTTTGCGTGACTGCTTCATCTTAGCTGCAAGAGCGACACCAACGCCTAAACCTAGCCCATGACCCAGAGAGCCCGTATGAAATTCCATGCCTTTAACTTCGGTAGTCGGATGGCCAATATAGGGGCTGTTAAAAGTAGAGTACCTTTTTTCAAGGTCAACGCGATCTATATAACCTTTATCAGCTAAAATTTCGTACCAGATTTCAACAGCATGACCCTTACTTTGAATATACGTGTCAACATCTTTTTGACCAATATTTTCTGCGTTTTGGTTCATAACCGCATAGTATAAAGCAACTAAGATATCAGCACAGGAAAAGTCAGAACCGGTGTGACCGTTTTGGTGATTATAGATTAGCTGCCATGTTCTTTTTCTTAGTGCAACAGCCTTCTTTTTTAATTCAAGAATATTCATGAAAACACCTCATTATCAAAAATAATTACTTGTAATTGCTTACACTGATAGAGTATCATGCTTATAACTAGTTTAGTTATATTGATTAGTTAGTTTAGCTTATATTAGTAAACAATATTATTAAAGAGATGATTTTTTGAACCTAAAAATGAGTGATATTGCAAAGATAGCGGGCGTTTCTAAAGCCGCTGTTTCTTTTGCTTTAAATGGCAAGCCGGGTGTAAGCGAAAAAACTAGAAAAAAGATTTTTAAGGTTATTAAAGATCAAGGTTATGAGCCGCTACGTAAACATAAAAAAGGCGGGGTTCGCAAATTGGCCAGTATCAGTCTGATTATTATTCGCGATCGAGCTGGAATGATGAATCGGAGCTATGCCAGCCTGCCCTTTTTTGACACCTTAATATCTAACTTAACGCAAAATATTGGCGGTTTTGGCGGACAAGTCCAAATTGTGCAACTGGATATCAATCACTTGCAAGATAATCTGAATGAAAATACAGCACTGCTGCAGTCTAAGGCTTCAATTGTACTGGCAACCGATCTGAATAAAAAGCAAGTTAAGTTAATAAATCAAAAACTAAAAAATGTGATCTTTATTGATACGTATTTTAAAGATGTAAATGCCGATTTTATCTCAATTGATAATTTTCAGGGGGCATATTTAGCAGGTAAATATATTTTGGCTAAAGGCTATCGGAAAATAGGCTATGTTGCTTCTAACCATAGTATTCCCAATTTTGCGCAAAGACGGGCAGGCTTTACCCAGGCCCTAAAAGAGAAAAACATTGAAATTCCGCCGGAATTTATTTTTAGCTTAAATCCTACTGAACTTAGAGGAGCCTTGCCGCAATTTATCCATTTGAGCAAAGTTTTTCCTGAAGTGCTTTTTTGTGAAAATGATTATATGGCCCTGCGTTTGGTCAAAGAATTTACCAAAGAAAAAATTAGAGTGCCCCAAGATATAGCAATCATGGGCTTTGATGATATTTTTGAAGACACGATGGTTACGCCGGAATTAACAACGATTCACGTCCCGATAACGCAGATTGTCAGCCAAGCAATTAATCAATTACAAAACAAAGCTGCTGACCACAATTGGCTGCCCCAAAAGTGCTTTATCTCAACCAAATTGGTTAAGAGGGAATCATTATAAAAATAGTTTAGTTTAATTAAGTAAAAACAGTATTGAATGGTCTTCTAGTTTAGTTTATATTTTGCTTTGGAAGCGAATACAAATATAAAAAATTAGGAGGCTCTTTTTTTAATGGTTAATAATAAAAGTTTACAAAAAATAAAAATTGGCTTTGTACCAACTAGAAGAAACATTTTCTCAGCAACAGCAGCGATTGAATTTGCAGATAAAACCCGAAAAAAATTAGATGAATTGGGAATTAACTACGTTGATATTAAAGAAGTTAATGATGATGGACTTCTTTATGATGATGACGGACTCGAAAAAATAACCCAGAAATTTAAAGCGGCGGCTATTGATGGTTTGTTTATTGCAAACGAAAATTTTGGTACCGAGTATGAAGTTGCACGTCTGGCAGCTAAATTCAACGTACCTGTTCTTTTGTGGGGGCCAAAAGACGAGGCACCGGCTCCCGACGGTTCAAGGAGGCGCGATACGCAATGTGGTCTATTTGCTATTGGTAAAGTTCTGCGTCACTTTAATGTTCCTTTTACCTATATTAGAAACAGCGATATTGCTGATCCGTCATTCAGCCGCGGAGTAATTGATTTTGTGAAGGTATGCAATGTTGTGAAAACTTTTAGGAATACCCGCGTTTTGCAGATAGGTCCTCGTCCCTTTGATTTTTGGTCAGTTATTGTCAATGAAGGCGAATTATTGGAAAAATTCGGTATCCAACTTTCACCAATCCCCTTAGGTGAGCTTACTTCATATATGAATGATTTAATTAAGAATAACGATCCGCGCATTTCAGAGACTAAAGATACTTTTAGAAAATGGGCAGATATTAAAATTAAGGAAGATGATTTTACTAAAGTCGCTGCCTTGAAATTGGCTATGCAAGATAAAATGAAACAATATGGCTGCAACTGTGGCACTATTCAATGCTGGACGGAGCTGCAGCGTGAAATCGGAATTTTGCCGTATGCTTCTGAGGCTTTGCTCCAAACAGAAGGACTGCCGGTAACCTGTGAGACCGATATTAACGGGGCAATTTCAGAAGTCTTGGCAGAATCTGCTACGCTTGGGGATGAAAGAGCGTTATTTGCTGATGTCAACTGCCGCCACCCTGAAAACGAAAACGGCGAATTGTTGCAACATCTGGGTACATTTGCTTTCCAAACGGCTAAAAACCGTCCGGTTTTGCCACCATCGCACTTTGTATTTGATTATCCCGGTTCTGCTGCTTTTCAGGCTAAAGACGGCACTTATACCTTAGTTCGTTTTGACGGTGACCACGGCAAGTATTCTATGCTGCTGGGCAATGCTAAAACTTGTGCGGGTCCGTATGAACAAGGAACTTATGCTTGGTTTGAATTTAATGATCTAAACCGTTTTGAAACAAAATATGTCTATGGTCCTTATATTCACCACATGGCTGGCGTCCGTGCCGACGTTGTGCCAATTCTTGCTGAAGCAGGAAAGTACATTAACGTTGAGCCAGATTATTTTGACCCGATTAAAGATAAAGTTGCAGCATATTGGTACGGCGACTATGAATCAATTTTAACTGATAAATAAAAATTACTTTTTAAAGTTAGTAATTGTTAAGGCAAGAATATTCCTATATTCTTCCTTTTTTTGTGCTCTAACGGCAACTAAACCAAAACTAAAATAAAATTTTATTATCAACTGCTATTGAAAGCGATTGCATTAACTGGGATAATGAAATTTGTGTAAGGCTCTGTATATTAAAGCCTTAAGTCAGATAAAGCTTAATACTTGTTTTTAGTGAGAGGGGGAAAACATGAGTATTAATATCTCGGTTCTTGGCAGTATCAATTTAGATACTACTTATCACATTACTCATATCCCGTTACCTGGTGAAACGCTCCAAGTAAATAAGAAAACGTATGCTGGTGGCGGGAAAGGAGCTAATCAAGCAGTGGCTGCACAGCGTAGCGGTGCTACTGTTCATTTTATCGGCGCAGTAGGCAACGATACTGCAGGAAAATTTATGCTGGAAACAATGGGCAAGGAAGACATTGATTTAGCTAACGTCGAAGTTAAAGAAAACGAGCAAACAGGTGCGGCTACAATTTTGCTTGATAAGAATGGGCAAAACAGTATTTTGGTTTATGCCGGAGCTAACAGTTTAATTAGTCATAAGCAGATAGTTAAAGCAGAAGATGTGATTGCAAAGTCTCAGTACATTATTGCGCAGTTTGAAACGCCAATTAAAGCAACTCTTGAGGCTTTTAAGATTGCTAAAAAACATAACGTGATAACTATCTTAAATCCTGCTCCAGCCGCAAAAATTAGTGATGAACTACTGGAATTAACGGACATTATTACTCCTAACGAAACAGAAAGTGCCTTTATTACAGGCATCAAAGTCAAAGACCAAAATGCAATGCACGAAACAGACATGTATTTTAAGAAAAAGGGAGTAAAAGTAACATTAATTACTTTAGGTTCGCGCGGAGTACACTGTTCAATTGGTTCCATCAGCCAATTAGTTCCTGCACACAAAGTTCATGTAGTAGATACTACGGGAGCCGGAGATACTTTCGTTGGTGCAATGGCATCCATATTAAAACCAGATTTTTCAAATATTTTTGAAGCGATTGATTATGGTCAAAAAGCTTCATCAATCACCATTGAAGTTATGGGTGCGCAACCCTCAATTCCTACCAGAGAAAAGGTTGAGCAGGTGTACGGAAAGGAAGATTAATATGAAGAAAACAGGTATTTTAAATTCTAATATCTCTCGTGTCGTGGCTGATATGGGGCACATGGATTGGCTAGGAATTGGTGATGCGGGTACGCCCGTACCGCCAGAAACAGAAAAAATTGATTTGGCAGTTTCTGCCAACCTTCCCTCATTTACGCAAGTTTTAAAAGAAGTTCTTAAAGAATTGGCTGTGCAAAAAGTTTATGTTGCTGAGGAAATTAAGAAACAGAACCCACAGCAGTTAGAAAACATTAAAGCAATTTTGCCAAACGTTGAAATTGAGTTTATTCCTCACAGTGAATTAAAGCAGGATTTACGCAGGGCAAAAGCTTTTATTCGAACAGGAGAAGAGACACCTTTCTCAAACGTAATTCTCGAAAGTGGTGTGATTTTTTAGGAGGTGAGCCTTTTCATGAAAATTGAAATGAAAGGGATTGAAAAATCTTTTGGAACCAATAAAGTTTTACGGGGTGTGGATTTTGACGTTCATTCTGGCGAAGTCCATGCGTTAATGGGCGAAAACGGCGCCGGCAAGTCTACTTTAATGAATATTTTAACTGGCTTACTAAAAAAAGACGCGGGCTCAATTAAAGTTGATGACCACGACACTACCTACGCCAGCGCATTAGACGCGGAACATCATGGCATCAGTTTTATTCACCAAGAAATGAATAACTTTGCCGAAATGAGCGTTGTCGATAATATGTTTTTGAATAAAGAAATTAAAACTAAGCTGGGCCTAGTTGATCAAAAGAAAATGAGAAAAGAAGCCCGGCAGTATTTGGCTAATTTGGGTTCAGACATTGATGTTGACAGTAAAATGGGCGACTTGACTGTAGGTCAGCAGCAAATGGTGGAAATAGCTAAGTCTCTGATGATTAACGCCAAAATAATTATTATGGACGAGCCTACTGCCGCACTGACTGAGAATGAAACTGCTATTTTATTCAAAACTATTAGAGAATTAAGGTCTAATAGCGTCGGCTTTATTTACATCTCGCACAGAATGGAAGAACTCTGGCAAATATGTGACCGGGTAACAGTTATGCGTGATGGCTTATCAGTTAACACTTATCAGACCAAAGACGTTGCCGAAAATCAAATCGTTCACGACATGGTAGGGCGTGACATTGGCGACTATTATCCTGGCCGCCACCCGCATTTGGGAGAAGTGGCATTAAAAGCTGAACATTTATCAGGCAAGAAGTTTCACGATATCAGTTTTGAAGTCCACGAAGGAGAAATTTTAGGATTTTCCGGCTTGATGGGAGCTGGCAGAACGGAAACCATGAGGGCCTTATTTGGAATTGATAAATTAAGCTCCGGTAAAATCTATGTGGCTGGCAAGGAAACAAAATTGACCAGTCCCAGCGTCTCCATTAAAAAAGGCATTGGCTTTTTAACTGAAGATAGAAAAAATGAGGGTCTGATCACTGAACAATCTTTAGAAGATAATATTGCCCTGCCAAGTATTGATACTTTCCGTAAGCATGGCATTATTGACAAAAAAGCAGAAGACAAATTTGCTGACATGCTGATTAAGCGGTTAACAGTGAAGGCTAATAATGCGCAAGTAACGGCCGGCAGCTTGTCAGGCGGTAACCAGCAAAAGGTTGTTTTAGCTAAATGGGTTGGCAGCGGCTCCAAGATTTTAATTTTGGATGAACCAACTCGTGGAGTTGACGTAGGTGCCAAGAAAGAAATTTATGAACTGATGAATCAGTTAACCGACAGACACGTAGCCATCATAATGATTTCTAGTGACCTGCCTGAAGTTCTTAGTATGAGTGATCGTATTGAAGTGCTGTATGAAGGTAAACAAATGGGCGTCATTAATGCCCAAGGTGCAACTCAAGAACAAGTGATGAAATTAGCTACAGGAGGAAAGTAGAATGGACAAGGCAAAAACAACAAAAAAGAAATTTGATTTTACGAAATACATGGCGCTCGTGGCTTTAATAATTTTAGTAATTATTATTACAGTTTTAAACCCTCAATTTATTGCGCCAAATAACTTATTAAATTTGCTTCGTCAAGCATCGGTCAACGCTCTAATCGCCTTTGGAATGACATTTGTTATTCTTACTTCCGGTATTGATTTATCTGTCGGTTCTATTTTGGCTTTCACAGGAGCTATCAGTGCCAGCTTGATTCTAGGAGGCACACCTGCTTGGCTTGCCGCATTAATTGGCCTTGCAATCGGAGCTTTATTGGGGGCTCTCAATGGTGTATTCATCACCTGGGGCAAAGTTACCCCCTTTATTGCCACCTTGGCTACTATGACTATTTGGCGCGGTGCCACATATGTCTTCACAGGTGGTAATCCTATTACTGGCGGTAAAATGAATACCAGCTTTTTCTTCCAATTTGTAGGGCAAGGCTATTTATTTGGTATTCCATTTCCAGTAATTATTACTCTGATTGCATTTATTATTTGCTACGTTCTACTTCATAAAACTGCTTTTGGTCGTAAGACCTTCGCGTTAGGCGGCAACGAAAAAGCTGCGTTTGTGGCCGGTGTTAAAACTAAGAAATTATTGATTATTATCTACACGATTTCTGGTTTATTTGCGGCTTTGGCTGGCTTTATACTAACTTCAAGATTAGGCTCAGCCCAGCCCGATGCAGGTATGTCTTATGAAATGGACGCTATTGCTTCCACTGTTATTGGTGGTGCCAGCCTGATGGGCGGTAAAGGAAGAATGGCAGGGACTCTCGTGGGTGCTTTGTTAATTGCTTCTTTAAGCAATGGTATGAATTTACTCGGGATTAATAGTTTCTATCAACAAATTGTTAAAGGTGTCGTAATTTTAATTGCGGTTATGATTGATTCCCAAACACAAAAGAACAGGGAATAAAATTATTTTTAGAGGAGAAATAATGATGAATATTAAAAATTTTTCCAAACGATTGATGAAAATTGCTACTGCAGCTTCTGTCTTGCTTTTAGCAGGGGGAATACTTGCGGGCTGTGGTTCCACAGGCTTAAGCAACAGTTCGGGTTCGTCTTCTAAAGTAGAAAAGAAGGCACCAAAAGATTTGAAAATTGGTGTGTCTATCTCAACATTGACTAACCCCGCATTTGTTAATTTAAAGAATGTTATTAGTGACTATGCTAAAAAGCATGGTTCAAAAGTCATCATCGATGACGCAAATAATGATACTTCAAAGCAAAATAACGACGTTGAAGATTTAATCACACAAAAGGTAGATGCCTTAATTATCAACCCTTGTGATTCTTCAGCTATTTCTACAGTAGTTAAAAAAGCTAATGATGCTAAAATTCCTGTAATCTGTGTTGACCGTAGTGCTGACTCCGGTAAAGTAGTTTCAACAGTTGCTTCTGACAATATTGCCGGAGGTAAAAAAGCTGCTAATTGGTTAATTGAAAAATTAGGCGAAAATGCTAAAATTGCTGAAATTCAAGGAATTCCTGGAGCTTCTGCCACACGTGAACGTGGTAAAGGCTTTGATAGTATTGGTGATAAGAAATTAAATATTGTGACTAAGCAGACCGCTCAGTTTGACCGTGCCAAGGCCCTGACCGTTACCGAAAACATTTTACAAGCTCATAGTGATATTAAAGGTATTTTTGCTCAAAACGACGAAGAAGCAGTTGGTGCAGCTCGAGCTGTTAAAGCAGCTAACAAGAAAATAACTATCATTGGTTTTGATGGTACTCTTGCCAGCTTGAATTTAATTCAAAAGGGTCAAATTACGGCTACTGTTGGTCAGCAATGGAATAAGATAGGTCAAGAATCTGTTCAAAAGGTTTACGATCACTACCAGAATAAGAAGGTTCCTAAGAACGACAAGGTAGCAGTCAAGATTATTACTAAGAATAATGTAGCTTCATTTAAGAAGCAAGTTTACAACAAATAATAAAACCAATTGTTGATAGATTATTAATAAAAATGAATAGGAGCTTAAAGTTAGACTTTAAGCTCCTATTTTATTTAATATGTCGAATTTCTCTTAATAGGAATGACGTTAATAATACTATTTTGACTAGATTTCTTTCCATTGATTAAATCTAATAATCGCCTTGCTGCAGTTTGACCAATCAATTTTGGCTGTTGGTCAATTGTAGAAATTGTAGGCGTAGTATATTCGCATAGCACGTTATTATCATAGCCTATAAGTTGAAAATCAGCTGGGATTTTAAGATTACGCCGTTGAGCTTCCTTAATGATTTCCGCAGCATAGATATCATTAACTGCAATTACAGCGTCAAAACGATTGCTTTTCTTTAAGACTTCTTGCGCAGCTTTCTCAGGATCGGTTTCGGAAACCTTTTTAAGTATGTAGGGAATATTAAGCTTGTTTAGCTCGTTAACTAGTGACTCTACTCTTTCCCTTACTGTTGGCAATCTCAGCGGCCAATGCTGAATCATTACCCTAGTTGCTTGATTTTGCAATAGAGAAATACAGTCTTTGCCACCTTTGATGTTGTCTGAAACTATGCGGGCAACATTATCATCAATATTAGCGCTATCATACATTACAAGAGGTGTTGCCAAGTTTAAATTAGCAGGCATATCAAAAGCGGCAGTGATAATGCCGTCAATATTATTTTTTTGGAACTCGTTAATAAAATTCAAATAGTTTTTTTTATTTGAATTGGCACTAAAAGAAATTAGCGCAGAATAGCCTTTTTTTTGGAGAATAGATTGAATGCCGTCAATAATTTGGGCATAAAAACGGTTGTTTAGGTCGGGGATGATGATGCCAATCATCCGCGATTTTTTTTGGTATAAAGTTCGTGCTACTTGATTAGGCTGATAATTTATTTCTTTGATAACTCGTTCGACTTTTTTTCTAGTAGCAGGGCTGACGTTAGGCGAATCATTAATAATTCGAGAAACAGTAGCTACAGAAACTCCGGCTAATTTAGCTACATCTTTAATAGTAGACATGATTGATCCTTTTTTAATTACTGTAATGGGTTACATTTTTATTATAACTCATAAATTAATTTATACTATTTTAGTCATAGTTAAGTAAATCGCTATTGCTTTGTAACCGGTTACAAGATAATATAAAAATGTAAATCAACGTCAAACCTAATACTTTAGAAAGGAGTTTAATTATGAACGTTGAAAATTTGCGGGAGAAAAATAAGGGTAACTGGAAACTCAAAGTAGGAATTTTGGGGATCTCACTTTTTTTGCAGGTTGCTGGTTCTAACCTGGCGGCGATACCTTTAATTGCCAAATCTTTTCCCCATGAATCTGTGACTTCGGTGCAGGCATTATTTACTATTCCATCATTCACAATCATGTTGTTCATCTTGTTCAGCAATGCTGTCATTAAGTGGTTTGGTAAAAGAAATACCGTAATCATAGGCATGATTGTAGCTGTAATTGGTGGTATTATTCCGTTTTTTGTTAATAATTTTACTATTATTGTAATTAGCCGTTTGCTGGTTGGAGCAGGTATAGGGCTGTTTACATCCCTTGCCGTTTCTTTAATTGGCGACTGCTTTAGTGGTGAAGAACAAAAGACATTAATTGGTATTCAAGGAGCTATGGGGACTCTGGGTAACAGCTCGATGACCTTTGTTTCCGGCTTGCTTTTGGGAATCAAATGGCAAGCAACCTTCTTGTACTTTTTAATTATAATTCCGTTCTTAGTTCTCTTTATGATGGGCTACACACCAAAAATGGAGCAGGAAACGACTGTTGAAGGACAAAGTGCTGCAGCGAATAAAACCCAAACGAAAAAGCATGTTAAAATACCCGGTTTAATATATGTTGCCTTTTTGATGCTGTTTCTATTCTTTTCAGCTTTTATGGTTGAAGCTACAGCTTCGGCTTTAGTTATTGAACAGAATCATCTTGCCAATCAGGGTGCACTTTCTACAGAAATCGCAATTGCGGGCCTAATTGGCGCAGTGATTTCTATGGCATATTCGAAAATCTTTAAGATGTTAAAGCACTTTACCCCGGCAGTAGCAGTTGCCTGTGGTGCGGTTGGTTTTATTGTTTGCTCAAAAGCAGGCAATATGGCTATTTTCTTTATCGGTTTACTATTAATGATGATTGCCAATTTAATTATCCCTTATGTTTATGACACAATCTTGGGAGAAGTTGACGGCTCAATCAGTAATATGATTATTTCAATTGCGCAAGTCTGCAATAATTTAGGTGCATTTGCTTCTCCTTATGTTATTTCAAGCTTATGCAAAATAACAGGCTTAAGTACGGCGGTTGATCAAATGAAGATTAGTGCAGGTATATTGGGCCTAATAGCAGTTGTTTTTGTAATAATGGCAATTCTTAGAAGTAAAGGCAATAATAAAGCTAGAAATGTGGCGTAGCTTAAAGAGGGGAGTTATTTAAAATGACGACAATTGAAAAATGGCACAGATATGAATTATCCCTAGATGGACCAAAAAATGGTAATCCGTTTAGAGATGTCAACTTGACTGGAACGATCAACCATAACAATCATTTTGTCACCGTTGACGGTTTTTATGATGGCAATGGTATTTACAAGATTAGGTATATGCCGGAACAAGTGGGCGAATATACCCTGACTACAGCTTCTAATATACCTGCTCTTGATAAAAAAGAGGTTCATTTTACAGTTACAGATGCAGAAGGCAATAATCATGGGCCGGTTCGGGTTGCCGGTAAAACTCATTTCTCCTATGCGGACGGCACAGGTTTTATTCCATTTGGCACGACAGCTTATGCTTGGACTGTTCAACCAGCAAATATCCAAAAGCAGACTATTCAAACTTTAAAGGAGAATAGTTTCAATAAAATTAGAATGCTGGTTTTTCCGAAAAGCTATGACTATAACAATAATGAACCGGAAATTTATCCTTTCGCAGGTCAGCCTAATGTTAAGCGCGGAGGAACTGATTGGGTCTTTGATGGTGCCAATACTGGCTTTGATTTTACCCGTCCAGTGCCCCAGTACTTCCAAAACCTGGAGAATAATATTGACAAACTGGATGAGCTGGGAATCGAAGCTGATCTGATTTTATTTAGCCCTTATGACCGCTGGGGCTTTGCCCGTATGGGGCTGAAGAATAACTTAGAATATGTAAAATATATAGTTGCACGTTTGGCATCGTATAAGAATGTTTGGTGGTCTTTAGCCAATGAGTACGATTTAATGGATATGTGTGGACAAATTCCGCTAAAAGATTGGGATGTAATCGGACAGTATGTTTGTGAGAAAGATCCGTCTAACCACTTGGAATCAATCCATAACTTTTATGATCCCCCTCAGCATAAAGACACAATTAAAAATTGGTATGATCATACTAAGCCGTGGATCACGCACTTAAGTATCCAAACTGATAATTTATTCATGGTGCCTAAATGGATTGCTGAATACCAAAAGCCGGTAGTGGTTGATGAATGCCGCTATGAAGGCAATATTGAATTTGGCTGGGGTGATAATACGGCTCAAGGAATGATGGACAGCTTCTGGCGGGTCATCTTGCGTGGTGGAGGTTGTACACACGGCGAAACTTACATTGACAAGCCTAATACTGACCGACCGATCTGGTGGGCACATGGAGGTAAGTTATACGGAGAAAGTCAAAAGAAAATTAATTTCTTAAATGACTTGCTCCAAGATAACGGTTTTAGCTGGGTAAAGCCTCAAGCTACATCCGGTCCCCACTGGGATTATGCGGTTGGTTCAACCCCTGAAGAAGATAAGTGGCTGATTTATTTTGGCGACAATGGGTCTGAATTTGTTATCTTGGACTTTTTACCTGAAAACAAAAAATATACTGCCAAACTAATTAATGCTTGGACAGAAACAACACAAGACTTTGCGGCTGAAATTACTAACAAAGACAAATTTCATCTTCCAAGAAAACCGTACCAAGTCTTACTTTTAACTGAAAAATGTTAAAGAAAATGAAGTTGAACGCATAAAATGCGACCACAATGTGATCGCATTTTTGTTTTGGCAAAAATAGCTTTAGGTTTAGAATAGAATAAAAAGAGGCTAAAATCATGGAAAATCTCCAAATCGTTCAGGGTGACATTACCAAATTAACAATCGATGCAATTGTCAATGCCGCAAATAAGTCGCTTCTTGGCGGCTTAGGCGTTGATGGTGCAATTCACCGTGCGGCAGGACCCAAATTATTAGCTGAATGTCGTCAATTGCATGGTTGCGAGACCGGACAAGCTAAAATTACTAATGGTTATCAGTTACCGGCAAAGTATGTCATTCATACTGTGGGTCCCATTTATTCGGGTTCTAAACAAGACGATGAGTTACTAAGAAACTGCTATTTAAATTCTTTAGCTTTAGCTAAAAGTCGCGGGTTACACAGTATTGCTTTTCCCGCCATTTCTACGGGAGCTTATGGTTTTCCTGCATCACGGGCAGCTCACATTGCTTTTACGACCGTCAGAACTTGGCTGGAACAGAACGCCGACTATCAAATGAAGATTATTATGTGTGCGTTTGATTCTAAAACTGCTCAGCTTTATCGTCAAGAGCTGGCAGAATAGTCAATTTAATGTTGCTATAAATATACTAAGAGGACCAGTTCTACTCAAAATGATGAAAACTGATCCTCTTAATTATTAGCAAAAGTAATAAAATAATTTATTTATCCTTTTTAGTGAGCAATGGTTTTATTGGCTGTTTTTCGTTTTGCGGTACTATTTGCACGTAAACATTTACGCCTTTATTTAGTAAACGCTCGAAGCATTCGTCTTCTGCTGGGCTGGTAGAGATGTATTGATATAGGGTGCTGCGACCATCTTTTGCTCCCATACCTCCCAAGTCAACTTCTGTGATGTCAATACCATGATCAACCATATATTCGATAGTTTCAGGAACCTTAACCAAGATAATGGTCGGAGCTTCCAATGGTTGTGAAAAGAATGTGACGCCGTCTTCTTTATTAAATATGCCAATACCAATATCTTCGGGTACCGCTTGCTCAAAAACGTTAATCATAAAGTCATTATTTGATGTTGCGTCATCCACAATAACAACGTTTTGTGCTCCGGTTTCTTTGAGCCACTTGGTCATGACTTGACCATGAATTAAACGGTCATCAATTCTAGTTAAGACTAAGTTTTGCATGATGTGTTCCTCCTAATTTACTATTTTGAATACCCCAGTTTTCATTATTTAAACAGATATTGAGCAAATCGCTAATGGAACTTTTTGCTGTTCTACTAGTAACAATGCTTAAAAGCATAGGCACATTAACCCCAGTAACTATTTCTAAATTATATTTTTGTTTTAAATACATTGCCGTATTAAAAGGCGTACCGCCCTTTAAATCTACTAGTACTAATGTAGGTTCGTCATTTTGCGATTTTAGTACTTGTTCGAAATTATCCCTATAATTATCAGGATCTTGACCGGGTTTAAAAGAAATTGTTTCCAAGTAGTCTGTTTTTCCGGCAATCATTTCCACGGTTTGTTTTAACCCTAAACAAAATTGACCGTGACTAGCTAAAATAATTTGTATCAAATTAATTCTCCTTTAAATAGTTGCCAAGATGCCCAAGTAAGAACATAAAATACCTATTACAAAAATGCCGACAACAATAATACTTGCGTTAACTTTCTTTCTTAAAAGCCACCATACTAACAGAGTAATCAATAGAGGAATTAAACCGGGTGCTAACTGATTAAATAAGGACTGCACCTTAATTACGCTTTGACCTACATGCCAGATTAATGGTGTTTTAATTGTTACCCTAGTGGCTGCCATAGTGCCGACAACCATTAAACCTACAATTGAAAACGCATTTGTGACTTTATCAAGCAAGCCACTCTTTAAAATGGATACAACTGAAGCCTTACCTTTTTTATAACCATACATAAACATCAAATAACCAATAGAGTAGATAATCAATTCGAATACGACAGTGAACATAATTGGACCAAAGTAATTACGCTCTAGTGCCATAGTGGCTCCAATACTTGCCAAAATTGGGAAGATTATACCTTGCTGTACTGTGTCACCAATACCTGCTGCGGGTCCCATTAATCCTGTACGAACACCGTTAATATCTTCAGCACTCACATTCGCACCGTTTGCACGTGCTTCTTCCATCGAAAGTGCAATACCGTGAATAACAGGTCCAACCATGTGTGGTTCAGTGTTAAAGAATACCATGTACTTTTTAAGTTCGTCTGCCTGTTTGTTTTGCGGATATAATTTTCTGATAGGGTAGATCATCATATTTGTTAAGCCCAAAGCCTGCAGCCTTTCATAGTTATAGCAGGCCTCGTCTGATTGCTCCCATAGCCAAGTTTTAACTAAGTCGCTATGAGTCAATTTAATTTTATAGTTTAATGGGGAAATGTCTTGAGCAATACTAGTACTTTCAGCTGCAGTAGGAGTTACAGTTTCAGGTGCTCCTGTTCTATTTTGCAAAGTTAGTCTATTAACCTTTTTCTTTGTCGGTGCAGCATTAGCAGCGGTAGTTCTGGATTTTTCATTGATGTAAAGTAAGTAGGCTAATAAACCCGCGAAAATAGCAATAGCCATAATTTCCAGTTTAAGATAAGCGGTCAAGAAGAAACCAATAAAGAAGTATGGTACTAGTGATTTTTTACCTAAGTAATTAAGTAACATTGCGATACCTAGAGCAGGCATGATAGCACCAACGACTTCAAGTGCAGTGGTTAAGCTCTTAGGAATCATGCGTAACATGCTTTGTGCCCAGCCTTTGCCAAAATATACTAGACAAAAGGCAGGAATACCGTAGACAATTAGTGACACAATGAATGAAGGTACATAATTTAAAAACCTGATAGCTTTAACATTGCCCTTAGCCAATTCGGCATCAGCTCTGTGAACCCAAAATGAGTTAACGCTTTGGTAGATTTCTACCATTAAAAGCCCGATTAATGAGAAAGGTACAGCAAAGGTAACTGCTAATTTAGGATTTGCTCCGGAAAGAATGGTTAATGCGGTACCGAAAATACCGGCAACCATAGTGTTACTTGGCATTACACCGCCTGTATTGATCCAGCCCAGATAAACCAGCTGGATAGTGGCACCAGATAGCATTCCCAGCATTGGATTGCCCATAAAAATACCTACTAAAAGGCCGGTGGTTAATGGATAAGTTAAACATCTTGTTATCGGGGCAAAAAACCACCATTGGGAAATAATAGCGAGTAAAGCTACTAATAACGCAGATAAAAACATTTTAACGCCTCAACTTTCTTATTTTCAGCAGCTTATAAAATGGAGAATCCCAGCGCTTTAACATCCTTGTTAAAGTCTTGGACTGTTTGTAAGGAACGCTCTTTAGGAGAGGTTCCAATTAGTGGGAATTTGGCAATAACGGGTGCGGTGCAGGTAATAATGTCACAGCCGCATTCTTCGGCTTGAAAAATATTAAGCACCTCGCGGCAGCTTGCCCACAAAAGCCAGCCATTACCATTTTCATGACAAAGTTTTGCCGCTTCTTTCATTAACGGCATTGGGTCAATGCCAGTATCTGCCAAACGACCGGCAAAAATTGAGAGAATATTTTGCGAGCCGGGTTTTAATGCCGCTAATACATCCTTGGTTTGCTCTAATGTAAACATTGCGGTAACGTTTAACTTGATTCCTTCTGCGGATAATTTTTTAATTAAAGGTACAGAAGATTCACCTTTGGTATTGGTAATTGGTATTTTTACAAAAACGTTCTCGCCTAAAGCTGAAATTTTTCGAGCTTCCTTGGCCATTGTGTCAAAATCATCGCCGAAAACCTCAAATGAAATAGGCAAACCAGTTACTTTTGCCAATACTTCTTTAGCAAAACTAAGATAGTCGGTGACGCCGGCTTTTTTCATTAATGAGGGGTTAGTAGTAAATCCTTTAACTACTCCACTTTCTTTGGCCTTGACCATGTCACTGATTACAGCACCGTCAGCATAAATTTGCACATTTAAATCGTTAATTTTCACGCTTTTTCTCCTCCTGCTTTTATAACAAAAATGCGGTAACGTTTGCGCAAACAGTAAAAATTATAGGCCTAAGTTAAAGGCCTCAAAGTTAATCAATGCAAGCGTTTCCGCTAACTACATTTTTATTGTATAATGTTGTTGACAAGATGTAAAGTAAAATTAGAAAAATAAAAATAGAATTTAAATTAGGATAAATTGCAGAATGGCAGTAAAATCAATTAAAGATATTGCTCGTTTAAGTGGCTTTTCAGTTTCAACAGTTTCGCGAGTGTTAAATAATACGGGCAGGTTTTCCGATCAAACCAGGGATAAAATTATAAAAATAGCTAAGGAAAATCACTATTCACAGAATATAATTGCTAAAGGGATGCGTAAGGGTAGCCTTGCAATAATTGGTATTCTGGTACCCGATATTACTAACGCTTATTATGCTGCTATAGTTAAAAAATGTGAGCAATATTTTTTTGAAAAAGATTATTTAACTATTGTGTGCAATACAGAAAGAAATGCGGAAATAGAAGAAAAATATATTGCGAAGTTAAGTAATCATATAGTTGATGGGCTAGTGGTTATCTCTACTCAAAGAGCAATAAGCAAAAATCGGGCAGATTTACCTACGGTATTTATAGATCGGTCACCAAAACTAAGTAACAACACAATTACAGCTTCTTCTGACAATTACGCGGGTGCAGTGATAGCCGCTAACCATTTGGTTGATAGAGGTTGTTATCCTATTATGCTTACAAACAAAAATAATGAATTTTCCAGCAATAAGAGCCGTATTCTGGGTTTCACGCAAACGGTCAAAAGCCGTGGCATAAATAAACCAATAATTATTAATTCTAAAACTAATTCAGACGAGATTTATCTAGTTAAAGATAAAATATTTAAGCAGATAAAAAAGCTGCTGAAAGAACATCAAAAACTGGGCATTTTTGCCATCAATGATAACGTGGCAAGTTATATTTATCAGGCCGCAATAGGTGAGGGGATTAGAGTACCGGAACAATTGAGTATAGTTGGTTTTGACGATACCCCAGTAGCCAGCAAGCTGCAATTAACCACAATTAGGCAGAATACTTCAGAGATTGCCCGGGTTTCATCTACCAATTTATTAAAAATACTGAAAAGAGAAAATATTTTAGAACATAAATTTACTATTCCGGTTTCATTAGTGAAAAGAAAAACGACCTAGTATAAATATAATTAAAAAGGTTCCCAGAAAACATTTTCTGAGAACCTTTTGTTAATTTTTGAAAAAACAATTTTTAAGACTTTGTTTATGATACATGATGATATTAATACTTTTTTGAGTATTAGTTTTATTTTGATACTTGAGAAAGTTGTCGTAATGCTCTTGAGTGATTTTACCATTTTTAAGTGCTTCTTTGACAGCACATTTTACAATATTTATTAATCTAATATTAATTTATACGTTCAATTGCTTAATACATGTTTTAATAATAGCACTGCATTAAATATTTGCAATTAAACCATTTATGCTAAATAAAATTGAATAAAAATGAAAAATATCATATTATTAATTGAAAACATTAATAAAAAATAAGTTTTAGGAGTAATATGCCCTTATTCAAATATTTTAAAAGAGCTCAGTGGCAATTTAGTATAGTAATTGCCCTAACTATTATTAATTCAGGGTTTTCAACACTTGCAGGAATTGCCAGTGCAAACGCCCTAACTCAGGTCACCAAACTGCATGCCCAACTGTTTTTTATTTGGGTCACAATTATGGCTGCTGCCTATGTCATGTACGCGATCTTTACCTATTTAATTTCGGTCAGTCAAACAAAATTGAAGCAGCAAATTGATCTGCTGATTCGACAGGATGTGGCCCAAAAGTTGTCACAGTCGGATTATCAGTCTTTTCATCAGCAAACCACTGCTACCTACGCTTCATGGCTAACCAATGATATTAATACGATCAATGAATTTGGTGTTAACGATTTGATGATGATTGTACAGCAAATTAGCGAAATCTTGTTGGGAGCAGTCTCTTTAGCGTATTTTCAGGTCAGTTTACTTGCTACTGTTGTTATCTTAACCACAATTATGGCGGTAGTGCCTAATTTGTTTTCAAAATGGTTATCTAAACGTTCACTTGAACTCTCCCATGCGCAAGAACGGTTGGTTAATAAAATTAATGATGTCCTGAATGGCTTCAATACCTTATTTTTAGCAAATTTACCACAAGTAATTGTTAAAAGAATTAATCAAGGATCTGCAGATGTCCGAAAAAATGCTGTTGATTACGTTAAGTCGGCTGGCTTTACCCAAGCCTTTACCAATTGCATTGCCTATTTAAGTCAAGTGATTGTTTTAGCTCAAAGCGGTTATTTAATTTTGCGGCATCTTACGCCGGTGGGAACTATAAGCGGCGCGCAATATTTTGCCGGTACAATTTTTGCCGAATTGAGTGGCATCAGCTTTAATTGGCAGGAATTTAAATCACTTAAACCAATTATGGATAAGTTGGCAAATATTAAGACGACCACGCAGCCTGATCAGAAACAAGAAATTTCTGCTAAACAAATTCAAATTGAGAACCTTTCGTATACTTATAAGGAAAAGAGGCAACCAATTTTAGATAATCTGAATTTGACTATTGCAGCAGGGAAAAAATATCTCTTGCTCGGTGATTCAGCTGCAGGTAAATCAACGCTGCTTAATATTATTAGTGGCCTGTTAAAAAATTATACCGGTACGATTAAATTGGGTGGCATAGACTATGCTAAAATTACTGATACTCAGCTGCATCAAATAATTTCTTATGTCGAACAAACACCATATATTTTTACGGCTAGTTTAAAGTGGAATTTAACTTTGGGGCAAAAGGTTGCTCCTGCAAAGCTAAAACAGGTCATTACGGCGTGTGGCATTGATCAAATAATTGCCCATTTACCCGCTGGTATCAACACGATACTGGCAAACCAGGGGACTAATCTATCTGGTGGGCAGAAGCAGAGAATTGCGCTTGCACGAGCGCTTTTGCGTGATACGCCCGTATATCTTTTTGATGAGGCGACCTCATCATTAGACAAGGCGGCCAGCATTTCGTTAGAAAAACTGATTTTAACGCTGAAAAATAAAACCATTGTTTTAGTAACACACCATTTACAAAAAGAAACAGCCGACTTATTCGACGAAAATATTGTATTGAATAAATAAAAAAAGTCGTATTTGAGTTTAAATTCAAATACGACTTTTATTTGTTTGCTTCACGAACTACATCATTAGCAAATAATTTTAATACCTAATAGCTGGTATCATTATATCAAGCGTAGAACTTTGCGGTGTAATTTTTTTGGCTTAATTTAAAGACCTACGTCTGCAATTAATTGCACTGCCTCTTTATCATCACCAAGTTGCATGAGGGCATCTTTTAGGCATAACATTGGCTTACCGTCACGGTCGGGCGTTGTTTGGGCATGAGCCAAAGAACTGAGAATGGCTTCGTGCACAATATCTACCGTAATTCTGAAGTAGCGGTCAATTTTGTCATCAGTAATTGCCTGGATTGTGCTCAACTCGTGTTCAGGGAAATGACTTACCCGGTTAGCAGTAGAGAAAGCTAGAGTAATCTCACCACTACCGTTGCCGCTAAATGAGCCACTGCGAGTGATGCCGATACCGGAGCGTTTGGCAATGCGTTTTAATTGTCTCGAGTTAAACGGGATATCGGTAGCAATTATTGTGATGATACTGCCTTTTTCCTTAGTGTCCTTGTTATCCACAAATTTTTTACCAATAGCATGACCATAAATGTTCAAATCAGCACTAAGACCAAAATTAGACATGACTAGCGCGCCCATTGTAAAGGTTTTGCCGTCAATTTCTACTTGTCTTGAAGCAGAACCAATGCCGCCCTTAAGTTCGTAGCAGCGCATGCCCGTGCCGCCGCCAACTCCGCCTTCAGCAAAATCTGTACTAGCAGCTGCAAAAGCATCATTCACATCGTCTTCAGTGACACCTAAATCGCGAATATGGTTAATCGAACTGTCATTGCACTCCATGATGATCGGATTGACACTACCAGTGGAAAGACCAATTTCTGGATTTTCAGCCAGCATTCTTTTGACTAAAGCCATTGATGCGGTACCCACGCTGAGAGTATTGGTTAAAACCAGTGGTGTTTCAATTGTGCCCAGTTCGTTAACCTGAACAAGTCCTGTGCTTTTGCCAAAGCCGTTGATAACGTGCGCAGCGGCTGGCATTTTTTCTCGGAAGATATTATCTGGGCAGGGGTTGACCACGGTAACACCGGTTCTGAGTCTGTCAGTGACAACTGTTTTATGCCCGACAGTAATGCCGGCAACATCTGTAATTAAATTTTTTGGTCCTGGCTTAGTATCGCTAAGCGCAAATAAAAGTGGTTTATTAAGTCCCATTTTTACTCCTTTTGCTTAAAAAATATTCTTCTTTAATTAAAACGGTTCAATTATTTTTATGCAAGACAAAAAATTCCATCGTAAATTAACGGAACTTTTTCATACTATTGTAATCAATCTTTTTTCTTTTTGCCAAAACAGTTGCTAAATAGACTGCCAATTACTGCCATGAAGCCCAATAAAAGCATTGTTATCTGGAAATGCTTATTAGTACCGGTTTGTGGCAATTTTTCATGGCGACCATTGTCAGTGAATAGCACTGACTTGGTGGAGTCAGGATCACTTTCAGCTGGTTTAAAAATGGTATAGTTCTCAGTAATACCGTTTGAAGTAGAATTATTTTTATTTTGATGAGGATTTTTAGACTTGCTTTGAGTCTGACTAGCCGAGTTGGTCGAACTATTTTGACCGCTATGCTCAGGGCTGGTATTAGCTTGAGGTTCATCTTTAACATAGATATAGGTTACGCTTTGCGGTGCAGCGCCAAAAAAGCTGGTGGCATTTTCAGGCCTGACTTTTAAGGTATAACCCGGTACCGCCTTAGCACCAGTGGTGTAGCCATCACCCACATTACCTTGTAATATCGTTTCAGGTGCAATTTTATTGCCGTTTTCATCTTGATAAGAAACGGTAACATCTGCAGCTTTAATTGGTGTGGTGGTAGAGGTAGATTCGGGGTCAACAGAATAAATAAATTTGACATTCTGCTGTTGATCAGTGAAAACCCCAGTGGCATTATCTGGGACTTCCTTTACGATATATCCCGGAATTGTCTTCGCCGTCACCTTATAATCATCGCCAATTTTGCCCTTCAAACTAATATCAGGTGCAAGTGGTCTTTTACTAGTATCCAAGTAAGAAACAGTAATAGGATTACCTGGTCGAATATAAGTGTCGCCAAGAATGTCGTCAGCATGGGCAATTAAGTCTTCAGACAGATATTTATTGTTTGCTTGTGGTGCATCTTCTTTTCCATTGCCGATATTGACCCAAGTTCCTGAAGTATTAAGATGTGTATCATTAATATATGTACTTTTACCTAGTTTAAGGGTATTTAATTTAGCAAGTCCGTCTAACATATAACCTTTATCAATATTTGGATCTATGACAAAACTCCTGAGATCAAGTTCTTTTAAGCTACTACAATTATTAAACATTCCATTCATATCAATTACGTTAGAAGTGTCAAATGAAGTTAAATCCAACTTGGTTAAGCTGGAGCAATCTTTAAAAGTCCAAATCATTTTTTTAACTTGGCTAGTATTAAACTTACTGAGATCTAAAGCAGTTAAACTTGAACACCCACTGAACATGCGACTTATATCGTCCACCTTGGCAATTGTGAAATTAGGTGGAAATTTAATGCTCTGCAAATTTTCACAATCCTGAAACATGCTCTCTGCGTGGCTAGCATTAGCAGTATCAAAATTTGATAAGTCTAGACTAGTTAATTTACTACAGCCCGAAAACATAAAAGACATATTAGATGCTTCCGAGGTCTGCAAATCACCAATGCCGTCTATGCTGGTTAAATTTTCACAATTTGCAAACATGTACCTCATGTCTATGGTGGCAGAAGTATCAAGGTTTTTTAAACCAGTGATTTTAGTTAGATTAGTTAGCCCTCTGAACATTTCAGAAGCCGAGTTAACTTTTAATGAGCCGGCAAATCGAACTTCTTGCACGTCGTCACTGTTAATGCCTGCAATAAGAGCTAAAGAACCCGGTTGATCCACACTGCCACTTGGGATGGTAATTACATGATTATTGTAGCTAACATCGAGATTACCCCACTTGAAACTAGTGGCACTTTGAGTGCTCAGTTCTGAATCTTTAGGTGGCAAGTTTTTTGGAGAAATAACTTCCTGCTTGGCATTGGTTTTAGCGTTAGCAAGATTATCTTTGTTATTGTTTTGACCTGTTGTGGTCGGAGATTTTGTTACAGAAGTCGATGAAGGCACTATTTCGTCTGCTTTAGTTGTTTGGGGGGATATAGCTAATAAACTTAAGGCTGCAGCAGCAACACTAAAGTATATTATTGAAGCTTCTGTTCGATTAGAATCTTTTTTCTTACTCATATTACTATTCTTTCTTAAATGATAAAATAAACATATACATGATTAACATTTAGCTTATACCTTGTTTAACTTATTATACAATTCATTTTACTTAATAGCACTATTTATACATTTCAACTTATTTTAAAAGAATTAATAATTAGCTTCAGCTAAGAGGTGATTTTTGATTTTTAAATTCAATTTGGTTATTTGCTGGGAGATATGACACTAGTTAGTAATATAGACACATAATTTTAAAGTAATTTATTAATTTTTGAGCATAGAAAAAGAACTCAGTTAGCATTTTTAACTGCTAGTTGAGTTCTTTTCATTTATAGAGTAAATCTATTAATCTTTAAAAGTTAGCTTTCTTGACAAATTGGTTCTTGCCTACGATGTAGTATAACTTATTGTGCATTTTAACAGCACCGCCGTAAGTTCTAACTGTCTTGTTCTTCTTAAGGACTTTATGACCATAGCGTTTAACTTTGTTATTGGCTTTCTTAGTGTAAATAAAGGCATTGTGCTTTAATTTACGGTTGATACCAGTAACATTATTAGCCTTAACGAAACGGTTCTTGCCTAAAGCATAGAATTTCTTGCCGTTAATGGTCTTAGTACCATAAGTAGTAAGAGTTTTACCAACGAAGTATTCACCTTTTACACGCTTGCCTTTTTGGTTAAAGATATAAGCGTTGTGGGTAACTACTCTCTTGACACCATTCTTCGTTGGAGTTTTTTCGGTATTATTGTCAGTTGAAGTGTTAGATGAATTACTATTTTGTCCAGTGCTGGTTATGCCAGAATTATTTGAACTTCCATTAGTGACACTACCAGAATTGTTGGTATTGTTACCAGCATTGGAACCAGAAGAACTGTTACTGCCAGGATTAGAACCAGAGGAACTGCCGCTGGAACTGTTACTGCCAGGAGTAGAACTAGAGGAACTGCCGCTGGAACTGCTACTGCCAGGATTAGAACCAGAGGAATTGCCACTAGAACTGTTACTGCCAGGATTAGAACCAGAGGAACTGCCGCTGGAACTGTCACTGCCTGGAGTAGAACCGGAAGAACTGCCGCTGGAACTGTCACTGCCTGGGGTAGAACCAGAAGAACTGCCGTTGGAACTATTACTATCTGAACCTGTTCCATTAGAACTATTACCCTTACCAGCATTACTCTTTTCATATCCAAAGGTAACAGTTTGAGGATCATTAGTAAACTTTAGTTTACTCAACGCATCTTCATATTTATCTGTGGTATATTTGTTGCCATTAATTTCAACGTAAGCAAGTTTGTAGGTAGGCAACTTTCTGGCTGTGATTGGAATAACCACGTCATTACCAGCAGTACCGAATTGATAATCGTTTGGTGAGAGTTTGGCGGTTTTATCGTCCTCAAATTGATAATTAATGGTAATGTTGCAAGGATTTGGCATTTTATTGATATTAATATACACATCATAATCCTTACTGCCATCATAATTTTTCATTAAATCAGCACCAGTCCAAGAATGAACTCTAGGCTGAAGACCACCGTTGTCTTTATTAACTCCCATGTTAACCCAGACATCTTCTTCTTTGCCATCATGATTGTTGCCTAAACCACCGTCCCAATAATTTTCGACTAATTTCAAATTATTTCTTCTGCCTAGTATAAGCACTTCAAGAGATGGAAGATCGCTAAGCATATCACCAATAGATGGTGCTGAAATTTGCATATCGAAACTACTAAGATCAAGTTTTGCTAGTTTATCACAGCCTTGAAACATGTTAGTATAATCAGAAACTTTTCTGGTATTAAAGTTGTGTAGATCCAAACTGGTTAAATTTGAACATTGCCAGAACATTCTAACCATATCAGTAACAGCTACCGTGTTAAAGTTAGTGACATCTAAACTTGGTAAAGAATCACAATATGAAAACATACTCGTCATATCAGTTACTTTGGTAGTATTAAAATGACTAACATCTATTGCAGGTAATTTAACACAATCATTAAACATGTAACTCATATCAAGGACGTTTGAAGTGTCAAAATGACTAACATCAACACTAGTTAATAAATGACAATCATCAAACATGTGTTTCATGTCAATAACGTTAGAGGTATTGAAAAGAGAAAGATTAAGATTTATACTTTTTAAATTTTTATCGTAGTAAAACATCCAGCTCATATCACGGACATTTTTAGTATCAAAATTGCTTAAGTCTAAGGTAGTTAAGTTACCACAGCCACTAAACATTCTTTCCATACCAGCACGAGATAGTTTTTCAGGGACATTTCCGACATTAGCAGTATCAAATTTGGACAAATCAAGTGAAGTTATTTGTGAGCAGCCATCAAACATTTCTGTCATATCTGTGACTTTGCTAGTATTAAATCTGGATATTAATTTGTTTATACTATCAGTAGTAATTGGGATAGCAGAAAACATGTTACTCATGTCGGTAACATTTGCGGTAGTAAAGTTATCAGAGGCAATAATGTCTGTCAATTTGTTAGAACCTGCGAACATATTGGCCATATTAGTTACTTTAGCAGTATTAAACTTTGATAAGTCTAACTCAGTTATGTTCTCACAACCGCTAAACATTCCCTTCATATTTTGAACACTATCGGTAACAAAGGTAGATGGCAGATTTAATTTAAGCAAATTAACACAAGCACCAAACATATATGACATATCTGTCACTTTTGACGTATCAAAGCTTGATACGTCTAACTTAAGAAAACTTTGACAATTATAAAACATATATGCCATGTTTTCAACATTAGAAGTGTTGAATTTGGTTACGTCAATTGACCAAACTTGATTACAGTTATCAAACATGTATGACATGTCTGTCACTTTATCTGTTTTAAAAGTAGCTGGGAATGCAAAACTTTGAAGTCCCACACAGCTTTCAAACATATGCGTCATGTTAGTAACATTTGACGTATCAAAGCAAGATAAATCTAATTTAGTTAAAGCTTGATCACGATAGAACATGTATGACATGTCTGTCACTTTTGTGGTTATGAAAGAAGTTGAACTAGATAAATCGATACTCTTTAGTTTTTGATTATTCCCAAACATGTTTTTCATGCTGGTAACATCAGTAGTATCAAGATTATCTAACCCCTTGATAGTTTCTAGATTCTCAAGGCTAGTAAACATTTTATCAGCAGAACCAATAATTTTGAGTTTGCCAGTAATATCAATTTCTTTAATGTCAGCAGCTAATACTGGATTTTGATCATTTAAGTTGTAGTATAGGCTGACAGTATGATTATCACTGTTATCGATTGTACCACCACTAATTGTTAATATACGTGTTGCGTTGTCGAAACTGATGTCTAATCCTTGCCATTTACTTGGAAAGCTTGCTCGAGTAGCTTTAGCAGGGTCAAATTGTATAGAACCCGTTTCTTGCTTGTCAGTTTTTGCATTGTCTGTAGTGCTTGGAGCGCTGGTATTGCCTGCAGCTGCATTTTGATTACTGCCACTTGCTGGATTGCTATTGGCACCAGTTTGACCTAGTCCAGTTTCAGGGTTGCTGCTTGCTGTTCCTACATTATTTTCACTGCCATTTGTTTGACTGCTGCTGTTTTGACCAGCAGGGTCATCATTAGTAGCTGTTTCGCCTTCCGTTTCTGAACTAGTTTCACTTTGGTAGGTCAATTTAGTCTTGACTGCTCTGCTCGCAGTCTTCTTAGTGGCACGGTTGCCATTTTGATTAGCTGCCTTCACCGTTTGGGGTTTGGCATTAATTAAGCCTAAAGCAGCTGCGGCCACGCCGCCGAGCAATATTTTTTCTCCTTGCTTGTTAGCATTCTTATGTGTATTCATATAATTCCTCTTCTAAACTGCATATTAATATAAGTTTAGTATATGGCTGACCCTATTAAAAGTCAAACTAAGCTAAGCTAGACAGAAAAACGTCCTATATTTAATAATATAGAACGTTTTTTGTTAGAATTTATTTAGTCTTTCTTACGGTTAAGCCAAGCAGCACCTAAGGCGGTTGCTAAAGCTAAGCTGCCTAAGGCCAGCATAGCGAAGCTGTTGCGTTTCTCAGCGCCAGTTTGCGGCAGGGTGTTATCTTGCCTGCCTTTTTGCGGTTCATTAGCAGCTTTATTCAGCTTGCCGCTTGCCGCTGCCAATCTAGTTTGACGCTTAGCTTGATGCTTTTCTTTAAGTCCTTTATTAGCAGTTTGATGATGCTTAACTGTCTTTGAACTATTCTGCTTATCCATCCGGTGGTCTTTATGTAACTTCTTAGTAGATTTCTTCTTTGACTTATTATTGGTCGGAATTGGGGTAGGCGTATTATTGTTAATCACATTGCTGCCGCTACTATTGTTTGATCCTGAACTATTGGAACTATTGGAGCCATTGGAAATACCAGAGCTGCCAGAAGGCGTAGAACTAGTACTACTGGAGTTAGAGTTTGAGGCGCTACTGCTGGTGCTGCCATTCCCAGGTGTGGAAGTAGAGGAGCTGCTGCTAGAACTTCCACTGTCAGAAGTAGATCCAGAACTACTATCACTTGAGCTTTCACTACCAGAACCACCAGTAGTTTTCTTATATATAAGATTAACGGTTTGAGGCTTGCTTGTGAACAGAAAGCTATTTATATCCGTTCCCGATCCATTGAATTCTGCGTGGTCAAATTTATATCCCTTAATTTCTTTGGGATTAAAAGCAGTGAATGAGCCGTCGTTGACAAGTTTAGTATCTATATCACCAAATTGCTGTTCTGCATCAGCGATATCTTTATTATCACTTTGATAATGAACTGTAATTGGTCCTCCAAGATCAGCAAAACATACATAGGTATCATGTTGAGTCGAAGGATTAAATTCATCTAAGAATGCCTGTGGATAGTACCATTTGCATGTACCTTTTTTAGGAGAACCTTTTCCTAAACCCATGTTTACCCAGGTGCCTTGAACATTAAGATTAGAATTTGAAATATCGCACTTAGGTCCTAAAACTAATTTTCGTAGATTAGAGTCATTTTCAAACATTGAAATAGCGGACTTAGCAGATGGAATATTAAAGTTTTCGATATCTAGTTCTTCAAGATTGGTACAATTTTCAAACATAGAACCTAACCCATTAAAATCATCTATCTCATCGGTATTGAAATTTTGTAGATTTAAGCTTTTTAGACTGGTACACCCGCTAAACATATTTAACATACTAGTTACTTGAGAAGTATCAAAATATGACAAATCTAAAGTTTCTAGGGCCGTACAACTTTCAAACATGCCTCCCATATCAGTTACTTTACTTGTATTAAAACTTTTAGGAAGGGACAGGGAAGTTAGTGATGAACAACCATCGAACATATTGTTCATCCCTGTTACTTTATCTGTTTTTAAATTTTCCAAACCCTTAAAAGTTTGTAAATTAGAAAGCCCAGAGAATAGCTTTTGAGCATTTCCTTCGATTTCTATGGTTCCTACTATATCTATTTTTGTAATCTTTGAAGGATTTACTTCTAAGGTGTTGTTCTTAATGCTAATATCGCCAAGTGTATTATTATTTTTAACAGTATATGTCTTATTAGGAAGACCTATTTTTAATTTACCAGTATCAGTATAAAAGAAAACAGGCACACCTTCCCAAGTACTTGAAATAAAAGGACCAGAATCACTGGGGTCAGAGCCGTTGGAAGAGTCCGAACCATTAGAGGTATCAGAGCCATTGGAAGTGTCTGAACCATTAGAGGTATCAGAGCCATTGGAAGAATCTGAACCATTAGAAGTATTAGAGCCATTAGAAGAGTCTGAACCATTGGAAGGAACAGAACTATTAGCTTTTTTAGTATAGAAGAAAGTAATAGTCTGGTCATTAGGGGTAAACTTCACAGCATTATAATTTACCGTACTATTATTTATCTTAGCTAAATTATCAAAATCATACTCGTTCCCTGAACTATCGGTAAACTTTTCTTGTGGTTTAAAGGCAGTATAGGGATCATTGTTTACAAGAAAATCATCAATATTACCAAATTGAATATCATCGTCAACACCAGGAATTTTGTTGCCATCTTCGTCACGGTATTGAATTGTAATTCCCTTACCGAGATTCTTAAAGTTAATATAAGTGTCTTGATAAAGCGCTTTGCCAAAGTCATTATCCATATTAGCATACTTTTGGGTAAGGTCAGTAGAACTTAGTTGGATTGAACCTTTTTTGGGGGCTGGCCAACCCCCTTGCGGAATACCCATGTTTACCCAAGTCCCTTCAGTATTAAAATCGGACTGTTTTATATGGGTGTAGCGGCCTAATACTATTACTTTTAGTTTAGGAAGATCTTTAAGCATAGAGTAGCAAGTAGCTCTATCAAATTCTTCACCATTATCAAATTCATCTTTTGTAGTAAAGTTAAGTAAATTTAAGTATTCAAGATTATCGCAACCCTCAAACATATAACTCGCATCACCGTTACAGGAAAAATTAGGAAAGTCAAATTTGGTTAAAGATTTGCAATCTTTAAACATATAGGACATGTCAGTTCTGTTTCTGTTCGTTATTTTAAACGTAGATAAGTCAATATTTGGTAGTTTTTGGCAGCCATTGAACATATAGGACATGTCAGTTGTTTGATCTGTCTTAAATTTATTAGAGAAGGTAATAGATGCTAGTGATGAGCATTTATCAAACATACGAGACATATTAGTAACATTAGAAGTGTCAAAATGAGATAAATCTAAACTGGTTAAAGACTTGCAACCATCAAACCAGCCATACATGCTAGTTACATTCTCAGTATCTAAATTAGGCAGTCCCTTAATTGTAGTTAAGTTAGTTAAACCACCAAAAAAATTTATTACCCCACCTGAAATTTTGATAGGAGCATTAAAATCAATTTCTGTAATAGTAGATAAATCATCAATTTTTAAGTTTTTCTTATTGTCACTAAATGAAAGTCCCTGATAGTCGGAGTTTATGTTACCAAACGAGTAATTGTTTCCTTGTTCTCCAATAGACAATACTCCATCAGAAAAAGTGGTAGGTATACTATTCCAAGTACCTGAAATTGCGCCATCTCGAGTAGCTTTAGCAGGGTCAAATTGTATAGAACCCGTTTCTTGCTTGTCAGTTTTTGCATTGTCTGTAGTGCTTGGAGCGCTGGTATTGCCTGCAGCTGCATTTTGATTACTGCCACTTGCTGGATTGCTATTGGCACCAGTTTGACCTAGTCCAGTTTCAGGGTTGCTGCTTGCTGTTCCTACATTATTTTCACTGCCATTTGTTTGACTGCTGCTGTTTTGACCAGCAGGGTCATCATTAGTAGCTGTTTCGCCTTCCGTTTCTGAACTAGTTTCACTTTGGTAGGTCAATTTAGTCTTGACTGCTCTGCTCGCAGTCTTCTTAGTGGCACGGTTGCCATTTTGATTAGCTGCCTTCACCGTTTGGGGTTTGGCATTAATTAAGCCTAAAGCAGCTGCGGCCACGCCGCCGAGCAATATTTTTTCTCCTTGCTTGTTAGCATTCTTATGTGTATTCATATAATTCCTCTTCTAAACTGCATATTAATATAAGTTTAGTATATGGCTGACCCTATTAAAAGTCAAACTAAGCTAAGCTAGACAGAAAAACGTCCTATATTTAATAATATAGAACGTTTTTTGTTAGAATTTATTTAGTCTTTCTTACGGTTAAGCCAAGCAGCACCTAAGGCGGTTGCCAAAGCTAAGCTGCCTAAGGCCAGCATAGCGAAGCTGTTGCGTTTCTCAGCGCCAGTTTGCGGCAGGGTGTTATCTTGCCTGCCTTTTTGCGGTTCATTAGCAGCTTTATTCAGCTTGCCGCTTGTCGCTGCCAATCTAGTTGTTTGGCGCTTAGCTTGATGCCTTTCTCTAAGTCCTTTATTAGCAGTCTGACAATGCTTAAATGTTTTAGACTTTTTCGTTTTATGAGTTGGAATTGGAGTAGGCTCATTTTCAGCTGAGGCCGTGTTATCTGATGGTATAGTGTCAGTAGTATTGCCAGCACTCTTGCTGTAAACATAGGTAACGCTTTGCGGATTGTTGTTAAAGAAACCCGTTGCGTTATCCGGTCTGGTCTTTAAACTATAGCCGGAAACCGTCTCAGCACCAGTAGTATAGCCATCGCCAATCCGACCTTGAACAACACGGTCAGGAGCAATAGTATTACCATATTCATCTTGGTAATGAACTGTGACTGCAGGTGCTATAGCAGCAGGACTGGTCACAGTTGTTCCAGTATTAACAGTGTTTGAACCATTATTGTTATCTGATTTGGTATAAATTAGGTTAACAGACTGTGGATCAGCAGCTAAAGCAATTTCTGGCACATTAGTGCTCTTTACGATGTTGTCATTATTAATTTGGTATGAATTAGGGGTATAGCCCTCAATGGATTTGAAAGAAATGGGTACGTGATCGCCAACTACGCTAGTAGTGGTATCCTTAGGGAAGTTTTCAGGATTGGTGCCGGGGATCTCAACCAGTTCACCATTATCGGCTTTATACTTGTAGTAAACGGTCACCGGTTTTGCTTTTACTGGAGTAGGGGGTGTTGTTGAGTTTTTTGTATAGACCAAAGTAATATCTTGCGGATCAGAAGTAAATGCTTTTACATCAGAATTTTTGTTTTGTTTGAAAGTGTAACCGGCAATTTCCTTCCTGGTGTCAACAGTTACTGAGTCTGAAATGTTGCCGAAAAGTTTTTCATCAGGAATTTCCTTACCATTTTGATCAACTAGCTGCTTGCCTTCTTCGTCTTGGCGATGAACAGTTACGATGCCACCAGTATACCTAACATAGGTGTCATGATCTCTATCACCTTGGTAATTGGTCATTAAATCAGCTGAAGACCATTGATTAGTACCCTTGGCCAGAGAGCCTTGGTCAACTCCCATGTTTATCCAGGTACCTGACAAATTGAGGGAATTGTTTGGCTTACCATTGCTTGGCGTAAATTGAAAGTTCTTGCCTAAAACTAACTTTTTCAAGTTTGCACAAAGATTAAACATACTCTGTGCTGTAGCATTATCTTTAATGGAAAAACTAGATAAATCTACACTTTCAAGACTTTTATCGGCAACAAACATCATATTAAAATTGGTAACATTGGTAGTATCAAAACTGGATAGATCTAAAGAAACTATTTTTGTAGAATCGAAGAACATGTTTGACATGTTTGTTACTTTTGATGTATCTAATTTATCTAAGCCATTAATTTTAGTAACGTTAAGATATGAGAAAAGCGATTGAGCTGAACCAATGATGGCAATGGGAGCATTAATATCAATTTCTGTAATATCAGTTCCAGAAATATTACTGATATTATTGTTAAAACTAATATCTTTATTATCAGAATTATTTATTGTATAACTTTCACCTTTTTCACCTAGCGATAAGACGCCATTATTAAAGGTAAAAGGAACGCCTTCCCAAGTGTTATCGGTTTTACTCGTAGAATAGACTAGGGTGATAGTTTGTGGGTCAGAGATAAATGCTTTTACATCAGAATTTTTGTTTTCTTTGAACTTGTAGCCAGCAAATTCTTTGCTGGTGTCAACAGTTACCGAGTCTGAAATGTTGCCGAAAAGTTTTTCATCAGGGATTTGCTTACCATCTTGATCAACTAGCTGCTTGCCTTCTTCGTCTTGGCGATGAACAGTAACGATACCACCAGTATATCTAACGTAAGTGTCGTGGTCTCTATCACCTTGGTAATTGGTCATTAAATCAGCTGAAGACCATTGATTAGTACCCTTGGCCAGAGAACCATCGCCTTCACCCATGTTTACCCAAGTTCCTGGCAAACTGAGAGAATTGTTGGGTCTACCATTTCTTGTAGTGAATTTAAACCCTTTACCTAAAATTAACTTGGACAAACTGGGAGTATCATCATCGCTTATTACGAACATTCCCATCGTTGTAGCGTCATCTCTAACAGTAAAACTAGATAGATCTACGCTAGTTAAGCTGGGGTCGCTAGCAAACATTACATTAAAGCTGGTCACATTGGTAGTATTAAAACTGGATAGATCTAAAGAAACTATTTTTTCACAGTCAAAAAACATTCGTAGCATGCTCGTTACTTTAGAAGTATCTAGTTTATCTAAGCCATTAATTTTGTTAAGGTTCGTAAGTTGAGAAAAAAGCATCTCAGCTGATCCAATGATGGCAATGGGAGCATTAATATCAATTTCTGTAATGTCAGTTCCAGAAACATTGTCGATGTTGCTAATAATGCTAATATCATTATTGTCTGAATTATTTATTGTATAGGTTTTGCCTTTTTCACCAATTGATAGTACGCCATTATTAAGCGTGACAGGTATATTTTCCCAAGTACTTGAGATGGTGGTATTGCTGTCACGAATTTCGTTAGCAGGATCAAATTGTGAAGAGCCCGCTTCTTGCTTGTCAGCTTTTGCGTTATCTATAGTTTTACTTTGATTACTTCCACTTGCTGGATTGCTATTAGCACCAGCTTGGCCCTGTTCACTTTCAGGATTGCTGTTTATTGTGCTTGCATTAGTCTCACTGCCAGCAGTTTGACTGCCGCTGTTTTGGCCAGTGGGGTCATCATTAGTAGCTGTTTCGCCTTCCGTTTCTGAACCAGTTTCACTTTGGTAGGTCAATTTAGTCTTGACTGCTCTGCTCGCAGTCTTCTTGGTGGCACGGTTGCCATTTTGATTAGCTGCCTTCACCGTCTGGGGTTTGGCATTAATTAAGCCTAAAGCAGCTGCGGCCACGCCGCCGAGCAATATTTTTTCTCTTTGCTTGTTAGCATTCTTATGTGTATTCATATAATTCCTCTTCTAAACTGCATATTAATATAAGTTTAGTATATGACTGACATATATACATGTCAAATGATCATTGATAGACAAAAAATACTCATTAGTAGAATACTAATGAGTATTTTTAGAGACTTATATAAATATTGTATTTAAATAAAATTTATTTTATACCTTTATTAATGTAATTACCATAATCGATACTACCATTATAATTAGCCATTAGCTCGTCTGATGTCCACAAATCTCCATTATCACTTATCCATTTTCCTGGTGTGTCAAGACCAGTATTGGCCATCATACATTTCTTACCAAGTACAAGATTGTGTAAGTTACTTAGTCCAGTAAACATATTCATTTTTAACATCGCATTAGACATATCAAAATTGCTAATGTTCAATGTATTTAAGTTCTTGCAACTCTTGAACATCCAGGCGAACAGTCTAACATTTGAAGTATTAAAATGAGATAAATTTAATTCTTTTAAGTTTATACAATTAAAAAACATTCTCGCCATATTCTGTACTTTAGAAGTATCAAATTTGTCTAAGCCTTTGATTGCAGTTACCTGAGAATCAAAAGAGAACATGCTTTCCATATTGTTAACGTTAGCAGTATTGAAATTACTTACATCCAGTTGAGTCAGTTTAGAACAACCATTGAACATATACGACATATCAGTAACGTTAGAAGTGTCTAAATTAGAAAGATCTAAGTTTGTTAAACTTGCACAGCCATCGAACATGTGTGAAGTGTCAGTGACGCTGTATGTTTTACCTGGTTGGAATATCTTATTTAAATCTAAGTTTTCCAAAGATTGACAATACATAAACATTGAACTCATATCAGTAACTTGAGTTAGGTCGACATTTTCAAATCCATTAATAGTTTTCAAGTTTCTGTATTGTGCAAACCACTGTGAAGCACTACCCTTGATAGTTAAATGGTCTGTAAAGTTAACTGTTTGTACATCGTTGGCGTTGAAAACGTAGGTAAGATCATCCCAATCTACTCTTAAAAGATGTAAGTCAGTAACCATACCGCCGATATTTACTGGGTAATTAGTAATAGTGCCTCCACCTATAGAGAGTGTATGGGTATCTGTATTAAATGAAACTTTAATACCCATCCATTCACCTGTTTTGATAGTATCACTCTTAGCAGCTTTGGCAGAATCGAATTTGGCACTATCATTTTTAACCGTAGGTGTATTATTTTTAGCCTGATAATTTAATTCAGCTTCTTTTGTATTAACACCATTGGTTGAAGGATAGTCACCATTAACGGTAGCAGCTTGAACTGGCTTTGTGGTTACACAAATCATGCCTAAAACTGCAGCTGCTATGCTACTAAATAGCAGCTTTTTACCTTGTTTGATAATTTTGTGTTTATTCATTTTCCTCATTCTTTCTTTAATAACATACACAATTCAATATTAGTATATGACCATATATGAGTTAAATCAAGACTAAATAAATATATATTTGTTGTTATTTATAGTAAAAAACTCACCAGTATCTTGCTGATGAGTTCTCTAATTTATTTAATTTTCTTACGACTAAACCATGCTGCACCTAATGCGCCAACTAAAGTTAAGCTTCCTAGCGCAAGCAGAGCTAGACTGGAATGCTTATTAGTACCTGTCTGTGGTAAAGCAGCAGCTTTTTTACTTTTAGCAACGCTTGAAATGCCTTGCTTTTTAGACAAATTGCGACTTGCTGTTTGCTTAGTAGGATTTTTCTTTTCCTTTCTCTTTTTGTTCTGCTTAGGTATTTTAGTAGGGGTATTAGGCTCATTAATATTTGGTGTATTGTTTGTACCTATCTTAGTATAAATATAAGTTACATCTTGCGGGAAGGTGCTAAAGAATCCTGTAGCATTATCTGGTCTCGTCTTTAATGTATAGCCGGAAATATTTTTAGCCCCAGTAGTATAGCCATCGCCAACATAGCCGCTCAGTATCTCATCGGGAGCAATAGTATTACCAAATTCGTCTTTATAGTGAACAGTTACATCTGCTGCTTTAACTTTATTTTCGTTATTAACAGGGTTTTTAGTATAAATAAAGTCGACGGTTTGATCCTTATCGGAGTAGCCAACTGTTGCTTTATCAGTTCCAGGCTGTTTAGCGCCATCAATGTTAATTTGCTTAATGGTGTAACCAGGTATTGGTTTTGGAATAATATCTTTTTGATCACCATAAAGTACACCATCAACTTTTTCCGTCATAGGCTTATTATCTTTATCAAGAATGGGCTTTGTATCACCTTTTTCGTCCACAAAGTATAAATAATTAACCGTAATAGGTTTACCTGTTGCCCTGTCATAAACGAAGTAAACATCTTGTTCGTGATCAGTAAATGTGACTGTGACTTTGTCATTACTAGATTGTTTATCATTATTGACAAAAATGGAATTGATAGTATAACCATATATATTTCTAGTATTAATAGGATCGCTGGTTTTACCGTTATCACCTGCAACCACATAGTCATAAGATTTTCCGTCTTTATCTAAAATTGGTTGTCGTTTTCCTTCTTTATCAAGGTATACGTAATGAATTTTTACAGGGTAGCCATCATAGAACCTGATATAAGTATCGTGATCCGTGTTACCATTATAATTATTCATTAAATCGGTGGAAGACCATTTTTTACTCATTTGTGGGTTCTCTTCAGTACCATTACCAACATTAACCCATGTTCCTGGTGTATCAAGATTAACATTGGTATTAGTATCATTGCTGTAAAATTTGCAATTCTTACCCAGTACTAATTTTCTCAGAGCAGGTAACTTACTTAGAGCATTTTTAATCCCATTAGACTGTATAGCTTGCGACATATCAAAGTTTTCAATATTTAATTCTTCTAATTTTACACAGTCAGGAAATTTAGTGACATTGTCCTCACTGTTACTAAATATTTCTTTCATATTAATAACAGATTTAGTATAAAAACTAGAAAGGTCTAATTTTTTGAGGCTTGAGCACTTGGCAAACATGTGATTCATATTTTGTAAACTATCAGCTGTAACATTTTTTAAATTTAGTTCTGTTAAACTTGAACAAGCATAAAACATGTTTTGCATATCAATTACAGCAGAAGTATCAATAGAATCAGGTAGAACTAGTTGTTTGAGGTTATAGCACCCCATAAACATCTGCGATAAATTGGTTAGTTTTCCCTTTCCAATTTTCATTTTGCTTAAATCTATGGTCTCTAAACCTGGGCAGTTTTCAAACATTTGGGACATATTAGTTACATTGGAGGCATCTAATTGGTCTAGTCCCTCAATCGTGGTTAACATAGGGCAATCAGCAAACATGCTAGACATATCAGTTACATTGGAAGTGTCTAAATTGCCTAATCCTTCAATCGTGGTTAACCTTGGTAATTTAAAGAACATACTACGTAATGTACCTGTAACTGTAACAGGGCCTTCAATAACTACTTTTTGAATTTGATCGGTTGTCACTAAGGTGTTATGAAGTTCATCAGTGAACCCTGAGGCAACATTGGCAGATTCATTGGAAGAAGTCTGAGGAATATTAGCAGATTGATTACCCTTAATGGTCAATGTATTTTGACTGAAGGTAGCATCAGCTCCATACCATTTTCCATACTGAATATCAGTACTTTTTGTTGCTATTACGTGTTTACCTGTTTTCGGTTCTTGAGTGTTATTTGGATAATTTCCCTTAGAAATAACTTTACTGGAATTAGTATTACTGTCTATATTGTTATCTGACTTGCCTGCACTGGTATCACTGACGGTATTTTGATTGTCGCTGAGATGACCAGTGTCATCGTTAGCGGCAGCTTCACCCACAGTTCTTGAATTTGTTTCGGTGGTCTCTGTTTGGTAGTTCAACTTGGTCTTGACTGCTCTGCTCGCAGTCTTCTTCGTGGCACGGTTGCCATTTTGATTAGCTGCCTTCACCGTCTGGGGTTTGGCATTAATTAAGCCCAAAGCAGCTGCGGCTATGCCGCCGAGCAATATTTTTTCTCCTTGCTTGTTAGCATTCTTATGTGTATTCATATAATTCCTCTTCTAAACTGCATATTAATATAAGTTTAGTATATGGCTGAGCTTATTAAAAGTCAAACTAAGCCAAGCTAGACCAAAAAACGCTCTATATCTGATAATACAAACATTTCCCTATTATTTTTAGGGCTCAAATAGCTTAGTCAAATACTTTTGCATTAGTTTTATACATAACTCTGGTTAACGAAAGCTTTAGTAATATTTTATGAGTCTTAAATTACTTGTTCTTTACTAGATAAAATGAAAGCAGGCGCTTTGCTTAACTAGTTTTTAGCTAAAATAAAAAGAACTACTTTCCTTAAAATAAAGTAAGTAGTTCTTTAGCGTTAATTTTATAATAGTCTAAATAATTGGTCTAAACTAGTCAACCACCATGAATGGAACTATAAACCAACCACCTTCGCCAGCTGAACCTGTGTATTTAACTGTCATGTAAAGCATTTCACCAGTATTAGGTGTAAGTCCGCTTATATTCCAAGCTACTTGTTGACCATTTACTACGCCTGGATTGTCCCAGTCACTTACATAATAACGAACATAACTGTCTTGACCTTTAGGATCATTTGCAATCCGAAGTTGCATAGGTTTACCGTCGATACCAGTAATATTATTGTAAGCAAGAGTAAGTGTAGGTGTACTTGATTTCGATACATAATATCCATTGGCTTCTACAGTTTGGAAGTAACCTTTAACATTAGAACTGTCTAAATTAGGATCTTTACCTAATGGTGAGAAGTCTGTAATATTGTTATATGAAAGATATACTGCAGTTAATTTTGGCTTGTTAGCTAATGCAGAAATGTCGTAGATACTACTTTGTTGGAAATTAACACTCTCTAAATTAGTCAATTTTGCCAATGCACTAATATCAGATAGTGCACTGTGTAATAATATATTTTGCATGCCAAAGTATTTGATATTGAGGTTTGTATCTGGACCTAAATCAATAGTTTCTAGATTGGTGGCGAACTCTAATCCCTTCAAAGATTTAATACTTAAAGCAGCTTCATAAAATTCTTTACTTTCACTACCACCCTCAAATATTTGAAGATATTTGAGGTTAGCTAAGTCATCTTTAGTAATTTTATCTACACTTTTTGCATCACCATATAAGTTATAGGCAACTACTTCTTGCAAGTTTTTATCAGGCATCCAAGCATCAACATCGTTTGAAGCTTTTGTTGTAACTTTACCTTTAACTCCATTTGGCGCTTTAAAAGGTCTAGCTTTCTTACTTGGTGCTAATGAAGGGGTGAGAGTTTTTCCTTTTGCATCAAAAGCAGTTACAGGCTGTTTAGTAGCAGTTTTCGTTAAACTACTTGCAGCCAGTGTGCTTCCAGATACGCTGTCAGCCTTAACTGCATGTGGGCCACCAACAACTAGTGCCAGTGCAGCAGCAGTAATTCCACTAAATAGCAATTTCTTGCTTTGTTTACTTAGTTCTATGTGTTTATTCATAATTTTTACCTCTTAAATTATTAACCAATAACAATTTACACTATCATTGTATATCCATAATATAATAATTTCAAGATGTAACAACTATACTTTTCTAAAATAGTATATAAAAATACACTCAATAGAGTGCATTTATACTTTGATTGAGTGTAATTTTTATTTTCTATTCTTCCTGTTATAGTATATTAGCGTTAATCCTAAAATGCTAAATAACGATGCTAAACCTAATATTAACAGCAAAAACTGCCACTTATTTTTTGTTTTTGTATGCGACTGCTGGGCTTTTTTCTTCCTATTATTAAGTGTTTTTATCTTATTAGTTAGATGATGGTATGACCTGTTTTTATATTTTGGTAAAGGCTTGTTATTAGCCACTTTTTTATCGCCGATAATATCCTTAGTATAAATATAGGTCAATTTCTGTGGCTTTTCCTTAAGGGTAATTTCTGTGGCATTTAGCTCGCTTTTAGTACTTAATCCGTTTAAATTTTTGGACTGAATAGTGTATCCTGGTAACTTTAATGTATGAACCACTTGCTGGTCGTTAACAAAGCCACTCAGTATTTCATCCGGAGCCACTTTTTTGCCCTCAATGTCTTGATAATGAACAATCACATTCGAAACCTTTTGCCTATTATAATAGAAGGTAATTTCCTGTGGCTGATTATTTAGTAAAATAGCAACGCTGCCAGGATGATGAGAAATACCATTATGATCAATCTGATAACGACTAGGAGTATAACCTGAGATTTCCTGTGGTTTAACGATTTTTTGCTCACTAAAAACGCCGCTAATCGTAGTTGCGGGAGCAATGGTCTTACCATTTTCGTCTTGGTAATGAACGGTAATATCTGCTGCTGTATTACGGTTATAAAGCAAAAAAATGTCTTGCGGTTGGGCGGTAATAGTAGTGGTTAGTGAACCTTGATTTAATGGCGTTTTAACCCCATTGACCAGCTTAGCTTCAATCGAATAACCGTTAAATGTAGGAACTGGAGCAGTACAGCTGTTATTAATATCACCATACAACTTTTGTTCACAAGCAATTGTATTATCAGCATCATCTTTAAAATGGAAGGTAATGGGTTGTCCGCTAACAATTCTGAAGGGGATGATGTACCAGCCGGAAATCAATGGCTTTTGTGTAGCACTATTACTATGAAACTTAATGGTCATTGCAGCATTGCTATCCGGCTTTAAGTTTGTAAGATCCCACGTCACAGTTTGCTTACCATTAACTTGCCCCACATGTTCGTCCCAATTGCTGCAATACTGCTTGATGTTGCATCTGGCGCCGATATGCTTCCCAGCTTCGATCTTGATCGGCATACTTGCACCATTAAGATCTAGCAACTGATAAGGTCCAGAGGTGTAAGAAAATGTTCCGCTTGTGATATGGACCGGTTCAGCCATTATAATCTGCTTTTTCAGTTCAATACTGCCGCTTGCAAGCAGTTGCTTATTTGCTTTTAAGGGTGAAAAATCACTTATTGCGTTATATGACAGATTGAGTTGCATTAACTGCGGCTTATTTGCTAACGCAGAAATATCAGCAATGCTGCACATTTCTAAATTAACACGGGCTAGTTTAGTCAGGTTTTGCAGTGCCGAAATATCTATTAAGCTTGACCTGCTAAAAGTACGGTGGAGCCACTCATGATTAAGCTGCCGGTCAGGAGCAAGGTTAAGTTTAACTAGATTAGTTGCGTATTCTAACCCAGCCAGTGATTTAAGCTTTAAACGTGACTGATATTCACTAGGGGAAATAACGTATTGTTTCCTGCCTTGAACTATAGTAGTTTCACTTGCTGCAATAAGATTAATTTCTGTTAAGTTGGCAAGGTCTTCTTTAGTAACTTGATCTAATTTCCGCCCTAAATTAGCAGCCACGATTTTTTGTAAGACTCTATCAGGCATCCAATTGGAAATTGCGTTGGGGTCAATATCAAAATCATAATTTTTAGTTTTTAGTTCAGGTTCAGATGCCTTTTCTGGGCTGGCAGAATTTTGATTTTTGGTCGTCATTAGTCATCATCTTCTTTACTGATTCAATTAGCAGTAATTTAACATTTTTAATAGCGTTTACTTTTACGTAATAATGATTAAATAAAATTATTTATGTGAAAATCAAATATTAATATTAAGTATTAAAGTAACCGCAACCATATACTATCCTAATAATACCATCTTAACCCCAGTATAGCATGTATTTAAAAAGCTGACTATTTGAAATAAGTAATTTTATTACCTTATATAACTGATGCTAAAGAGCCTATTTAAAAAGCCAGATACGAGCTAACCGCCAGAAAATAAATAATATAAAAATAATATTAAAGGTAATGATTACTGTTCTGATTAAAGTCATGTTTTGGAAAAATTTAGGCTGTGCTTCTGCACGTACTTTAGTAGTCTTTTGAACTGTTTTGCGCCCATTGCCAGTCGTAAGGGTCACGTGTTTCTTTTTATTAATTTGCTTTGGTTTAGCAATTAATTCGCTAGCCGCCAGATTATGCTTAGTAGCCTTCATTTTGCCGATTAAATCACCTTGTGCAACAGTGCGGTGCTGTCCATACCCATACTTAGAAGTATTGAAATCAGAACAGGTAATAAGGGTAATCATGCTCTTATCCTGCATGTTGTTTTCAACTTCAACTTGTGTAGGTTTAATGGCAAAAGAAATTCTTTTAATTTTATAAGTATAAATATGGTGTAAATTTGTCACATAAATGAGGTCACCGGGATGTGCCAGATGCAAATTATCTAAAACTGCAGGGCCGTATGAACCCATATAGTGTCCTGCAAGTACATAATTATTGGCACCGCCCATAACGCGATCGGGCAGGCAGGTAACGACACCGTATTCTAAATTTTGGTTTTGATCACCGTAACCGGCAAAGAGAGGATTGTGAATATTAACAGCAGGAATAGCAATGCGACCTATAGCATAGGCCTTAATTTGCTTTGCTCTCAGAACGCTGGCTGCACTGACTGATTTGGTTTTGCTGGCATCATAACTTGTTTTGCGTTTTTTATTTATATCTGCTTTTTTCTGTGTTAAAGTGGTATTTGCTTTTTCCGCATTTTGCTCTACAACGTAGGAATTACCAAATCCTGAACCGAAAAAAATCAAGGTAACTCCAATATAAAAAAGGGCACTTAAAAGTAAGACGCGTATTGTAGACCATATTCGGCCTTTTAATGAAAGTTTTTGCTTTTTACTTGCCATTGAATTGTTTTCCTTTAAACTTATGTAGTGCTTTCAGATACTATTTAAGTATAAATCGGTTTAAAGCACAATTATTTATCTTGAAATGAAACACTTATAAAAAATAATCAAATAAGTATTGAGATCGCTTTAATACTGATTTATAATGTAAGCGTAAGTAGTCGTGTTACTGATTCGATCAGGCATTAACCTATGAACAATACTTATTATTGGTATTGTTTGTAGGTTTTTTTATTGAAAAAAGGAGTAAGTTGAGTGAAATTTATTAAGAATTTTAACAACAACGCTGCTTTAGTGTCAGATGAATCCGGAGTAGATTGGGTGGTGATTGGCAACGGGATTGGCTTTGGCAAAAAAACAGGCGATTCCATTGATGAGGACAAAATTTCGCGTCGCTTTATCGCTGTCGAAAAGAACATTAAAATGGTTGACAGTGTGAGAGATATTGATCAGCGAACATTGGCGTTAACTACTGCTGTGATTAATTTAGCGAGCCAAAAATTACAAATAACTTTTTCCGATTATCAATTTTTGGTGTTAGCCGATCATATTGATTTTATGTTAACCCGAGCTGATGAAAATATTGAATTAGGCCAAGATACATTAGGCTGGGAAATGCAAAAATTATTTCCCAAGGAATATAATACAGCACAAGATGCTCTTGAGTTAATAAAGAAAAAAACCAAGCTGGAATTTCCCAAAAGTGAAGTAGCTTATCTGACATATCACTTTATTAACGCTGGTTCTGGTCAAACCAAACTGCAGGATACAATTAAAATTACTAAGTTAATTCGCGGCGTAATTGATATTATCCAGTACCAATATGGTATGCAGCTTGATAATGAATCATTCAACTTTAACCGTTTTATGACACATTTACGTGCTTTTATGGTGCGGCATATGTGTGGTGAATGTGACAAGGACTCTGGTAGTGAGCTTGATAATTCTTTAATTGAACTAATGAAGGTCAAATACCGAAAGGCATACGATACTGTCCAAAAAATCGACACGTACTTATACAATCAGGCAGGCTGGCAGTTGCAGCCTGATGATCAGGTATATTTAACCCTGCATGTATGGCGGGTCACGCATAGGCAAAATGACAACCATTCAGAAAAGGATTAATTCTACCTTATTTTAATAATATTTAGTTTAAACGGTGTGTTACTGTTTACAGGCATTAACCCGAGAACTTTAACTGGCAACCTGACAATTTATCTTGTTAAGGTGTTTCTTGAAGTTCTCGGGTTTTGATTTTTAGGAGGAAAAATGGCTTACGAAGATCTAAGTCGTGAAATTATTGCCGATATCGGTGGTAAAGACAACGTAGTCAGTGTAGTTCACTGTACTACACGTTTACGTTTTAAATTAAAGGACATGAAGAAGGCAAATGATGACAAATTAAAAGCCACTGATGGCGTAATATCTGTTGTCAAGTCCGGTGGACAATACCAAGTCGTTATTGGTAATAATGTCGCTGATGTCTATGATACTTTGGTTAAAGTAGGTGGCTTCGCAAATGGCGGCAGCGTTTCTGATGATGACGTTGACAACAGCAATATGAGCTTAGCTGATAAATTTATTGACTTGATTTCCGGTATTTTTAATCCACTTCTGGGTGCAATGTGTGCTGGTGGTATGATTAAAGGCTTTAATGCAATGTTTTTGGCTTTTGGTTGGCTATCAGCAAGTTCGGGAACTTATGTCATCTTGAATGCTATCGGTGACAGCTTGTTCTACTTCCTGCCTATTATTTTAGGAATTTCTTCAGCGAAAAAATTTGGTATCAACACGTATTTAGGTGCCACTATTGGTGCTGCTCTTTGTTATCCTTCAATTGTGTCGATGGCAAGCAGTAAAACTGCATTATTTACTGTATTTAAGGGCACATTCTTAGAAGCACCTGTTCATATGACTTTTTTGGGCATTCCGGTAATTTCAATGAACTATACCACCTCAGTTATTCCGATTATCATTGCGGTATGGTTTGCTTCCAAAGTGCAAAAGGTTGCCCGTAAGATCATTCCAGATGTTGTTAAAACTTTCTTAGTACCATTTATCGTTTTATTAGTTACTGTTCCAATTACATTCCTTGTTATCGGACCAGTTGCAACTTGGCTAGGTAACGGAGTTGCGGAAATTGTCAGTGCAATTTATAACTTTAGCCCAGTGATCGCTGGTATCTTAATGGGTGCTTTCTGGCAAGTATTTGTCATCTTTGGCGTTCATTGGGGCTTTGTGGCAGTTATGATGACTAACATTGCTGCTATGGGCTTTGACCCGATTATTGGTTTATCATTTGCTGCATCATTTGCACAAACTGGTGTAGTTTTAGCTATGATTTTCCAAACTAAAGACGAAAAGACTCGCAGTATTGCTATTCCAGCATTCGTATCAGGTATCTTCGGTGTTACCGAACCAGCTATTTATGGTTTAACATTGCCACGTAAGAAGCCATTCATTCTCAGTTGTATTGCTTCTGCTGTTGGTGGCGGCTTAATTGGACTCTTTGGCACAAAAACTTATTTGATGGCTGGAATGGGTATCTTTGCAATTCCTTGTGCTATGGGTAAAAACGGCATTGACATGGGTGTCTATGGCTTAATGATTGGTATGGCTGTAGCAATCATCTTAGGTTTTGCCCTACAAATGATTTTTGGTAAAAAGAGCGTTGATGGTAATTTGGCAGAACAAGCTGCTGTGAGTGCGACTGCTACGTCAGCCGCAACAAATGATTCTGCTAATTCTGACACAGTTAAGGCAGAAGTTTCGTATAATAAGGAAGAAGAATTAGTTGCGCCTATCAACGGTCAAGTTGTTCCTTTAAGCGATGTTAAAGATGAAGTCTTTTCCAGCGGCTCAATGGGTAAGGGTATTGCAATTGAACCTCAAGAAGGCAAGGTTTGCTCACCTCTTGACGGAGAAGTAGTAATGGTTTTCCCAACAGGACATGCAATTGGTCTTAAATCGACCAATGGTGCAGAAGTAATGATTCATATTGGTATGGATACCGTTGAACTTGAGGGCAAAGGCTTTACAACCTTAGTTAAAAAGGGTCAAGCTGTGAAAAAGGGTGACCCACTAATCAAATTTGACATGGAAGCTATTAAAAAAGCCGGCTTTAAGCTGACAACTCCAATTGTCGTTACTAATTCAAATGAATATCAGGAAATTACTGCAATTGCCGATGGTACAATAACTATAGGCACTGCTTTATTAGATTTAAAATAATGGAGGAGTAAATCATGGTTACAAATAATTTTCCTAAAGGCTTTTTATGGGGCGGTGCTACCGCTGCTAACCAATTAGAAGGTGCATACCAAGAAGGAGGCAAGGGTTTATCTTTGCCTGACGTTTTACCTGGTGGCAAAGACAGAATGAAAATCATTGCCTCACCTGATTTTGATTTTAAGATAAACCCAGACTACGTTTATCCTAATCATATTGGTATTGATCACTATCATCATTACAAAGAAGACATTGAGCTTTTTGCTGAAATGGGCTTTAAGTGCTACCGCTTTTCAATTGCCTGGTCTAGAATTTTTCCTAATGGGGATGAAGAAACTCCTAATGAGGAAGGCTTGAAGTTCTATGACGCTCTAATTGACGAGTGTTTAAAGCATGACATTGAGCCTGTAATTACTATTTCACATTACGAAATGCCGCTGCATTTAATTACTGAATACGGCAGCTGGAAGAACAAGAAGCTGATTGACTTTTACGAGCGTTTTGCCCGCACTGTTTTAACCCGCTACCAAGATAAGGTTAAATACTGGATGACTTTCAACGAAATCAACAGTGCCGCTCACTTCCCAATTATGGGTCAAGGTCTCACTATCAGTAATGGTGCTGGCGACAAGAAGAATGTTTACCAGGCTTGGCATAACCAATTTGTTGCTAGTGCGAAGGCTGTTAAGATTGGTCATGAACTTAATCCTGATATGAAAATTGGCTGCATGATTTTATATGCTACAACATACAGCTACGATTCTAATCCTAAGAACCAATTGGCTTCATTGCAAGACAATCAGGCTAATAACTTCTTCTGTGCCGATGTTCAAGTTAGAGGACATTACCCAGCTTACACTAAGAGTTTATTGGCTCGTCAAGGAGTACAGTTGGCAGATATTGACTACAATGATGAGGAATTGGCATTATTAGCCCAATATCCAGTTGATTATATTGGTTTTAGTTATTACATGTCATCTGTAGTTGATGTTACCCATGAAAACCAAGAAACTACTAACGGCAACTTGATGGGCGGCGTTAAGAACCCATTCTTAAAGAGCAGCGATTGGGGCTGGCAAATTGACCCAACAGGATTAAGAATTGCCCTGAACCAACTATCAGATCGCTATCAAAAACCTGTTTTCGTTGTTGAAAATGGTTTGGGAGCTGTGGATAAGCCAGACGAAAACCACTATGTTGCAGATGACTACCGGATTGATTACTTACGTGAACACATCGAGGCTATTTCTCAAGCTATAGACGATGGTGTTGATGTTATGGGTTACACTCCTTGGGGCTGTATTGACTTAGTCAGTGCTTCAACGGGTGAAATGTCCAAGCGTTACGGCTTCATTTATGTTGATGAAGACGATGAAGGCAACGGCAGCTTTAACCGTTACAAGAAAAAGTCATTTGACTGGTACAAGAAGGTAATTACTACTAACGGCGCTGATTTAGCGTAAATGCTAGCGGAGATACCTCTCAGCTTATGTGAATAAACCCACGTAAGACAGAAAAAAGCGTGCTTTTGAGCACGCTTTTTTGTTTTCTAATTATCTTAATTAGTGCTTATTTTATAAATCAGCTGTCAAATTTTTAACAGCGTTTCTGGCTGAGTAAACGCAGTAGCCGGCATGACTACCAGGAACTTTAACTCCATAGGTATCGCCATAAATTACGCCTGAGCCATCACTGCCGATTGCATATAAATGCTCAATAGGCTGACTCTTGTTGTCTAAGACTTCATTATGCAAGTTGACTTTTAGACCATCTCCGGTTGTAAAAGCACCAACGCCCAATTCTATTGCGTAAAATGGTCCTTGTACAACCGGTAGGAGAAACTTTTTATCCTTACCAAAATCAGTGTCAACGCCTTTTTCAGCAAGATCATTATAATGATGAACCGTTTCTTCCAGATTAGGAGCAGCGATCTTCTCTGCCAGTTCTGCCAGCGTTGAAGCAGAATTCATAAAGTCATAGTTCTTAGCGATAGCCTCTTTTACATTTTCACGTAAGTGCGGATAATTTGGCAGTTCATAAAATGGGTGTAAATCTAGCGGGAAACCTTTATCAGTAAAATCATCAATAGTCTTTTGGTCTAGAATGGCAAAAACGCGGTCTTGCCGAATCATAGCGTTACCCTCGTTAGCCCAGTTACTTACGCAATCATATTCATTGGTAAAACGATTGCCACTTTCATTTACCCAGAGAATAGGCTCATCACAAACAGCACTACCCAGATCCCATGATGCAAATTCGTAAGTCGGAGTTTGCGAGTCGTGAATCTGACCACCAAAGTTCATTGTCATGCCAGTAAAGAAGTGTTTCGCCCCCTGTTTCCATGCCATTTTGAGACCGTCACCGGTTGACTTGCCGGAATTAACGGGAACGATCCGTTCAGGATTAAACTTGTTGGCATTTTCCATTATTTCTGGATTGTTTAAATATCCACCAGTAGCTAAAATTACGTTTTTGGTTTGTAAAGTAATTTCCTTGTCTGCAGCTAAGTCTTGGGCAATCACAATCCAACTGCCGTCAGCGTTATGCTTTAAGTCAACTGCTTGAGTAGAGGTTTTAATCGCAATATTATTTTTTTCAACATACGGCTGTAAAGCTTCATGGATTGCTTTGTTCCCATGACCTGTGAATAAGTGCCAAGTTGGCAAATCAGTGCCCATTTCTGTAACTTTGTCAAACTGAACGCCGTGCTTTTGGAGCCAGTCAACATTTTCTGCAGAGTGGTCAATATAATGGCGCCACATTTCATGGTCAGCCTTATAGTGTGAATAATCCATTTCCAACTGGAGAATTTGCTCACGGTTAATATCAATTCCTGCTTCTTTTTGCAATTTCGATTCTGCCGCAAAAACACCTTCAACATAATTACCAGTTCCGCCAGTTGTTCTGCCTTTTTCTAGTACTAGGGCAGTTAAATTTCTGTCTGCAGCTTCTGTGGCTGCAGCGAAACCTGCAAGACCGCCACCGATAATAATCACGTCATATTTTTTAGTCATAATATTATTCTCCTTTATTTTCAAATCTTAAGCGGAATTTTGGCCCAATTATAGGGATGATTAAAGCAATGAAATAAATTATTGCTACTACAATGAAAACTACTATGAATGAATTGCTGCCTTCATAAATGTAACTAAAGACCGGAGTGGCAAATGCGCCTATCACACCTGTGATGGCACTAACATTGGAGTAACCAATATCAAAAGCCGGCCCAAACATTTCGGCTCCAAAAACTTGTTCACCAGTTCCCATGACCGTAGCACAAGCAGTAGAGAGAAGGGCAGCGGAATATAGTAAAACAAAGGACTTAGTTTTAGCTGCGAGTATGAATAACACCATTGCTGCTATTGGGCACATTAACCACACGGCTACAGCTCTACTGCCCCATTTATCTGTAGTAATACCAAAAAGTGGGGTAATGAAGATTTGGGTTGCACTAACTAAGGTAATAATAAAACCCCCAGCAGTAGGTCCAAAACCACTACGAGTTGTGAAAACCGGAATTAAACTTTGAATATTGCCTCCAAATTCGACCAAAGCATAGAATAGTAGAACTAAAACAAAAGCCGCTGAAAAAACGACAGTCTTAGTTTTAATTTGTGGCGCTGCTTGCTCAGGCGCAGCAGTGGAATTATTTTGAACCTGATCAGCTCCGTATGCTTTAAGTCCTATGTCTTCAGGTCTTAATTTCATGATGCAGGCACCAAGTAAACCGATAACCAGGCTAATACCGCCCAGTGTTAAAAGTGCTGAGCGCCAACCTAATTTAGTGATTAAAATTGAAGTAAAAGAACTGGAAAACATTAGGTAAATGGAAACAACAACAGCGCATAATGAAAAAGCGAAATTTTTCTTAGCGATAAACCAATTATTGACTAAAATGCCTTGGACAATGTATCCCGTGAAGGCACAGCCTAGCCCAATGACTACGGCGGTTAAATATAAAACAGCCAGATTACGGGCTTGTGATAAAATTGCTACCGCTGCTGCCGTCATAATTACAGCCAGTGCCAATGCCCAATTGAATTGAACTTTTTTAATAAAGTGCCCTACTAAAACAAACCCAAATGACATGGAAATGATAGTAATGGTCATAAAGTACGAGACTGCCGATAATGGTGCATGTAATGCGTGTACTAAAGGATCCAAAAACAGACTCATCATGACAGTATAGGTATTAGCTATAACCGCGCACATCAGTCCAGAAAATAAGACGATTAACCACGGATAAATTTTCTGTTTCATTTATTAAAATTACCTCCTTAATGAATTTAATCACATAGTATCATTGCTAAAGGCGCTTTCTTAACGCATAATGGAATAAGGTAGTACCAAAAGGAATAATAAATTATGAATTTCTCACAATTGCGTTGCTTTATCTATGTTGTTGATAATTTAAGTTTTACTGTGGCAGCCCGTAAATTAGACTTTTCTCAATCTGCTGTTTCTAAAAGCATTAAGGAACTGGAAAAAGAAGTTAATGTGAAATTATTAGATCGTTCACCGCATAAATTAATGGTGACTGCTGCCGGCAAATATTTTTATCAAATTGCCTTAGATATTTTGAAAAAAAGAGATAGTGCAGTAGATTACATGTAGCATAAGTCGGTTGCTTCTGATCTCACTCACATAAGGATAGGGATGTCAGCTAATCCCTTGGAGCACTACATCATTCCTTTGTTCTTGCAAAAATTTAACTTGCAATATAAAAACTATGATTTTACTTTTATTATTAATTTTTTAGTAGATTATTTATCCCAGCTGCAAGAGCGCAAGATAGATATGGCACTTTTAACTAGTGACGTCATTAAAGACTCAGATGATGTCATTTTCAGACCCTACGTTCCAGTCAAATATTGGGTAGCATTGCCTTCCGGTCATCCTCTAGAAAGGCACGAAGCTATTACCTTTAGCCAGCTTTATCAGCAAAAAATTCTTCTGCCATATACAGACCGCTCTTTGCCTGATATATTCCGCTTAAATCAAACTTTTTTAACTAAGCTCGGTCCCGATCAGGTCAAATGGGTGGATGAATACTTTTTAATGTATGATTTTATTAAAGCAAGACAGGGTATTGGGATAATCCCTAATTTTTGCATTAACAAAAATATCAATTTTGTTTCCTACCGTCCTTTAAAATATAAGAGTAATTGTTCTTACGGCTTGACCTATCTTAAAGACGGTAAGCCGCATAATATTGGCTGGATTAGCACTGCACTGGAACAGGTAATTAAGCAAAACATTATTAACTAACAATAAAAAACTGGTTTCAGATAAAGATTGAATACCAGTTTTGCTGTTATAAGTTTAATTTTTTCAGGTGTTTTCCTGCACAATTTTTTGCAACTGTTTACTAAACTCTGTCATGCCGATTAAAGAAAATTCTTCTATTTGCCTTGCGCTATTATCCAGATAAAGCTGTTGGGGATCAAAATGATAGTTAATCATGTTCTCCAAAAATAATAAAGTCATCTTACTAAAGCAGGTTAGTGGCCGGGTGTGAATCTCAAGGGATTTTTCCACCAACTGCTTGGCTTCCTTATACTTGTTTTTTTCCAGACACATACTAATCATATTGATTAATATTCCCAACACTATAAATTGTATATCGTCATTAGTGCTATCTTTAAATTGTTGAAAAATTTTGTTAGTAATAATCATGTCACTGGCAAAATCATAAAAAACCATGCAATTCAGGAAAATTTTGATAGTTTTCCAGTCGAAATTCTCTTCATTAAAGAATTTATTTTTTAGTTGCTGGATTTCTGCAGCACTTAATTTTTCTTTATTACCATCGATAATAGCTAGGATTGAGTTTACACTTAGCATTAACTCATTTTTACTTGCAAGCCCACTACCTGCGATAGCCTGCTTGATTTCTTTTAGGCGCTTAATATCAAAATTATAATAAGCGTCTGTCATTTGGGCATTAATCTTCTTTTTGAGATTATCTTCACTTTCAGCTTGGTAATCAAGCTGTTTAAAAAAAGCGGCAATTTCAACATGATTTTGCCGTAATAATTCAATTAGGTCTGCCGCCGAAATACGCGTCAGGTCTTTTTCTACTTTAGAGTAAAAAGAGGGACTAATAACATCGCCAATCCATGCACGTTGAGTTTTCCCAGCTTCTAAACGGTATTGTCTAAGTAAAGCACCTATAGTCATAATTTGACCTCATCAATTTTTTGTTTCATATATGACACTTTTCTATTCTCAATTTTAGCTTAAGTACAATTGAAAATAAAGAAAGCTAAAAAGGAGAAAAAATTATGACTATCTTTTTTAAAAATAAAGAATATCGCAAGTTTTCAATTGCCAGTATTTTATCCAGTGCGGGGGATATTTTATTCTATTTAGCGCTGATGACTTATGCCAGTCGGCTCAAAAATTATTCGCTGGCCTTGTCATTAATTGCTATTTCGGAGTCAGTTCCCCGGCTGTTTTCTAGTGTTGGTGGCTATCTAGCTGACAGGACGCAGAACAAATTTCAAAAAATAGTCTGGATGGCCCTGATCAGAGGAGCGCTTTATTTACTGGTTGGTTTTCTTTTTAGCCAGAATATTGCGGGTTGGAATTTAGTAATAATGGTTATTATTATCAACTTCATTTCTGACACGGCTGGAACTTATTCCAGTGGTTTAACAACACCTTTAGTTATCAGTCTGGTAAAAAAAGATGAAGTGGGAGAAGCTGAAGGTTTCACTGGTGGTATGTCACAGGTAATCACTTTGATAAGTCAGTTTGTTGGATCAGGACTTTTGTTATTCATGTCATATTCTACGCTGGCTGTAATTAACGGCCTGACCTTTATCTTGGCCGGCTTGATCTATTACAATATTGCCAGAAGTAAACGTAAAAATGGTATTGCAACTATTACGCAGGAAGTTGATGATCGCGGCTTTTGGGCTACCTTAGCCTTAGCATTAAAACAAGTCAAAAAAGCTGCAGGTTTAATGACGACCGTGTTGGTAATTGCGGTCTTAAATGGCGTTTTAAGCACTATTGAACCACTTGTTTCCATTGTGGTAGCTGGCAATCGGCAAGTAATGGTTATCGGTACCTATAGTTTTACGATTGCGTTGGTAGGTGCTATGGTGGGAATAGGCACTGCTTTAGGCAGTATTATCGGTACCAATCTATTTAAAAAAATTAGTCTCTATGCTGTTATTTTGTTTGCGAATGTTGCTGGTGCCAGTGTCATAATTGCAATCTTAAACAAAAATATTTGGGCTTGTTTAGTAACTTGTTGCTTTTTGGGCTTCTTTTTGGGAGCCGCCAGTCCGAAATTAACGCAGTGGATGGTAGGAGCAGTTGACCACACAATTTTGGCGTCTTCTGTTGGTCTGATCAATACAATTCTACTAGTTGTTAGTCCTCTAATGACCACTGCCTTTACTACTCTATCAGCTGTGACCAACGTGCAATATTCTCTTCTAGGATTATTGTTTATTAGTATTCTGCTTCTTGTTATTACAGTTGTAGTAATGAAAAAATCCGCCAAAAAAGGGGAACTAACAACTATTTAGCTGGTATTTCTTTCTATGCAGATATAAAAAACCACCAAGATAATGAAGTGCATCCCAAAATTAGAACACTTTATTGGTTATAAACTGAGAACTAATTGCCGCTATTCGATCGGAATTAGTTCTTTTAGTTTGGTCTTAATTAAGTAGAACTAATTTGATAATCATGTTAGAGATAATAAATTATAATTTTATCTTGTTTAGATAATTTAGATATAAAAAAGCTCCAAAAGTTGGATAATTTTTGGAGCTCAGTACAGTTTTTGTTTTTTAAAAAATGAAACTAAATTTGTTCTAATTTTTTTATTTTAGCTTCGTCTAATCTTACTTTGATATTGCCTTTCAATCTGAAAGCTGGATCTATTGCCCTAACATGCTGCAGCATGTAGTTATCTACAGAAAGACTGCTTGGCTAATCTTTCTGAAAAACTACTTTTACAATTTTGAGTATCTTTTCCATATAGTCATCAGGTAGTTGCTCTAAATATTGAAATGATTGATTATGATAATCGATTGTAACTAGCTGATCTAGCATGACTACGCCTTTTGTTTGAGATGCAGCAGGTAATTCTTGATATAAGGGGTAGAGTCTTTTAGTAGTTGATATAGGAGCAAACACAGCAATATGAGCGTATTTTTCAACCCCTTTATAGCTTAAATATAAATAAGGTCGTTTGCCAGATTGTTCATGCCCCTGTTTAGGACTTAAATCCATTAATAGAATAGATCCTTGCTTAATTACCATTTTTCATTTCCTTTTCTCTCATCTGGTAACTTAATTTCAGTATCAAATTCTTCACCTGAATAATCTTTAAAAAGTTCTTCAAAAGTTAAATCAGGTGTATCATCTTGCTTTGACATTATTACTTTGTTGTCCTCAATTTTAAAGTTTAACTGATCTCCTATAGTAGCGTTTAATGCTTGCAAGACTGCTTGGTTTAATCGGATGCCTTTAGAATTACCCCATTTAGATATAGTAGCACGAATCATAATTGCCCCCTGTAAAAAAATAAACAATGTATATCCTAAAATGTAATAAAATTATACAATGTTTATCTACGGAGATCAAGCAAAACAAAAAAGCATCCTGAACGAAATATGATGTGACCACCAAAATTAGGATACTTTATTAGTTGTAAGTTAGTTCTTATTTATTAGGACTTTTTCTTAAACTGAAAAAGATAATCAGAATAAAGTTAATCAGTAGGGTAAAGCCTGTAGTCCAGAAAACTGTAGCGTAGTTGAACAGTCCCGAGATAGTGGAGCCCATAAGTGACCCAAACACAGAACCAACTGCTTGAAAAGACTGATTGTAGCTAAAGATACGACCAAAGCTTTCGGCTGGAGTGTTCAGAGTCAAAACGGTCTGTGCTGCCGGTAACATGGCAGCACTGGCAATTCCGAGCAGAAAACGCAATCCTGCCAGCACCCAAGGTGAGTGTGTCAAAGCCATAGGAATAAAGAGAACAGCTCCTACAATCAAACCTAGGCGTAATATCTTCAGAGGACCAATTTCATCCATTTTATGACCAATTTTGGAAGCAGCTAGCAATGTTCCCAGTCCCGGTGTAGCAGCTACGACGCCCGCCACAAATGCGATGTTTTTGCTATTAGGCATCATTGATTTAACGTATAAAGAAACAATCGGATCAATTGACATGTTGGCAGCCTGAACTAAGAGTGTGGTAAAGAACATCACCACAATCAATTTAACGTTAGGTAGAGAACGCATAATTTCCTTCATCGGCTTCATTTCTGCTCGAGAAATTGGAGTGAAGTTTTCGTGAACTAAAAAAGTTGAACCTAAGAAAACAAGTACCATTAAAAAGCCGGTGATAAAGAACGGAATGCGGTAACCCCAGACTCCGCCGAGCCAATTGCCAAAGAAGTTTGACAATACCCCACCTAAAAGTGGACCTACCAAGTTTCCTGCCGTACCGGCAGTCATCATTTGGCTCATGACCCAACCACTTTTTCTATGAGGGGTTTCTCCCGCAATTAAAGCAGTGGCATTATTAATGTATCCAGAAAAGGCACCTTGAATAAAGCGCATGACGATAATATAAAGAGCATTAGGTGCAAAACCGGTAGCAGTGATGGTTAAGGCCATCACACCGGAGGCACGCATACACATTAATTTACGCCCTTTTCTGTCGGCCAGATTGCCCCAATAAGGTGAAACTATTGCTTGGGCAATAAAAGTCATAGCAAACGCAAGGCCGGAATACATACTAATCTGTAATTTGCTGTAGTTTCCCAGGTCAGCGATAAATAATGAAATGAAGGGCATTGTCATGGAGTAGCCCATGCCTGTGATAAAGCAGCCTAGCCACAAAGTAACAAATGCCTTGTGCCAGCCAGCTGGAAATTTGTCGGAAACTGTCAAAACGTCCTCGCTTTCTTTTTAATATTTTCCTAAAAAATACGATATCTTTTATATTTTAGCACAATAAATTTGCTAAGAATTTGCTAAATAGATGATATTTTCATCTTAAACATGATAGGATATTATTTCTGAAAGGAAGAGATGCCGGTATGGAAAGAGATTCACACATAACAAGGCAGGAATATCGCCAAAAACACAGCCAAAAATCTCGGTCTAATGCAAAAGCGACTTCTAAGGTAACGCTCAAAGAGCATAATAACCTTCAGACTCGCGGTGATTACCGACATTTGAAGCTAAACTTCTGGGATATATTTGCAGACCGACCATACGTTGCGGTGGCAATTGTGGTACTCGCCATATTTTTGATCATGGCTAAGTTGTGGTGGCTGCTGGTTGTACTTGCGATCGTTGTTGCAATCGGTATCTTTGTAATTGGTCGCAGCCACCACCCTGACCGTGTACTAAGTTTAGAATTTAAGATGAAGTCGTCCAGAAAACTAAGCATGCTGCGGGCATTGCAATTTGGCGGCTCAATTGTGATGTTTTTAGCTACTTATATGAAAAAAGTAGTTACCGTTAATTTCACTACAGCTGGCTCGACTGACGGCTTGCAGGTGATTCAGGGAATTTTGTCTAATCGTGGCGGTGTATATGGACAACAGGGGTCGTATTTTCTGAGTTTATTGAATACCTTAACCGGCGGACAATTGTGGGGTAAATACCGTTATGCCACTAATAGTGCCCAAATGATGAGCAGTGGTGCAGGACGACTAATTATTATGTGGGTATTGCTTTTGATGATTGCCCCAGCATTTTGTGTTTTAGCACAATTTTTCCGTGAACCATATTCACGTAACACGGCTTTAGTAGCTTCAATCATAGCGACTGTGAGTTTTGTGTTAACCCCGCGTTTACTAAGTAAGTGGATTGTAGAATATGCGGTAGAAAATCGCATGGCCAGCAGCCAAGCCCAAGCTGCTATCAGTGTGGGACCAATGGCTTACGTTGCGATGCTTTGCGCGCTTTTAGTTTTGGTTATTTCTGTTTACCGGGTCATTAAAAAGGACATCTTCGTTTAAAAATCAGAAAAAAGTTTTAAATTAAAAACCAGCTTTTTGTGCTATAAGCTGGTTTTTTATGATTTTCAAAGCTGCTTTTTCAAAGCAGTTTATTATATTTGTATACAAAATTTGCTTTTGCTTTTACTTAATATTGTAAAAAGTATAGGGAGTGTCAATAATTCCATTTACACATAATTATTGACACTCCCGTCTAATGCAATCGTAAAAAACTTTTTTAATATAATTATAAATCAAGTCATATTGTGGAAATTTTATTCTAGAATGATTTCTTTTAGGGTACATTGCTATATTTTGAGATAGTTAACTGGACTATCTTAGATATTCAAACCAATTTTATCTAAAAATTTACCAGTTAACTTTCTTTTTTTTGGCCTTCCTTTAACAGTTTTAATTAAACCCTCTTTTTCTAAATCTTCTATAGCAGTTTTTACTTTTTTGGTTGATATTTTTTCTGTACTTTTGATAAAACTGATTAAACTTGTGTCTTGAACGCTGCCATCAAAACTGTTGAATAAAAATGACTGTGCATATACATATAAGATATTGAATTCAAAGTTGGGATAATCAAAATCTTCTAATTTCTTTTTGACAAAATTTAAAATGTTATAGTCATCTTTTAAATTACCCAGGACATATTTTTGTCCAGAAACTAAGTATTTTAGCAAACTGATAACGAATAGTGTGATTTCACCGTAATTTTTTTCATTTTCAACTTCTTGAAATTCTTTATAATACCTTGCCTTTTTTTGAGTGATCTGATAAGAAAAGCTGACAGCAGTATAAGGATCAACTTTTTTTCCAATATAACTACAAAAGAGATACCTTCCTAATCTACCATTGCCGTCATAAAAAGGATGAATATATTCAAAATAATAATGGGCAACACAGGCCTTTAAAATAGGATCATATTTATCCAAATTAATAAATTTTAGCCAATTTTCTAATTGCTGATTTATCTCATCTTCGCTGTTTTTGGGAAGATGAACAGTTTGGGTAGAGTTGCCAATTCTGACAAAGCCATCCCGAAATAGCTTGCCGTCAGGTAATTCGCTTTTTGCTATTTCACCTTTTAATAAAGAGTCATACAATGCTCTGATGTCTTTTAGCTCATTAAGTTGATATGTTTTGCCATTTTCAATATCAAAATACATTTTAGCAAAAGATTGGAAACGCACAGTTTTATTGTGATTATTAATATTTTCTACGGCTCTGTTAATTTCCTTTGTAGTAGAAGCAACATTTTCAATATCATTTGTACCTTTAATTTCTTTAATTAACAAATCAATGAAAAATTGCTCTCTGGCAACACCGGGAAGCTTGTCAATGAGTGCTTTGATTTGAGCGGAGTTCTCTCTAATGATAGTTAGCAGTGAATTATAGTTTTCAATTTGTACCAAAAAAAGTGGCAATTGTGTAGGTATTCTAATTTGTTCTCGCACATCTATGGGGTTTATTGCTAACGGAAACTTAATCGTGCCATAGCCATTAAATCTTTTGTTAAATTCGCTAGTAACTGGTTTGCCTGGATGTTGGTAAGAATAAATTCTCAATAAGTGATATTTTGACATAATTTGATTTACCTTTCTAACTATAAATTCAAAAAACGCCACTTTTTGAATTTATTTTTGATTATACACTATATTTATTAAAAATATAGTGTTTTTAGCAATAAAAATAAAAAGGTAACAAAAAACACGAAATAAAACTGGACGTTAGTTTTATATCATTTTACTTAAGGCTTGATTCCGATATTGAATCGGAGTTAAGCCTTTTAGTTTGTGCCGAATTCTATCTTCATTGTAATAACTTATCCATTCTTTCATCGCCTTAACCAATTGTTTCTTAGTATCAAAGTGATGTGTAAAATAATTCATTTCAACTTTCATAATGTGAAAGAAACTTTCCATAGCTGCATTATCATGACATGTAGCTCTTCGTGACATGCTTTGAAATACTTTATGTTTTCGTAAAGCATGTCGATATGGATTAGATTGATATTGAATTCCTTGATCACTATGGATTGTCATTCGATAATTTAATAGCTTTGGTCTTGCAGTAAACACTCCCTCTAATCCTTCTAGAACATATCTTGTTAATGGACGATCGGTGATCGTATAACTAATAATTTCACCGCTGAATAAGTCCTTAAATGGCGATAAATATACACGATCACGGATAGTCATGTTCCCATATCTAAATTCACTAATATCAGTTACGACCTTTTGATATGGTCTATCAGTCTTAAACTTTTGATGGAACCGATTCTTAGCTTTCTTATTTTGTGGACCCTTTGAAGAATCATATTTACCGGCTCTCAGATTATATTTATTAGCTCCTAAATTGTTCTCACGCATTAAGCGTTGGACACGTTTATGATTAATCATTAGGTGATAAGTCATCATCATAATTTTCGATACTTTGAATAGCAGAAAACAGCTTATTTCTTAAATTAATAGCATAGGACAATAAAAACAATTCAATTTTAAAATAAGGATAGTTACTAAGATGACGAAAGAAGGGAAAGAAGACAAGCAAAAAGGCTTATTGCATTATTTGATGATTTATTTATGTAGCAGCTACGCCAATATTGTGCACCTCAAAGCTCGACGGCTGCCTAACCAACCAGATCAAGTACTGTGCCACAAGCAAAGCAATTTTATCTTTCTAGTGATGATGCACCTTGGATTAGAGAAAGGGTTAAATATTACCTAATTGTAAGCTTGTTTTAAATTGCTTTCACTTATTGAAATATTGTCGTAAGGCTGCTGTTAATACTAAAATAGCCGCCACTTATTGTTTATATCACTTGGGGCTTTAAACAGTCAACGCGACAAAGTAGAATTATATTTTAAAACGCGTTATAGTGATCGAGCTTTAACATTACCCAAATCGAGATGTTAAAGAAGGTCAAAACTTATATCTTAGGCAACTGGCAAGCTATTTTAAATACGCAGACTACTACTTATCAGCGGTGAAGGTCATATAAGTGGTAATATAACTAAGTATTTGCTTGAAAAGTAAATAAAAATTATTAAAGAGTAGCAAATTAAGCGTGAAGATCAGCACTTTAAGGTAAAAAATGTAGTATTATGAGCATTTTCAAGCAAACTTTGACGAAGCAGTTAAGACACATTACTGGCATCAAAGAATTATTAATGGCGGTAAAATATTAGAACTATCTGAGCAAATAATTTAAAAAGTGAAACCTGCAACTAGCAGCAGGTAAGGGCTAAAAGTTTATTACACACAAAAAGTTGACGCTAACAATTAACATTAACTGTTATTAATATAAATAATAAAAATGTTATAATCATTGTGTTAAATAAAATTTATTTAGAAGGGATTTAACTATGGAAAAAGAATTCAGTAAGTTGCTCAATATAATTTCTGAGATATCTGGAGAAAATAAAGAAACAATAAAAAAGAGTGATAAGTTAATTGTTGATATGGATTTTGACTCATTAATGATGATTGATTTAATTCAGACAATTGAGTTTGAATATGGATTATCTGAAAAATCCATTGATTATAAAGAACTTAGTGAGGAAATTACCGTAGGCGAGGTTTGGAGTATAATTCAGAAAGAATTAGGTATTAATGTATCAAAATATGAAAAAAACGTATCAAGTATAAATTCATTTCCTGAAATAATTAAATTTGACGAAATACAAAAGAAGTATGGAGATAAGGTGCCATATTTTATTAGGATGAAGGAGTGCCTACTAATTATATAAATGAAGGAGGCAAAACATATATAAATTATTCTACATATAACTACTTGGGATTAAATGGTGATAGTAATGTAAAAGAAGCTGCTAAAGTTGCTATAGACAAGTATGGAACATCTGTGTCTGGTAGTAGGCTATTAGGAGGAGAGCTAAAAATTCATGAAGATTTAGAACATGCGATTGCACAATTTTTAGGTACGGAAGATTCCATTGTACAAGTAGGTGGACATAGTACAAATGTAAACATGATTGGTAATATTGTTAATGAAAAAGATTTGATTGTTCATGATGAACTTGCTCATAATAGTATAGTTGAAGGAGCGAAGCTTTCGCATGCAATGAGACGCTCATTTAAGCACAATGATATGGTATCTTTAGAAAAAGTATTAAAGAGATTAAGAGATAATTATAGGCGTACCTTGTTAATTGTTGAGGGTGCTTATTCCATGGATGGTGACATTTGTAATCTGCCTAAATTACTTGAATTAAAAGAGAAATATGGTTGTATTTTAATGATAGATGAAGCTCATTCATTTGGAACAGTTGGAAAAAGAGGAGCTGGCATCTGTGATTATTTTGATATTGATCCGAAAAATATTGATATTTTAATGGGAACTTTAAGTAAAACTTGTGCTAGCTGTGGAAGCTATATAGCTGGTAGCAAAACTCTTATAAATTATTTAAAGTATAATTCACCTGGCTTTGTTTTTAGCGCAGGTATTACGCCAGCTAATACTGCAAGTGCTTTAGCTGCTATTAATATATTTAAAAGCGATCAAAGTAGATTGAAATCGCTTAAGCGAAATTCAAAAATTTTATTAAATGAAATTAAAAATTTAGGTTATGATACAGGAAATAGTAAGGACACACCTATAATACCAATAATTTTAGGAGAATCTGAAAAAGCTATGAAGCTTTCAAAATTTCTTCGATTTAATGGTATAAATGCTTTACCAATAATCTATCCAGCAGTAAAAGAAAGTGAGGCAAGAATTAGATTTTTTGTCTCTAGTATGCATACTGATAAAAATATAAAAGATACTTTACATATTCTCCGAGAATTTAAGGCAAAAGAGGCTATGTAATGAAAACTACCATAATATACGCACATCCTTATATAAGAAGCTTTAACCATGCAATACTTAATAAGGTTACAGAAGCATTGATAAATAATAAAGAAGATTATGAAGTTATAGATTTGTATAATGATAAATTTGATCCAACATATTCCACTGAAGAACTATCTTTATTTAGTGTTGGAAAGACAATTGATCCTTTAGTTAGTAAGTATCAGAAGATCATCAAAAGTACAGATAAAGTTATATTTATTTTCCCAGTATGGTGGAATGATACTCCAGCCATTATAAAGGGGTTTATTGATAAAATAATGAAAAAGGACTTTGCTTACAATGTAGGCAGTACGGGAGTAATAGGAAACCTTAAAAATATAAAAAAGACTTTGATTCTTACGACTTCGACTTCTCCGACATTTTATTTGAAAATGTTTTGTGGCAATGCTATTAAAGGAGTTTTTATTAACAGTACACTTAAACAGCTTAATTTCCAAAAGCGAGTATGGAAAAATTTTGGAAGTATTGATCATAGTAGTATAAGTAGAAGAAATAAATATTTAGAAAAGATAGCTAATTATGTGATTGAATGGGTTGGTGAAAACTAATTGAATCGAGTAGTTGTAACTGGTTTAGGAACAATTAATCCCTTAGGTAATAATGTTATTTCAACTTGGGAAGCAGCTCAAAAAGGTAATAATAATTTTGAATACTATGAAAAATTAAATGTTACTATTAGTCGAGTAAGAGCAGAACTGTCTGATTTTTTGTCAAAAAGAGAACAAAGATATCAGGATCGTGTTTCACAATTAGCAATGGTTTCGACTATGGAAGCTGTTAATGATAGTGCACTTTTACAAAAAGATTTAGATAGAGCAATTATAGGAGTTGGAACTTCAATTGGTGGGGTTAACACCACAGTTGAAGAAACCAAGAAAGCCACTCAAAAGTCTATTAAAGCAATAGGTATTAGGACTATAATTAAAATGTTACCTAATATGATAGCGTCAAATCTATCAATTAAATTGGGAATTCATGGAAGTATTACAACATATAGTGCAGCATGTGCTTCCGGTAGTGTGAGTATAGGGGAAACATTTAGAAAACTACAAAATGGTGATGCCGATGTTGGTATTGTTATAGGAGCAGAATCTTGCTTAAATGATGAAGCAATAGAAGCATTTAAAAAATTAGGCGTGTTATCAGATAATCAAGATTTAGATAAAGCTTCTGTGCCGTTTATGAACAATAGGTCAGGCTTTGTTATGTCTGAAGGTGCTTCTACTATTATTAAGGTGAATAATGTTTATTCCAATGATAAGGCCCGGAATAGGTGTATATAGAAATAAAAATAAAATAGAATTTGAAATTTATAACGAGCATAAGCAAATATCATATACTGCAGATGAATTGGCCATTAATATTATATCTTATTTAACGGGTGAATTTACTGACTCTGAAATATTACACATGGTAAATCAGAAACTGTCCTCAAAAAAAATCAATAAACATTTTCTAAAAGATTTTTGTAATCAATTATTTTGCGATGGATTAATAGTATATAAGTCCTTGAAAAATAATTATGAACTATTAGATAGGGAAAATAATTATTTGAATATGTATCCTAATAAAAACAAATTTACTGATGAGTTTTTAAAAAAGCTAATGAATAAGCATATAACTGTTATTGGCTGTGGAGGATTAGGATCAAATTTACTTGAGCAATTATTTAGAATAGGTGTTCAAAATTATACTATAGTTGATTTTGACAAAGTAGAACCAGAAAACCTAGCCAATCAAGCAATTTTTACATCTAAAGATATTAATAAATCAAAGGTTGATGTTATTAAAAAATTTGGTAAAACTGTTAATCCTGCAATAAATATAAATAACATTAGCTTAAAAGTTGATCAGACTAATATTAACCAAGTAATTGCAGGGACAGATTTTGTTTTTTCGTGTGCTGATTATCCAAGTATAAAAAATGTATCACTGTTGGTTTCAAATGAATGCTTAAAAAAGGGAGTACCACATATTGTTGGTGGAGGTTATTCAGGACATGAGGCCTCTTTAGGAACTATGGTAATTCCTAAAAAAACATTTACGTGGAAAGATTATCTTGAAACATCAAAACTAGGACGAAACAAAAATCAGGAAATTATACCTCCTGTGGTGAACATGTCGTTTTTGCCAATAATAAAAATTATTGCTGCTATTCAGATAAATGAGTTTTTTAAATTGTTTAATAATAATGATAACTTGTTATTGATAAACTCTTTTAATGAGTTTGATATGAACTTGTATCAAATAAGAAAGACTATGATAAGAAAAGAGTCAACAGAATGATTTATGATTTTTCTATGTATTTGAGTGATCTAGATGATCAACGTCTTTTCCAAGTATTAAAAAAAAGTAATCAACTTGATTTGATTTGGAAAGAAATTTCTTTAATTAGACAAATTGAAATAAACGAAAAAAAAGAAAATATTCAAGACCTTGTGACAATTGCAAGTAAAGCCATGAAGTTTACTAATTTAAAAAACCAAGAGTCACTGAGCAAAAAATGGGCTAACTATATTTTGTTTCAAGAAACTGATGCTATATTTGTTTATTTATTTTCTCAGACAAAGTGTTTTCTAAAAAATAATTTAATTATTATAAATGAAGAAAAATTAAATGATATTAAGAGAGGAAATACGATAATTTTTAGTCCACATTGGGGAGATTTTTATTCTATACCAATAATATTGGCGAGTTTAAGAATTCAAAATGTTCCATTAGCTAATGGTGATGAAGGGGAGCATATGCGGTCCATTTTAGATGTAATGTTATCGAGCTTAAAAAAGTACATAACAGAAGTTTTAGACACATCTAACCCAGTTAATGCTCTTTTTAAGTTGGATAATTTATTAAAAAATTCAAAAAATATACTTGAATTTCCAGAATATACATTAGGTCCTAAACCCAAGTATCGTACTAAGTATTTAGATAATTTCTTTCCCGTAGCGTACGGATTAGCAGCCTTAGCTAAACGAAATAATTCAAATATACAACCAGTTACTTTTACAAGAATAGATGATTTTCCTCATTATGAATTAAGATTTTATTCCAAGATAAATATAAAAGATATGACAGTAGGACAGATTAATAATAATATTCACAGACTGATAAACAGTATAATAGTTAAGACTCCTGAAAAGTGGTGGTATTGGTATTTGTTTTCCAAAAATAGAATATCAATCAATTAAGTATTATATATTAATTTAATATACAACGGTGATAAAAATGAAAATAAAAAACATAATTAGATGGTTACCTAATTGGCTCGTATTTTCAATAATAATAACAACAATTATTTCATCATTTGATGGAGTAGTTTTGGCACAGGTACTTTCTTCTATAGTAAATTTTAATCATAACTCAACATTTTTAGAAGTAATGTTTTATGCTGTCAAAAGCTTTTCAGCAATGGCTATTGTGTATTTTTCAATGACTTTAAGAAAAATGTTAATAAATTTAGCAATAAAAAAGCTTAATGTAAAGCTCAAAAGTAATTTTATTTATGGGCAAATTAATACTTCAACTTTTAGTAGTGATACTGCGGATAATGTCTCAAAAATATTTAATGATTTTAAATTGGTTGAAACAGATTACTTTAGTCTGATGTTTGAAGTATTTGCGTCTTTGTTAATGGCATTAATCTCTGGAATTTATATTTTAAGTTTAAGCATACCTATTGGAATTTTGTTTATTTTATTTTCTTTATTACCTATGATAACTCCAAAGATTTTTGGTAAAAAATTAACTGCCACTTCTTCAAAGTGGCAGGAAGATAGTAGTAGATTTTTAAGTAAGGTAACTGATTTATTTAATGGAGCCAATACTATCAAAACTTATTTAGCTGAAAAGTATATGTACAATGATACAGATAAGTATTTAAATGAATCCGAAAATTCTTATTTACTTATGAATAACTGGCAAGCTGTTACTTTTTTTGTCGCTTCAATTCTTTCAGTTGTTAGTTATATTTTACCTATTGGTATTGGCTTGCTTTTAGTTATTCAAAGAAAGATATCTTCTGCAGCTTTGATTGGTATTTTTATGGCTAGTGACAGAGTCGTAGGTCCATTAGGAACAGTTTCAGAGTATCTTAGTAAGATAAAAACTACTCAAGAAATTCGAAAATCTTATAGTGAACATATGATTGAATTTAAAGCTCCTAAAAAAATATCGAAAGATATTAAGCCAAAAATTTGTTTTGAAAATGTTTATTTTACGTACTCAAATGGTAAACAGATTATCAATAATTTGAGTTTAAATATTACTTTTGGAGAAAAAATTTTGATTACAGGAGCTTCTGGTGTTGGTAAATCGACAATACTTAATTTGATTCAGGGTTCTATTAAACCAAGTAGCGGAAAAATTTATTTGAGGGAAAAGAATAGTAAAATAAACAATATTCTCGAATCTGGTAGGATTGCTTATATAAGACAAAATCCCAACTTATTTAATGATACTTTGCGTTTTAATCTAACTTTAGGCGAGGATTTCTCAACTAAAGATTGTTTATTTGTTCTTGAAAAAGTAGGATTGATTAATGAACTAGGTAACGATGCTTTAAATAGATATTATGGTGAAAGTGGGAAAAACTTATCTGGTGGACAACGGCAGCGAATCGAAATTGCTAGAGCTCTTCTTTTTAATAAAAAAATTATTTTAATTGATGAAGCAACTTCTAGTTTAGATCCAAAAATGTCGGACAAAATAAATAAAATTATTCAAAATTTAGATTGTACAGTGATTGAGGTTGCTCATTATTATGACGATATTGAATTTAAACATGCACATTTTACACACTATGTACTTGAAAATAAAACTTTAAGATTAAATTGTTAAGTACAGTGAAAATCAAAAGTAAAAATATGAAGTATGTCAAGAATTAAGTATAAATTTTTTTGATGATAGTTAACACAAGTTTCACACTTAGGTTATTGATTAGGTTTTGATAGCAGTGTGGTCTTTACCAGTTAAACGGTTCTCTTGCACACTAGTCTCATTATGATTTTTTATATATAAACATTCTAACGTTAGTGATGGAGATGAGGCTAGCTCAATTTTGCCTTTACCACTTTTGTTTTGTGCTAAAGTGGGTTTGAGTTGTAAGCATTTTTTACGCTTTATCCTAATAGTAATTAACGTCGTTATAAAAATTGGCAGCTTCGTTATTTCCTTGCTTAAATCTGTTTGAAAAGTATTGGACTGAAGCTAACCCCTAAAACTGGACGTTAGTTTTATATCGTTTTACTTAAGGCTTGATTCCGATATTGAATCGGAGTTAAGCCTTTTAGTTTGTGCCGAATTCTATCTTCATTGTAATAACTTATCCATTCTTTCATCGCCTTAACCAATTGTTTCTTAGTATCAAAGTGATGTGTAAAATAATTCATTTCAACTTTCATAATGTGAAAGAAACTTTCCATAGCTGCATTATCATGACATGTAGCTCTTCGTGACATGCTTTGAAATACTTTATGTTTTCGTAAAGCATGTCGATATGGATTAGATTGATATTGAATTCCTTGATCACTATGGATTGTCATTCGATAATTTAATAGCTTTGGTCTTGCAGTAAACACTCCCTCTAATCCTTCTAGAACATATCTTGTTAATGGACGATCGGTGATCGTATAACTAATAATTTCACCGCTGAATAAGTCCTTAAATGGCGATAAATATACACGATCACGGATAGTCATGTTCCCATATCTAAATTCACTAATATCAGTTACGACCTTTTGATATGGTCTATCAGTCTTAAACTTTTGATGGAACCGATTCTTAGCTTTCTTATTTTGTGGACCCTTTGAAGAATCATATTTACCGGCTCTCAGATTATATTTATTAGCTCCTAAATTGTTCTCACGCATTAAGCGTTGAACACGTTTATGATTAACCATTAGGTGATAAGTCATCCTCAGAGTATCAGTTACAGGCCAGTATCCATAACTGGCATGATGCTTCTTTATCATTTTGATAATTGAAACAAGTGCTTTATCACTGATCAGCTTCTTTTTTGGATGAGGATGGTACCCGAATGTACTTTTAGACAAACTTGTGTAGGGTAATATTTCTTTTAATTTAAAGCCAAATTCTTGCCTTAGTTCATTAACTATAGATCTTTCTTCGTCCGATGTCCGCGTTTCTGAACTAAGGCATCTAGTTTTTTTAGATATTCATTTTCTACATGTAATGCACGATTCTCTAAACGTAGACGTTCAAGTTCAGTTAACTCTTGAGAAGTATATTTATGCTTCTTTACTTTAATTTTCTTTTTATGCATTAATGGTCGTCCTTGCTTAATAAATAAAGCATCAACACCGCCTTCATTTAATTTTCTTTGCCAATTCGCAATAGTGGAATGTTGTTTAATATTAAAATGATTGGCAGTAATTTGATAGCTGGCACTATGTTCTTTTCTCCAGTTTAAGACTTCTAATTTAAATTGACCACTATATCTTGTCTTAGAAAAGCTTTTTTCCAGGCCTCTGTTACCATACTGTTGATAATTATTGATCCAACCATCAATAGATCTACGTGATGGGATATGTAATTTCTCTTGAATTTCTTTTGTACTAAATCCTCTTTGATACAAATCTACTGCTTCTAATTTTGTTTTTAGTAAATATTTAGTCATAAAAAAGGTGCTCCTAATAGTCAGATTAATGTCTAACTATTATGGAGCACTTCACCAATCTAGAGGGTTAACTTCAAACTTTCTTCGGGGTTTTTCAATATTTATTTACCTTTTTGCTCTAAAAAAGATAACTTCTCGAGCCGCAAGCATCTCTTGGGAGGACTGGTAAATAGTGAGACGAACTTTTTGGGCGCGTACATCCCGCATTCCCACTACTTTGTTTTTAGTATCAGGTTTCCAGTGTAAATTATCTGCGTAAGTGGTAAAGTTAACGCCATCAGTTGAAACAGCAATTGCGAGAGCCAATGGTGCTCCTTTATGGTCAATATTCCGGGGCACATAAACCATCCTGCTTAATTTTTCTACTTTTTCAAAAGTAAAAGTTAGTTCCAGTGGCTGTTCAGGTGAGGGGCTTTGTTCAGTTTGCCATTCGCTTGCCAGCTTAAGATCGGTTAAGTAGGAAAGAGGATGGTTTTCTTTGCTGGCATAGTTACAGTCAACTTTAATGTTTTCAATGGCATAATCTTTAGCAGCATGCTTAGTAATAACTCCGAAAAGATCAGACCATTCAGAAACCTTGTTTCCAATTACGTACCGCATTCTAATGATGTAGCGGGTATTAGGCGTTAATTCATGAAAAGCAAAATTTTTGCCGGTAATACCCACATAGAGCAGGTTATTAATTTCAATTTGAACGGCGCTGTTGTGCGGCCAAGCAAGTTCGAAAGAGTGTGCGGAAATTTTACTTGAATCTACAGCTGGCAATTTAGGCGACGGCAATACGCCACTGGTAATTTCATGAACTAAAACATTTTTGCCATACTGCATATTATGAACACTAATTTCTATTTTAGTAGTTGTAATATCACGTTTGGCCAGTTTAATTTGCAAAGCAGACTGCTTATTCTTTTGATACTGTCTAAATTCATCTAAGCCGTAATTGACATTATAAAAAATACCTTCGTGAGCATGGTTAAAAGCATCAATTGATCCGTATTCCTGCACAGGGACAATTTGATCATTAATTTTAATGGTCACGCGGTCAGGGTAAGAATCACACATAATAGTCAGTTCAGTGGGCTGCTCTTTAAATGCATCAGGCACTCCTTCTGCAACTGGTTCAATAGTTACGCGTAGCTGCTCGTTTTTAACTTGGCTGGAGATTCTAGTAAAAGAAGCACCATTTTCAGAATTAGCTGAAGCGGTATTATTATAAATAACAGTTTCACTTTGTTCTTGGGGATAAAGGAGAAAATTGCGTTTGCCCCAGTCAAAAATACTGCCGCTTTTAACAAATACTGGTAAATGCCAAAGTGGAAATAATAAATTATTGTAAACTTTGCCACCAGCGTATTTCTTCCCGGTAAAAAGATCAATCCACATCGACTTTTTGCCCGGTAAATATAAGTTATCCTTGCGTGAATTTCCTTGCTCATCTTCACGCCCATTGGTAATTGGCGCTACCAGTATATTGTGTCCCAGCATGAATTCGTTACCAAATTGGGAAGTATAATTGGCTTTTTCATCGGGGAAATCGCTAAATAAAGGACGCATAATGGGCTCGCCATCTCGGGCTTGTTTATTTAGTGTACACAAGTAGTTGGTCAAATGTTGACGTAATTTAAGATAAGCTAAATTGATTTCCGTAATTTTCTTGTTATAGGCAAACGGATTTTTGCAAAAATCGCCTTGATCATCAAAGTAAAATAGCAGCGGAGTAAAACTCTTCCATTCAAAATCGCGGACATTGATTTGGGCATTGCCGCCGCCCTGAAGACCATCAATTGCTGCGCCGACTAAGGGTTGACCAGATAGATTTGCTCCAAGCATCCCGGCAATTTGGGTAGTAATATTATTCCAATTGCCACCTATATCACCAAAGATAAGCGCCGCTGATTTTTGCATTCCTGTTGAGCCGCTTCCAGCCAGCACCATAGGTCGTGTTAAGTGAGACTCACCTTGCAGCTGTTTAGCATCGTGGCTGGCAGATTGAGCATCAGTAAAAGTGAAAGCCGTTTTGGCTGGCAGTTCGGTTTCACCTTGATGCCAAAAGCCGGGTTGAACGTCCTGATTGAGCGCATAGTCATTAAAGAACTCTAAGGCATGGACATTGTTAGTTTGTACAGCATAGTTGGGAATGAACCAGCTTAAAGGAAAATGCTGCGCATGATACTGGTCAATCATTGCGCGCGCAGAAAACTGATAATTTTCTTCTCCATTTAGTGAGGCTTTACCCGAAGCGGCATCTTGATCTTTTGTCCGAATATAATAATTGTTGCCAATTTTACAAGCATTGCGTTCCTGCGCCTTGCTTGGTTGCCATAGAGTTGTACAGAAATCACCAATGTGACCTAAGCCAAAGGCATATTCTGGTAACATTACAGGTTTACCAGTTAAAGTGTAGTAATGCTGCAAGATCTCCTGTGGGTTACTACCAAGTAAATAAAAGCAATCAAAAATCTTGTCCTGATGAGTGAGGATAGTTGTTCCGGGAGTACTTTTACCAAAGTCATAAATTCCTGGTTGGTTTGTGTTTCTCAACTCTCCATAGCCGGCGTTTGACCAGAAAAATGACACGGGCATAATGACGCCGCCTTTTCCGGTTATCTGATCATGTTTGATTACTATTCTGTGACCTTTGTGACTAAAATAGCCGTTCTGCAAACCGCCACCATAGAAAAATTCATTTTTATTTTCTGCCAGAAATTCTGTGGTGCCATCATTACTTAATTCTAAAGGCAGTGATTGGTGCATTCTGTTATGGTGGAGCGTTTCATCAAAAATGCTAATTACTGCCGGGTTTTGTGCCCAAATAATCTGATATTTACCTGAATGAATGATTAATGAATCATTGGTAGCTCTAACCTGCGAACGTTCAAACGCCGAATGGTCAAATTGCGCTAACTGAATAAGTTCAGTCCGATTTTCATTGAATTCTTGTGTCGGGTCAAGCAAGAGACGAAAAATGCCGTTAGCCAAGATGTAAAAGTGCGCAATTTCGCCAGTTGCAAAGTGTAATTCATAATAGTTTTCACATTTGCTGGCACCTGTAAGTGCCCCTAATTGATGTTTGTTTGTTTGCGTATTTTGGATCATGATATTTGCTTCCTAATTAGTTACCTATACCACTATTATAACTAAAAAATTAAAACTTTCTGTACTAATTAAGATTGAACTGGAAATGATTGGTAGATTAAGCTAGAATTAAACTGGCAATATCCAATTTTTCTTTTAAAAGGAAGGCAAAAAACTATGACTTATTATATTCATGCTGATAAATTCTTTCTTAAAAATGTGACAGAAGAAGGGGGTTATCTGGAAGTTCAAGATAATGGTAAGTTCGGTTTTTATTATACAGAAGACGAGAAACCAGCAGGTAAAATTGTTGATTATAGCGGCAAATGGATAGCTCCAGGGCTTGTTGATACGCATGTTCACGGCTCGCTAAAAGAAGATGTAATGAAAAGCGATTGGACGGGTATTAACCGCTTGTCAGAAGGCTTTCTACGTTCTGGTGTTACCAGCTGGCTACCAACTACTTATACTGCCGGTGCTGATACTTTGTCCCGCATTTGTCAGATGTTTGGTAACCACAAGGGTGAGGAAACTGGTGCCAAAATTCAAGGTCTTCATTTTGAGGGACCTTACTTTACTGCGGAACACGCTGGAGCAGAAAATCCGAAATATTTGCTCGACCCAGACATTAATCAATTTAATGAGTGGCGTGAACAATCTCAGGGCTTGTTAAATAAGATTTCACTTGCGCCCGAGAGAAAAGGTGCTAAAGAATTTATTCGAGCTGCCGTTAATGAAGGGGTAGTTGTTTCTTTAGGTCATTCAAGTGCTAATTTTGCAGAAGCCAAAGCTGGAGTTGAGGCGGGTGCGACCATGTTTACCCATACTTTTAACGGGATGCCGGATCCATCTCACCATGATTCATCAATTTCTAATGCTGCACTAGCTTTACACAATGTTACGGCTGAATTAATTTGTGATGGCCACCATGTCAAAAAAGAAATGGTACAAGCTTTAATTCAAGTCAAGGGTGCAGAACATATTTGCCTAATCACTGATTGTATGGAAGCCGGCATGATGCCCGACGGTGATTATATGTTAGGTGAATTACCGGTTTATGTTAAAGACGGTATGGCGCGCCTTAAAGATGGTAACAATTTAGCTGGCAGCATATTGCAGTTAAAGACCGCTGTTAAAAATCTGGTTGACTGGAATATTGCTACACCGGAAGAAGCAATCATGATGGCTTCTTATGTTCCGGCTAAAAGCGCACACGTTTTGGATAAGTGTGGTACAATTGCACCTGATAAGGATGCTGACTTTTTGGTGTTAAATCCAGACATGACTTTAAGTGAAACCTACTTAAATGGCGAATCACGTTATCAAGCTTAAAATACTCTGTAATTAAATTTTACAGAAAAACCAGTTTATTAAGTTAAACTGGTTTTTTATTTTCATAATTATTCAACAAAAATATATTTTAATATTTTATATATACTATACACTATTACTATAAGCTAAATTCTTTGCACTTTTAACTTGCTGGTTATAGTCTAATCATATAGTACGTGCTAATAATAATTAACTAGACGGAGAGTGGAAAAAATGACTAAAACAGGACAAGACAGGTTGAATGATCCGTTTTTGAACAGAGGTACTGCTTATACAGAAGAACAGCGGGAAAAGTATCATTTGGTGGGGATGCTGCCACCAAAGATACAAACATTGGAAGAACAGGCTCGTGAAGTTTATTTGCAATATCAGGAAAAGTCTTCAAACCTTGAAAAACGTATTTTCCTGATGACAATTTTTAATACTAATCGTGTACTGTTTTTTAAAATTTTTAGTGAACATGTTACTGAATTTATGCCAATTGTGTATGATCCGACAATAGCTGAAACTATTGAAAATTACAGTCATTTGTTTGTTAACCCCCAAAACGCCGCATTTCTGTCAATTAATGAACCAGATAAAATTGAAGAAAGTTTAAAAAACGCGGCAGATGGACGTGACATTAAGTTGATTGTAGTTACTGACGGCGAAGAAATTTTAGGAATTGGTGACTGGGGCACACAAGGCGTCGACATTTCTGTAGGTAAGCTAATGGTTTACACCGCAGCAGCTGGTGTTGATCCTGCGTGTGTATTGCCGGTGGTTCTTGATGTTGGCACTAACAACGACAAATTACTTAATGATTCGCTCTACTTAGGCAACCACCAGCGTCGGGTGAATGGAGATCCTTATTATCAATTTGTTGATCGCTTTGTGCAAACTGTAGAAAAGCTATTTCCGGGACTATATTTACATTTTGAAGATTTTGGTAGGGATAATGCTGATAATATCTTAAAACATTACCGTGATCATATCTTAACATTTAATGATGATATTCAAGGCACTGGAGTCATTGTTTTGGCGGGGATTCTCGGAGCATTAAAGATTAGTGGACAAAAACTAACTGATCAAAAGTATGTCTGCTTCGGTGCTGGTACTGCTGGTACGGGAATAGTTGAGCAGGTATATTCTGAGATGCTGCAAGCAGGTTTGCAACCTGAAGAAGCACGTAAGCATTTCTACTTGGTAGATAAACAAGGTCTGCTCTTTGAAGACACTCCTGACCTAACGCCAGCGCAGAAGCCTTTTGTTAGAAAACGCTCAGAATTCAGTAATGCTGATCAACTTAAAGACTTAAAGAGCGTTGTGCAAGCAGTTCATCCTGATATTTTAGTGGGAACTTCAACCCGTTCAGGTGCTTTTACTCAAGATATTGTGACGGAAATGGCAACCCATACCGAGCGGCCAATCATTTTCCCATTGTCAAACCCAACTCAATTAGCAGAAGCAAAAGCAGAAGATTTAATTCATTGGACTAAGGGCAAAGCCTTGGTAGCAACTGGTATTCCTGCTGATCCAGTTGAATATGAAGGAACTAAGTACGAAATTGGTCAAGCCAACAATGCTTTGGTTTATCCAGGACTTGGTCTAGGTGCTTTAGCAGTTAATGCTAAGATTTTAAGTGATGAAATGATTAGTGTAGCAGCCCATTCACTTGGCGGCATTGTTGATTCCAGTAAACCCGGTGCAGCCGTGTTACCACCTGTGGAAAAACTAAATGTCTTTTCCCAAACTGTAGCAAAAGCTGTGGCTAACAAGGCAATTGCTGATCATCTTAACCAAAATGATTATCAAGACGGTGATAAGGCAGTAGCTGCACTTCGCTGGGCACCCGAATATACAGATGAGCAGGAGTGAGAATAAATGCAAGCCTTTATTACTTCATTAACTAGCGTCGTTGAGCTGTTACTTGTAATTGCTTTAGGGTATTGGCTGCGCACCAGTGGCAAGCTGGGCGATCAGTTTAAAGGCAATATCTCCTATTTAATTATGAATATTGCTCTGCCAGCTTCAATTTTTGTTTCGGTCTTAAAATACTTAAACCGGCAAAAATTGTTTGGCTTAACAGGCGGATTGATTTACGCCATTATCTGTTTTGCCCTCAGCTATTTGTTCGCATGGATATTATGTAAGGTTCTGCGGATTCGCAAAGGCCGCCGTGGTACTTTCATTAACGCCATTACGAATGCCAATACCATTTTTATTGGTTTACCGTTAAATATTGCCCTGTTTGGGCAAAAAAGTATGCCCTACTTTTTAATTTATTATGTGTTAAATACGGTTTCTACTTGGGCAATTGGCGTCTTCTTCATTTCGAGTGATGATCCGACCGCGCAAAAGAACAAGCAGCAAAAATTCAACTGGAAAAAGTTGTTGCCAGCGCCATTAGTTGGTTTTCTAATTGCCTTAATTTGCTTATTAGTTGAAGTACCAATTCCCAGCTGGATTACGGCTGTGTTAAGTATGATCGGCGGCATCGTTACCCCAATGTCACTGATCTATATCGGTATTATATTGGCAGATGCCGGTTTGAAATCAATCCACCTCGACCGCGATACTATCTGGGCATTACTTGGTCGTTTTGTCTTAGTACCTGCTTTGATGATGATTTTGATTTTTGTTGGTGCAAATTGGCTGCCGACTTTGACAAGTTTGGCTAAACAAACTTTAGTAGTGCAGTCAGCTACTCCAGCCTTAGCAGTTTTGCCAATCTTAGTGGGTGAATCACATGGGGATGTGCAATATGCCACCAATGTTGTGACCACCTCCACAGTTTTATTTGTAATTGTCGTACCACTGGTTTTGGAAATTACCCAAATACTAATATAATTAATGAGAATTTTATATTATAAAAACCCGTCTTTGATCATGTAGATAAGGCGGGTTTTTACTGTGAAAATTTAAATAATTCTCCTATGTTGCTAAGCCGCTAATTTAGTTTTTTCCCAAATCTTTTCTGCATTTTATTGCTGGTATAGCCTAGTTTTTCGTAAAATTTATGAGCACCTAAACGTGATTCTCCGGAATTTAATCTGATTTCTTTCATTCCTAAAGCTCGAGCTTGTTTCTCCAAAGCTTGCATAAGCTGACTGCCAATGCCTTTTTTCTGCACAGAAGAATCTACGGCTAAGGCTAAAACATTGAACATGGGATCAAAGTAGGTTTCTTCAAAAATTTCTGCATGCAAATATCCCTCAACCTTTTTGCTATCTTCATCTTCAAAGACCCAGAGATAGTGATGCTTGGGATCATTTAGCAGCCTTTTAATGTTAGCGGCCGTTTTTTCGACAGGATAATCATAACCTAGTTCAATTTGATTGATTTTTTGAATTGCTGGACTGTCAGCGACTTGGCATTTTCTAATCATAATTATTTCCTTCTTATATTTGTTATTTTACGAGTTAAAAATATTTTAGCGCTCTCACTGATAATTAGGAAGGCGTATTATGTATTTGAATTCACAAGAAACTTAATTAAAGTAACTTCTGCATGGCTTATTACGACCTCGGTAAAAGGGCGCAATGTTGCTATTTACAATCTTTATCACTTTTAGAGTGATTAAAACTTAAAGGCAAAAGAAGATATAATAATATTAAAAGTAAGTCAGAAAGGAGTTTATAAATGAAAGTAAAGAAGAAAATAGCTGCTCTCCTAGCCGCTGGCTTGTTTAGTACAGCAACAATTCTTACAATATCTAGTCAAGCAGTACCAACTGTTCAAGCAGCCAGTCACACTCTTACCAAAACTATTATGCATAATTCGGTAGCTTATACTGAAGCTGGCAAGCGTACTAAAAATAAATACCATGCCTTTACAACTATCAAAGTTGAAGATGAGCCAGTAATAATTAAAAAACAGCCGTACTACAAGCTAAAAGGTAAGAATCGCTACCTCAAAGCTTCCAATATAGATGGGGTTAAGCGCAAAGTTAAACATAACTCTTATGTTTATGCCACTAGTACTCGTAAAGCCAGTTTAAATTTAATCAGAAAGGGCCGAACAATAATTACCTACGGTAGTGTGTTACGTTTTAAAAACGGTAAACGCTACTACCGAATAGGGGGCCCGATAAAGCAATACCTAAAGGCTGGTAATGTTGGAGCAGTAATTGGTTCACCAACTGAAGAAACTACTGTGACGGCAATTGCACAGTTAGGTACAGCGATTTATGGTACTAAAAAAGTAAAAATTGCGAAAGCTGGTACTAAATTTAAAGTGGATCGTTTAGAAACCGGATCACCCGCTGCATATATTATGAATCAAAGAGGGCAGTTCGTGCCTGAGCCTAAAATTTACCGGATTAAGGGAACAGATCATTGGTTATGGTTTTCAAATGTTAAAGCTAAAAAGAAATTGCCAGTCCATGATTATAATGAAGAAAATTTCAGTTATGTTAGTCTCTATAAAGATATTGATGTTTATAATGCAGATGGCAGCATGCAAGACCATGATGGGCAAAAGATTTCTAAAAAAGTCAATTACTTAAGAGTTGAAAAATTACTATATCTTTGGGTGCCAGCTGATCAAAAGGCAGAGTTGTTTTACAATCTGACCATTCATCAGATTTATTCCAATAAGAGCGAAAAAATGGAGCTGGGAGATGCTTATGTTAGAGCTAGTGATGTTAAATATGGTTATGGTATCAAATTAAAGCCAAGCAACACAAAAGCCGAAGTCGAAGCCCAAGCTCAAGAAGAATCAGCTACTAATGAGTAAAAATATATGAATTTAAAAGTCTGAGAAAAAGTAGTTTGGTAGACTACTTATTTGGACTTTTATTTTTTTAGATTAATTAATAAAGTTGTAAAAAATTAATGTCTAATAAGGGCATAGCTTTTATTTCATGTCAATGTTTAAGTTTGGCATCTCGACAAAAAATGATATGCTAAATCTTAATATTGTGTATAGTATATGAAACTAAAGAAAAAGTTTACAATGCTTTAGCAGTAAAATTGATCAAATTATCTGGAACCTGGAAATATTTGAATAACATGATAAACTAGGAGAGCTTTTTATGGATACTACGAATTACGATTTGATTTACGAAATTATTATTTTAATATTCTTTACTATTGCATTTATAACATCGCTATATATGATTTATCTCAAGTCAAAAGCTTGGCATAAGCTTAATTTGGAATCACGAAAAGAAGTCGCAGCTTCTACAGTAGAATTTGTAGCAAAGCCTGGAATTGAGAGAGAAGTGGTAATGATTAAAGCCAGCCGGTTTATTGCGGCTATTGTTCTGTTATTAAGTTGGGCTTTTTTTACATCAGAAGTTGTTATTCTATTTATAGGAAATTTGATTTTCATTGTTGCCGTGTTAGCAGAAATATATATGAACGCAGATTTAACTAAAAAAGAAAGAGAGCATTATACAAGTATTCCCTATATTTATAATGCAAAACGGGCAAAATTAGTAAGGAGATTATATATTATTTGTCGTATTTCTTATATGATTGTCGCTGTTGCGTGTACTTTTTTGATTTATTCAGTGTATGGTTGATAGTATAAATTGATTGTGAAACTCTTAAACTTAATTTACAAGTCCTAATCTTTTCATCTGGTTACAAAATTACGGCATTGATAGTGATGATTACACTCTAACTGTATTGCTAATTGTACTGATTATGCAAACAAAAATAATAAAGTTAATAAAATCAAATTGTTATACAGCAGTACGAAATAACGTATTATATATTTTTTCACTACGATCTAAAATAAATAATGGTTACTCCCAAGCAGTTAAAAAACATAATAAAAATTTGAACTATGAGTAGATTAATAAAATAATAAATAAATCTACTAATGAAGTTGATATATATTTTTTGGCTTACAATTCGTGATCGAGTACTTCAATTAAGTCTGAAACAGGTAATTAAGCAAAAAATTTATTAGATAAGGCGGGACCTTATTGGAAAATAGAGAGTGGCTAAAGATGACATGTATTAGCTGATGAAGTGTTGTTAGGAGACATTCAAAATTTTTCAAATTAGTGATTACTAAAATCTATAGAAAAACGCTCCTAATAATGTTTGGCAAATTAGGAGAGTAATTTTATTTCTTTAGTCTTCTGACTAGGTATTGTGTGTTGTTTTCAAGGAAGTCTTGTTTTTACAAGGCTTCTTTTTAAATTTTATTTAATGAACTAGGTAAAAGAATTCGGTGGCTGCTTAGATAAACTATATACTTTAAAATAAAATTATGATTTAATTAAATAATAAATAATAATGAAAATGTTTAGAACAAAAAAATCTTATTTTATCTTTGCAACAAGCTTAATTTAGCAGGAAAAAGTTAAATATAAATGAAGGGAACAACAATTATGAAAAAATATTTTGATGGCAAAAGTATAATACTATGTTTCTTGCTAACCCTGATCGTGGGTCTTGATACTCCTTTTAATACGTGGTCTTATTCGCAAATCTTTGCCATGGTTGAAGCTGGTGATAAAAGACGAGTAGTTTTAGAAGTCTGTTTGATTGTACTGGTTGTTTTCTTATTAACCGTTGCCCGCTACTGTTATGAGAGGACGCTAAATCGGAACATTTACCTCTTCAATAAGAACGTTCGCAGTGATCTGCTATCTTCTGATTTTGTTAAACAACAAGGACCAGTTTCTGATAAGTTGTCATTTGTCACCAACGATTTAGAGCTGGTAGAAAATAATTACGTCAAAGAAGTATTTAATTTAATTACTTGTATTGTTAACCTGCTGCTATGTTTAGCTATGGCTATCAATGCAAACTTTATCTTGACTCTTATTTTTATGCTTTTCTCAGTTATTTCAGCAATTGCTCCAAAAATTATGGCCAAACGGGTTATGGAAAGCTCTAAAGCTTGGAGTGCTAGTGTTGGTAAGTACACGGGATTTATGTCGGATTACCTCAAGCACATTGACCTAATCTTGCATTATAATGCGATGCCCTTCTTCTTACTGAAAGGTAAGAAGGCAATTACCGAAACCGCTGCAGCAAAACAGAAACGGGAAAATACGATTGCCGTGAGCAATTTACTGGCTGGCATTCTGGCTTATACCTTATCATTTCTGCCCATTGGAATTGGTATTTTATTTGTTTTAGACAAACGCTTGCCTCTTTCTTCCTTTATCATGGTTCAGTATTCCAGTTCTTGGATCGTGAATTCTATCTTGGCAATCAACCGGTCAATGACGACGATTAACTCGGCTAAACCCTTGTTAACAAAACTGGCTAATATCAAGGAATTACCACAGTCTACTCTGAGTGACAAGATGACGACAATAAATTTTAAAGACTTGCAACTTAAAGATGTGACTTTTGGCTATCAGGATAAGACTATTATTCAAAATGCCAGCTTAACGGTTAATCGTAGTGATAAAATTCTGCTGACTGGTCGTAGCGGACAGGGTAAAAGCACCTTGCTCAAATTAATGGCAAATATTATCCAACCAAATAAGGGAACAGTGGAATTAGTTGAACCGAATGGTAAGGCTGTTTCTCCTCAGCCTGATTACTTTGGCGAGGTCAACCAGGATTCCAATATTTTTCATGATACCCTGCGCTTTAACCTGACTTTAGGGCGTGACTTTTCAGACCAAGAGATTGATCATGCCATTCAAGAAGCGGGTTTAACGCCATTAATGCAAAAGATTGGCCTTGACGCTGTAATTCAAGAAGACGGAACTAACTTGTCAGGTGGGGAAAAGAAACGTATAGAAATTGCTCGTGCCTTTTTATATAATCGCAACTTTTTATTAATTGATGAAGGCACCGCATCATTAGACCCACAAACTGCTCATGAAATTCATGAAATGATTTTATCTTCCGACTTGACAGTGGTTGAGATTGATCACCATATTCCAGAGGATTTGCAAAGTAAGTTTACTCATTCCTACAAGTTGGAAAATAAGCAGCTAATACCAATTAGTTAAAAGTACAGGAATAAAATGATACCGGATTTTGATTGCTAATGCTGATAATTTAGTTACGGGGAAAATGCTTTAGATAGTTAATCATTTGATTAACATCTAGAGCATTTTTGTTTCAACTAGAAAAAATTGTTTGGGTCTTATTTATAGTAAGTTTTGCGGACTAAAATAGTTAATCGTTTATGTTTAACTGTATAAACTAATCCATTTTCATTTTTAGTGGAATGTCATGGCTTACTTATTGATTATGTTTTTTAAATTCTATACAAGTGGTACGCTTGATGTAAGCTATTTCATTTTTAAGAAGTGCGTGTCTAAATAAGTAAGGAGAAAAAATTGCACTATAAAGCAGTAAACTCAAAAGCATCTCTTGTAAATTTATTTTGGGACCAATTTTTATTTTTGTGGCAACTAATAAAATCGCGCTTCCTTTTTTGGCTAGGCTTAATCAGCTTTGTAATACTGATGCTAAAATTGATGCCTAATTCTGCTATAGTTCCTCTTTTTTTCATGGGTGTTGATTTTAGAGCTGTCAAATCAGGACAAGTAGTTTTGCCTGTTTTTTGGTTTGTTTATTTTGTAGTGCCACTATTGATAGTCTTAAGCAGTTTTAAACAATTGTGGCAAGTAAGAGGAATGCAATTGCGAGGGCTCAGATACTCTCCCTTTAGTTTCGCTGCAGTTAACGTTGGTTTAATGGGGTTGATCACCCTCATTTATCTGCTACTAACAGAAGGAATTATGGCTTTAGTGACTGATTTTTCTTGGCTAAGAAATTTTAAGCTATTACAATTTCACGGATTACCAGCTTTATTAGTATTGTTTATTATCAATTTTTTAGGAATATTTCTGTTGTTGATAATTCAAACCACTATCGGTCGCTTCAATGCTCCATTGGGTATAATTATTCCTTTTAGCCTGTGTATTATCACCATTTATACCACTTGGAAATATAATCCGCTCAATAGTTTAATGTTGCTGCGGGTCAATAAGAACAATTTTCTGCTGTTATTAGCTACAACGCTATTAATGATGATCGTTTATCTAATTACTGACGGTTATAGTGAGCTAGATTATTAAAAGTCTAATTCTACTATTTTTAATAATACTAAAATGGTACTATGAACGTATAGAATTAAACGATAATTAAAAAATAAGAAATAAAAATTGGCTATCTATAAAAGTCAAATTAAATTGTACTTATTATGCGGCTATCCTCACTCTTAAAAAGAAGGTCTTTATGAAACGTTTGTTTTGGAATCAATTACTATATTTGTGGCAAATAATTCGCTTCCGTTTTATTTGTTGGCTAAGTTTGATTTGCTGTTCAATTATCTTTCTCAGTAGGCAGCTAATTAACAGTCCACATACTTCTATATTTAATCCCTTCTTTGCCGATACTAGTCAAGGCGCATCTTTTAACTTTATTTTGTGGCTGGTTTATTTCTTAATACCGCTGCTGATTGTGCTAAATAGCTTTAAACTGCTTTGGCAAACTACCATTATGCACCTAAGAGGATTACAAATTCCACCGAAAAATTTTACTGTTGTCACTATGTTATTAATGGTAGTAATAGCTTTTGCCTATGTGTTTATTACACTTTTAATTATGCTGCTTGTTACGGCTTTATTTAAATTACCCTCTTTGTCTTTTTTTGATTTAGCTGACTGGCAGGCAATCCCACTACTTTTCATGAACAATTTTTTGGGAATATATCTGACGCTTCTTTTGCAAGGTACAATTGGAAAGTTTAATTCGGCATTGGGTCTGATTATTCCAGCTTCACTTTTGATAATGACATCTCTTTTAAAGTGGCAATTAAATCCTTTGAATTACTTGATAATTATGAGATTTAATTTCTCTGGTTTTTTATTATTATTGCTGGCAACTTTGATTATGGTGATTGTTTATGGGATTATTGACCATTTCTTTAGTGTAAGGTAGGGAGCAAAAAATGAGTTTTATTGAATTAAAGCAAGTAGGAAAAATAGTGAAAAGACGGCCACTATTGCATGATGTTAGTGCAGATATTACGGAAGGCAGTATTACTGTTTTAGAAGGAATAAATGGTTCCGGTAAAACATTAATCTTAAAAACGATTTTAGGTTTAATAAATACCACTGGGGAAGTCATAGTTAATGGTAAGAAGATGAAGGTCCAAGAGCCTTATCCTATTAAAGCGGGAATTTTAATTGAAAATCCCAGTTTAATAGAAGAATTTACTGCTCATAAAAATTTAGAACTACTAGCGAAATTAGATCCAGATATTCAAGAAAAGCAGATTAATGATTTATTGGCATACTTTGATTTGAACAGGTTCCCTAAACAAAAAGTTAAGAAATTTTCTCTGGGGATGAAGCAGAAATTGGGAATTGCACAGGCTTTTCTTGGAGCTTATCCGTTAATTGTTCTGGATGAACCCACCAATGCGCTGGATCATGAAAGCATTGGTAAATTAATCAGATTGATTGATGGGTATAACCATAAAGGTTCAACCTTTGTTATTGCTTCGCATGATCATGAGTTTGTGAACAAAGTCGCCACGCAAAAGCTATATGTACAAGAAGGAACAATTAATCATGAAAAATAAAAAATTATTATGGAGTTTCTTCGTGGTAATAATAATTTTAGCTGGCTGCGTGGGCTTTTATCGCTACCGCCAGGTAAACGCCCATCCTCAGCAGTATGGTGTGACTAAAGAACAGCTTTTTCACAAAAATGAATTGGTAAAAGCCTATCATGTTAACTTTATTGTTCATGAAGCTGCAGTTAAGAAAAGTAAGGCTGTTGTACAAGCCAAAGTCAAATTTCATATACGTCAAACTGGCCGGCCATTCTATGGCGAGAGAAAAAACAATCCTAATTTTATAGAAAATATGTATCTAAATAATCCTTATGGTACAAGCAATCCCTCGGTAAAATTGTATGACAAAAGTCACCACAGTATTAATCCTTATAAAGCATTGGAGCATGGCAAGCAGCCTTTTACAATGGACTTTACTATTCCGCGCTATTCGTATGACATGCACAATCAAAAATTACGTTTCAGTTTCTTGGTACCAGCTAAAAAGCACTATGTTAAATATTCGCTTCTGCTAGAATAGGGAGAATAAAATGAAATTTTTGTGGTCACGTTTGAATAAATTATGGTTGTTTTTAGCATTGGTAATAGGGTTAAGTATCAGCGTTTTACAATGCATTGTTTCTGCGTCTAAAAATATTCCTGCGACGAACTCACCTTATACTATGTGGATGTCAATAGATGGATTTACTTTTGTTCCTACTATATTTTTTATCTTGTTACCGTTAATTGCGAGTTTACCTGCCAGTACATTGTTAAAAGAAGATTTTACCAACGGCTATTTTTATAAATTAAAGATGGAGAAGTCCATTAAACAAATCTTGTTAGGATACCTAGAAATCGCATTTATGACAGGTTTTATTGTGATCGCTGTTCCTTTACTGTTTAACTTCTTATCTTGGTTTATGATATTACCTAATATTAAGCCCGATAACTTACTTAATATTAATATTGGTGCTAGAAATTTTACTATGCTGTTTGTCTCCCTTTATTATTCCCATCCATTTGTCCACGCTATTTTATCAATTATATTTTCTTCTCTTTGGGGTGGATTGTTCGCTGTATTCGTAATGGTTACTTCTTTGTGGATTAAAAATAAGTTTGCCGACATGTGTGCAGGTTTAGTTTTGCAAATAATTTTATTATTAATGAATGCAACTATCCATTTACCATTTTTCATAAGTTATTCACCTGCTGATTTCTTACGTGAACTCCCGGGAACTACTAACATTTATGTGGTGGTGTTTATGACTGCAATATTATTACTTTATTGCATAATTATGTTTCATTTAGATGAAAAACGATTAGCAGAGTTATAAAAGGTGAAAGTAAAAAGGATTAAGTCCAAATGCAGTACTTAATCCTTTTTAATATGCTTTGATTCTGTTAAGTGGCCAGTAGCGATACTTAACAACACCTTCAATTTTACTTCTAGGAATTGCTCCTATATAACGACTATCTTTTGAAACACTTCTATGATCTCCCATTACAAAATACGAGCCTTTGGGAACTTTGTTAGTATTTTTCATTTCTTTTAATTGAGAAGGGGAATAAATACTTTTATATTCTTTTGTTTCTGCTAAAGATCGAATCGAAAAGTCAGCGGTATACGAATATTTTGTACCATAGAAGCCATCTTCATTATCTGTCAGCTTAAATCCTGGTTTTAAATAGTCTTGATTTATTTTTTTGCCATTAACATAAATCTTATTATTTTTTCCAGTAATAGTTTCACCTGGTAATCCTATAATCCTTTTTATATAAAAAGAATTACGTTCATCCGGAGCCTTTAAAATGACAATTTCATTTCGTTTCAATTTGCTATTGCGATTAGCTATAACCCTTTCTTGGTTTTCAAAAGTTGGTTGCATCGAGATACCAGACACGGAACATTTGACTATTAAATATTTTGTCAGTAAAAAATTAATTAAAATAAAAATCGCAAATAAGACTATCGTATATTTTAAAAAATCATAAAATTGTTTTGTTTTCTCATTTTTTTCGTTATTCTGATTATTCGCCATAAGTAAGTCCTTACAAATAAAATTACATATTAATATAACTAGCCTGTGGTTAATAGATAAATTATAGGCAGATAAATAATTAAAAGTCAAAATAATCTAAAAACCAACATAAAATTAAACAAATAACCTATTTAGATGATACAAACTTCTCCTAATTTTGGAGCTCACAATCTATATCAGAACATAAAGCTAATTTCTGTTTTTATTGTAAATAGCAAGTGATAGTTATAAAAAATTGCAGTCAAAAAGAACCAGGACAAAACAAAAAGGACTAACTTCGTTAAATATCGGAAGTTAATCCTTAAGTGAAATCTATTAAACAGAGTAAAAAGCATTTACAATGGTTTCGTTAGTACTAACTCACTATTAACTTTTAATTCATCGGCTGGAAGAAACCAACTATTCTGTTGATTCTTTAAGGTGAGTGAAAGTTATTTACACCAAGCCGTTTAGTTAATTATCTGGCTCTTCTTTTATTCAATATGCAAACAGTATTTGTTATAATTAATTTAGAATTCAAGCAAATTGTTTTGATGGCGGTTGGCTGTTGATCTGGAAAGGATATGGCACGAAATCTTTTAGAAAGAGAAGCAGTTAATGAGCGTTTACCAGGCATTACAAATAATGTTGGCATTCGCCATGTTTATTATTGTGCTGTTAGATTATATCAATAATCACAAGAAATAAAAAAGACCGTCCCAATCATACTTTAGCTAGTTAGGGATAGTCTTCTATTACCTAGACAGCTAACCGCCTTTAGAGCGGCTGCTTGTTTTCAAAGAGGTCTTGTTAGTGGCAAGGCCTCTTTTCTTTACAATTACAATATATCATGACTGAATTAATTTTGCACAACGGGTTGAGTCAGGTATTGCAAAGTTGCCATTTATAATCTTCTTTTTAACAGTTACAAATAAGATTAAGTAAAAAATTAGTACTAACGGGAAATTGCTCAGTATAAATATTAAAAGAAAATAAAATTATCTTATTGACTTTTAAAGATTAAAACCTTATTATTTTTGTTATCTAATATTTATTTTTTATTAATTTAAAAGCCTGAGTTTTAATAATTAAGCTAAAAATTTCTTCACATGGCTTATTGTACAAGCTTAAGAGCAATATTGAATTTAAAAATGAGTATACATACTATAAGTGAAGAACTAGACTAACAAAATGCTATTTAAAAAATATTGGACGGGAAAACTATGATTATAAAATACTCACACCCATGGAAAATAGCCTTATACGTTTTTTTTGCTTTTTTGAAATCGCTTCAGGTTGTTTTTGTTGCCTTCATTTTTCAAAAATTTATTGATTTCGCCCAAAAGCCTCAAGGCAGCTTAATCAAGCTGACTGTCTTTGCTGTTTGTGGTCTGCTAATATTTGGAATAGTCGGCGTTATATATCAGTATTTCTATTATAAAATTATAGAAGAAATTAATCTTAACCTAAAAAGTGCGTCTGCTAATTATTTAGTGAATAACTATGCTGGCCATAACGAAATTGACAGTTCATTTATGACCAATGACCTCAAGCAAATTGAAACTAATAGTATTGAGGCAGAGCTTTCAATTATTTCTGATTTAATTCAATTTTTGGCAGCTGTAATCTCTGCATTTGTTAGTTCTTGGATTATTGCGCTGGTATTTTTAATAGCTTCATTTACTCCTGCCGTTATTCAGTCTGTTTTTGGCCCTAAGATCGAAAAAAATTCTGAAAAGTGGGAAAAATCCAATAGCAACTACACCAACACCGTTATTGAAACTCATTCCGGAGCAGAAATGGCTAACATCTATGATGTTCAATTTTCAATGGTTAACAGGCTGATTAAAGCAGCGAAGCTAATGGAAACGGCTCTTTTCAAAACCAATTGGACTAAAGGTATGTCTAATGAGATGACTATGATAGTAGCATATATTTTCAGTATGTTCCTTCCTTTTGCCATTGGTATTAGTTTCATTGTTAGCGGTCGGCTGACTTTAGGCACATTTATGATGATCGCACAACTGGCTAATAATTTTATTAATCCTGTAGTTGGTATTTTTGGCTCAGTTAACGATATTAAAACAGCAAAACCGATTTTGCAAAAAATCAAAAAAATCGATTTGTTGATAAAGCCGCAGGGCAGTAAAACTGCAACTGCTTCAGATACTTTTCAATCATTACAATTGACTGATGCTGGAGTTAGCCAGGGTAAACAGAAAATTTTTGCCAATGTTAATCTAAAAATTGATTCCGGAGAAAAAGTTCTCCTGCAAGCTCCATCAGGTTGGGGGAAATCAACTTTACTGAATGTATTAATTGGTATTCAACAACTTGATTCTGGATCTTATGAAGTTAATCATTCTGAAGTAAATGGTGATTGGGCAAAATTACACGAGTACTTCTCCTTTATTCAGCAAAAGCCTTTTATTCTAGATGATACATTAAAATACAATATTACTTTAGGTCGGCATGTATCTGAAGAAGACTTAAATTATGCTGTTGAACAAGCGGGCTTAACTGATCTCGTAAACGAAAAGGGCTTAGACTATCAGCTTGGAAAGAGTGGCAGTAATTTATCTGGTGGTCAAAATCAACGAGTTGAAATTGCACGAGCATTAGTATCAAAAAGACCGATATTATTAGCTGATGAAGCAACTTCATCTCTTGATCAGAACTTGTCTTTGCAAATACATCAAACAATTTTAAGTGAGTTTAATGGAACTGTTATCGAAGTTGCACACCATATATCAGAAAAAGAGCAAGAAATGTTTGATCAAATAATTGATTTATCAAAGCAATCTTAATCTTTAGCTATCAATAAAGCATAGTAAAGTAAGAGAGAAAAATAAGTAAAAAGTAATATGACCTTCGAAATTGAAGTGTTCCATAATAGTTAGACATTAATCCGACTATAAGGAACACTTTTTTTCATGAATAAATGTTCCATTGCTTTGAAAAGCTGTATAAGAATCTCACCGAGCTGGGAGATGCAGTAAGAAACTATTGAGTATTACAATCAGAAAAGAATTAAAATCAAACTAAAAGGACTAACTCCGATCGAATATCGGCAGTTAGTCCTCAATAAAGCTAATAAAGTGTCCTAATTTTAGGGTTCACATCATTTAACAGTTTCTTGCTTTTTTAATTAACTTTTTAAGTTTCTAATATTCTTCTGGCATTGTTTTTCTTGAAATACCATACACAGAATATTCATAATTAGTTAGGTATGCTAGTTTTCCTTGCATTTGTAAACGTCTCGTGGCTTCTTTGACCTCGGAAATTGTTGCCTTATCTGAGCTATTAATTTCTTTGGCCTTTTTTAGTGCATCATCATAAAGTTTGAAACCAGAAGCTTTATATCCATCAGTATTGTGAACTGCATTTTCCTGATCAATTTCCTTTTGGAGGTCTTTTTTATCTGCTGCAGTTGCTATTTTCGCATCTGCTTTAGCTTCATCAACCGTATTAAGAGGTTTCAAAAATGGACCAGAAATATATTTACTGTCAGCAGCTTTGATGAATGACATATGTTCTTCATTGTTTTCTTCAAAGTTGGTGTGCGTAAAGCCATTTACGTCACCTAAATGATAGTAGAGCTCAGCTTTGTTGTCCTTATTCGACCAAATGTATAACAATTCATCAACCGGAATTTTTTCGCCCTCAATAAAGGTCGTTAGACCGGCTTTATCAACCTGATTTGGTCGTAAGTCTCCATTAGCATCAAAAATATCAGTTCCAGAAGTAATTAGAACATAGGTGTCAGCGGTAAAAGTCAGCAGCCTTTGTCTTGGCTCTTTTTGTACGTATGATTTAGGAAACCAGCCAGTTTTTGTCCCACTAATAATGTAACTTGGTGAACTGGTTGGATCATACCTAAATAGCGTTTCACGGTTAACTTTTATTTTTTGTAAAGGCTTAACCGTGATTTGCTCTTTGCCCAAGCCAATCTGAACTCCTTTGGAGTCAATGACTTTTGGACTAATTGTTACAGTTGCTTCTGAGACATAAAGGGGCTTGTTATCAATGTTGCCAACATTGGCCGCATTAACATAGCCGCCAGAACCAATATTGTAGTAGTATTTGCCGCCAATTTTTTCATAGGGGAGCCATGACTGATTATAGTTGTCATCATTGACTAAGAAATACTGTTTGCTATTCCGGTCAATTTTTTCTACAGAGCCAGAGTATTTCAAAGGGGTTCCTTTGCGCAAATGCGTATTCTTTTTACTGCCACGGAATTTGTATAGCCGTTTACCATTCTTATCGTAAACATAAGAATGGTAATTGAGCTCCAAGTTGCCATCTTGTACCTGCTTGTTAACAACACCAACATTAGCCGCCTTAACGTAGGCACCACCGGTTAAAGGATAGTAGCTTTTACCATTAATCGAAGTTGTTTTGGCATTACCGTTTACGGTGGTGCCCATACGCAATGTCCCTTTACCGTTATAATAGGTGCGCTTGCCCTGAGCCGTATAAACATAAGAATTATGATTCAACGTGAGAGTATCAGTCTTAGCAGCTAACACTTCTGTATTGCTTGGCATTACTGCGGGTAGCATAGGACTAATAGCAAGAATGCTTGCTATGGAACCATAAACAAACTTTTTATTTAATTTCATGTAATCACCTCAAAAACTGATTAAATATCTACTATTCATTATAGAGCAGTATAGCTGTCTTTGAATAGGCTTTCAAAGAGATTAATACTAATTAATGAATTGAAAATAAGCTAAAGCTATTTAAATTGGAAAGCAGATAAAAAATTAACTTCCCAAGAATAGTGAAGTTAATCAAGATAGAAATTTGATTTAACTGTAGTGCCTTATGACTTTCTAGATAATTTTGTCATAAAATTAGTCCCAAAAGTTATCCAACTTTTGGGGCTTAGTACGATGTCATGCTATTGTATGAATTCTAATTAATACACTGTTTTATTTTTTAAACTTTTTCCTTATTTTTGGGTTTAACTTCGAAAAAATACATAATAAACGTCCAAAAAATTGAACTGATTACACGCCCAGCAATATTTCTCATTGTAAAAGTATTTTGGGGATCCATTAGCCACCCTATAAAGAGGATTAATATCAGAAAAGAAAAGAATTCCCAAATAAGTTTATAAATGTTTTTTTATTTTCACCACCTCTTAACAATTATATCATGTATATATCATTTTAGTGTATACCTATTCATAAATTTTATAAGACTGGTAATGTTAATCAGATAGATGTAGGCGATGCCTATGTCAAGGCAAAAGATGTCAAATTGGTTTATCGCTTCAAATTGAAGCAAGGCAACATAAAGTAAAGGCGTTTACCAATTAAGTGAAAGTTTATCAACTCATGAAAACTTATTTAGTGGTCTCTCTTTTGGTCATTTTCAAGCAGTAGTAACTCTAAGAATAAAAAAGACTGTCCCAATAACACTTTAGCAGGTTAGGGACAGTCTTTTATTTCTTAATCAACTTACCGCTTATCAAGCGGCTAATTATTTTTAAAGAGCTACAAAACTTCTTTTTTAAATTTACTGAACGCAGCAAGGCTCAGTAATATCCAAAATTAATTAAAACTTGTGTAAACCTAGCGCATGTTGTGCGGCTAAGTTTAAAATATTCCATTGCCGATCAAAACTTGGTGAGAAGAAGAAGTCTTGCTCAGCTAAATCTTCTAATGTTAATTTATGACCAATTGCTAAACTTAAGACATTGCCTTGAGCGGTAATATCATGTTTGGACATAACTGCACCTCCAAGAATTTGATGAGTATCCTTATTATAAGTTAAGGAAATATATCCTAACGGATTATCATCTGCAGGAATAAAGTCTGGACGCAAATGATCGATGTAGATGCTAGTTGCAGCATTAATGCCGGCAAATTCAGCAGATTTTTGTGGGAGGCCGCTAACTACCGCATGTACATCACCAAATTCTAGTAATTGTCCGCCCACTAAACCTGGGAATGGACGGCTTGGTTTTTCTTCAAACAAATGTTGTACTAAGTAATTTGCTTCATGGCGAGCAGCGACTGCTGATGGAATTGGCATCCGTTTATTAGCCGGGATTGACAGTGGCCAAATAGCATCACCCAAAGCATAAACATCTTTTTGATTAGTCCTTAAGTACTCGTCGGTTTCAATATAACCACGTTGGTTTAAATTAATAGTATCTTTAAGCCAGTCTGTATTAGCAACAATGCCTGCAGCAACGATGACTAAATCGGCTTTAATGTCACCATGATCAGTTTGGACTAGGTGATCATTGGTAAAGCCAGTAACTTTTGTATCAAGCTTTAAATCGACTCCCTTGTCTCGCATTTCTTGTTCAAAAACATCGGTAAAGTCTTTTGAAAAATAATTAGCCAAAATATGGTTGCTGGCATCAACCAAGGTCATGTTTTTACCAGCTAAAACACCAGCTTCAACGGCAGCAATTCCGTTACCAGCACCCACAACAACGATATTTTTAATTTCATCATTATGAAGAGCTTCATTGATCTTTTTAGCCCAACTGTAGCCCCTCATTAAATAAACGTAATCTAAATCTGCCCCTGGAATTGGTAATTGGAGTGGGTCAACTCCCGGAGACAAGATTAATTTGTCATAATTAACTTCTTCAGTCTGACCAGTTTGGGTATTTTTAATTTTAACTTGCTTGTTTGCCGGATTTAAAGCAACTGCTTGCGAATTATTAACAATCTTACCACCTAATTTTTCCAAATCAGCAGGTGAAAAATTGCGTACATTGTCTTGTCCGGTAGTTTTTTCTTCTAAAAAGAGTTTCATTCCGCAAGACATAAATGAAACAAAGTCACTTGCTTCATAAATAGTGACATCAAGATCTTGATATCTGTCTAATAACTCGATAGCTGCTTCATGACCCGGATGAGAAGCACCAATGATAACTACTTTTTGATTCATAGAAAAAATCCCCTTTTTATCAATATCTGAAAGCGCTTATAGCACTTTACTGTCTTCTATGGTAACACAAGAAATACGTTAGTTATACAAAGATGCACCGGTATAGCTAACGCATTTATATATTAATTTTTTAAAACAGATTAAATGTTCCAGTATAAATTAGTCCTTGAAATTTAACTTAGTACATAAATCCACTAAAAACAATAAATTACATATATATTTCTAAAAATATATTTTATATTAAAGGTTATTTATGCTACACTTGGGTTAAGTAGAAGTATATTGCTTAAAGGAGGCAAATAATGAATAAACACCATTTTAGCATTAAACTTACAACGTACTTAGCTACTATTGCTATGACTGTGGTAGGTTTAAGTATTATTAAACCGCAAACAACATTTGCGTCGGCTTCACCTCCTACAAATTCAGCAAAAGAAACGAAAATTGCAACAAGAGATATTCGGACAGTTCCATGGGGCGATAGTGATGTGTCACTTAGCTATGATTCGACCAGTAAAACATTAACAATTCCTGGTAGCTCCACAGCTGTTAATGACCCGAAACCGCTGGCAAATGCTTTATATAATGTAGGGCTTGATCCTGTAAATGTTAACCATATTGTTATTCAGGGTTCCTTGTCACTTAGCGGGTCAGTCAGGTATCTATTTAAAGGCTTTAGTAATATAACTAATATAGACGGCTTGGACAAGCTTGATACTAGTAAAGTTACTGATATGACAAGCATGTTTTCAACATGTATTAATCTAAGCGATGTTAATCTAAAAAACTTTAATACTGCCAATGTTACCAGAATGACAAGCATGTTTTATGGTTGCGAAAATCTTAAAAATATTGATGTTAGTACCTTTAATACCGAAAATGTTTCATTATTAGCTGGCATGTTTGAAGAATGTTGGAGACTAAGTGCAATCGATTTAAGCAACTTTAAAACTAGTAAGGTGACCGATACCAGTACCATGTTCCAGAATTGCTATTTACTAAAAAGCATTAAGTTTGGTGAAGATTTCAAAACTGATAATGTTACTGATATGAGCGGGATGTTTAACAATTGCGTTTCCCTAACTGACTTAGATGTTAGCGGCTTTTCAACTGCTAACGTTACAACTATGTCAAGTATGTTTGGGGCCTGCGAAAGCTTAACAAAAATTGATGTTAGCAAATTTAATACTGATAAAGTAACTGCAATGAATAGAATGTTTATGGGCTGCAAGCATATTACGGAGCTTGATCTCAGCAACTTTAAAACTGCGAATGTTTTTAATATGAGCGAGATGTTTAAGTTTGATTATGACTTGAAGAAACTTGACATTAGCGGTTTTGATATGAGTAAAATTACATATATTTCCGAAATGCTAATTGATTTGCAGAGTCTAAACTTGTTAAAGCTAGGTAAAGATAATATTGTCAATGGTACTGGATTAAATACTGATGGTACTTGGCGCAATGTTGCTAATGGTACACTTAATGACCCTCAGGGCAAGAATAGGTGGAGTTCGAAAGAGTTAATGGCAAATTATGATCCAGCTAAAGATGCCGATACTTATGTTCGCGAGGGTACACACTTTGATGAGCCTAAGCCACCAGTCAATCCGGTTACTCCAACACCACCAAGTCATTCATCTGGTACTATAGGGCCGATTGCAGGAGCTGAGGTCAGAGTTCATTATAAAGATAAAAATGGCCTTAAATTGACACCTGATAAAATCTTGAGTGGTAATGTTGGTGATGGGTACATTGCCCAAGAACTGAAATTTGCTGGTTATTTATTAAAGGCAAGGCCTTATAATGCGGCAGGTTTCTTCAGCTATCGGCCTCAGACTGTAACTTTTACTTACCTTAAAGGGACTGAAAGAATGGTAATGCATAATTCGTATCTCTATGATATTGATGGTAAGCGATTACCAGGCGAATTTATGTCAGGCCAGATAATAACTACCTATGATACCGAAAACATAAACGGTAAGAAGTATTATTTTTTAGGTAATAATACGTTTGTGAAGACTAATAATATTACAGGCCAAAAGCGTAAGTTAAAGCACAAGGCTCAGATCTATAATCAAAAAGTAAAGAAAATAAGACATGCCATTCTGAAACGTGGACGCAAAGTTACAACATATGGCGGTGCAGTAAAGCGAAAAGGTCGCTATTACTATATCATCGGATTGAACCGCTATGTGAAGAAAGCTAACTTTAACGGGACTGAAAGAACGGTAATGCATAATTCTTATCTTTATAATATTAATGGTAAGCGGAAACCAGGCGAATTTATGTCAGGCCAGATAATTATTACTTATGGTACCGAAAACATAAAAGGTAAGAAGTATTATCTTTTAGGTAATAATACGTTTGTGAAGGCTACTAATATTACAGGCCAAAAGCGTAAGTTAAAGCACAAGGCTCTGATCTATAATCAAAAAGTAAAGAAAATAAGGCATGCCAGTCTGAAGCGTGGACGCAAAGTTAGAACATTTGGTGGTGCAGTAAAACGGAAAGGTCGTTATTATTACATCACCGGATTGAAGCGATATGTAAAGAAAGTTAACTTTTAGAATTTTTGGTTAAGATGCTCAGTAGTACAACATAAATATGTTTATAATTACTGAGTAAAAACGATCAAGAGAAAAATTCACAATTTAAATGCACCTAATAGTAAAAATCAGCTATTAGGTGCATTTTTGTATTATAAAAAGGTCCCGAAATTGAGAAAATTTCGAAACCCTTGTCAAGTTAAGATTGTACTTTTTTAAAAATAGCCGTTTCTGTACATTTCAATCGGGAAATAATAAGCATGCCAGACCAGAATCTAAATAAATTAAATTTAGAGAATGCTTCGGATCAAATAAAAATCCCATTATACTCATGAAAATCATAAATAAACCTATAGCATAAGAAGTTATTCTCCTATTTCTATAGACTCTTTCAGAATATTTCTTTGGTTTTGTACTTGGATTTTTTCCAAAAAAAGCTGATGCAAAACACATGAGTGCAAAAATAGAAAAAACAATTAGGAAGCTAAAGTCTTTTTTTAGAATAAAAATTGCAAAGAAACCTAGTAGAATTTGTATGAAACCGCATATTATACTTTTGGTTGTGAAAGATAATTTTTTTTACACCATAATAGTATGACACTTTCTCTATTATCAAATAATCTTGTGTAAGATTTGATATCAAAGATGGTATTTATATTATATTTGGATATATTAAATCCTAATAATTAAAAAAGCAACTCTATTTTTCATTAATAATTAGAGTTGCCAAAAGGTACAAGATTTAACGTAAATAGCTAGAAAAAGATTGGTCATCAACTTTTGTAAGAATTGAATGAGTAGCTGATAGTTTGACCATGCTGTTATTAAGCCAAAGCTATTATTTTATTTATCGTTATCATATGGACTGCGTTTAACACCGTTTTTGTATATCCTTTTTTCGTTTATTTTCATTTTATTAACAATGTCTTCGCCTAAATCACTGTCAAGCATTTCCGCAATACCCAGTAAGAATATTCCCACATCCGCTAATTCTTCATTGATATTTTCCTTATTATTCTTGCGCCAAGCTTCAAATAACTCATTAGCTTCTCCATGTAAGCGCAATAATTCAAACTCAATATCTGTGGTATTGAAACCGTGTTTTTTCTTATTTTCCATGACTGCTTTTTGCAATTTCTTAGTGTCTATGATCAATTTGGACTCCTAAATAATGATTTTATTCTATTTTATATTTAATTTGTAAATAGGTGCAAAGAATATCAAATTAGGTTGACTAATTTTACTGTGTGAGTTTTGACGCTAGACTATATAGCTTAATCCTTAGATATTGAAATTTTGCCAGTTTTACTGGTAACTTTAAGCAATGGGTTTGCTTGAGAAGGGGGTAGAAAAATGATGAGAATAGTATTTTTTGTGTGGAATCAGTTGTAAGGTCACAATTGATTTTCGGCAAATCAAACATATCGAACATACCATAATTACTGGTATTTAGATCGATTATGCTTTGACCAATAGCTTTACTACAGCTAAAAAGCCACTAAATTTATTTGTAAAATTCTATATTCGCATTCTTGCTAGTTACTTTAACGGTTGGCTTGTTTGGTACGGATATAAGAAGCCGATTACGATGATCCTTATTATCAGTTACAATTTTATGCTTAGGATCAACGCGTAAATCATAACTAATTTTTGGTGCACCCGTCATTGAAAATACGCCCTTATTAAGAGTAAACGAGCTATTACCTGAGAAAGTACAATCATTAATAAGCATGCCGCCTTTGGCAATGAATACTTTAGTTTTGATCTTGCTATCGTCAAAAGTCATATTGCCTTTACCGATATTAATGGAACAATTTTGTAAATTTGAATCCAATATGTCTAAAACTTGATGTTTGATCTTTAACTTAACGTTTTGAGAAGAAATATGATCAAGGGCTAAATAAGCAATGTTTGACTTAAGGTTGATAACAGGAATATCCAATTTCTCTAATAGTGCGCAGCCACCCCGCAAATAACCTGACACTTTTTTCAAAGCATTCTTACTTGGTACAGTGACAGTGACTTCATAATAGCCATCATTAAAATGTTTTTCCGGCTTATCATAAATAGTCAATTGTTCATCTTTAACTTTAGTTTTAATTTTTTGTGCATTTCCGCCACGTTTTGCTTTAATTGTGACTTGGTATTTATTACCTAAAGTAACAATAGTATTAGGTCTATAGGAAGAAAATTTGATTTTATTAAATTTTTTAACTGTGTAAACTCTTTTGGTAGTTTGTTTGATATCGGCTTCTGTTACTTGAGGCTTTTGCAAAGCACCATTTATTTTCACACACGCAAATAAGAGCACACCGATTATTCCACAAAATATCCCTATTTTATAAATTTTTTTCATTTTATGCCTCCGTTATAAAGCTTTTAACGTAGGAATAGCCTGGTAATGTGCCAGACTTTTTAATTGCGTAAAAAGTTGTAATGTTTATAGGAATGTCAGTAAGACAACTATTTATTAATTATAAAAATTACCATTACTTATTAATAAACGTATTATACTATCTTGAGCTATATTATACAATATATTATATTACTTGAAGTATTAGATAGATTAATAGGATGTGAAAGGGTAAATGACCAAAAAACACCAAACTTCTTGGAAAAATATAATAGGTTTTACTTTAAAAATAATTATTTATGCTGCCATTATCTTTTTTTTGATTTATTTATATCAATATTTAGGTATCAGTTCTATTCATTTTATTTATAATGAATTCTAGAAAATGATACGTGCTACATTAATGATGCAGTTGCTAAAAAAGCTAAAGCCCTTGAAATTCTTAGTTTCAAGGGCTTTAGTTCTGTAGTAAGTACAGTTAATTTTAAAGAAGAGCTTTAATCATAAAAACTGTTTAACTTCCTGTTCTAAACTTTTTGCTAGATTTGCGGCACCAATTTTTTGTAATAAATCGACTTGCTCCAGAGCCTTTTGTTTGTCATTTTGACAAATTGCTATGCGAGCATTAACAACCAGCAATTTATCATATTGCCTTAGGCTCTTTAGTAAAGGCTGCAAGCTATTGAGAATGCTAACAGCTGACTTAAATTGATGCTCCTTCATTTGTATTATTGCTTGGTTAATTAAAGTATTAGCTTTTAATTCTTTCATAAAGGGATAGCGATTATCTAAATTTGTAATAATCTTAGTAATAATTTCATTTGCCGTTTGATAATCAAAAGCAAATAGAATTGAATTAAGAATTGTTATATCTGTAATGGTAAAAACTTCAATATTACGAAGATAGTTAAACCAGATAGGTTGAACAAGTTCGCGAGCATGAGCAGGAGCTGCTGCGTTATTAACCAGCAAGAGAGATTTTAGGATAATAGCAATCCTTTTAATATCTTCATCATTTTTAACAAAAAGACAATCTTGTAGCAGACCATTTATTTCTTCTTGATCAACATTGTCATCGAGGTTTAAAAAGCGATACAGAAGTTGATCTTTAGTTCCAACTTGATAACTATTGCTAATATACTCAAACTCATTTGGAGTTAAGCCCAACCGCGTTATTAATTTAATTTCATTTTCATAAGTAGTTGATAATTCATTATTTTCAATTTTAGAAATTGTACTGCGATCAAATAAATCTTGCGCTAACTCTTGCTGGGTCATTTTACGTCTAGTTCTAAGATTATGAATTGTTTTGCCAAAATTATTCATGATCGTATTCTTTCTTTGTTTATTGTGCTCAAAAATGTGCCGATTTTTCACACTAAAAATAATAATTTAATGTTATTCTTATTTTAGAGATAAATCAATAATTACCTCAGATTTATTTCGTCGATCAAAAGGTCGTTAACTTATTTATAAAGACATAACAGTTTGTCTTTTATATGTTAATTTGGAAAGGAGGATAAATACATGACTGAAATAGTTGCATTGCTAGCCTTGATCAATGCATGTTGGCTTTTGGGTAAAACTTATAAAGATAATCCAATAATCAAATTTCTTAGAACTAATCGCGGAATGGTGTTGATATTAGCCTCCGTTTCCTTATTAGCCTATAAATTGGTAATATATGATTTTCAATTTGGTCAAATTTTGCCGTCTTTTTATTCTGTAATGGTTTTGCTTGTTCTATTAGGCTTCTTTTATATTTTAAAAGATCGTCGGGCAATAAAATAAACGTTTGCTAATCAAATTTTGCTGACGGATTTTAACAAATCTTTTCGCTAAAGTTTTGGCTCCAAGCTAGATATAGCTTGGAGCTTTTTTAAGTACAAAAACAATTGCTCTAACAGAAGTATAGATGACTTTGTCAAAGTTAACAGAAATTTATTATGTTGCTTTTTTAGTTGTCAATTTAAATTTTGTATTATAAAACAATATTCTACTCAATCGCTTTTTCTTAACTGGTACTACATATTACTGTAATATACTTATTTAACTAGATATAGTATCTAAAAAATAATGACAAAAGGAATTGAGAATTTTAATGGTAAAAAATAGTAAGCTAATTGGCTCAATACTCTCAGTGGGAATACTTAGCTTTTTGGGAATTGTGATAGAAACAGCACTCAATATTGCTTTTCCCCAATTAATGACTGAATTTAATATTTCTGCCAGAACGGTTCAGTGGTTAACAACAGGCTATATGTTAGTATCTACGATTATTATTCCTTTTGGTTCGTATTTACAAAAGAGATTCAAAGTTGTTTCTTTATTTAGAATAGCTGTTTTATGCTTTTTACTAGGTACTTTTTTAGCAGGAATTTCATCAAGCTTCGCCTTATTACTATCTGGGCGTCTTTTACAAGGAGTTGCTGCCGGCATTGGTTTGCCACTAATGTTTTCAATAATCTTAAGAGAATCACCTCAAAAGCAAGTAGGCATGTTTATGGGACTTGGCACTCTTGTTATTGCTTTTGCTCCTGCAGTTGGTCCAGTATACGGTGGAATAGTTCTAAAACTATTTCAGTGGCAGAATTTATTTTTGTTTATTATCCCAGTAATTATATTGATCTGGGTATTAGGCGAGTTTAGTATCACTCAAACTACTAAAACTGAAAAAATTCCATTCGATTTTCAGGGCGGTTTACTTTTAATTGCGTTTCTCCTGTCCGCTTTATTTGTACTTTTAGGTTTTACCAGTGGCAATAATATTTATCTGCAATTAATATTGGCATTAATCACTATTATTACTGGATTTTTCTTTATTTTGGTTGAAAAGCATAGCGATCATGCAGTTTTAAAAGTTAGTCTATTTAAAAACTGGCAGTTTACTTTCTTTTTGCTGGCATTTTTTCTGTTGCAATTAATGTCACTGAGCATGTCATTTTTGATACCCAACGTGTTACAGACAGCTTTTGCACAAACAACAGCCACAGCTGGGTTGCTGGTTTTACCTGCTGCTATCACAGATGCAGTTGTTTCAGCGTTTGCTGGAATAATTTATGATAAGATTAATCAAAAATTACCAATAATATTTGGAGTAGTAATAATTCTTCTCACTTTTATAATTGCTAATTTTTTAAACCCAAATACTACCAACATGGCCTTTATTTATATCAGCTTTATGTTTGGCTTAGGATTTAGCTACGGTAATATCATGACTTTTTGTTTATCCCATATTCCGACTGATGTAAAAAATGATGGGAATGTCATTTTTATGACCGCCCAATCATATTCTGGGGCGATAGGCACAGCACTAGCAGCTTCGTTAATAACTTTGGCGCAAACAGGTTTTAAAAACAAAAAGTTAGCGGCATTGGCAGGTCTAAAACTAAATTATAATATGTTAGTATTCCTATCTTTGATCGTACTGGTTTGCATTTTAGTTTGCTTTATTTTTACTAAATCGAAAAGTAAATCTATACCAAATTGAGTTTAGTTATTCTGTTCCAAAAGAGTGTTATCTTTTAACTCGTAATGTTTAAAGTTATTATCTTTAAATATTTGCTCATCGTAATGGTGTGCAATTTCCAACACAGTGCAGTTCAACCTGTTTATTACTTGTTGCACTTTTTTACCTGTTTCATTATCTAAAGCCGAAGTGGCCTCATCTACTAAAATAATCTTTTTACGGTAAATCAGTGCACGAGCAATTTCAATTCTTTGCTTTTGTCCACCTGAAAGATTTGCACCATTTTCACCATACTTTTTGTCTAAACAATTATCACCTAGTTCTGCTAATAAACCGACTACTTTTAGTGCTTTCAAGCATTCTTCATCCGAAAACCCTTTACCTAGAGTCAGATTAAGACGCAAAGTGTCATTGAACATGAATGGACTCTGAGCAATATAAGCAATTTCACCAGAACCAGCGATATTTTTAACTACTTGAGAACCATCTTGAAGAAAAATTTGTCCGCTTGTAGGTTTGATGAAGCCTTCTATTAAGTTGAAGATTGTTGATTTGCCTGCACCGGATTTACCAGTAATTAAAATTTTGGTTTTGAATGGAATTGTTAAACTTAAATTTGTCAAAATCACCTTTTTGTCATTATAAGCAAAACTGACATCATCTATCTTGATGCTGGGAGAATTAAGTTGACTATTCTTGTTTTCTGCAAATTCAAGCGAATACAGTTTGAGACTTTTACGAATATTTTCTGTTGTCTTCATCTCATTTAGGCATTGTGCGGCATTTCTCAGGGGCCCAACGACACGGTCACTGGCTAAGAAAATGGCGATAATAGCTGCTGGTTCAGCCTGACCATTGATAACAAAAAACAAACCTGCACCGAGAGGAAGAATAAAACTCAATGCAGAAAGAACGGCGCTGAGAAAAATGGCCCAAGCTTGATAGTCATTCATCTTTTTGTACGAATTTTCTGTTTGCTGCAAATAGTTTTCTGTATCTGCAAACATTGTTTTTTCAGCTAAATAAGTTTTAATTGTGCGAATACCATTAAACAAGTCGGTTACTTTACCTAAATAAGTGCTGCTATTTTTTTGCCAAGTTTCAGAGGAACCACTTAATACTTTGCCAAAAATTTTGGATGAAAGCATTGGCAGCAGTGAAAACAAAATGAATAAAATTCCAATTGCAAAATTAAGCCAAAGAATATAAACGCTGGATATTACAGCCATCAAAATGGCACCACACAATTCAAAAAAATTTTTAAAATAATTAGTTTCAATCAACTTGAAGTCATTAAAAATTTTTGAAACATTATCTGAAGCAACTGCTGCAAAGTCAGGGTTAACTATCTGACCGTAAACAAAACTGTCTTTTATTTTGATATTCATTAATTTGATTGCCTGATTGATCCAGATTTGTTTTAGGGTCATGGCGAAATAAACTAATCCCAGAGCCAGCAAACTGCTAATGATATACAACACTGCTTTTATAGCGGGTGTATGGCGGTTGAAAAGCGTCACATTTGAAACTACTGAAGATAAAACCACGCCATCAAAAGAATAAATTATAGTTGCGATTAGAATTCCCAATAATAATGACTTAGGTAGTGTTTTAAAAAAAGTTTTGAAAGACATTGCATTCTCCTGGAACATTGGAATATAAAAAGCTTTAATTAAATTAAACTTAATTTTATCATTAAATTATAATGATATTAAATTATTATTTGAATATTTTAGTAAAAACACTGTGGTACTAATTTATTTTAAAGGAGCAAAGTGATGAGAGTTAATGTTTTACAACACACGCCAAACGAAGGCCCCGGTTCGATTCAGGAATGGGCCGACCTGCATCAGCATGACTTTTATGTATATCATCCCTATCAGTTTGGCATTTTGCCTGAAGCTGCCACAACAGATTTACTAGTTATTTTGGGTGGTCCTATGAGTCCAAATGATGATCTGTCATGGATTAAGCAGGAACGGCAGTTAATTAAGCAGCTATTCCGGGAGAAAAAGCCCGTTTTAGGAGTATGCTTTGGCGCTCAACAAATTGTTAAAACTTTAGGCTATCAGGTTAAAAAGGCGCCGGTTAAAGAAGTAGGCTGGGGTCCAGTCAAATTGCAATCTCAATTAATAAACGACTTACCTGAAAAATTGCAAGTATTGCATTGGCACGAGGAAATGTTTGAAATACCAGATGAAGCTGAAGTTTTATTTGCTAATGCTAATTTACAAAATCAAGGTTTTGTCTTAGGCAAGCAAGCCGTTGGTTTGCAGTTTCACTTAGAACCAGCAAAAGATAATATTAAAGAGATTGTGGTCAACGATGCGCAATATTTATCCGGTTCTGTATTTAAGCAAACGGTTAAGCAGGTTATTGATCATCCTGTCCCTAAAGAAAATAAAAGGGCGATGTTCCGCATTTTAGATTATTTGACAGAATAAAAAATATATAATTCGCTTTAAAATATTATTATTTACTTGTACTCTTTGCTGAGAATTTTAGAATCAGATTAATTGATTGTAATAGTAGAAAATAGACGAAGTCTAGCAATGAAGTGCCTCCAAATTTTAAGTATTGTAACTACTGAAATAATGTTCAAAATAAAAGCCAAGCCATTTTAATGGCTTGGCCTATATGATTATAGATAATTTTCTAAAATCTGGTTAATATTTGAGATTGGTTTGTTATAATTTAATCAGCGTAGAAAAGTTAAAAGGACGGTAGCTGCCGCTTTCATGAAGGAAGTGAGGCCTATGAACTATCTTGATTCATACTTCAGTCTCCCAAAAGAAAGGAGCAGCAGTTGATGAGCACTGCCGAAGCGTTAAGTTTAATGCTTAACTTTGGTATGTTTATCTTGACCTTGTTAATGTTTATTGACAAGCATCATGATAAATGAGCAAATCAAAAACCGTCCTAGAGACTAGCTGGGCGGTTTTAATGTAAAACTAATATAAGCGCAGCTACCGTCCTTTGTGGCGGCTCTACGTGAGGAAGACTTATTGAGGTAAGTCTTCCTTTTTCTTACACCTGTATTTTAGCATGAATGTCTTTACGGTGCAATTAAGTATTATATAGTAGATTTTATAATGTTAAAGAATACAAGGCTTTTTAAATTGCAAAGCTGACGCTAATTTTGCATTTGCAGTTAATTTTACGCATTAAACTATAAACTTCCTAAGCACTTGAAAATATACAACAAAAACCGTTTCAATAGAAACGGTTTTTATATGTCTTATTTAATTTTGTTTAAACACAGCTTTTAATAAGCAGCACCGTCGTAAAAGTCAAAGCGAGGCTTATTAAAGTCAAAGTCTTTTACTTCACTTAGTTTAAGAGCAATATCGCAAACGCCCCAGCTCATTAGATTGATTGGTTTACCGTAGTCTTCATCAGGAATAATCAGCACAATGTATTTTCCTTGAGACAACGCATAACCTAATTCCATACCAAGACCTACATCTTCTTCATCTGGTAAATAGACACCGATCATAATGTCGCTGGTTTTAATACCAGTTAAATCACCGCGGTATGTTGCTGTTTCCCATTCACGATCACGCAAATATTCGGGATGCTCCTCGACATTAATGCCTTTATATTGATGATCTAGAGGAACATAACTGTTTTCTAGGTCAATGGTTGGGTTTTCTTCTAAAGCTTTCATTGTCTTCTTATAAGCGTCATTTTGCTTATCGTTAAACCAACCAGCACCAAAATAAACAGTTTTTGTCTTAGTCATAAAATTTCTCCTTACCATTTAAAACTATTTTAAATATATTTCACGCAACTTACTGATTTCATCATCAGTTAATCTCATAATATCATGTAAGTAGTTTTCAACGCTACCATAATTTTTATTTATAGTTGAAATGACAAAGTCAATATACTCAGAATGAACGGTTTGTAAATCTTTTAAGATGTTTAAAGTGGCATCGTTAGCACCTTCATCTTTTGCTTTTTGTAAAAATTTCTGTACAAAGTCTTTGGTAGCAACGTTTGTCAAAAGATAATCTTTTTTGATAGTTTCAAAAGGCACTTCAAGTGCTGATAAAATCAACAATGCCGCAAAACCAGTTCTATCTTTACCAGCAGTACAGTGGAATATTACACTTTGATTTTCCTGATCATTAGCTAGCAGTACATCAAAAAAGTGCCGGTATGCTTTTTGCGCCGATTCACTCTTGATCATATCGTCGTATGCCAAAAACATGTGGTCAAAACCAGCTTTAGGATCTTGTTGTTTTTGACTGAGAATTTCGTCAATGCCTTTTGAAGATTCCGTCAAGTCCTCGCTGAAGACGGGATCGAAGTTATAGATAGCACCTTCAGGAATGCGATCAGGTTCTTTTTCAGCTTCGTCTTTACTTCTAAAGTCAACGACATATTTTACGCCATAGTCTTGTAAAAACTTCAGATCAGTTTGATCAAGCGTTGCCAAGTTAGCAGTTCTCAGTAATTTATGCATTTTGACTGTTTTACCGCTACTGGTTTGATAGCCACCCAATTCGCGAAAATTGCGGCCACTTTTTACGCCAATTAGTTGATTTTTAAGTTTTTGGGTCATTAAATACCTCCACCTTTGCGTTTGACAATTACACCTAATTTTAGCAATAAACTAGTATATAAACAATTATAAAAAAACATAGTTGTTATCTAAAATATGGTAAAATAGATAAAAGAATAATATATTTCAAAAGGGTGAGAACATGGAAACAAAAAAAGCTAATATTTTAGTTCCAGTCGACGGTTCAGAATCGGCAGAAAGATCCTTTGATAAAGCAGTTAAAATTGCAATGACTGAAAACGCCCATATTGATGTTTTAAGCGTAATTGATACCAGACAATTTCTGGGACAAATGCAGGATACCTTAATTACTGGGGACACGGTTTATCAGATGACGCAGGATACAGAAAAGTACCTTAAGAGCCTAACTGAATGGGCTCATGATAATTTGGGTTTTGATGATATTGATTATCACATCCGTTATGGCAGTCCTAAAGCAATTATTTCCTATGACTTTATTAAAGATCACCACAATGATTTAATTATTATGGGTGCAACTGGATTAAATGCAGTTGAAAGAATGTTAATGGGTTCAGTAACTGAGTATGTTAACCAGCATGCATTAGCAGATGTTTTGATCGTCAGAACGGACATTGACAATAAACCACTTAAATTAGAACGGAAAAATAAATAATTTAGAAATTTGATATTTTTAAAAGTTGCTAATGGCATACAACTCTTTGTGTGCTTTTTTTGTTGGCTGGATTACTTTTAACAATAGCTTTTTGCTCTCAAAAATGTTCGTGATTATTATTTATACTGGGCAATAAAATGACTAACTTAAATTAAATAGTTGAATTTTTACGAACCTTTTGGTATATTATTAACTGAATGAACGCGGTTGTGTTAATTAAAGGCTAGTAGTAATAGAGAATAAGTTTATTATTTACAGTCTAAGCTGTTCATTTTTTATAAAATAGAAATTCAAGGGCTTTATATGATTTAGGTCATATTCTGCCCTTTTTTAGTTGTTAATTTTGGAGGAAATAATGAATAACAAAAACGGGTGTTAATGAAGGTCGTTAGTTTGTAATTTAATATTTTCAGGGAAAAGCAGGCTACTTTAAATTTAGCAATACTTTTGATATTTAACCTGAAAACAAAGTCATTGTGAATATCATTTTTAAGGAGTAAAAGAACAAATGACCAAAATCAAAAAATTTCTGATAACCTGTTTTTTACTATTATTAGCAGTCGGAGCTACGGCTTGTTCAAATAAAAAGTCGTCTTCAAGCAGCAATACACCCAAATCAATCAACGTTCAGTTCGTACCTAGCGTTGCTGCCAATAAACTAGAAGCAAGAGCTAAGCCAATGGAAAAGATGCTTTCTAAACGTCTTGGCATTCCGGTACATGTTTCAATGTCAACTAACTATAATGGTCTAGTTGAAGCCATGAAGTCTAAAAAAGTTGATGTGGGCTTTTTACCTTCAGACGGCTATATCATGGCGCATAAACAAGGAGCAGCAGACTTATTATTGCAAGCTGAGCGCTACCGCGTTACACAACCAAATGGTAAGAGAACTAAGGAATTAGTTAATTCATACCGTGGTGAAATCCTGGTCAAGAAAGGTTCAAAAATTAAGAGTTGGAAGGACTTAAAGGGCAAATCAATTTCTGTCACCGATGTTACCTCTGACTCCGGCTATATTTTCCCAATTGCCGAGTTAAAGCAAAAAGGTTTAGATGTAACTAAAAAATGTAAGTTAGTCACTGTTACTGGTGCAGATCAAGCAGTGATTGATGTTTTAAACGGTGATACTGATGCAGCTTTTGTTTATGAAGATGCTAGAAATGATGTCTTAAAGGACGAACCAAAAATTATGAGTGAAGTAGTGCCAATTTACTTTACTAAGAGAATACCTAACGATACCATTTCAGTTCTTCCAAGTATGCCTAAGTCATTTAGAAAGAAATTAGCTAAAGCATTTATTTCAATTGCCAAATCCAAAGACGGTAGAAAATTGATTGAAAGTATTTACAGTCACGAAGGCTACACTTATGCCAAAGATAGTGACTATAACATCATCAGAAAGTATGATAAGTTAATCGCTTCTACCAAAAAATAAATTCCAGACAAATAACACTCCTAAAAAAGCGTCAATAAAACAAACTTGAAAATTTTTCATCAGCAAAAATAATTTTTCCAACCTATTCTCTTTTCTAAATAAAATATTTCTGCTATTATTTGATAGAATAAATACAGTATGTTGAAAGGAGTGTGAAGGTAATGCAAAAATATCAACGGCGCCTAGCGTTCATTGACTTTTTTGCAAAAAAGCCTTTTCACTTTCTTCAAAAAGAAGGTATTGTTCGCTTTTTTAGTAAAAGTGTTATTAAAAGACTTAGTTTAATTCACGTTTGTGTTTTTGGCTAAAGTCTTTTTTTATGTCTGGGAGGGCATGATGAAAAAATTTAGAAAAATATTAGCTTTTGCTGCTGTTTTTTTGGTGGCATTCATGACGGCAGCTTGCTCTAATAAGGAAAAGAGCAAGGATAGCGGTACGCCTAAGTCTCTGAACGTGCAATTCGTTCCTAGCCAGGCTGCCACTAAGCTGGAATCACGGGCAAAGCCTTTGGAAAAAATGTTATCCGATCGGCTGGGCATTCCAGTACATGTGTCTATGTCAACTGATTACAATACAGTGGTTGAGGCCATGAAGTCCAAAAAAGTTGATGTGGGTTTCTTACCGCCAAATGGTTACATTTTAGCTCATAAGCAAGGTGCTGCAGATGTTTTACTGCAAGCACAAAGATATGGTGTTAAGCAACCAAACGGACGTCCAACTAAAGATTTAGTTAACTTCTATCGTGCCGAAATTGTAGCTAAGAAGAATTCTAAAATTAAGAGCTGGAAAGATTTAAAGGGCAAGTCAATCTCTATTCAAAGTCCCACATCCTCAGCGGGCTACGTTTTCCCAATTGCTGAATTAAAGGAAAAAGGCCTTGATGTGCGCAAGAGCTGCAAGTTAGTAACTGTCACCGGTCAAGATCAAGCAGTTTTAAATGTGCTTAACGGTGATACTGATGCTGCTTTCGTGTTTGAAGATGCGCGGACAATTGTTAAAGACGACAACCCTAAGATTATGAGTCAAGTGGTGCCAATTTACTTTACTAAACCAATTCCGAACGATACTATTTCTGTAGTTCCAAGTATGTCTAAGTCATTTAGAAAGAAATTGGCTAACGCATTTATTGATATTGGTAAGTCTAAAAAGGGTAAAAAGATTATCGAGAGTATCTATACTCATGAAGGATATGTCCACACTAAGGACAGTGACTTTAACGTTGTACGCAAGTATGAAGATATTATCGAATCAACCAGAAAATAAGGGATACAAAGGAAGTTTATAATGGCAGATTCTGTAGTTAAGCCAATAATTGAATTAAAAAACGTAAAGAAAGTTTATGGCAAAGATGTTGTTGGTTTAAAAGACGTCAATTTAACTATTAATAAGGGTGAATTTGTTGTTATTGTAGGTTTATCCGGCGCCGGCAAATCAACGCTTTTAAGGTCGATTAACCGTTTAATTGATATTACCGAGGGTGATATCTTAATTAACGGCGAATCTATTACTAAGGCCAAGGGTAAAAAATTAAGAACGTTGCGTAGGCATATCGGCATGATTTTCCAAAGCTTTAATTTGGTTAAACGCTCAAGTGTTTTGCGTAATGTTCTAACGGGTAGAGTAGGGTATTACCCAACTTGGAAATCCTCGCTAAACCTTTTTACAAAGGAAGATAAACAGCGTGCCTATGATGCTTTACAGCAAGTTGATTTGGCAGATAAAGTTTATTCTCGTGCTGATGAACTATCTGGGGGGCAGCAGCAACGTGTTGCTATTGCCCGGGTATTGACACAGAACCCTGATATCATTTTGGCGGACGAGCCGACAGCTTCACTTGATCCGCAAACCTCTCGCCGTGTAATGAAAGACTTACAAATGCTGAATGAAAAGCATGGTATGACTGTTGTTATTAACTTGCACAGCGTTCAACTCGCACAGGAATTTGGTAAAAGGGTAATCGGCGTTCGTGCTGGTGAAATTATTTATGACGGCAAGATGTCAGATACGCCAGCATCAAGGTTTGATCAGATTTATTCCGGTGGTGACCAAGATGAGTAGCACGGAACAGGAAAAGCTGCTGGCTTTGCCTAAGAAAAAGTTTAAGATTTTAAATTTACTGTGGGTCATAATTTTCATTGCGGGTTTATTTATCTCTACTAATGAAACTAAAACAGATTTAGGTGCGTTATTTGCCAATTTCGGTCAATTTGCTGATATTTTTCTGCAAATGCTGCATCCCGATTGGTCATATCTGGCAACAGTAATTCCACTTTTACTTGAAACAATTAAAATGGCAATTTTAGGAACCGTAATTGGCTCTGCTGTAGCCTTTATCTATTCTTTATTAATTGCCCGCAATATTGTTAAAAATAAGGCAATTACAGGCATTCTCAGGGTAATTATGAATATCATCAGAACTATCCCTGATCTATTATTAGGTGCCATTTTCGTTGCTATTGTCGGGATTGGACCCGTAGCTGGTGTCTTGGCACTAGCTATCTGTACTTTCGGAATTGTAGTCAAGCTGTTTTATGAGGCTATTGAAACTATTGATCCCGGTCCGATTGAAGCATTAACAGCTGTTGGCGCCAACAAATTGCAAATTATAGTTTTTGCAGTTCTGCCACAAGTAATTACATATTTTATTTCTTATTGTTTGTATGCATTTGAAATAAATGTCAGAGCATCAACCGTTTTGGGTTATATCGGTGCCGGTGGTATCGGTTTATACCTGCAACAAACGCTGCAAGTCTTTGATTACCCTAAGACGGGCACAATTATCATTGTGATTATCATTGTAGTGGTACTGATTGATTATGTTTCTTCTAAATCACGGGAGGCGTTGATGCAATAATGGATACAATTATGAAAAAGCTGCCTCCTAGGCCAATTGATGTTAAAAAACGTATCTTGCACTGGCTGATCACAATTGTGACTATTGGATTAGTAATATGGTCCTGCACTGGAATTGACTTTGGCGGGATTAAAGAAACAGCTGGTCAAATTGCTGGTGCGATTTTCTCCGGCATTTTTCACCCAGACTGGTCTTATGTTTATAACGGTAGTGGCGAAGATTTGGTTTCACAGTTGTGGGAAACTGTCTGCATCGCGTTTTTAGGAACTTTTATTTCTGCTATTATTTCACTGCCCTTTGCCTTCTGGGCAGCAAATACTAAACACAAGCATTGGTATGTGTCACGGACTGGTAAAATCGTACTGGCAATAATTAGATCGTTTCCAGAAATTGTTTTGGCATTGATGTTTATTAAGGCTGTGGGACCAGGTTCTGCCGCCGGAGTGATGGCTCTTGGCTTTCACTCAGTGGGGATGCTTGCCAAACTGTTTTCTGAAGCAATAGAAAACTTGGATGATGGTCCTAACGAAGCAGTAACTGCGGTCGGCGGTTCCAAAACTAATATTATTATGTTTTCTACTTTGCCTAACTTGATGCCTGCTCTAATTTCAAATACGTTATACCGCTTTGATGTTTCTATCAGGTCTGCTTCAATCTTGGGCCTGGTTGGCGCCGGCGGTATCGGTTACCCGTTAATCATCGCATTGCAGTACCGGCAATGGAACCGGGTAGGAATAATCTTACTTGGCATCATTATTATGGTTATTGTGATTGATTGGATTTCCGGCTGGATTCGTAAAAAATTAGTATAAAAATTAAAAAATAAATTTATTAGCGTAATAGCAACTTTTTATAGTTGCTATTACGCTTTTTTGTTTTCAACTAGCTCTTAATAGCACCCTTTTTCAGCAATTATACTTTCTATATGTAAGCGGTTTATTTGAATGTCCGCTAAAGGGGACACTCAAATAATTTTTATGAATAATTTCAGAAATAAAATGTAGGTATGAAAAGGAGGTACTTGGTTGAAAAACAAGATGAATGATAAGGAGCTGTTAAATTTTTTAGAAAAACAAACTGGATATACGAGTGCTGCCAAGATTGCTGCGGCTTTTGACGTATCTGTTAAAACTGTTTATCGCCATGTTAACAGCGTTAACGGGAATAAAAAAGTTAAAATTATCAACTCCGAAAAAAGCAAGGGCTACACTTTAAGCAAAAACACGGCACTTAAGAAATATCAGCAAGATGCTTCTTTTTCTGATAAGGAAAGTCCCGAGCTTCGCAGGAAAAAAGTGATTTTGAAAATCTTGTTTAATTCACCTCAACCAATAGCAATTTACAGTTTGTATAAAGATGAGTATGTCAGCGAGTCAACGATCAACGCTGATTTGCTCAAAATCAAGAATATTCTCAGCAAGTCAAATTTAACGTTAATTCAGAAAAGCAAGAAGGTTGCGGTGCTGGGCAAAGAAGATGATATTCGTGAAAAAATCAATTCCTTATTACATTGGCATAAGGGAAAAAATAATAGGGTGCCAATTGATGGGATCAGTGAAATTGATTTAACTTTCATTCAAGAACAAATCAATATCATCGAACAATTAAGTGCGACCAAGATTCCTTATCCCTATGACATTAATATTTGTTCGCATTTATATATTTTAATTCAGAGAGCAAGAAAGCAGATTGATAAAAATTACAGTAATAAAATTTTTGTTTCCGCAAATGAAATCAAACAAAATCATGATTTATACAGAATTGCAGAAATAGTGATTGAAAATGTAGAGAAATTCATTGTCAAAAAGATTTCGAAGTTTGAAATCAATTATTTGTTTAAGTATTTGCTTTCCTCCCGCTTTATTGGCAAGCCAAGTCAACCGGATCAAAAATCCCTCTACTCTAAAAGCGTTGAAACCTTTACCTCCCAGTTGATTCAACGTGTGGCTCAGAAAATAAAACCTCAAATCGATGAGCCGGTATTAAAGAAGGAACTGATCAGCCATATTGGGCCAATGATGAACCGGATTAAAAACAATATTTCGGTAGAAAATGAGCTTTTACCGGATATTCAAGTTGAATATAAAGATTTGTTTGCGGCGATTGAGCAAGAATCTAAACAGTTATGCCTGCAAATGAAAATACCCTTAATTTCCAAAAATGAAGTGGGGTTTATTACTTTATATTTTGAAAAAAATATCGAGGAGATTACTAAAAAATATCATGTTTGGGTGGTTTGCGCTAGCGGAGTGGGAACTTCTGAATTATTGAAGCTAAAAATTCAAAAAGAGTTTAGCAATATTGTTGTCGACAAAGTGATTTCCTCGCTTGATGAACAGCTTTACCGGCTGAACAACGGCTCTAAAACAGATCTCATTATTTCTACTGTAGAACTGCCTTCATATATATCGAATAAATATGTCTTGGTCAGTGCCATGTTGAATAAACAAGACAAGGAGAAGATAAAAAATGCCATCTACGGCTGAATTTTATGCGGTAGTTACGCAAACAACAGATATTTTGCAACTTGCTGAAATATATATCAGAAAAAAAGCGCCGTATTTAAGCTCAAGCTATATCAAACGCAAAATAATTGAGCGCGAAAGATTAGGGGAAACCTATGTTGGTCATAAAACCATCATCTTGCATGTAATCAGTACACAAATAACTGCTGATTTCGGGCTGTACCTGTTTTTGTTAAATATCACCCACTGGGAATCTTTATACAGTAAAAAAATATATCCCATCAATAAGGTCATGGTGATGTGTGTTAACCCCAGACTTACAAGTCCCGAGTTTAAGTTTTTGCTTAAATTTTTTAATTGTCGACCAGAACAAGTTGAGCATGATTTTGGTCTTGAGAAGAACAAAATTTACCAAATAAAGTAGAAAAAGGAAATTAATTTGTATATAGATAAGAAATTGTTTAGTGAACAAGTAATTTTGCAGCAGCAAGAAATGAAAAACAAACAAGCAGCATTAACTATTCTGGCAAATGAATTGCAAAGGAAAAATGTTGTCAATGCAGAATTTTTGCCTGCTATTTTAAAGCGTGAAGAAAAATATCCTACAGGTCTGGCACTTGAAGGGGGTTTAGGCGTGGCCATTCCGCATACTGATCCTGATAAGGTGGAAAAAGAGCAGCTAGGATTCATTTCACTAAAGGAGCCAGTCAAATTCAGGCAAATGGGTGATATAGACAGTTATGTGAATGTTTCAATGGTATTCATCTTATGTCTAAAAAGCCCAGATAAGCAGCTCAATATGCTCAAGAGCCTAATGACTATGTTTACCGACACGGTGACGATGAAGAAAATTCAGAATTCAACCACGAGGGCTGAATTTTTGGCAATTGTAAATTAAGAGATAGAGGAGTAAAAAATGTTAATTTCAGCAAACGAAATTTTAAATTCAGCAAAAAAAGGCGGCTACGCTTTTCCCCACTTTAATTATTGGGACGAACTATCTATTAGGGCCGAATTGGCAGCAGCAGAGAATAAAAAATTGCCAATTATTTTGGCTTGGGCAGAAAAGCATGAATCACGCTTAGATATTAATGAAGCACTCTCTTTAGGTGAATTTTATGCAGAAAGAGCACATGTACCCGTCGTCTTGCATTTAGACCACGGTACAGATCCCGAACTGGTCAAATGGGGCGCCGCACATGGCTTTACTTCGGTGATGATTGATGCTTCAAATGAAGAATTTAGTAAAAATGTGCAGATTACCAAAGATGTAGTTGATTACTGTCACAGTTTAGGTGTGGTAGTGGAAGCTGAAATTGGTCACGTTGGTACCAATGCTTCTGACGACAATACCATTTATACGGAGGTTGCGGCAGCTACTAAATTTGTGAGCGAGACAAACGTTGATTCTTTGGCTGTTTCTATCGGCACTTCTCACGGTGTTTATCAACAAGGCACGCCAAAACTCAATTTTGCCAGAATAAAAGAATTAAGGGACGCAGTTGCAGTGCCACTTGTTTGTCATGGCGGCTCATCATCAGGTGACGCCAATCTGAAGAAGGCAGCGGCAAGCGGTATTACTAAGATTAATATTTTCACCGATTTGGCTAATGCGGCATTAAACGTCGCAAAGGAAAATGATTATCCGTCATTATTTGATCTCCTTGCGGCACAAGAAAAAGCCGTGTGTTCATTGGCAGAACACTATTATGACGTCTTTGACACCGCCCACTATTCTTTTTAGGAGGAAAAAGCAGAAATGAAATTAGTACAAAAGCCGTTCCTGATGGTCAATCCTAAAGTTTATTTATATGGTGAAGAATTGGTTAAATTGGCCAAAATTGCTGATAACTTAGCGCAAAAGTACCAGATTGACATCCTTTTCACTGCACCGCTTATAGATTTGCCCGCAATTAAAGCTGCTACCAATCACTTGCTTTTAACAGCCCAACACATGGATCCCGTAGTTGCTGGCAGAGGAATGGGGCATGTTCTTCCAGAAGGGCTTAAAGCAGCAGGTGTAAAAGCAGTTGTTTTAAATCATGCGGAAAATCCGCTGACGGTGAATGTCTTAGCACGCACTATTAAAAGAGCTAAAGAACTCGGTTTATATAGTATTGTTTGTGCTGATAGCGTTGCAGAATGCCAAGCAATAGCTGAGCTTGAGCCGAATATGATGATCTGTGAGCCCACCAGCTTAATTGGTACTCACCAAACAAGTGATGACGAATACATTACAAGTACAGTTCAGGCAATTAAGGCGATTAATTCAAACATTATGGTTTTAGAAGCAGCAGGTGTAAGTACAGGTGCTGACGTGCACAAAGTTTTGCAATTGGGTGCTGATGGTACAGGTGGCACCAGCGGAATTGTTTGTGCTGCTGATTGGGAGAAAAAAATAAGTGAAATGCTGGAACCAATGAAGCAATTCCAAAGGGGTGAATAATATGAAAGTTTATCAAGATGAAATTAAAATCGAAACTGCCGCTAGAGTCACTTATCAGAATATCACTGAGCAGTTAAAGCAAATTGTCAAAAATAGTGCTATCAACAATGGCATTTGCTTAGTTCAAACTCCACATACGACATGCTCAGTTTTATTTGAAGAGTATGTGCATGACCATGATTTTAACGGCGACGAATTTTTACAGGTAGATTTGAATAATATTTTGGATAAAATAATTCCACCAGAAAAGAGTGAAAACTCTAATTACCGCTATCCCGGTCCAGAGCATGTGCGCTTTTTGGAAGAATTATCTCAAAAAGATAAAAATTATCCCAATGAAAAAAATACGATTCTCAATGGGGATGCACATATCAAAGGCTCACTTTTTGGTTCTAACCAAACATTTGCGGTAAAAGAAAATGAGCTGCTGATTGGTTCTGTGGGCTATGTTTATTTTGTCGACTGGGATCAAAACCGCGCCAGATCACGTAAATGCAACGTAGTCATTTTGGGTGAATAACATTGACCGCAGTGAAATTTAAGGAGAAAGAAAAATGTTACAGGCATTACAAACTATAGTTAACTGGGGTGCTCCAGTTATATTGCCTATTATTATTGCTATTTTTGCAATGATTTTGGGTGCAGGATTTAAAAAATCATTTGTAGCAGGTTTAACTGTAGGTATCGGCTTTATTGGCTTAAATTTAGTAACCGGTTTGCTGGGAGATACTTTGGGCAAAGCAGCTCAGGTAATGGTTAAACGCTTTGGCTTATCATTAGTGACACTTGATATTGGTTGGCCCGCCGCATCGGCTATTTCTTATGGTACGATCTTGGGTATTTCAGCAATCCCTATTGGCATTGCAATCGACATCTTTTTACTTTTGTTTGGCTTAACCAAAACATTGAATATTGACATTTGGAACTTTTGGCACGCTGCTTTTGTTGGTGGACTAGTCTATGGTATGTCTAACAGTTTTCCGTTAGCAGTTTTTTCAATGGTAGCGTACCAAGTAATGTTGTACTTCTTAGGCGACTTAAGCGCGCCAGTTTTGAACAAATACTACGGCTTTCCGAATATCACTTTCCCGCACGGGACTTCTGCACCGGGTTATCTGGTGGCACTACCATTAAACTGGGTATTTGACCGCATTCCCGGCTTTAACAAATTAAAGGCTAATCCAGAAACTATCCAGAAAAAGTTTGGTATTTTAGGTGAAACCTCTGTTATGGGTTTAATTATCGGCTTAGTAGTTGGCATTCTTGCTGGTTATGATATAGGTAAAGTCTTAAATTTGGGAGTACAAACAGCTGCCATTATGGTGTTGTTACCAAAGATGGTTTCGGTTTTAATGGAAGGTTTGACACCTGTTTCTGATGCCGCAAATGACTTTATCAAGAAACGCTTTCCGGGACGTGAACTTTATATCGGTATGGACTCAGCTTTAGCCGTAGGCGATCAAGCTGTTCTGGCTGTTTCACTTTTGATGATTCCGTTAACTCTTTTACTGGCTGTGATTCTTCCAGGAAATAAAACTATTCCTTTCGGCGACTTTTCCACTATCCCATTTGCCGTTTGTCTTATGGTACCAGTATTTGGCGGCAACATTGTTCGCTCCGTTGTAGGTGGCGTGATTTATATGACCAGTATTTTATACGTCACTTCATGGATGGCACCATTAGTTACCAAGATGGCGGAAGCTGCCAGCTTTAATATTGGGCACGCAACCAGTATCACTTCACTAATAGAAGGTGGTTTGTGGTCAACCTTCCTCTTTGTTTGGGGAGCAAAATATCTGCCGTGGATCATAACTGGCGCAATTTTAATTGTTTCGTTAATAGGACTATATTTCCTTAATAAAAGAAAAGCTGTTAAGGAAAGCTAAATACAAATTGGAGAATTAAACTAATGAAAAAGATTTTAGTAATGTGCGGTACTGGAATAGCCACATCAACTGTTGTTGCCAACCGCATTAAAGAATATTTGAACAAACAGGGTCTGGGAAACAATGTCAGCATTTCACATGCCAGCATTAGCGAAAAGATGAGCAGTTTGGATGATTACGATATTATTTTATCGACTACAGTAGTTCCGGCAGGCATCAAAGATAAGGTAATCTCAGCCGTGCCACTTTTGACCGGTGTCAATGCTGAACAAGTATATCAGGAAATTGCAAAAAGGGTTAAGGAACAATAATTATGGCAGAAAAACAGATTAAAAGTGCAGATTTCGAAGACATTATTACTAAAGAAGGAAATACTCTCAAATATGTTGCTGCCAATATTGACTATAATCAGGTTTTACAAGTATTTGACTTAATAAAAAGTTGTCAGGGAAAAGTGATTATTTCTGGTTGTGGCACTTCTGGAATGGCTGCTAAAAAAATTGCCCATACTTTAAACGTGATTGAACAGCCTGCACTCTACCTTTCGCCAGCTGATACACCACATGGTGGTGGCGGAGTGGTCAGTCAAAATGATTTGGTTATCTTAATATCTAAAGGTGGTCAAACAGAAGAAATTAATAAAGTGCTTGAGATTAGTAAGAGTCGTCAAGCTAAAATTATTGGTGTAACTGAAAAAGCTGATTCCTTTTTAGCCCAGAACTCAGAGTGCATTTTACAGGTCATCGTCGATCAGGAAGCAGATGATTTTCATATGATGGCTACTTCCAGTACTTTAGCCGTTATTTCCGTATTTGACGCTATTTCAGTCATGATAGCGCGGAGCAAGCACTATTCTCAAAAAGAGTTCTTAAAAATTCACCCCAGTGGAGAAGTTGGACAAAAACTAAAGTATAATGTAGGTAAATAATATAATTTACTTTAGTTTATGGGGAGAAAACTACAATGGAATTTTTATTAGATACAGCAAATATTGATGACATCAAAAAATACCAAAAAATTATTCCTTTATCTGGGGTTACTACTAATCCTTCAATAATTAAAAAAGAAGGCAAAGTCGATTTTTTTAATCATTTAGCACAAATAAAAAAGTTAATTGGGGATAAACGTTCATTGCACGTTCAGGTAGTAGCCACTACTACTGAAGGGATAGTGGCTGATGCCCATGTAATTTTAGATATATTAGGAAAAGATGTTTATATCAAGATTCCAGTTAACCAAGCTGGTTTGGCAGCAATCAAAATTTTAAAAAAAGAAAATGTGCGAATTACGGCAACCTCAATTTATACTGAACTTCAAGGCTTTCTTGCAATAGCTGCTGGCGCCGATTATTTAGCACCTTATTATAATAGAATGGAAAATAATAATATTGATGCAAATAAAGTTATCAGCGACCTTAACCAAGTAATTAATCACGAACAGCGAAATACTAAAATTCTAGCTGCTAGTTTTCACACTGTCAGTCAAATAACCAGCGCAATTGCAAACGGCGCGCAAGCTGTTACTGTAGCTCCCAGCTTTATTGCTGAAGGGCTGGAGTCACACCTTATTACAGATGCCATTTCAGACTTTACTTCTGACTGGGAATCAATATTTGGCAAAACAACTATTTCGACATTATAAAATTTGCAAGCAAATTAAATAGTAAGATAAAAGATTGATTTAATTCAATCTTTTTTTATCCGTGATATTTAAACGGACAATTTTCCAAGTGATCATTGATTAAGCCAACTCCTTCTAAAAAAGAATAAATAATCACCGGACCCACAAACGTAAACCCGTCTTTTTTCATTTGCCCAGCTAATTTTTGTGCTACTTTATTTGTCGTTGGCACTTCTGAACTTGTTTGTGGATGGTGCATAATTGGCGTCTTAATAAATTGTTGTAGATAATGGGCAAAACTGCCATACTGTGCGTCAATAATTAAAAGAGCGCGGGCATTATTAATTGTCGCCGTGATTTTGCGCTTGTTGCGGATAATCCCTTTATCCTGCATTAATTGTTCAATATCGCTTGCCGACATTTGCGCAACTTCTTCTGGCACAAAGTTTTTAAAAGCAGTCCGGAAATGGGTCCGCTTATGCAAAATGGTCGACCAACTTAGGCCTGACTGAAATGATTCTAGCAGCAGCATCTCATACAAGTAATGTTCATCTAAATTAAGTTTGCCCCACTCATGATCGTGATACTCTTTAATTAGGGGGTCGCCATGATCACTCCACGGGCAGCGAGTAATATTGTTCATCTTTTTCTCCTTTGCTTTATCGTAGCGCTTAAAGATAAATACGTAAAAAATATTTTTTTCTTTTTTAAAAATATATTACTTAGAATTAATAAAATAATTGACTTTGACTGTATCAGTATTTGGAAAAGTTAGAGAAACTTTTCCTTCAAGAAGTGCAATAGTAGTTTTTTTGGTATAATATATAATGAACTTTAGGAGGAAACCATGGAGAAGTTAGAGATAGTAACTTTGGCCGATGACTTGGCCGCAAATCAAGAGAGTATTTTAAATAAAGAAACGGATTTTGATGCCGAGGCAGTTTATCGTGTAATTGACAGTTTGCACGTTTTGCATAAGCCGATTAAAGAATACTTCAAAATGACGCAAGAACAGTATTATGATACTGAAAGTGATCATAAATTAACTTTAATCAAGTTGTCAGAACAATTGACCGATTTACATGATCGGATTTTAACCAACCATGTTGATGGTTTCGTTGATAAAAATGAAATTAATCTAACTTATAATCATGAAAATCCTTATGAAGATGGGTTTTACAATGCAGTGGTTGATTTTCACGTTGTTTCTTACGGCTTTAAGGTAATTGGGGCAGTTCAAGAAGTAGCGCCCAAAACATTACAAGGAGTATTATCTAAAGATGCTCTTTTAGCAATTGGTTTGGCAGCACACGCTTTAGAAAAAAGTTTATAGTTAAGGGCTGAGCAGTGTGCTCAGTTCTTTTTGTTTCTGGTTGGGGCAAAAAAATGGGTGTTTTTAAGTATGCTAAAGGACTAGCAGATAAAATTAACGGAGCTAAATTACATGCTGTGTTCAAGAGAAAAGACGAACAGCTGGATCCGATGCAGGAATATTTAACGGTAGGAGAATACCATGTTGATGGGGAACAAGGTACGCCCAATGAACAACCTTATACTCTGACCGTCTATCAAGATGAAAATAAAATTTTACACCAAGCCCTTAGTTTGGAAAGTACTGATAAGTTAGAACCTGAATATGTCCGTCGTTTTAGTCCCGAACTGCAGCGCTATCGCGCATTTGTGAGCCGTAAAAATGGGCGCCGCTACGTTGTAGAGGAGTATTTAGATCGGTTCGTGGCAAGGGTCAAAGGTCATATTCGTACTGGTAAAAATTCGGTTAATGTGAGCGTCATTACCGATACCCATTATAAAGACCGTAACAGTATGGACTTTTATGGTTGGAACGGCCTGACTCATGTTAATGAATTTTCTTATCTTGATGATTCTGGTCTTCTTAATCTAAAGATCCATTTGGGTGACTGGATTGATGGTTCGGATACCGGCTTTTTAGGTGAAAGTGAATTAACTAAATTACGTGATTCATTTATTTCTGACAAAGTACCTTATATGCTAATTAAAGGCAATCATGATGAAAACGATAAGTTTGATGAACATCATGACCTAAGGGCATCTTTCCCCGAAAATGAATTTGAGGGAATTATGTGGCCTGCTTTATATAAACAAAATGGCATTCATTATATTACCCGTCAGCATGGGGTCTGTTATTATGACGTTGATGATTTACGGTTTATTTCCGTTAACACTTCAGACATACCTTACTACTTGGACGCCCAAGGCAGAAAAAAATATGATGTTAAGCTCACATTGGCAGTAAGAGAAGATCAAATCGAAGAAATTATTGAGATTCTAGAGCAATCTTCGAATAAGCATATCATCTTTATGAGCCATGCTAATCCGATTAATCGTAAGGGATCAAACGCCTTAAAATATAATGGTCGTTCTTTGCACGAATTACTCGTTGCGTTTAATCAGGGTGAAAAGGGCCAGATGCATTCCAGCCATGGCATACCACCAGAATTTCGCTTGGCTAATGATTTTGATTTTACTAATGTGAAAAATGCCCGCATTATCGCCTACTTTTGCGGTCATAGACACAGGGAAGATCAATATCGTATTAATGGTATTCAATATATTTTGTTTAATTGTTCAGCATTGATGGGTCCAAATCATGCTTTGACTACCAAATATAATAAAAATTGGAAGCGGCAAATAGACCATCAAACTGAATTTGCGGGTTACATTGTCAATATTGATTTACAACGGCACTATATTCAGGCCTTTGGTTATGGTGCAGCCAGCAAACGCAGAATCTTTTATATTTAGTAAAATCGCGACGGGCAATTTGGAAATTGCCCGGCTTTTAGCATATAATGGAAAAGTTAAAATAGAAGCAAAACTATACAAAAAAATAAATTAAGGGAAGATAAGTAATGTGCGGGATTGTTGCATTTTATAATCCGGAAATAAATGATAAGCAAGCTGCCATTGGTAAAATGATGGCAACAATTAAGCACCGTGGTCCTGATTCAGACGGTTTTTACACCAATGATAAGGTCGCTCTGGGTTTTAGAAGATTGTCAATAATTGATTTACGTGGCGGCAGTCAGCCGATTTATAACGAAGATCAAACGCGGGCAATTATTTTTAATGGTGAAATATATAACTTTGAACCATTGAGAAAAGAATTAATTGCTGCTGGGCACACATTTACCACTAAGTCCGATACAGAAGTCCTTTTACACGGCTACGAAGAATGGGGCATGGATGGTCTGCTTAAGAGAGTCCGTGGCATGTTTGCTTTTGCGATTTGGGATGACAATACTCAGACATTGTATGGTGCCCGCGATTTCTTTGGCATTAAGCCGCTCTACTACAGTGATGAGAACGGTCATCTAACTATTGGGTCAGAAATTAAAAGCTTTTTGGCGTTACCCGGCTTTAAGCGTCGCTTAAACATTGAAGCAGTCAAACCATATTTGATGAACCAGTACAATGATTTGCACGAAACATTCTTCAAAGGTATTTACCGTTTTCCTGCTGGTCACTGGTTTGAATATAAAGATGGCGCAATGAAAATACACCAATACTGGGATGCAGAATACAAGGCTAATACTTTAAGTTTTGAGGAAACAGTTAATAAAATTGACGAAGATTTACATGAATCAGTTAAATTGCATCATATTGCCGATGTTCCCGTTGGTGCATTCTTGTCAGAAGGCGTAGATTCAAGTTATATCACCAGCATTTTAAACCCAGATGATGTCTTTTCAATTTCTTTTGACGATGCCACTTATGATGAAGCATCTAAGGCAAAAGCTTTAGCTGATATCAAGGGCTGGAATTTCTTTTCTGATAAGGTAAAAGCTGATGAGGCAATGCACGATTTTCCAGAAATGCAATACCACATGGATGAACCGGATGCCAACCCGTCAATAATTCCATTATGGTATTTGTGTAAAATGGCTCGGAAGCATGTTACTGTAGCCCTATCTGGTGAAGGTGCGGATGAACTATTTGCCGGTTATGTTAATTACGGGATGCACACTCATAACAGCATTATTAAAGTGTTCACTTCACAATGCAAAAAGCTGCCGAAGAAGACCAAGGTTAAGTTAGCACATAAAATTAAAAAGATGCCGAATTTCCCGGGGAAAGTTCATCTGTACACCAATTTGGCTGAACCAAGTGAGTTTTACGTTGGTCAATCAGTGATTTATGATATGGACTATCCCACAATCTTTTCTTCAGAAGACGCCAATAAAATTTTAAAACCATCGTATCGTAATAAATTAACTGTTAATGGTATTTATCAAAGCGACTTTAAAAAAGTAAAAGATCTTGATAATGTCAGGCAAATGCAATATATTGACCTGCACCACTTTATGCTTAATGATATTGAGCAAAAAGCGGATAAAATATCAATGGCACACTCGCTTGAATTGCGTGTACCTTACTTAGATAAAAAGGTTGCAGAAAGAGCTAATTCAATTCCAACCGATTATCTGGTTAATAAGTATGATACTAAGTATGCTTTGCGCAAAGCTTCGGAAAAGGTCCTTCCTGATGAATGGGCTAAACGACCAAAACTAGGTTTCCCGACCCCAATCAAAGAATGGTTGCAGGAGCCACGCTTTTATAAGCAGGTGCGTGAACTTTTCAGTGAAGACTTTGTTCAGGATATTTTTGAGCAGGACAAAATCTTGCGCTTACTAGATGAAAACTACAAGGGTGACGGTTCGCATCGTCGACAAATATGGACTATTTATACATTTTTGGTATGGTACAAATTGTTCTTTGTTGATTATGAAAAAACGGTTGCCAAATATCAGCATGTTCAACCAGAAGTTGCCAGCTTAATTGAGCAGGGCAAGCTGGTTTAATGAGGAGCATAATTTATCAATGAAACAAGATTTTACCCCAATTTTACTTGGTAGTGACATTAACGTATATGGCATGGCCCGATCGTTTAACGAGGCTTATGGCATTAAAGTAAAAGCGCTGGCTGATAGTCAACTGGCAGCGACTCGTTACTCCAAAGTCGTCAATGTTGAATTGCACCATGGCTTTAGCGAAGATCCGACCTTTATAGAGGTTATGCGCGAGCAAATGAAAATATATCAGGATCATCAGGAACCAGTAATCTTAATTTCTTGTGGTGACGGTTATTCAGAGCTTTTATCCAAACATAAAAGTGAACTGGAAAAAGTTTTTATTGTTCCATATATTGAGTATGACCTGTTACAAAAGTTAATTTCCAAAGAGAGCTTTTACCAAATTGCCGAAAAATATGGTCTGCCATACCCTAAAACTAAAATTGTAACGATGGCTGACTATCAGGCGGAAAACTATTTGGAATTACCCTTTGGTTACCCGTTAGAGCTTAAACCGGAAGATCCTGTTTCTTGGCTTGACGTACATTTTGAAGGTCGCAAAAAAGCTTTTACCATTCATAATGAAACTGAATTGCGCGATATTGTCGGCAAGATTTATGAGAATGGTTATCAAGAGGACCTAATTCTGCAGGACTTTATTCCCGGTGATGATTCATACATGCGTGTGCTAAATGCTTATGTTGATAAGGATCATCATATCAAGATGATGTGTATGGGGCACCCTTTGCTGGAAGACCCAACACCTCAGTCAATCGGCAATTATATGGCGATTTTACCCGAATATGACGAAAAGCTTTACGAACAAGTGGAGTCATTTTTGGAAAAAATCAATTATACCGGTATGGCTAATTTTGATATTAAATATGATACGCGGGATGGAAAGTATAAATTCTTTGAAATTAACCTGCGCCAAGGGCGTTCAAGCTTTTATGTTACCCTTAACGGCTATAACTTGGCCAAGTGGTATGTGGATGACTATGTTTATGATAGCCTGCACGATAAAGAAGCAGTTTATGGCAATAAATTAAAATCAAAGCACGTGTTATGGCTGGGGTTACCTGTCAAGGTATTTAAGGAATATGCGGTTGATAATGAAGCCAAGCACTTGGCAGAAGAACTGATCCACGAGGGTCGCTACGGTACGACGGTCTTTTATGATCAGGACCGTAATTTTAAACGCTGGTTGCTTTTGAAATACATGTTCCATAACTATAAGGGGCGCTATCAAAAGTATTATCAAGAAAATAAAGGTCAATTTTTTAAAACTAATTAAAAGAAAAAGGATGATTGCAGCAGATGGCTGTAATCATCTTTTTTGTTAGTTAGATTTTTGCAATTAGCTTTTTGGTAATCATATTAGCGTCGCTCCGGTAAAAGAAGCCAACGTCTGCGTTAAAATGCCAATTGACTTTTTTGCTTATAAGTGGAGAACAAGAACTGGCTAAAGTTTCATGGACTAGAATAAGGTAGTTTTTGATGATAGCTTCGTTTACTAGTGCCTTGTTAAAGACAGAGTAGCTAATCAAGTGGGTCTTTTGGCAATTACTTTTAATAAAATGCCTGATTTGTCCCGATTGTTTTAAAACAGAGCTTTTAATAATGAGTATTTTTTGCTTATCCAAGTCGGAAATCGTCAATTTTTCTTTTTGCGCCAGCTTGTTTTGTGGCGGAACAGCTATTAGCAATGGGGTAGTGGTTACCTTTTTGAATAAAAAGCCTTGTTTAGGAATGGGCTCTTGTGAATACAGGCTTTCTATAAGGTCAATGTTTTGCGGGATTTTTTCATAGTCTTTAATCTCTTGAAATTTTAGTTGGACATTATTTGCGCGTAAAAAATCCAGCCAAAACTTATCAAGTAAGTTGGTCGTGCTTAGGTAGCCAGTGCCTACTACTAGCGTGCGCTGGTATTTTTTCATTATTTCTTCGGTTTCTAAGTATACCCGCTTAATTTTACGGCATTGCTTTAAAAATAATTTGCCAGCTTCGGTTAAAGTAACACCGTGTGAATCACGCTTAAATAATTCACAGTCCATTTTATTTTCTAATAAATTAATCTGTTGCACTACGGCTGATGGCGATATATATAATGTCCTGGAGGCAGCGGAAAAGCTGCCGGCTTCTGCTACTGTGAAAAAAGTGTCAATTTCATGGTCATACATTTTTATACCTCATCTAGTGTTAAGTCTAACCTTAACTCTGCATGTGCACAATCAAGAAAGCGCTTTTTAATGAAAATAATATAATTTAGTTAGATATAAAAAGGAGTGAATCGTTATGACTAAATTTGATATTGTCGTTATTGGTGCTGGCGCTTCAGGAATTGGCGCAGGCTTAGCTGCTGCACAGAACGGCGCTAAAGTTGCGCTTTTGGAAAAGGGCGCTAAGTTTGGCGGTGCCGGTAAGTTCGGTGCCCAAGGGCTGTTTGCGGCTGAAAGTGCAAAGCAAAAGGTAGCAAACGTCAACTATACTGTCAAAGACGCTTATGAAGAAATAATAAATTATACCCACCATTCTTCCAATGCCAGAATGACTAAAACTATTGTCACTAAATCGGCTTCTACAATTGACTGGCTCAAAGAAAATGGTTTAGATACAGAGCTTGTAACCAATACCCAAGAAGTACACCAAAATCACCCCCGGACTTATCACCAGTTTATAGATAAATTTAATGGTTTTGACAGAGTAATGAACAACTTTAAAAAAGCTGGTGGCGTCTTACTGACTGAAACAACCGGTAATAAAATAATTCAGGAAAATGGTCGGGTCACTGGAGTTGAAGTTGTCCAAAATAATCAAACCAGCATTTTAGCAACTAAGGCAGTTATTTTGGCTGATGGTGGTTTTGTTGGTAATAGACAGGAAATTGCCCAAAGTCTGGCAATTGATCCGGATGATTTATATTCAATGGGCGAAAGAAAGGCCACTGGCGACGGCTTAAGAATGCTGCAAGAAGTTAGCGGAATTAATAATTATAAGCGAATATTTGAAAATCATGCCGCTACGGTTTTTTCAGCCTCTAATCCTAAATGGTATAATGACACAATATTTACGTTAACGTGTTTGCCTTTTTTATGGATAGATAAAGAAGGCAAGAGGTTTACCAATGAAGATTTAGTATACGATTTTGCTCTTTGGGGCGACACGGTTTATGCCAATGGTGGCTACTATTATTTCTTGTTAGACCAAGCATTAGTTGATTATTTGAAAACTGCAAGTCTTAATTGGACCAGCTCTTTTGAAAGGACTTTTAGATTATTAGACGGTCAGCCTATGACACATAAGGTAGGACCATTTGCCGAGATAGAAAGTGACTTGCAAGAAGCTGTGCAGGAAAAAGCAGCTTATAAGGCTGATAATATTTTAGAATTGGCTGATAAGATGAATGTTGATGCTAAAGTGCTGCAGCAAAACGTTGCTCGCTACAACGAACTAGTCGCAAAGCATGATGATACTGATTTTTATAAAGATAGTTCATTTATGTCAATTCCGGTAGCCAAAGCACCGTTCTATGCTGTACGGGCAAATTCGACTACACTGGGTACTGTTGGCGGCGGACTCGTGAATGAAAACTTTGAAGCGCTGAATGCTAGCCGCAAGGTTATTCCTGGAGTTTATGCGGTTGGTAACAATGCCTCTGGAATGTTTGATTCGTCTTATCCAACAATTGAAGGCTTGAGCAATGCGTTTGCGTGGAATTCAGGTCGGATTGCCGGTGAAAAAGCAAGTGAGTTTGTAAGGGAATAATAAAAGACTACTTAAGTCAGCTTTAATAGATATGAATAAAGAAGACTGATAAGCCGTTATGTTTAGCGGGTTTAGCAGTCTTTTTAATTACGCTTGGCAGGGATGCTATAATCCCACTTTTTCCCCAACATGGTTATGAATACTAATGAAAATCTCTCGTCTTTTTTGTATTTAAAAGGGTGTTCATTTTTAATACTTCTTGCTAAACTGGTAAATGGAATCTAAAAATAGAAAGGACTGAATAAATGAAACTTAAACATGATTCTAATGAGGAAACAGAAATTAAGTTGCGCTGGCTTTTACTGGGGGAGTTAGCAACGTGGATTGGGTCGAGTTTTGTTTGGCCCTTAACTTCCGTTTATTTAAACAAACAATTACACATCAGCCTTTCTGTAATAGGGGTTGTTTTATTTTGCAATTGCGCCAGTAACGTTTTGGGTTCCCTAATAGCAGGTCGGCTATACGACCGAGTTAATCCGTATCCGCTAATCGTTACTGGACTGGGGCTTGATGCACTGGTCTTATTCTGTATGGCGTTTTTCCATGGTTGGCCGGAATACTGGTTTTGGCTTATTCTTACTGGTTGTATTAGCGGCTGGAATGGGACTTTAATCAATTCAATCGCAACCAGTTTGCATAATTACTCGGGTCGCTATGTGTTTAATTTGGTCTATTTTGCCCAGAATGTAGGAACGGTTACTGGTACGCTGTTAGTAGGGTACCTATATGATTTTTCAATCGAATTTCTGTTCCTTTTGGCAGCGTCATTATTTGCGATTGCCTGCATTAACGCCGCAATTCACTATCGCCCTATTAGTACTTATCACAAAAAGCGGCAAAAGAATGTTGCTGAAAAGGGCGAGAAACCTAAAAGTGAATCAATGCCTAAGTATAACTTTATGCTCATGATCGGATTTTTGATTTCACTTGCCGTGACTTGGCTCATGTACATGAACTGGGAGTCTAATTTATCCGTTTATATGGTTTCACTCGGGATACCATTTCATTTATATAGCTTGTTATGGACGTTAAATGGTGCAATTATCGTTACTGTGCAAGTGATTTTGGCACGCTTTCCGCATCTTTTTAAAAATCTTTTCCACCAGATAATTTTTGGGACGCTTATGTTTGCTATTTCATTTGCAACGTTGATTTTTGCCAAAGATTTTGCGCATTTCGCACTCTCAATGGTAGTTTTGACTTTGGGTGAGGCGACTGCTTTTCCAGCTGTTCCAGCTTACATTAACGACCTGTCACCTCTTAGCAGTAAGGGTAAATATCAGGGCGAAATTAATGTTGCGCGGGGAATAGGACAAGCTTTTGGACCACTGTTTGGTGGTTTAGTGATTGACCGGGCAGGCTATATTCCCTTTTTCATAATTGCTGCTTGCGGTATTTTTATGATGATTGTGCTTCTACTGCCACTCCATGCTAAATTGCGTAAGCACATTACTCTTTACAAGTAATTTGTAAAGACTTTTTAATATTAACAGCATGATTAAAATGATAATATTAATTTAGTCTATTTTTAATTTAAATGAAAAGGGAGGACTCTTTTAATGAATAAAAACTTCGCAGTTCGCGGCGGTAGTGGTAATATTATCGAACCCAATGTTGGGGCGCGTCCGCAAGATAACTTGTATTTAGCAATTAACTCTGAGTGGATTGAAAAAACCAAAATTCCTGAAGACCGTTCACGGATGGCTTCTTTTGACGGTATTGACGTTGAAGTTGAAAAGAACTTGATGCAAGACTTTGCAGATTTTGCTTCTGGTAAAAAAGAAATTCCGAATGTACCTAATTTGGCGGAAGCCGTTAAGTTGTATCAAATTGCCAAAGACTTTGATAAGAGAAATAAAGACGGGGCTGAACCAATTCAAGCTGATTTGGAAATGCTTGCCGGATTAAAGGACTTCTCAGATTTTAATTTGAATGCGCCTGATCTCAATACTATTACTGCAGTTCCATTTAGCTTTGATGTTGAACCAGATATGAAAAATACCAAGGTCAATGTTTTGTGCTTCTCGGGTCCCGGCACTTTCTTACCTGACACTACAACTTATGAAACACCAGATGCACCAAAATTGCTGGACACTTTGAAAAAGCAAACTGTTAAGCTGTTAACGATGGCTGGTATTGCTGAAGATAAGGCGCAAAAATACACTGACGACGGAATTAAATTTGACGCCAAGTTGGCAAAAGTTGTTAAATCAACTGAGGAATGGGCAGATTATCCTGCTACTTATAACCCAACCAAGATTGCTGACTTTGAAGCTAAGTTCAAGGAATTTAAGATTTCTTATTATCTTAAAGAAGTGATTGGTGAAGAACCAGACAGAGTAATCGTCCAAGAACCACGTTACTTAGATCACATTAACGAACTACTTAATAAAGATAACTTTGAAGAAATTAAAGGTTGGATGCTGATTAACTTTATCAACAATTCAGCTGCTGTTTTGTCACAAGATTTCCGTGATGCAGCATTTCCATTTAGTCAAGCTTTATATGGTCAGCCTAAATTATCCAGTGGTGAAAAGCAGGCTTATCATATTGCAAATGAAACCTTTAGTGAAGTAGTTGGTGTCTATTACGGACAAACCTATTTTGGTGAAAATGCCAAAAAAGACGTTGAAGATATGATTCACCGGATGCTTGAGGTATATAAGGAGCGCCTGCAAAATAATGATTGGCTTTCCGAACAAACTAAGAAACGTGCAATCATTAAACTAGACGCACTGGTTTTGAAGATCGGTTATCCAAGTAAAATTGAAGAAATTTATAATCGCTTAAAGGTGGTTCCCGCCAGTCAAGGCGGCAGCCTTTATTCAAACGAGCGCGGCTTTGCAATTGAAGCTCAAAAGTATAGTTTTGAGCAATTACATAAAGAAGTAGACAGAACTGTTTGGGCAATGCCGGGTAACTTGGTAAATGCCTGCTATGATCCACAAAGAAATGACTTGACATTCCCTGCAGCTATTTTGCAAAAACCATTTTACGATTTGAAACAAGATAGAGCAGCCAACTTTGGTGGTATCGGTTCTGTTATCGCCCACGAAGTTTCCCACGCCTTTGATAACAATGGTGCTCAATTCGATGAATTAGGCAACATGGAGAATTGGTGGACTGACGAAGACTACGCTGAATTTAAGAAACGGACGCAAGCTGAAATTGACTTGTTTGATGGTATTGAATACGGTCCAGTTAAGCTTAACGGTAAGCAGATCGTTTCTGAAAACATCGCTGATCAAGGTGGTTTGACTGCTGCAGTTGAAGCCGCTAAGAATGAAAATGATGATTTAAAGAAATTATTTGAAAACTTCGCGCGGATTTGGGCTAATAAGCAACTGACTGAGGCAATTAAGAGCCAGACTGCAGTTGATGTTCACGCACCCGGTCCTCTGCGTGCTAACGTTCAAAGTCAATGTCAAGATGACTTCTATAAGACTTTTGACGTTAAGCCGGAAGATGGTATGTGGCTAGACCCTGAAAAACGTGTACACATCTGGTAATTAGTCTTAAAAACAAAAAAGAAACATTGTTCGACAATGTTTCTTTTTTGTTAGCTTAATTTTAAACTCTATTACTTAAAAACTAAAGAGCTACAAAATCTACCAACTTTTCGTTAATTAATATTTGATAAGCATAATATTCAGGCCCAATGTGTTGCACAATGGAGTCGCTTGTATCAAGCTTGTCAATATATTTATTCATAATTCGCTGGGCTTGGTCTTCACTTATACCTTTATTCACAGCAAAGGCGATCATTTGCTTAAGGAAAATATCTCTATCCATTGTACTCACACCTCACTATCTTAATTCGATCAACTGTTATCTGTTTGCATAAGCTTTCACTAATTAAAGCTAGTTGATCATAACTTGTTTCATAATATTTATTATAGACACTCTTTTTAAAAGAGGCAAAGTCTTTATTTTCTTTATATTTAGTTACAGCGCTTGTCAAACTACCATCGGCTATGCAACCATAAACATATTCTAAGCTATCAAGTTGTTTGTAGCCCAAACGGTTATTTAATACAAATCGTGCCCAATTTTCGTCCATTTCCGGAAATTCTTTTCCAAGTCCTGTTAGTATATTTTTCATATTAATAATTACTATAGCAGGATCTAAATTATATAAACCTAAAGATGACTTTCTAACAGCCCATTTAATAGCCTGACTTTTATTTGAAGTTAAATAAAAAGCTGGTCCAAAATCATACGTATTAGAGGGAAGATGCTTTTTTGCAAATAGAGGGTCTATTCCATTTTTTAAAATTGATTTTGCAGCATTTAACGTAGTACCATGATACCAATATTTATTATTCTTATAAAAATTGTTTGATTTTGATTTACAAGATAGCATTATACCTCCAGCGCTATTGTATCTTCTAAAGCTATAGTTTAAATTTATTGTCAAACGATTTAAATTTACTTCTGCTTCTTTGAATTGAAATAAAACTTTATTAACTTACCTTGCTATTCTAATAATAAGTATGATTAATAAGCTAAAAACTCTTTTTTATTTTGTCATTATTTATGTGTTTAATCCTTGTTTTTTAAAATAAAGCCGTCTTAATACTAGAGAAAATAATCAATTACTTAGAAATAAAAATCGCACCTGTAAATTTGTTCTACAGGTGCGATTTTATATTAATCAAATTCTTTATTCTTTAGATTAGAATAGTCGCGCGGCGCAACCCTCTTGATGTGTAAGTTATGTCTTGGTTTGCCCAAGATAAGAGGTACCTGTTCGACAACAGTATCGGTGTATTCCAAGCCGAACCAAGATGCTGGATTAGATGAGAGGTTCTGTAACCAGACTCTTGCTTTCAACATCACTTTTTCAAAGCCCTTCAATCTTGTAAGGGGACTGACAGCTTCATTGACGATTACAAACGAGAAGTCACCTACTTTACGTCCTGGGGTAGTGGTGTAATCTTGAGGTTGTGCTTCAATTGTGCCGTCTTTGATCAAGTCGTGAACTATTTGACGCAAGTAAACGTTAACGCTGGTTTGCTTTTTAAACCCGAGATAGAGCTGCACGTTAATGACGTTTTTTGTGCCATAAGTATTAACGGCATATCTGGCAGTGAACGGCTCGTTAGTGATGTTAACTGTTACAAACCAATAAGCCTTTGCCCGTTTAGGTCTTTTATCCAAAATAGAATACATAATCTCACGCTTAATAAATTTATTGTATTTAACTTTGGCCATGTAAACCAAGTTAGTAGCGTAAGTTGGGTAATCATCATCGTGGCTTAAATCCGTCAGCATATCAGTATATTCGTCTAAACGCACATAAGTATGAGCACCTTCGTGTTTATCGCGGACTTTGTTACCGAAGTACCAGATGAACATAATGACACCAATGAAACCAGCAATTAAGACGGTGACGTAGCCTCCGTGCATAAATTTGGTCAGACTGGAAATCAAGAACATGCCCTCAATAAAGCCAAAGGCAAGTAGGAAGCAGAGACGCAATATTAGCGGGTGGTGTTTTGAACCCAAGTATTCAAATAAGAGCAGGGTAGTCATCAACATTGTGACCGTAATTGACAGACCGTAGGCTGCTTCCATGTGTTCTGATGTCCGGAAGAAAATTACTATAGCAATAGTAGCTATACAGATCATCTTGTTTACCGATGGAATATAAATTTGACCATGCTTGGTCGTAGGGTAATTAATATTCATTCGTGGTAAAAACTTTAAACCACTGGCTTCTGAAACCAGTGTAAATGACCCCGTAATCAATGCCTGAGAAGCAATGATTGCGGCAATGGTGGCTAAGATAATCGCAAATAAACGCAAATCATCGGGCACAGCTTCAAAGAACGGGTTAAGTTCACCGCCATGAGGCTGATAATTAGGATTTTGCAGTATCCAGACACCTTGACCCAGATAATTTAAGGTTAAGCAGAGAAAAACATAGGGCCATGATCCTCGAATATTGCCTTTACCGACATGACCTACGTCGGAATAGAGAGCTTCCGCACCAGTAGTGGCAAGGAAGATAGAACCTAGAATAAAAATACCTGCCTTGTTGGAGGGACTAAACAGAACTTTAATTGCCCATACAGGATTAAGTGCTTCTAAGATCGACCAGTCATTCGTCATATTGTAGACGCCGATTATTCCCAAAAATGTAAACCAGACAAACATGATTGGACCGAAAGCTTTGCCAATACTGCTGGTGCCAAGCATTTGAATTGAAAACAGCACCAGCAAAATTGCAATCGTGATGATGATGACAGCATTTTGGTTAGGTACTGGAACGCTAGAACCAAAGTGCATATTCTTAAGTCCCTCAATCGAAGTGGTGACCGTTACCGCTGGCGTCAATGTACCATCAGCTAGGAGTGCTGCTCCCCCGATTAGAGCCGGCATGACCAGCCACTTGGCACGTTTACGTACTAATGCGTATAACGCAAATATTCCGCCTTCACCACGGTTAGTAGCTCTAAGTGCAATCAGGACGTACTTCACGGTGGTTAATAATGTTACCGTCCAAAAAATCAAAGAAATTGACCCTAAAATCAATTCCCGATTAACGTTGGCAATACCACCATTTCCCGTAACGATTGACTTCATTACATAGAGCGGACTAGTTCCGATATCACCATATACAATTCCGATGGTAATTAATAAACCGGCAGCTGAAATCCGCTTCTTATTTTTATCCATAGTAATTATGTACTCCCATAGACAATATTTTAAAGTTTGCTTTAAGTAAAAAAGAATGTCATCTTGGCATTCTCTTTTAAGTATCTATTTTGTTCTTTTTTTTGCTATTACACAAGTAAATTATGATAAAGAAGTAGGAATATTATTGCGACGATCTTCGTACCAGTTGTCCCAATCATCGTATGATGTCATCTTGGTGGCATCAACATTATCTTTGTCTGCAATTTGATCAATTATACTTTGGAAGTTTTGTGCATGATATTGCAATACATGCTTAACTAATTCCTTGCGGCTAAAGTGAATGTTGTCCAGAAGATAGTGGTTAATGTCAACCATGTTGGAGTTATCATCGTACAAGTTCATGATTTCTAAATCGCGTTGATTAAACTTGGAAATATAAAAATCAGCAAAGACTGTTAAATGTTCAGGTTGCTCAGCAAATTCTTCCTGTGGCATAGTAGTCCATTCAGCGTCGGGCATCACAACCTTGATTTCTTCTTTTTCGTCTTTTTCTTGTTCTTTTTCGTTATCTTTATCTGTGCTATTATTTTCTTTTTCAGTCAAAGCAAGACACTCCTTTAATAAAAATAGGAAACGTGAAAGTCAATAGTCATTTTACAGAGTTTAACCTATAAAAGCAACTATTGAACCAATTTACTATCTACATAATAGTAGTTTTTGTAAAAAATTAGCAAATTAGAGCATTTAGTCTATTTGTAAAAATTGCGCTGGGGGAATGAAAAAAGCACCATAACATCAATTTACGGCGCTTTTTAATCATCACTTTTAAAGAAAAGGACTAACTATGGCTTAAGATAATTCTCAACGTCTTTTCTGGTGATTTTGCTTGGCTTAGTGCGACCAGATTTTCTATAGAGGTCGATTAAGTCTTGCGGACTCCATGACATTGAATCATAGCCGAATTTGCCTACGCGTTTACGCAATTGAGCAATCTGCTTGTTGGTAACAGTCTTGCCGTGTACTTTATGGTTACCCATTGCACCTGCGCCAGTCTTGCCGGCGTTACCGGTGTCCTGACCACTGCCGGAAATAGAATTGTAGCCTTGGCTGGATGTGCCATTATTATTTTGTTTAGCTGCCTTCTGGTTGGCTGCAAGTCCTTTTTCGGCTTTCTGCTTGTATTGGGTGTAATACTTGCCGTCAATATAAGGCAAGTCCAGTACTTTTTGGTATTGATCAGCCGCTTTAAGATATTGCTTAGCAACTTCTGCTTCAGTTGCCGCTAAAAAGATAGGTTGAATTTCATGTTCATAATTGTCTTGGACATCTTCAATAGTAGTTTTTAGTTTTTTACCTTGTTTAACTAAGACCGCATAACCATTAGTTTTGTTGATTACGCTGGTTGTTTTGCTCAATGCGTTATCATATTTACCCTTTTTAGTTGCACTAATTGCAGAAAGCATATTGTCAGATTGATTTTTGTAGGCTTTAGCTTGGTCAGTATTTTTGATCTTAAAAGCTTTAGCAAAAGCAGAGCTTGCTTCTGAGTAGTCCTTGTCTGCAACAGCGTTTTTACCGGTGGTCATTGCACTATTATAGGAAGCATTAACTTTATCACTATTTGATTTCTGGGTTGCGTAAAAAACGCCACCAGCGATAGCGATAATTACTACTGCCACAATCGTACCAATTGTCGTTTTTTTCATAATAGGAAATTATCCTCCTTACTAATACTTAGTTTAATTATAGATTGTTTAAGTAGATTTGACTACTTAATGGTGCTTTTCACATAAGGGTAGAAAATTTTCTCCATAAAAAATGTTACATTTTACCATTTTAATTCGTTAGTAATAGTGTAAGACAGCTAGCGCGCGGGTTGATTACAAAAAAGCAGCAATGAAAGGCAAATTAAGATGAATTTTCAATTACTAGAACAATCAGTCCAATATACATTTTTAAACTCTAAATATGGTAGTGAAGGAATTAAGACGCGAGTTTTGAAGAACGTTAAAAAGGGTGCAGCAGCTGGTGGATTAGCAGAAGTCGGGTCGGCACTAGCCAAACTGCAACGCGATGAACTGGCAGCAGCCACTCTGGTGCAAAAGCAGGGCATTCCCTTAGATGATGAAGAATAAAAAATTGGCTAAGTAATATTCAAGATGGGAGAAAATAATATGGTAACAAAAAGCAAAACTTTACGATTAGTATTCTTAAATGGTGCAAACAAAAAGGTTAGTCTGTCTTTGCCCAATGCCGTTGATAACCTTGCGGCAACAGAAGTCAAAGCCGCAATGGCGGCGATAGCAAATGCCAATGTGTTTGCACAAGAAGGGGTGGATCTCTATCAAACTCCACAATCTGCTTCATACGTTGAACGAACTGTCACTAGTTTGTTTGATGATACTCCGGCTCAGCCAATGTAATCTCCAGCTGTTGGAGCTAGTTAGCAGAATAATTGCTAAGATTAAGCAGATTTTTCGTTAAATGCCAGTAATTAAATGAAGAAATCACGTCTAAGAATAGTTAGGCGTGATTTTTACTTTATTTCAAATTTTTTTGTTATTATTTTGTAAAATTTTATGTAAAATAAAATATCTTTTTTAACTTGATTAAGATAAAAGAACATTGAATGTATTGCTGTAAAGCGGGTTTTTTACTACTGACAAAACCTAGATTTTGTTAGCAATCTGTAAGCGTTTGTTACAAAACTATGTTAAATAACTGCTTGTCTTGCAATTTAGGCAAAAGGTAGGTACAATAAGAAATGTGGTAAGTAATAGCTATGCTTCAGGTTCGAAGCCTGTACGCATGCGCGTTCTTCAGCTCGAAAGCTACCTCATAAGAGTTATAAACTTATGAATTCGGCTTGAAGGGTGTTGTAACAATGTAGGCTCATCACGACTGAACCTATAGCCTATTACTATTTTGTATATACACAAGGAGGAAAGACCACATGAAGAAAAATTTAAGAATTGTTAGTGCTGCTGCAGCTGCTTTATTAGCTGTTGCTCCAGTTGCTGCAACCGGTGTATCAACAGTATTTGCTGATACTAATGTTACTGTTGTTGGTGGAACAACAACCGATGGTGTTACTACAGTTAAAGTAGAATTAAATGTTACAAATGCAACAAGCTTAGTTGCTGGTGATGTAGCATCTAAAGCAACTGCTTCTCTTACCACCCCAACTTTGCCAACAGGTGCAAGTGTAGCAACTGGCAAAGCTTCTATTTATAAAGTTACTAAGAATGCTGATGGTACTGCTGACGCTGTTGATCCTAATTCTGTAAAAGCTATCGATAAGTTTGAAAAAGGTGGATCTTATGTAGCTGTAGTTCCAGTTACTATCACTGGCTTAAAGGCAGATACAAGTTATACTGTCAATGGTAAGGCAGATACAAAGTCAGATCATTCTGGTGTTATAAGTAATGTTTTAGTTCAAAGTAAAGTTTTTGATATTGCTAACTCAGATTTGAAGGGTGCACCATACGTTACATACCTTGATAAAACTACTAATAAAGATGTCATTGCTGACTCTGGTTCAGTAGATCTTGACACAAATAGTTACAGTGTTTCTGCTGTAGCAGACAAGATTGACGCTTCAAGAGGTAAGGATGGTAAGTATACCCCTAGAACAACTGCTGGTAGTGACACTTCAGCTGCTACGCCAAGCTTCTTAAATCTTGAACAAGATGTTAAGGATGGACTTAAGGCTGCTGGCGTTACTGTAAAGGCTGATGGTAGTTTTGATAAACCAGCAGCACCATTTACAGTTACTACACACTTGTATGCAACTAATGGTAAGACTGCTACATTTAATGTACGTGTTAACCCAACAGCAACTAATGGTGATGGTTCATTCCCTCAAATGTTGTTCAACGGTGAAACAGATTTAACTAAAGCATACAAGGGTACAGCTACCATTGATTCTATTGGTGATGTTAAGTTCAACTATGTTCCAGTTAATGGTGTAGTTGATACTAAAGCTATTCAAGATGCCTTTAAGACTCAAGTAAGTGCTACAGATACAACAGTTATGATTCCTACTGTTGATGCAAGCAAAGTTAACACTAAAGTTGCTGGTAAATACCCAGTTACTGTAAGTGCTACTAATGCTGATGGTAAGACTACTAAAGTTACTTTCTTACTAACTGTTGGTGTTAAGGGTGCTACTTACAAGACTGTTCAATCAGATGGCGATGTTCCAGTTTACAAGATTGACGGTAACACTGTAACTGACTCAAAGACTACTGTTAAGAATGGTGATCAAATTGCTGTCTTTGGTGACCCAATCAAGGTTGGCGAGAAGTCATACACTCGTATTAACAGTGCTGACTCAGACCTTTACGTAGAAAGCAAGTATGTTGACGGTTCATTCAAACCTGCAGACAAGGTTAAGAAGACTGTTATGCACAACTCATACATCTACGACAAGGATCACAAGCGTGTTGGTACTGACATGTTACGTGCTTACTCCACTGTTGAAGTAATCGGTGCAGCTACTAAGCTTGCTGACGGCAGCTTGGTTTACCAAATCGGTGACAACAAGTTCGTAATGGCTGACAACATTGACGGTACTTCACGTACATTGACTCACAATGCTTACGTATACAAGACCAGCAAGAAGCGTGCTGATGGCCGCGTATTGAAGGCTGGTACTAAGGTTACTACTTACGGTTCACCTTACACATTCAAGAATGGCAAGGCTTACTACCGTATCGGTGGTCCTAAGAAGCAATACGTTAAGGTTGCTAACTTTTAATTAATTGTTTAATTAATTACAAAAACGGAAACGAATAATTCGTTCCCGTTTTTTGTTTGCTCTTTTCCTTCTATGCAAGCGGTAACAATTCTAGTATAATTGTATTACTTAACTTTAATTGAAGGAGAAGTAAACAGTGATTACTAAAGAAAGTGATGTTTGGAATTTACCGGCAAATAAGAAGTATCGTATTTGGTCGCAAAAATTGTTGCAAGAAAGAATAGAAGATAAAGAAGTAGTCAAGTATGTGGTTAACGATGATTGTTACTGTGTTAATCCTGCTACTATTGCTTTATATCAATTTCAAAAGCAACCGCTCTTAGGCAAATATAAAAGTGTGATTTTTGATTGTCAGCAGGGTATTATTCTAAGTTGTCGCAGTACAAAAGCCCACCTGACTTCATTCAGTCAAAGATGTTTATTTGCGGGCCTGGAATTTCAAAGAGAATTTGCCCGTCATATTAACTTAGCGGGACACAATGTGATTGCGACCGGTCGTTTAGCTTATTTTTCCTTACGCAGCTATAATACGGGTAATATTGATTGGGTAGCGTTACATAATATGGTTGGCTTCAAGACCTTGCGGAATAATGTCATCGCTTTTGAAACGCTTAAGCATAATCAGTTTAGTTATATCTTTACCTATGAGGATTGCAGCCGTCATATTCCCCATAAAGTCAGCGACAGCTTATTTTTCAATCATGCCCTTTATCTTCTAAGTACTTCCCACTTAGAGCAAAATCTGGGTTGGCAGGTCAAAAGCTTTCAAGGTAAGTCCCTTATTGATCAAACATCTTACTTTCACCCACATCAATCTCTTAAAGAGTTATCTCTTAAAACAGTAATGTCTGAATTACTGGTTAAGAAGCACATTCGCTATGGTAATTATCTAGCAGACTACTATGAACTACCGCAATTATTAGACGCGCATCACAGTGCCTATGCGAATAGTACAAGACCTGACACTTTGTTTTAAAAGCAGTACACGAATTAGTTCACAATTCGTGTATTTTTTTAATCTTTTTTTCACCCATGATTTCTCTTTAAATAAGCTATCAGTAGCTAGTATATTAAAAATTATAATAAGTATTAGATTAAAACTATTATAATTAAAATTCAGTTAAACTCTTGCTTTTTAATATTTGCCTTATCTTGCTAATCTAAAGGGGCACAAGCGCTTGTGACACATAAGAAAAAAAGGATAGTCACAAATGAAGATTAGTAAGGAAGCTTTTTTAAGAGCATGGCAAAATCAAAAATTAGTAAGAGGCGCATTGAAGTCCGCGCATGTCAGATTGGACTATACTAATTATGAAGACTTTTTACTTGAGGGTATTATTGTTTACGCCGAAATGTTAACTAAATTAACTGGCATGAACCAAATGGAAGTTGATCGCTTGAGTTTTCGCAAAATTATCTGGCATACCATTGATTTATTGCGTAAGGATAAACAAGTAGCTGAGTTGGAAGTACCAGCAGAAATTTCTGGGCAAATTGAACTATTAAATAACTGGGATAATCAGTTAATTCTTGCCCAAGAACTCACGGAAATGTCGCAATTAGAGCGGATGTTATTTTTTAATCATCTTATCGAAGGGCAGACAATTAGCGCTTTAGCCCAGCAAACTGGAATAAGTCGCGTGCAGCTGCAAAGATTGAAACATAATCTATTAGCCCATTTGCGCGAAGTCTTAGAAAGGTAAATTACTATTTGTAATATAAAACTATTAATATTACTTTTTGACTACAAATAAGGAGAACCTATTGTTAATACTTTAATTGCCCGATACAATAAAGATGTCGGTTAAGGAGGAACTATTATTTATGAACAAAAGACTAATCACTGGTATTACGGCTGCTATGCTTGGCGCAGCAGCAATAGTGCCGGTTACCAACAACCTAATTGCCAGTTCTCCAGCACGCGCTGAGGAAGTTTCTGCAGCTACCGCAGAAGAAACCACATTTTTAAACACTGCCGTTAAACAAGCACAAAAAGTTTCTAAGAAATATGGTTTATATCCGTCAGTTATGATTGCACAAGCAATTGTTGAATCTAACTGGGGGCAATCAGGTTTAGCTGTCAATGCCAACAATCTCTTCGGTATGAAGGCTGATGATAGTTGGCTGGGTGCCACATATTCTTCTAAAACTCGGGAAGAAGACAAGAACGGCAAGAGCTATTATGTTACTGCCAAATTCAGAAAATACGATACCTACCAAGACTCGTTTGATGATAACGGTAAAAAGCTGCGCTTGGGCGTGACTTGGCAACCTGATCGCTATCAGGGAGCATGGCTTGAAAATGCTGCCTCTTATATGGATGCCACCAAGGCTTTGACTGGGACATACGCTACCGCTAATAATTACAACACCATTTTAAATACTAGAATAACAAATTGTAACTTAACCCAATATGATCCTAGCGTTTCCACTACCAGCAAAACTTATATTGTCAAAAAAGCAGGCGCTACCTACGCCTGGCCAACCGATCACTCAGTATCCGCAAAGACGGATTCTGTAGCTAAAGGCGATGCTGTAACTGTTACTAAGACTATTACTTTTTATAACGGTAAGAAGCGTTTGTATATCGCTGGTAAAGGCTGGGTCAACGACACCATTTTAAACATGGGCAGTGCCTTACCACCAGCTTCTCAAGCACCAAAAGGTGATAAAAAAGTCAATAAGACCTTGATGCACAACTCTTATGTTTATAATTCCAAGGGCAAGCGCGTCAAGAAGACTAAGGCGATTAAGGTGGGAAACGGCGGCAAGGTAATTGCCACTTACGGCACCAAAACCATTAACGGTAAGAAATATTACCGCATTGGCGAAGACCAATATATTGCCAGTGGTAATATTGACGGAACAATGAGAGTTCTGAAACATAATGCCTTCATTTACAACGATTACGGCAATCGTGACAACTTGAAGGTGATGAAAAAAGGACAATCCGTTGCCACGTTTGGCGGTGCAATTACCATCTACGCCCAAAAATATTATCGTATTGGGATTCACCAATATATTAAGAAAGGTAATTTTTAGACAAAGTTAGATTCGCGCAAACAGAAATAAGGAATGAAAAGTTAGATGAAGATAAAGAAACTAATAACTACTATTGCTATCGGAGTAGGTTTAGTTGCACCTATTTTTAATGGAAATCGTACTCAGGTGGTTGAAGCCGCCTCAATTAACTCAATTGCTAAACAAAATAGTTATGTCGGCGTTACGTTTTTATATAAAATGTTGCAAACGCAAAATATTAAATATAATAAATTTTATGCCAACGGTAACAAAATTAAGTACAGACAGGGCAAGCCGGAAGGAATTGTAATTCATGAAACTGCAACTCCGGGAGCTTCCGCATACAATGAAGCCATTTACTTTAACCGTGAGTGGCAGAACATGTACTCTTATGTTCACGCTTTTGTTGATAGCAAGCAGGTTATTCAAATGATGACGCCTAATTATGGTGTCTGGGGTGCGGGCGCGATTGCCAACAACCGTTTTATCCAAATTGAACTTTGTCAGGAAACTACCAGAAATAAGTTTGCTAAGAGTGTTAATAATGATGCAATATACGCTGCGAAGTTGTTACACCGTTATGGTATTACGCCGGTGCACGCCTCCAACACTGGTAAAGGCACTATCTGGTCGCATCACGCTGTATCGCGCTTTTTAGGTGGTACCAATCATACAGACCCAGATGGTTACTTTAGCAAGTGGGGTTATTCGATGAATGACTTCTTCGACCTTTTGAAGTATTACTATGATTTGCAGGCAGGAGAGACAACCAATTCTAATATCCCTGATGATAATACGACTACGGATGATACTAGTAATGATGAAACTACTAATACCGATCCAGTGTCACAAGCGCCAACCGGCAAAAGAACTTTGATGCATGACGCATACACTTATAATGCTCAAGGTCAACGTACCGCGGCTGCTTTAAAAACTGCTGGAACTGTAGTAACGGTTGCTCAGGAAAAAGTTATTAACGGTAAAAAGTACTTGCAAATTGGGGAAAATGAATATGTTGTAGCCAGCAATATCGTTGGTTCCAAGCGTGTCTTAACCCACAATGCTTATATTTATAATACTACCGGCATTCGTATAGGTACTACAAAGTTATTAAAGGGCAAAACCGTGCGCACTTATGGCGGGCGCATTAATATCGGTGGTAGGATGTACTATCCTATCGACACTAACCGTTTCGTCAAAGTGGCAAATTTTAATTAATATGACAGCAAGAACAGCAGGTTATGACAATGGTCATGACCTGTTTTTTTGCGTCTCAGGTTTCGGCAAGCTAAGAATGCGTACTATCCTTTTTGTTTTCGCTGACAGTCAATATTTTGTATAATCGACTAAGAATAAATGAGGAGGTAATCCTAGTGGCACAGTTGTCTTTATTCTTAGTAGTTTTATTTGCGCTAATCGTTCCTATTTTAATGGCACGATTGCAGGTTAATGCCGTACCCACTGCAGTGGCTGAGATTATTATTGGCATTATTCTGGGCGCAAGTGGTTTTAATATTGTGCGTCCCACACATGATTTGTCATTTTTATCAAATTTGGGTGTCATTCTTTTGCTGTTTTTGTCAGGGATGGAAATTAATTTTGAATTACTGAAGCCAAGACGAAAGCAGAAAAAAGAACCGGGTCAAATAACCCCATTTAAAATTGCTCTTGAAGCTTTTTTTGGTGTAGCGCTCTTATCGGTTTGCTTGGCATTAGTCTTAAAATCTCTGGGACTGTTTGGCGATACAATGCTGGCAACAATCATTTTTATGACAATTGCCTTAGGCGTGGTTATTGCCACACTCAAAGAAAAGGATATTTTGGATAGACCAGTAGGTCAAACTATCCTATTAACTGCGGTGCTGGGAGAGGTAATTCCCTTAATGCTGCTCACGGTTTATGCCGCTATCAATGGGGGCAATACCAAGCAGCTATGGCTGATTATTTTGCTTTTTGGTGCTGCAATCATACTGCTTTGGCGTTTTAAACAGCCTTATTTATGGTTTGTTCAAGTTACAAAGTCAACTACACAATTGGATGTGCGTTTAGCCTTCTTCTTAATCTTTGCCTTGGTGACAGTTGCCGAAAAGGTGGGGGTTGAAAATATACTAGGGGCGTTTTTAGCAGGTATCGTTATGAAACTACTAGAACCCAGTCAGCAAACGGCTGATAAGTTAACCTCAATTGGCTACGGCTTTTTTATCCCCATTTTCTTCATCATGACGGGAGTCAACCTCAACTTAAGATCACTTTTAGCGCATCCTAGTTCATTAATTTTGCTACCGGTCTTAGTGTTATTTCTGTTTTTGGCAAAATTACCAGTTGCGGTGATTTATGCTAAAAAATTCGGCGCTAGAAATGGTTTTGCCGGTGGTTTTCTAACAGCTACAACCATCACCATTGTTTTACCAACATTAGCTGTTGCGCGTAAATTAAGGGTAATTACCAGTTTGCAATCTGATGTTTTTATCCTAGCTGCTGTAATTGTTTGTATAATGTGCCCAATATTGTTTAACGCCATTTTCCAATTAAAACCGGAAGATCGTATTAAAGAAAAAGTGGTAATTATGGGGACCAGTGCTTTAACCGTTCCCGTAATGCACGATCTTAACGAAAACTGGTATGCGGTTAGGATGTTCACTACTAGCAGTGAACATTACAATACTTATAAAAGTCGGGTACCTGATCTGAAATTATTGCCTGAACTTACTGATGAGGAGCTTGAGCAGGCTGGGGTTTTCAACGGTAATATTTTTGTTGCGGCATTGCGTTCAGATGAAACCAATTTGCGCCTAGGTCAACTTGCTAAAGAAAAGGGTAATTTTAAGCGCATTATTATTTGTCAAAAACGAGCTGATATTAGCAGGGTTGACCAATTGCGTGAGGAAGGCATGGAAGTTTTTGATCTAAGCAATGTAACATCATCGTTAATGCGGGCACTGATTGAATCGCCAGCAGTATATAGCGTATTGACAGACACCAAGAATGCAGTTTACTCGGTCGTGGTCCGTAATTCGCAATATGCTGGATTGCAACTGATGGATTGGGATTTAGCTGCTGATATCACAGTCAGCCGGATTAGGCGTGGTCACGAATGGCTTGTTCCTCACGGACATACTGTGATTGAGTCTGGGGATGAAATAATTTTTACAGCTAAATATAAGACTGCCAATCGAGTTCGGAGAGTTTTAGAGGAAAAATAGTTTTTGCAATAAATAAATATGTGTTAAAATTAATTTTTTTAAATTTAATACGTAATATTAGTAAAATATAAAATATCATATTGCAATATACAAAAAATAAGGCTAAAAACTTTTATCAGTTCATGATTATTACTGAAATTTGCTGCAATATAAAAACGTAATTTATTAAACTTATACTCTTTTTTTTGCTTTCTTATAGTGCTAAAATAACTTCTATGTAACTCTATATGAGTTATAGCGCTCTGGTTTTTAACTAAGGACGTCGGAAATTGTCAATCGAAAAAGGAAGGCTCAAAATGAGTAAAAATAGTTTTTATAGGAAAATGATTGTTTCAGTTGCAGGTGCAACTTTATTAGCTGTTGGTGTTAATCAATTACCAACCAGTGCTTTAAGCAGTGCTGCAACTGAGGTCAGTGCAGCTAAAAAGGCTACCAAGACCAAAAAAGTCGGCGCCAATTCTGCTGTTTACAAGCAAAAGGGCAAGAAGTTAGTTAAAACCAAGAAGACAGTAAAAGTAGGTCAAAAAGTTAACGTTCTTGGCAAAAAGACTGTTAAAGGCAAGGTATATTACAAGATTGGTAAGAACCAATTTGTTAAGGCTGTCAATCTTGATGGTAAAGTCGTTACAGTAGCTAAGAACACTGTTTTGGTTACTAGAAGCGGCAAAGCTTTGAAGAACGGCAAAGTTAAAACGGGCCTAAAACTTAAAGTCTATGGTGGTACTGTTACTATCAAGGGCAAGAAGTATTACTCAACTTTAGCTGGATACGTTAAAGTTAGTGCTTTAGCTAAGAAGGAGACTCCAGTAGATCCAATTTCTAATGGTTCAACTAGTTCAACTGGTTCAAACGGTTCAGCTGGTTCAACCAGCTCAACTGGCTCAAACGGTTCTAACGGTTCAACTGGCTCAAACGGCTCAACCAGTTCAAATGGTTCAACCAGTTCTAACGGTTCAAACGGCTCAGGTAGTTCTAATGGTTCAACAGGATCAGATAGTTCAAATGGTTCTGCTGGTTCAGGCAGCTCTAACGGTTCAACCAATTCATCCAGTTCAGCTAGCTCAACTGCTCCATCAAAGAACTAGTACAGAGTAAAATAAAGTTTTGTTTTCTACAATTAAGTAACTAAATATAACTGAAAAAAGATCAGGTTTATCTTCTTAGTAAATAACTTCAAGAAATTTTTTGAAGTCTGAATAAGAAGTTCCTGGTCTTTTTTGTAAATAAAAAACGCGGCTCTCTCATCGTGTGAGATAAAGCTGCGCTTTTTAAATAGTTCTTTTACTGGTTTGAAACAGATTCTTTTGCTTTTGCTAAAACTGCCATGACAGCAACACTATGATTGTAAAGCTCGTTTGCTTTTTGAAAGTCATGACTATCAATAATTTTCACAAAGTCTGTAAACTCGCTAGCCATTCTGTGATCAAATTCGTTAAAATTAAATTCGCTATTGTCACCGTCTTTGTGTTCAACCGTAAAGCTTGCTATTACTCCCGTAGAACCATCAAAATAGATAGTACCTTTTTCACCTTCAATAAACGAACGTGGGGTGGTGTAACTGTCTTTAGCTGCAATTAATACTGCTTGCTTGTCCGGGTATACGAGATTGAGTATGCCGGAAGTGTCAATTTGTTTTTGCATTACCGGATAATACTGCACTTTTTCAGGTTCACCAAATAGACCAACGCATAAATGAATATTATAAATATTTAAGTCCATTAGAGTTCCGCCGTCTTTAGCCGGATCAAATACAGGTGCGATTTTACCTTGCAAGAAATCATCATAGCGACTGGAATACTGCGTGTAATTAAGAGAAATAATATGAATAGGGGCGATTTCAGCTAATTGACGCTTGATTGCTTTATAATTTGGCAAATGAATATTTGTAATAGCTTCAACAATAATGACGTTATTCTTGTCAGCTAATTGCTTCAGTTCTTTTGCCTGAGCAACAGTTTCAACGTAGGGCTTTTCACAAATAACATTTTTGCCTGCTACAATAGCTTTTTTAACCACCTCATAGTGCAAGGAGTTGGGTACTGCGACATAAACAGTGTCTACGTTTTCGTCATGGCATAACTGATCGTTATCAGCAAATACCTCTTTGATACCATACTGCTTAGCCAAATCTGCCGCAATATGCTGGCTACGCTTTGTAGTTGAGATTGCCGTCAATTCCAGATGTTCAATTTTAGCAGCAGTTGTTAAAAAATCATGGACAATTTTACCACTACCAACAATTCCTAATTTCATATCTAGACCTCCGATTACTAATGAAAATATTTAAACAACTCTATAGTCATTTTATCTCATTAAGTAACCTAAAAGTACCATAATTATGATAGTTAAATATCTACTGAAAATAGTTGTTTTCATATAAGAACCTTTACTTTATTACTCAAATTTGTTTGCAGGAGCGGGAGTGGCATTTTTTACTTCATCAGGTAATTTGAGATCATCATATTTGTTAAAATCAAATATTTTTAACTTGAAAGAAGCTGGTGATTTTTTATCAAAATTTGTCTTAAAGGAACAATTAATGCCAGTGACTTTTTTCTTTTCAATGGTAAAAATGAGATAGCATTTACTAATTTTTAAGCGTTTTTTGAGCTCTTTGGTATCTACTTTGTTGTCCTGCCATATTTTATTTAAAAGCTTGCTTGCTTTACTTAATTTCACATTAGTTTTAAGGGTATAAACACCATTTTTATGGCTAAGTTTAGCATTCTTCTTCGCGTCGCCGTTAAGGCTTTTGGTCAGCTTTTTAATCGTACCGCTGTATTTTTGTATTTCTTTGTCTGGGACCTCGTTATCCTGCAAAGCTTCATACTGCCATTTGCCATCTTGTTTGGTATATAGACGCTTGGAAGTTACGTCACCCCATTGCTCTATATTAGCTTGATTTTTGCCTGATTTGACGCTACTAAGTGAGTGGAATAATTCAGGCTTAACGTTGAATTCGCCTTGCGTCTTGCCAATTACTGTCTGATGGTCAACTTTAAATTTAGTCTCAAATTTAACTTTGCCGCTTGTTGGGTTGGTCTTAGTATTTTGCACAATTGAGACGGCTTGATTCTTACTAAGATCTGCATCAACTGTTTTGGCATAGACTAAGCCGCCACCAACTAAGGCAGTAGCGAATAATACAGCAAAGATGGCTTTTTTAAATTTCACTATGTGCATCTCCTTTTAAATATTTTTATGATAAATTGCAAAGTTGCTGGATATAGTTTTTAAATATTATGATAAAAATTTTCACTTTTTATTTAAGTGAGGCGGCAGTTGCGTTTTTTACTTCATCAGGTAACGTTAACGTATCGAACTGACCGAAATGACTTTTTCTCATTTTAACAGTTACCTGTGTTGATTTTGCTAAGGTTGCCTTAAGGGCATATTTAGAATCAATTATCTTCTGGTCTTTAATAGTGTATACGAAGGTGCACTTGCTGAATTTAAAGTTCTTGTGTAAATAAGAAGTATCTACTTTATTTGAGCCCATTAATTTTAGCATTGCATCAAGCATTTTCTGACCCTTCAAAGTGCCTTTGACAGTATAAGTGCCATTTTTACTGGTGATTTTGGCTTTTTTACTCATTTCTTGGTAAATACTCTTGTTAAACTTCTGCAAAGACTTGCCATTTTTTAAGTTGTTTAGCTCTTTAACCAAATAGTCAGGCAGTTCATCGTATTGCCACTTGCCGTCTTGAATTGAATAAATGCGCTTGCTGTTTAAATCAACCCATTCATCCAATTGCTGAGTTTTTTTACCACTTTTAGCTGTGCTGATACTATGCAATACACCAGTTTGACTGTTAAAAATTGACTTTGTTTTTATGGTCGTTTTTTGTTTTCTGTATTTAGTTGTTGATATTTGGTCAGTTTGTGAACTAGTTGGTGTTTGTTCTTCTTTTTTGATAATAGAAATAGCCTGCTTTTTGCTTAAGGCAGCATCAACTGATTGAGTATGAGCTAAGCCACCGCCAACTAAAGTGGCAGACAATAACATAGCCGTCAAAAATTTCTTCAATTTCATAATTAATTTCTCCTATATTATTAAAAAATGGTTTACAAATTGTTTTGAATAAAGAGAAAAAGTCTAACTCTGTGTTTTTTAATTATTTCAGTAGATTCTAGGGTACATTTAACCTTGTCCAGATATGATCTCAGCCACCGCCAACTAATGCAGCAGATATCAATAAACCAAAATAAATTTCTTGAGTCTAATTCTTAAAATCTCCTTTTCTTTAATAACTTTATTGTATATTAAAAAAATAAAATGTGTATCTTTTTCTTTTATTTTTTATTAATAATTTGTCGAAATTAAAAAATATAATAAATTTGTTATTTTATCTTAGTACTTTCAGCTAATTTAGACGTTGATTTTACTAGGGGCTTCTGCTACAATTACGTTAATCCGTGTCATTTAATATACCGCGGAAAATAAACACTAGTGAATACATAAAATTACTTTTAAAAACATAAAATATTTAAATAATCCTAGATTTAAGTATTTTTTAAGAGAAAGGAACATTTATGTATAAAAAAAGAATAGTTGCTTTTTTTCTAGGTATATTATTATTTTTATTCTATGGTAATGTAAATACTACATATGCAGATACAAATAGTAGTCCTTATATTATAGTTGATAAAGATAGTTTTAATGACTATTTTAATTTGAATGGATCTGCATCTTATGATCAAAATGCAGGTGTAGTAACTTTAACACCTGCCTCAAAAAATCAAGTAGGATCCTTTACTTTAAATAGTAAAATTGATCTAAATACCAGTTTTTCATTGTTAGGATACATTAACCTTGGGGAAAATCCTAATGGAGGAGACGGTTTGGGTTTTGCTTTTCATGACGGTAACTCATCTGACCTTGGTAATGCAGGTGGCAATTTGGGAATTGCCGGCTTGCAAAATGCTATTGGCTTTAAGATAGATACTTTCCTTAATAAATTTGTGGCTCCAGAAAGTGATCTGAAAGGGTCAATGGTTAATCAAGCTGATTCTTTTGGCTTTGGCTTAAATCCAGATTCAGGCAACCCACCATATGGTGCGTTTGTTACCACGAGCAAAAAGCAGTTGAAATCCAAGAATGGAGTCCTTGTAGATAGATGGTGGGCTGAGGATGTGCCTGATAGTGCACAATCTCTTTCCAGTTCTGACATTGATGGTGAATTTCATAAATTAAATGTTAATTATGATGGTAGAAGCAGGCTTCTAACTATTAGTTTCACTCAAACAAACGATAATGTACTAAGGTGGACTAAACAGATAGATGATAGCTATTCTACAATGTCCCTCACAGTGACCGGATCAACCGGATCACTTATTAATGAACAACAATTTAAGATAACCAGTTTTTCATTTCAAGAAGCTGCTACTGTTGATGTAAAATATGTAGATACATTTGGTAAAACTTTGGCACAGGGAAAAGTAGATTATCCTTCAGGTGCTTATGTTAATGGCACATATAATACTGAAAAAATGGAAATCAAGGGATATACTTTCCAGAATATGGATGATGGAACTGTTACTGAAGAAAAAAGCCTGCCTGCTACAGGTACTTTGAAGAAAAATGGTAATAATGGAAGCATTATCTACGTATACAAAGCTAATAACTATCGCGTAAAGTTTGATCCCAATCAAGGTATCAACACAATGCCAGACCAACTTTTTACATATAATGTGGCGCAACTTTTAAATAAAAACATTTTTGTAAGAGATAACTTTGTTTTTAATAACTGGAATACTGCACCGGATGCTTCTGGAGTTACGTATACAGATGGTCAAAATGTCTTTAATTTAACAGATACTGCTAATGGCGTCATTACTTTATATGCACAATGGAAAAAGGCTAATTGTGCTGTAATAACCAAATACGTTGATGAGACAGGTAAAGAAATACATGATCCAGTCACTGAAACTGGTATAATTGGCACAAAATATGTGACAAAAAAGCTTGCTATTGAAGGTTATACTTTAGATGAAAGTAAAATACCTGCTAATGCGACAGGAAAATATAGTGAAAACGATATAGTTGTAACCTATGTATACAAAAAAGACCCTCCTGCGCCAACTGTAGGTAAAGTGACAACCAAATACGTTGATGAAACAGGTAAAGAAATACATGATCCAGTCACTGAAACTGGTGAAGTTGGCGCAGAATATGTGGCAAAAAAGCTTGCTATTGAAGGTTATACATTAGATGAAAGTAAAATACCTGCTAATGCGACAGGAAAATATAGTGAAAACGATATAGTTGTAACCTATGTATACAAAAAAGACCCTCCTGCGCCAACTGTGGGTAAAGTGATAACCAAATATGTTGATGAGACAGGTAAAGAAATACATGACCCAGTCACTGAAACTGCTATAGTTGGCACAGCATATGTGACAAAAAAGCTTGCTATTGAAGGTTATACTTTAGATGAAAGTAAAATACCTGCTAATGCGACAGGAAAATATAGTGAAAACGATATAGTTGTAACCTATGTATACAAAAAAGACCCTCCTGCGCCAACTGTGGGTAAAGTGACAACCAAATACGTTGATGAGACAGGTAAAGAAATACATGATCCAGTCACTGAAACTGGTGAAGTTGGCGCAGAATATGTGGCAAAAAAGCTTGCTATTGAAGGTTATACATTAGATGAAAGTAAAATACCTGCTAATGCGACAGGAAAATATAGTGAAAACGATATAGTTGTAACCTATGTATACAAGAAGGACTCTCCTGCGCTAACTGTAGGTAAAGTGATAACCAAGTTTGTTGACGAAGATGGTAAAGAAATACATAAACCGGTTGAGCAAACTGGTGTGGTAGGATCTAGTTATACTACTGCAAAATTAGGAATTTCTGGTTATACATTAGATGAAAGTAAAATACCTGCTAATGCGACAGGAAAATATAGTGAAAACGATATAGTTGTAACCTATGTATACAAGAAGGACTCTTCTGCGCTAACTGTAGGTAAAGTGATAACCAAGTTTGTTGACGAAGATGGTAAAGAAATACATAAACCGGTTGAGCAAACTGGTGTGGTAGGATCTAGTTATACTACTGCAAAATTAGGAATTTCTGGTTATACATTAGATGAAAGTAAATTACCGAATAATAGAGATGGAAAATTTATTCAGGGGGACATCATTGTAACTTATGTTTACAGCATGAACAAACCTCAAGTGAATGATACACCTACTACAGAACAAGATAAAAATAATTATGGTGATAATAATGATTCTAATAAGCAAAATGATATAAATGGAACGAATCATGATTTTGCCAAAACTGTTTCAAATAATAAAACTGCTAAAAAGCAAGAAGTAAGTCAAAAGTCAACTGCATTAAAATCTAAAAAAGCAAGTTTGCCTAAGACTGGAGCTAAAGAGCAAAAATATTTACTAGTCTTTGGTACACTTTTATTATTATTTATAGTTTATATTACACTTGATACAAACAAGCATCACGATTATTAGACGTGTAAGTTTTAAAAATAGCTATAAAAAAGGTTGAAATAAACTCTCTAGATTAGAGTGAAATCTGTCTAGAGAGTTTTTATATTGAAAAATAGTATTAACTATTTTTTCTTTTTGTCAGTTTTAGGTAGCGGATGGGCATTAAGTGCATTGTTAGGGATCTTTAAGAAGTCTTGCTTACCCATATTGCCGTAACTTTGTCCTGCACTAAAGCGCATTAGTTTGTTAACTTTGATTTTTACTAAGTATTGAAAAGAGTATAGTTTTTTGTTTTTGACTACTAACTTTGCAGTCATACCTTGAATTTTACCCATTTTAACTAATTTATTGTAAATTGTTTTTTGCTTGGGACTTTGTGTATTAGTAGTAAAAATTGGATCAAGTGCTTCTTTCATAGTTTGTTGATCTTTGATTTTGGCATTTAAGGTATAAGTATGACCTTTACGAGTCATTTTATAAGCTTTAGTAAGAGTGGCAGGTGGATCCATCAACATTGTGTTATTAGTGAATGAGTCAAGTAGGTCAGCATAAGAATGACCTGTCAGTTTGTTAAAATCGGCTTTGTACCACTTGCTCTGCCCGTTAATATAGACGTGATTGGCACTATCCACCCATTCTTGTGAGGACCTGGTTTTACCCTTAGATTGTGTTTCGTAATTAAGCTGAAAAACAGTTGGGTTGCCGCCGAAAAGGGCGGTAGTAGCAACCACCTGCTTAGATGTATCAGTGCCTAAAGTCACTGTTTGCTTAGCTTGTCCGCTCTTAAATGATTTCTGTGAACATTTGATTACTTGGCTTTTAGTTAGAATTGGTTCGCTTTGTTTTTTCGACTTGGAGCAACCACCCACAACTAGCGCTGCAGCAATACTCAATCCTAAAATTAGTTTTTTAAATTTCATAGTGAGTTAGATTATCTCTTTTCTTATAATCATTATTATAACTATTGTATCGTAAAATATAAATTTAAAAAATGATTTTTAGTCCTAAACTCTATGAAAACAAAATGTAAATGTGTAAAATAGTAAGTGAAACATTTAATTTGCAAAGGAGATATTTCATGTCAAAATTAGTTTTGATCCGTCACGGACAAAGTGAATGGAACCTTGAAAATAAATTTACTGGTTGGATTGATGTAGATTTATCAGAAAAAGGCGTTGAAGAAGCAAAGAATGCAGGTAAGTTAATTAAAGAACACGGTCTTAAATTTGACCAAGCCTATACTTCAGTTTTGACTCGTGCTATTAAGACTTTACACTATGCTTTGGCAGAAAGCGACCAACTTTGGGTTCCCGAAACTAAGAGCTGGAGATTAAACGAGCGTCATTACGGCGGTTTACAAGGTTTAAATAAGAAGGCTACTGCCGATAAGTACGGTGATGAACAAGTTCACATTTGGCGTCGTTCATACGATGTTTTGCCACCAAAGATTGAGGATGACTCAAAATACAGCCAAGTTCAAGATCGTCGTTACGCCGATCTTGACCCACACATTATTCCACGGACTGAGAACTTAAAAGTTTGTTTAGAAAGAGTTATGCCATTTTGGGAAGACCACATTGCTCCAGACTTATTAGCTGGTAAGAATGTCATTATTGCCGCTCATGGTAACTCACTTCGTGCCTTGACTAAATACATCGAAAACATTTCTGACGCTGATATTATGAACTTGGAAATGAAGACTGGTGAACCAGTAGTGTACACCTTTGATGAAAAGTTGAATGTCACTAACAAAGAAAAGTTAGACGACTAATTTAGAATCTAAAAATAAAATTCCTAACCATCATGGTTAGGAATTTTTTAGTATCTGCGACTCATTTGTTACTTGTGATTAAAGCGTCAAGTTGCCGACCATCTTGTTCAGTATATTCTCGTAATTAAAATTTAAATTATTAAAAGCGTGAAAAATTTCGTTTTTCACGCTTTTAGTTTGCTTTAGTTTTTAATCTGGTTCGTTAATATTTAAAATAGCATCAAAGACACTTTGGGGCAACTTGATATCACTTTTAACAGCCTGTCTCTTATTTAGACTTTGTCTGCGTAAAAGCTGTTGTTTCTTTGAAATACTCCGTTTTTCGCCATTAACTGCCGCATTCTTGCGCAAAGGCGGCACGTCGACTCTTGCAATTGACTTGTTTTCCACCATTGCTTGCACAGGCATCGGATACAGGCGCCGCGGCACAGTATATTTCAGTTTTTTAACTAATTTGTGCGCGATCAAATCTGCTTTTTGGCGGGGCACAATAATATCTAGAGCATCAACAGCGGCGTAGTTAATTTGAATTTGAATTTTGACTACATCCACAAGTTCATAATCCAGAAATTCAGTATCAAGAGTCGCAAAACCATGAGTAATTGATTTTAAACTATTGAAAAAGTCATAGGCAATTTCGGAAACCGGCAGTTTATATGTTAATGTGACTAAATCTTGTTGATTATCTAAATTAACCATTTCCCCAAAATGCTGGTCACATAATTTCATGACTGCTCCCAAATAGTCATTGGGCGTAGTAATTACCGCTTTAACGTAAGATTCTGTGACATAGTCAATTTCGGAAAAATCAGGGAATTTAGCTGGATTGGTAATTGTGACATATTCTTGCTTTGGCTCAGGTTGCTTGGGATAAACATGGTAGGTCGCGTTGGGAGCAGTTGTCAGCACTTCCACGTGGTATTCATCACGCAAACGTTCTTGAATAATTTGCAAGTGAAAAATGCCTAAAAAGCCGCAACGAAAACCGGCATCAAGGGCTTCGGATTGCTCTGGCGTGTAATGAAAAGCTGAATCATTAAGTGCCAACTTACTAATAGCCTGCTTTAACGCCTCATAGCTGGTTTTTCCTTTAGGATAAAGACCAGCATAAACCATTGATTGTGCGGGTTTGAAGTGCGGAATTGCATTTTTAGTCGGATTGTCTGCAGCAGTTAGGGTATCGCCCACCTGGACGCTGGCGACGTCCTTAATTCCTGTTACTACGTAACCAACTTCTCCAGCGTTCAGAGCTTTCACTGGCTGCATGTTTGGTGTGAAAATTCCTATTGCTTGTGCGTTAAATATACTGCCGCCTTGCATTAACTGGAGTTTTTGTTGGTTTTTTAACTGACCGTCAATTAGTCTGACATCTGCAATAATTCCCTGATAAGAATCATACTGCGAATCAAAGATTAACGCTTTAAGAGGTGCATCTGGATTTCCTTGAGGAGCCGGGATTTTTTGGTAAATTGCTTCTAAGACTTGGTGAACATTTTCGCCGGTTTTAGCAGAGATTTTTAAAATATCCACATCAGCAAATTCGGGGCGCAGCGCACGTATTTGCGCTTCTGTTGTCGCTACATCGGCAGCTGCATTATCAATCTTATTAATAGCCGGAATGATAGTCAGATTATGCTTTAAAGCTAAACGTAAATTAGCTACCGTTTGTGCTTGCACGCCTTGGGTTGCATCAACTAATAAAATAGCACCATCGCTGGCAGCCAGACTTTTAGAAACTTCGTAAGAAAAATCAACGTGTCCCGGAGTATCAATTAAATTGTATTCGTATTCCTGACCGTTATCTGCTTGATAAAAGTTACGCACTGATCTTGATTTAACCGTTACTCCGTGCGCTTGTTCTACTTCCATGCTGTCGAGCAGTTGGTCGCTTAATTGTCTTTTGCTGACAGTATCAGTTTGTTCCATAATTCTGTCGGCTAAAGTTGACTTACCGTGATCAATATGGGCAATTATGGCAAAATTTCTAATATTAGCAAGTTTCATTCTATTTAGCTCCTTCCAATTTTTGTGCTAATCCTTGTAAATAAAATAGCATTAATTGATTGGCTTCTTGTTCGAGGTCGATTTGAAAACCCTTAAAGTCGACGGGCAATTGATCGTGGTGAAATTCATCTAAGTTCATCATATTCATTAAGCCGCTAATAATGGCACTTTGAATAATGAAAAGGTGACTGGCCTGTTTATCGTCTAAGATGGTAATACGCTTAGCAATGGCTTGCCCTAATTGATGATTTACCTGATATAATTTTTTGCGACCGAGCAAAGTTTGTTCTTTATCTGCGGCTGTTTCTAAAATTGGACCACGCAAAGCGTTAAGACGTAAGAGATCAGGTCTTTTACTAATTAACAAATGATTTTGCTCTAGTAAAAAAGAAGAAAATGCCGACCAAGTAGTAATATTTTCGGCTGCTTGAAAACGAAGCAGAACGTCTTTTAGATAGTCTTGGTATCCAGAAAGCAGCAGGTACATAAAGATGCTTTCTTTAGTTTTGAAATAATTAAACAGCGTTCCTTTGGCTACACCGGATTCACGCGCAATGCGGGCCATGGATATTTTGTTAAAATCATTTTTTTGAAATAATTTGCTGGCAGCCGCCGCAATCAGTTGTTTTTTAGCTTCTTTTTCTTGGGGAGATAAGACATACATAATTATTTTATACTCTTTTTATTCAACAATGACCAACGGTCATTTTACAAATAATTGCAAATTTTTGCAAGAAAAAAACCACCAAAGAGAAGGTAGTTTTATATATAATTTAATTATTAATATATTTCTTTAATTGTTGTCCTTTAAAGCCAGCACTTAGACCTACTAAAAGCTTAATTCTGGCTTTTTGCCCATTTAGACCGCGGCAGAAAATGATGCCCATTTTAGCTAAACTAACGCCGCCGCCTTGATAATCATAAACTGGTTCTGCGATACCATTAAAACAGCGTGAAACTAGGACTAGGGGGATATTGTTATCAAGCAGTTTTTGTAATTCCGGCAGTGTTTGCGGGGGCATGTTGCCGGCTCCTAAAGCTTCAATCACAATTCCATTAGTAGTCGGTTTATTTAAAGCTTGAAAAATTTCTGGTCCCATGCCGGCGTATGCTTTAACCAAATAGACATTTGAAACTACATGGTCAATTGGCAAATGCTGCTGTGGATTAATAGTTTGGACATAATTAACGTGTCCTTCTGAAACAATTCCGATCGGACCAAATGTAGCTGTCCTAAATGTAGCGACATTTGTAGTATGGGTCTTGGTTACATAGCGAGCAGGATGAATCTCATCGTTCATGACGACCACTACACCTTTACCAATAGAAGCATCTGAACTGGCAACCATTATTGCAGTTTTGAAATTGTACAGGCCGTCACTGCCAATTTCGTTTGAAGAACGCATAGCTCCCGTAACTACCACAGGCATTTTGCTGGAGATTGTTAAATCTAAAAATAACGCTGTTTCTTCTAAAGTATCAGTGCCGTGTGTAACAACAGCACCGAAAAAGCCTTCTGCTTCAGCTTGGCGTATCCGTAAAGATATCTGCAACATACGCGCCGGAGTGATGTGTGGTGAAGGTAGATTGAAAATTTCCTCAGTAACTAATTGGACATCATCGTTAACGTTTAAAGATAGATCAGTCAGAGGGTTTTGGCTGTTAGGCTTAATTTTCCCTGTTTCGTCCTCTGACATTGAGATGGTGCCACCTGTGTGTAAAATTAAAATTTTTTTACTCATATTAGTTTACTCCTGTTTTTTATTTGATTGTTCTTCTAAAGGTTAGCATAATTTGCAGGGTGCAGATACCGTTAAAGGCTTTTGATTTTGGAACAAAAAAACAGCTGGTTAAAAAGACCAGCTGTCTTAACTTAAAAACTTTAATCCGTAAAGACTTCTTGTGCTAAACCAAACGCAGACCATGCTTTGGGCCAACCGCAATAAAAAGCAAGGTGGGTAATTAATTCAACCATTTCATCTTTAGTAATGCCGTTTTTCTTGCCGATAACAATATGTGACTTGAGCTGGGGAAAAGCCCCTTGTGCCATTAAGGCAGCGCAAGTGATTAAACTACGGTCACGTGCAGATAGTTTGTCTTCTCTTGACCAAACTTCACCAAATAAAATATCGTCATTTAATTCCGCAAATTTAGGAGCAAAATCACCTAAATTATCTCTGCCGGCAGTTTGTTTCTTCATTTTTAATCCTCCAATTTCTGATATTCTTCATCTGTCACTGGTTCAAGCCACTTGGGAGTTCCAGCAGTAATGGCAATGTGGGCAAACCAGCTGTCTTTGGTTGCGCCATGCCAATGTTTAACACTGTCATGAACTACCACTACATCACCAGGGCGCAATTTACGTGGTGCTTTGCCTTCTTCTTGATACCAGCCCGTACCAGCTGTTGCTAACAAAATCTGAAAGCCGCCAATATGCTGGTGCCAATTGTTGCGACACCCCGGTTCAAAACTAACGTTTGAGACACTCACGTTAATAGAGGGATCGCTGACAAGGCTTTGCAGATAACTCTGACCAATAAAATATTTTTGATAAGCGGTATTTTTGTCACCCAAGTTAAAAATGCCATTTTGCACATCACTTTGATGGTCGTTCATTTTTTACACTCCTTTTTTATAATTTGTTATTGTTACTTTAATCCTTAATGTGCAGTTTAAGTCAAGTGCTTTACCGTTTAAAAATAGCAATATATGCATTTTATTAATAATTAGGAATTGTTTTTTGACTGCCGTATTTTATAGGAAAACAATGTGATAAAATCAACTTATTAAATGAAAGCGATTTATATTAAGGAGATTATCATGATTTATCATAAAAATTTTGCATGGGATGCTAATTATGATGTTGTTGTATTAGGATTTGGTGGTGCTGGTGCCACTGCCGCCCGGTTTGCGGCAGATAATAACGCTAAGGTCCTGCTGGTAGATTCTGCTCCAGAAGGACATGAAGGCGGTAATACTCGTTATTCCGCTCAATTAATTGGTACTGGAAATGACTTTAATGAATTGAAAAAGTATTATCAGGCGTTAACCGCCCCAATGGAACTTGATGAAGATATGATTGATACCTATGTTCAAGGGATGGTTAATACTCCGCAATATGTTTCCCAGTACTTAGGTGTCAAACCAAATAGTGCTAAAGAATATGCACCAGATAAAAGTTATGCTTTTAGGGAATTTCCTGAGTTTGAAGGTTCGGAATCTTATGATTTCACCACTGTTACTAAACATTGGTTTGACGCTTCTTTATGGCAAATTTTGAAAGAGCAGGTAGTTAAGCGGCAAGACCAAATTGATGTTTTATATGGCACACCTGCTGTAGAACTAATTCAGGATCCGGAAAGCAAAAAGATCTACGGTGTGGTCATTAAACGCGACGGCAAACTATTAAAGGTTCAAGCTAAAAATGGTGTCGTCATGACGACTGGTGGTTTTGAAAACAACCAAAGAATGATTGAAGACTTTATCGGAGCAAAAAGATTGGCTCCTTTAGGTACTCTTTATAACAAGGGTGACGGTTTGAGAATGGCGCAGGAAGTTGGCGCCGACTTTTGGCATTTGCACAACTTTGAGTCTTTGGGGTTGCTTCATGGTATGGCTTTTGCAGTGGAGAAAGGACAGCGTGGTCGGTTAATGCTGGGAGCACAAAATAAAGCTGTTTCTAGCGGCAGTGTCTTTGTAATAGGAGATGATGGTACCAGATACTTCAACGAGGCAGAAGAAAATCGTCATGGTCACATCAAGAACCATGGTCAGTGGAAAGTGCCACTAAACCAAGAGCACCCGTACTTAATTTTTGACGAAAGCAAAAAGCAGGAGTTGGATAACGATAAAATTATTGGTGATTACAAGCCATACACAGAAAATGTCATTCGGGCTGATTCTGTTTCAGAATTAGCTGCAAAAATTGGGGTTGAACCGGTAGTTTTGTCTGATACTCTTAATCGTTTCAATAAAGCATGTCAAAAACAAGATGATCCTGAATTTAGAAGGAATCCGGCAACTTTGCGCGCATTTACCGGTAACACGATTTATGCCGTCAAACTGGAACAAACGATGCTTAACACTCAAGGTGGTCCAAGAAGAAATAAGAATGCAGAAATTTTGGATACCAGAGGAAAAGCCATCCCTAACCTTTATTCTGCTGGTGAACTTGGCGGTATCTGTGCTAACCAATATCAAGGCGGCAATAACTTGGCAGAATGTTTGATTTGGGGCAAGATTGCCGGAGAAAATGCGGCTAAGCCCAAAGTTGATGAAACAACCGATGCAGCAAGTGGTGCTACTATGCATGAAAAGCATTTAACCTCCGACCTTAAGCATGAAACTTATGAAGCAGGGAAAAACCAGTACATTGGTAAATCTACTAAAGGTATGGGCGATGAAATAGTTGTGCGGGTAACCGTTGATGAGCAAAAGAATTTAAAGAATATTGAAGTTTTGAAACAAGCTGAATCAGACGATTATGGTTTGAAAGCTATCAAGGCTTTGCCTGCAAAAATGGTACAGGCAAATACCGTTGACGTTGATGCAGTCAGTGGTGCTTCAAGCTCGTCTCGTGGTCTCAAAGACGCTGTTAGAGATGCCTTAAGTAAAATTGCTAAGTAGATTATTGTTAATAAAAAGGGTCATTTTAGTTAAATGGCTCTTTTGTATACGCCAAAACAAAAATATAGGATTTAAATGCTATTTTTATATTAACTGTTTTTTAGTATAATATACATAGTAACAATTACTACTTTTGGTGAGGTAATAAAATGAATTTTACTCAATTACGCTGTTTTATCAAGGCTATAGATAATTCCAGTTTTACTATTGCAGCTGAGCGCTTGAATTTCTCCCAGTCTGCAGTTTCTAAAAACATTAAGGATCTCGAGAATACTATTGGTGTCACTTTAATTAACCGTGCACATCACCGTATTTCCTTGACAAGTGCTGGTAAGTATTTTTACCGTGTTGCTCGTAACGTAGTGGACGATATGGATTACACAGTAGCGTACTTGCAAAGTAAAAAAAATGATCCTGAAACTCTTTTGCGAATAGGAGTCTGTGATACACCTTTTGAACAAAAGATTTTACCAATTTTTTTGCGAAAGTTGCGTGAATCTGGAAGTAACTTAAACATTCAGTTTGTTTTTGTGCTTAATAATTCTATTGGTGAACTTCTTAACCATCACGTTGATTTATGTGCGATTGCGCGAGAAGATGTTGATGTTGTTGAGGATATTCACTTCGAGCCAATGATTCAGGGTAAAGTCGTTGTAGCTTGTCCCAAAGGTTCTCCTTTAGCTAAAAAGTCTAAAATCTCCATCACTGATTTAGTTGACCGGGATGTGTTTTTACTTGATCCTAACAGTTCTTTAAATGTGCAATTAAATTTTCAAACTGCCTTAATAAATAAATTAGGTATGGATCATATTAAGTTCGTACAAGATTTTTTAGCTATGGATATATATGTTAGAGGTGGTTGGGGCTATGGTATTTTACCCAACTTCATTGCGGATTATCAGTCAGAAGGAATTAAATATGTTCCCATTGATTATCATGATATTTCACCTTATGGAATTGCATACATGGAGAGCTTTACTAACGATTCTGTACTTGAAAAAGTAGCAAGTACATTGAAAAAGGCAATAAACGAATATTTATCTGAAGATAAAAATAAGTAATGCACAAATAGAAGCTGTTTTTAAAATGTTTGTAGTTGACGTAAAAACGTTGATTTTACAAGCATTTTTCTTTTTGCATTTTTAATTGACATGTTCTGCATTCCATTTAGTAATTCTTAATTCTAAATATGGTGCATAAATTCACTAGATTCATAGTATTATGAAAACGGTTAAAGGATTTATTTAAAAGTGAGGGATAAAAATGGAAAATACGTATGATGTAATTATCGCTGGTGCCAGCAACTCCGGTGGTATGGCAGCATGTGCAGCGGCAGAAAAGGGAGCTAAAGTCTTGTTAATTGATAAGCAGGGCAGCTCACAATTTCTTTATCGCTCCTTTTTTGCGGCTCTTGATAGTAATGCTCAAAGAAGGGCTGGAATAAAGGTTGATAAAGCTAAATTAATGAACTTTTTGACCTTATTTTTCCAAGATAATGTCGATGAGCGTCTGCTTTGGACTTGGGCAAACCACGCAGATGAAACAGCTAACTGGCTGGAAGACAATATCTTGAAACCAAATGGTGGTATTTTAAAACCACAAAAGGATGCTCACTATGAAACGGTTGTTAATACCGCTTTTAATACTGAACTTGCAATTGCTACACCTGATAATGGCTGGGCTCATTACGGTGACTGGGTAATTGATAAAGTCAAAGAATTAGGAGTTACCCTGAAATACAATACTAAACTTGAAGAACTTGTCACAGATGATAGTGGTGCAGTGACCGGCATCATTGCTAGTGATCGTGCTAGCGGTGAAAAAACAGAATACAAAGCTAACAAGGGTGTCATTATTTGTACCGGTGGCTATGGCGGCAACGTTGAATTAATGAAGAAATGGGATCCACTTGGCTACAAGAAGAATGTTTATTCAGATGGTCCTCGTGATGATGGTTCCGGTATTCTGGCAGGACTTAAAGTGGGGGCTGCCCGTGATGAAGAACCAGCTGAAATCATTTTTGACCGTGGTGCTGTTCCGGTTGGCACCAATGCTGAAGAACATTATCAAATTGACTTTAAGGGCCCCGGTTATTTCTGGATGGGTGCATACCCAATGCTTAAAGTTAACTTAAATGGTGAACGTTTTGGTAACGAGAGTGTACCTTATCAATTTGATATTAACGCTATGGCTAAACAGCCTGGCTATTTGGAAGCACAGATTTGGTCAGAAGATACTATGGATCACCTGGCACAATTTAAGACTCAAGGCTGCTCTCGTTTAGGCTGGCCTGGTATTTACAATACCGAACAAAACAAGGCTGAAATTCAACGCAGAATTGATGATGGTATGGTGCAAAAAGCAGATACCATTGAAGAATTAGCTGAAAAACTGAATTTGCCAAAAGATAATTTAGTTAACAGTGTTAAACGCTATAACGAAATGTGCGCCAAAGGCGTCGATACTGATTTTGGTAAAGAAAAATTTAGATTGTTCCCAGTTGATAAGCCACCATATTACGGTGTCATTATGGGTGGACGACTTCTGGCAACGCTTGATGGGTTACGCATTAATCCTAAGATGGAAGTCATTGACAAAAAGGGTCAGCCAATTCCTCATTTGTATGCGGCTGGTAACGCCAGTGGTGGCTTCTTCTGGGGTAGTTACCCAGACCGTATTCCAGGTCTTACTTGCAGTCACGCTCAAACATTTGGTCGTTTGGCGGGACAAAACGCTGCTGAAAATTAGTTTTTATTTAAAAGGAGCTTTATAAAATTATGGATCAAAAACAGTTACCTAAACTTTCAAGTTATAGGTGGGTAATTTTAGCAATTGTGGCGTTGCTTGATGCAACGAGCAACTACATTCAATTTCAGGTTTCAGCCTTGGCTGTTCAAATTATGCCAGCTTTGCATATTTCACCAGCACAATTACAAAGTTTAGGTATGGCACCAATGCTGATCGCCGTCTTTCTTAGTATACCTGCAGGTTCACTTGCAGATAAATTTGGTGCTAAAAAAATCGTTACTTTCGGATTAATAGTTTCTTTAATTGGTGCCTTTGGCCGCTTAATAGCAACTAACTTTGTAACATTAATGATTATGTTACTGTTGTTCGGAGTATATATGGCACTTTTAAATGCAAACACATTAAAAATTTTTGGTGCTTGGTTTAAGCAAGATACTAACTTGGCAATGGGCGTTTTCTTTGCATCAGCTAGTATAGGGATTATTTTAACTCGTATTACTAGCCCATTATTCCCATCAGTCAAAGCAGCTTACACATTTTCATCAATTTTACTTCTTGTTTTAGCAGTTTGCTGGATGGTGTTTATAAAAGACGCCCCTCAGGACGAACAAATTCCACAAGCTCAAATAAAACAGGGCAAATCCGAATCATCACTTGATTTCTTTAAAAAGGCTGCTCATAGCAAGATGACTTGGATTGTAGCTGTCAGTGTAGGTGTAGGTATGGGCGCAAGCGAAGCTTTCTCCAATATTATGCCTACTGCCCTTGCAGCAAGGGGAATGACAGTTATTCAAGGTAACAGTGTTGCGGCTATAGCTACTATTGGTAGTCTTTGTGGTTCATTATTTGGTCCAGCTATAATTGGTAAAGCTAAAAAAGCTAAGCCAATTATGATTGTAGTAACTCTGATTGCTGGGCTCCTGATTGCACTTACTTGGTTTATTCCACTTGGCTTGCCACTAACCATTTCTTTAGTACTTGGTGGATTATTCGGTGCAATGACTGGTCCGTTAATGCAAGCAATGCCAATTACTTTCCCAGAAATTGGGCCAAAATATGCCGGTTCAGCAGGTGGTTTAATTGGTACAGTGTCATTATTATTCTCATACTGTGTACCAGTTATTATCTCAATGATTGCAGGACGTGACTTTATGTTAACGTTTATTATTCAAGGCATTGTTTTAATGTTAACAACTATTTTCATTGGCATTTTACCTGATGCTAATGCTGCTAAAAATGCTCGTCGTGGTAAATAATTGATTTAACTTTGAAAGGAATTATGAAATATGGCAAAAAAGATAACTGCAAATCCAGGTAAATATACCGGCTCAGGTCAAGGTAAAGAGAGCCGGATTAACCTTGAAGTTGAGGTTGACACTGATAAAATCGTTAACGTTAAACCACTGGATAAATATGCGCCAGAAAGCTTAGCTGATAACGCATTTAAGAAAATGGCGCAAAAGATTATTGACCAACAATCGGTTGATGTTGATGTGGTTTCTGGTGCATCTGAAACTTCACGCGGTATTATCGAAGGAGTCAAGGAAGCTCTGAATAAAGCTGGAGTTGATTTCAATGCTCTGAAAGAAAACGGTGGACAAGCCGCTGGCAAGAAAGAAGAAACAATCAACGTTGATGTTGCTGTAATTGGCGCTGGTGGTGCCGGTGTAGCAGCGGCTTTAGCTGCCCGTCAATATGGTGCAGAGGTGGCTTTATTTGAAAAAACCATTTCACCCCTAGGTGCAAGTACTTTTGCTGGTGGTATGTTTGCCAGTGATAGTCAACAACAAAAAGATCAAAATGCGGTTGTTTCTAAGAAATGGCTTTATGACGAATACATGGATGCTTCTCAAGGATACATGAATTCAATTCTTGTTCGTCGCATTATTGATGAGGCAGGTAAGACAGTTGACTGGCTAAATGAAAACGGCGCTATTATGAAATTAGTTGACGCTGGTACTGGCGGCAGTTACGATCACATTGGCATGCCGGCTACACTTCATGGTTATCAAGAAGGCGGTACTAAGGCAGTAACTAAATTGATTGAAAAATTCAAGTCAATCGGCGGCAAGATGTACTTCGGTTTTGCTGGTAAAAAACTACTGCAAGATGACGCAGGCAAAGTTACCGGCTTAATTGCCGAAAGTGATGATAAATCACTACATGTTAATGCTAAAAAAGTCGTTATTGCTACCGGTGGTTTTGGCGGCAACCCTGAAATGCGTAAAAAATATTTGGGAGATGTCAGCACACAAGGACAGGTTTTACAAAACACTGGTGACGGTTTGAACATGGCCTGGGATGCCGGTACTGCTCACCATATCAACGGTTCAACCCACTACTTCTGGCAAACTTTCAGCAACAAAGATGTGGGTGATATGGCTAAGCTTGTCGGTCCAAATTGGATGCCGGTTAACGCTTTGGCCAACTTCCCTAACTTGCGCGTAAATAATCGCGGTCAACGTTATGCTAGTGAAACGCACGCCCTAGATTTTGCCGTTCACGGTGCTGAATTATCAGAACAACCGCAACAAACAGAATTTGTCATCTTAGATCAGGCAATGCTGGATAAGATCAAAGAAGGCGGAACTGCCGCAATCGAAGATCACTATGGCAAGTGGAAGAACCACCGTGAATTTTACATGGAATTTAATTTCCCAACTGATACTGATGAAAACATTAAGCATGAACACGAAAAGACAGATTTTACTGCGCTTTTGAATAAGCTTGCATCAACCAATGTGGTATTTATTGCAGATACAATTGCTGAACTAGCTGAAAAAATGGGCGTAGACAAATCTAATCTGCAAAAATCAGTTGACCAATACAATAACGCTAAGAAGAAAGGTGAAGATGATCTCTTCTTCTCAGATACCAAGAGAATGATACCTGTAGAGCACGGTCCGTTTTATGCAGTTAAGTTTATTGCCCGCAACCTTGGTACTCTTGGTGGAGCAACAATTGATGAAAAAATGCACGCATTAGCACCAAATGGTGAACCTGTGCCTAACCTGTACGTAGCAGGTGCAGATGCTTCTGGCATGTATGGCAAAGCATACGTCGATTTTGAAGGTGGTACTTTAGGCTTTGCTTATATTTCAGGTAGACTGGCTGGAATTGATGCGGCTGAAACTGCCAAAGCTGGAAAATAGATACGTTCAAGACTATGAAGAAAAATTACAGCATAACTTTAATTTGAGGTAGAGTATGACACAAGAAAAATATGATGTAGTCATTGTAGGAGCAGGTCTTTCCGGCTTTGCCGCTGCAGATGAAGCTGCTGATAATGACTTAAAGGCTTTGCTGGTTGAAAAAGGCAAGACAACTGGCGGAACCGGGAATTATGTAGAAGGTGTGTTTGCCGCTGACTCTGAATTGCAAAAGAAGGATAATGCTACTCTTGATAAGGAAGAATTACTTAAAGAGGAATTAACTTATTCGCATTACAAGGCTGACGGCAAAATGTGGCAAAAGTATATTGCGAATGCCGGTAAAAATGTTTCATGGCTCGAGGGCCACGGCGCCGAAATCGGAATGGTTGCTAATTTAGGTTCTGGTGCCAGAACTTGGCACTTGTTTAAGGGCAAGGGTCATGATGCCATTCATAATGGCTTAGAACCGTATGCTAAAAAGAAGGGCATAACCATTGCTACATTAACGAGAGTGACTGACTTAAAGAAAAATGCAGACGGCACTTATGATGTTACGTTAACTAATGTCATTGAAAAAGTGACGAAAGTGGTTAACGCTAAAAACGTTGTTTTGGCAACAGGTGGATACTTAAATGATCAAAAATTATTAGAAAGTACGCCACACCAAAATCCTGATAACATTATTCCAGTTAACTCTGGTAAAAATACCGGAGATGGCTTGAGATTAGCCTGGAAGTTAGGTGCTAAAAAGTACTTTACGGGAATGGCCATGATGTTTGGCGGTCAATTGAAAGATAAGACTGTCCCTTCATTCAAGCTCTGGGGTACAGCTATCTGGAGTTCAGTTTGTGATCAACCACAAATGTGGGTCAATGAACTCGGTGAACGTTTTGTCGATGAAAGCGCAGCTGTAGTTAACTGGGCAAATGAAGGCAATTCAATGAACCGTCAGGACCGGGTTTTCTGTATCTTTAGTCAAAAGATTTTGGATGACTTTACTGACAAGTCATATCCAAGGTCGATGAAACCGTTTGTTCCAGAAGACAGATATCCAACTTTACGTGCCGACATTGAGCAAGCTGAAAAAGATGGTCGCGAATACTTGCACAAGGCAGCAACTTTAGAAGAACTTGCTCAAGAAATTGATACCCCTAACTTAGTTGCGTATGTCAAACACTATAATGAAATGGCTGCCAATGGTGAAGATACTGATTTCCATAAGCCAGCTAAATACATGCTGCCAGTTGATGGCAAGGGTCCATTTTATGCAATTGAATTGGGCGTTGGTGCCTACACTACCGGTGACGGCCTGCGAGTTAACACTAATAATGAAGTATTGGATACTAAAGGTAGACCAATTAAGGGCTTGTATGCTATTGGTGGCGATGGTTCAGCCGTTTTGTATGGTGATACCTATGGCGTTAATATTCCTGGCACGCATGCAGGATATTGTATCTTTTCAGGACGTAACGCAATTAAAGCAATTGCAGCCCATAAGTAAAATAGTCAAAAAAATAATTTCAAAAATAAAACATTATACCAGCGAAAAAGCTCACTCATATAATATGAGTGAGCCTTTTTGTGTGTATTTTAAATTATGCTTTTGCTTTTACAAAACGATCAATTTCATCTAAATATAATTGTTTTTGGCGTTGGCTTATCCAAGAAGTTTCAAAAGAATTCTTAGCAAGCTGCACTATTTGGTCTTGGGCAAGATCATATTTTTGTGCTAGAGCATAGTAATTGTCACTAATATAACCCTTAAAATAGGCAGGATCATCCGAGTTAATTGATACTTTGACACCCGCATTTAATAGATCAATTACTTCTTGACCTTTCATTTCTGGTGACACAAAGCTATTAGACAGAGGGCAAGATGTTAAGCCTATCTGTCTTTTGGCTGCTAATTTTACCAAATCTGGATCTTCCACAATGTTGGTACCGTGATCAAGACGTTCAACTTCCATAATTTCTAGAGCTTGACGGATATGTTCGATTGAATCTTTTTGATCAATATCACAGTGGGTAGTGATATGAAGTCCAGCAGCAGCTGCATCTTCAAATTGCCGGGCAAATTTTAGCGGAGGATTATTATGTTCATCAGAATCAAGTCCAATGCCAATAATTTTATCCCGGTATTTCAAACCTTCCTGCAGTGTTTTTCTAGCTGATTCCTTTGAAAAATCACGTAAAAAGCACATGATCAGATGAGCGTCGACATTTAAAGCGCGGGCATCAACCGTAGCTTGATAAAGCCCATTTAGAACGACTTCAAAGGGGATGCCACGGCTAGTATGGGCTTGGGGATCAAAAAAGAGTTCAACGTGCCGTACATTATTGGCAGCTGCCTTAGTTAAGTAGCCCCAAGCCAAGTCGTAAAAGTCTTCTTCAGTTTGTAAAACATTCATTGCTGGATAATACACGGCTAAAAATGATGCTAAGTCATGATAATTATATGTTTTTTGGACATCGGCAATGGTCGTTTGACCTATATCAACATGATTGCGTTTAGCTAATTTTAGTTTCAGTTCTGGCTCTAAAGTGCCTTCAATATGCAAGTGCAATTCGGCTTTAGGCAGGCCACGGGTAAATTCTGGTGTAACGACTGAACTCATATAATCCTCCTTAATAATGTTCTTGTTTTTAAACTATTATCTTAGTTTAGCATAATTTTTATCATAAAAATATAGTAAAATACGAACAAATTCAAGAAAATTAAAATATACGTTCCTAGAATAAATGAGCGCAAATAAAATACCTAACTAAAAATATAGTTAGGTAAAAAGAATCATCCTTGAATAAACTTAATCTGCATGCCGCCATTTTGCATCTGTTAAAATCCGAGCGGTTAGTAAACCGATTGGCAGGGCAGTAATAATCATTAAAGCATCCATAATCCAATAAGCACCAACATTAATGTTAGTAATGCCAAAATTAAAGACAGCACGATACATGTATAAACCGGGAACCATTATTACGATTGCAGGCACGGTGATTGCAATGCGAGGGAAACCAACTTTATCACGGACAAAACTGGCAATTAGTCCTGCTAACAATGCTCCGATAAATGCTGCTAAGGCGGCCGGAACGTGATTAAATTCAACTAGGCTAAGGCGTAATGTATTTGCCAACGCTCCAATAATTGCTGCTACTGTCGCCATTGATACTTTAGCATTAAACAAGATTGAAAAGCCAAAAACACCACAGAAACTGGCGATCATTCTTAAAATTGTCAATAGCACTGGACTAAGAGCAATTTTGGGCATTGTACCCGGAGATAAGTTGAGCATAGTAGCCATACCCCAACCAACCATTGATGCAATCATAACAACTAATATTGCGTAGGCCAGTCTTTCCAGACCGGATCGCATATCAAGTTTTGACATATCAAGACCAGAAGTAATAAAGGGAAATCCGGGAATGACATAAAGCATTGATCCAATATAGCCATACGCATGATTATTTCCCCAACCAAAAAGTATTGTCCCTACTTTAAAGCAGATGAAGTAGACCGCGCAGGAAATAGCCACACCAACAGTTATTTTGGCTACTAGAGTAATTTTTTTCTGTCCTAATAATTGCTGCAAATAGTTACCAATGAGCGCGCCAAAGAATGTACATAACATCTCCGGTATTCCTCCACCAAGCAGAAAAATAAAACTGGCGCAGGCTAAGCCGGCACTCAAGGCAGAAATGATTAAAGGATAATTTTGAGTATGGCGCTCAATTTGATTCAACTTGTGGTGAACTGCACCAATTGTCCAATAATCATTTTCAGTTTCAAACTTTCTGACAAAATCTTCCATTTCATTGAGCTTGTTCATATTAACTTCCGTAGCAGGTAAGGAAAGAGTTTGTGAGTAAGACTTGTTGTCAACGTCGAAACAGGTATAACTAATATTTACTAGGCCAATGTCTGCTGAACAAGTGATTTTAAGTGCACGGGCAATGGTATTCATAGAATCACGTACGCGCCAAGCCCCAGTACCACATTGAAGTAGCATTATGCCAATTCTGCCGACTAAAGATCCTTTTTCTACTAAGGTGATATCTTTGACTAAAGTATCATCTGGACTTTTGAAAAACTCTTTCCAATGAATTCTCATGTGGTGTTTATTAGATATCTTCGGATATGATGCTGGAGACTGGCTGTCTTTCATAATTGAATTTATCACCTTTCTTTTTATAATATTTTAATTTTACCATACACATGGTTGAAACAATTTTGCAGGCTTAATTGGGACAAAAGGCTAAGGTAAGCAGATTGACTGTTATTCATGTTTTCTTAGGTAAATTATCGTTGAAATTATTAAAGTTTATTCGCGATCATCTTTCTTTTTCGCTATTAATGAATGATTTTGCCAGAAAATGACAAATTATGATTGAAAATGATTGCTTTTAATTATTAAACCGCATAAAATACTGTCTGGAGGTGAAATGTATGCTAACGCCAGAAAGACAAAAAGTAATTGAAGACTACGTTAACCAGCATGGACTATGCCGAGTTAGTGATCTCTGCTCAATGACTTCGACTTCGGAGTCAACAATCAGAAGGGACCTTAATCAAATGGCACAAAAAGGTTTGGTCAAAAGAGTGCATGGTGGCGCGCAGTCAGTTAAAAGCTTTACCCATGATGTATCGCAACACATTCGTTTTTCTATGAACCATAGTGATAAAAAGGCAATCGCTCAGTATGCTGCTAAAAACTTTGTCCATAAAGATGATTACATTTTTATTGACGCAGGTACGACAACTTATGAAATGGTTCCTTTTGTTGCTCTAATTCCGGGAGTAACGATTGTCACTAATGGTTTAGAAACAGCACTATGTGCCCTTAATCACGGGATTGAGGCTATTCTTTTAGGTGGACGTATTAAGGAAAATACGCACGCTGTAGTGGGTCAAACAGCCCTAAAGCAACTGCAGGAAATGAATTTTTCCGCCAGTTTTGTTGGGACTAACGGACTTGACTCTAATGGCAATTTGACCACGCCTGATACTGAAGAAGCAGCTATTAAAAAAATTGAAATTGCACGGGCTGATCAGGCATACATTTTGACCGATACTTCTAAAATTGGTGAGCGCAGTTTCGCGACTTTTGCCCAAGCTGGGGATGTTACCATCGTTACTACCGCATTGAGCACAAAAGACAAAGAACTACTGCCAGCCAAAATTAATTTGAAGGAGATTTGCTAATGATTTATACGGTTACAGTTAATCCAGCTTTGGATTACGTAATTCAATTAAAGCAGGTTAACCGTGGTGAAGTTAATCGCGCAGATAACTGCTCATTTCTAGCTGGTGGTAAAGGAATTAATGTTTCCCAAATTCTCAATCAGCTGGATATTGACAATACAGCCTGGGGCTTTGTCGGTGGTTTTACCGGTAAAGAGCTGGTACGTCAACTTAATCAGCGACACATCGTTAATGATTTTGTGACCATTTCTGATGTGACCCGTGTCAATGTGAAAGTTCACGCTGAAGAAGAATCTGAAATTAATGCCGCTGGGCCGAATATTACTGCTCAAGAAATAACTGCTTTTAAAGCTCGTCTTAGCGATTTACAAAAAGGCGATATTGTTGTTTTAAGTGGTTCATTAGCTCCTAGTTTGCCAGTTGATTTTTATAAAGAACTTTTGCCTACTATTAAAGAAGCTGGAGCAGACTTTGTAATTGACACCACTGGTCAAGCTTTGCTTGATACTTTGAGCTATAAACCGCTGGTAATTAAACCCAATCATCACGAACTGGCCGATCTGTTTAATACCACTTTTGCTTCAGATAAAGAGATGCTTGAGTGCGCACGCAAATTGCTTGACATGGGTGCACAAAATGTTATGGTCTCCATGGCTGGTAAAGGTGGCTATCTGATTACGCCAAAACATTTTTATCATGCTAAAGCAGCTGTTGGAACTGCAGTTAATTCGGTTGGAGCTGGTGACTCAATGATAGCTGGTTTTGTTGGTACTTATGTAAAAACAAAGGACCCAGCTCAAAGCTTCCGTATTGGTATGGCCTGTGGTGCTGCCACAGCCTTTACTAAGGATATTGCAGTTAAAAGTCAGATTGATGCGGTTTTGCCGCAAATTAATGTTGAAGAAATTTCGTAATTTGAGGAGAATTTAAAATGAAAATTAAAGATATTTTGGCTCCTGAATCCATGATTATGTCGCTTAAAGCGACTAATAAGGAAGATGCTGTTAAGGAAATGGCAGACTTGGAAGTCAAAACCGGTATCGTCAATGACGAAGATGAATTCATCAAGTCAATTTGGGCTCGCGAAAATGAATCTACTACTGGAATTGGCGAAGGCATTGCGATGCCACATGCCAGAAACAAGACTATCAATAAGGCACGTGTACTTTTTGCTAAAAGCAAAAAGGGAATTGACTACAATTCACTTGATGGTCAACCGGTTCATTTATTCTTTATGATTACGGCGCCAGACGGTGCTGATAATACTCACCTTGAGGCTTTAGCTAAATTGTCCGGGTTATTAATTGATCCTGATCTGGTTAACGCTCTTAAGAAAGCGCAAACCCCTGAAGAAGTAATCCAGCTTTTTGAAGACGCTGAAAAACAAAAAGATGCCGCTAAACAAGCTGAGAAGGAACAAGCTGCAAGTACGAGTGACAGTAAGAAGGAAGAAAAACCTTTAATTGTCGGCGTTACTGCATGTATTAACGGCATTGCCCACACTTACATGGCTCAAGAAGCTTTGATTAAAGCCGGTAAAAAGCGTGGCGTTGATGTGCGCATTGAAACCAATGGTTCAGAAGGTGTCAAGGATAAATTGACCGCCGATGAGATTAGCCGTGCCCAAGGTGTTGTTATTGCGTCGGACAAGAAGGTTGATATGCCTCGTTTTGATGGCAAGCCGCTAATTTCTCGTCCAGTTGTTGACGGTATCAACAAGCCTGATGAATTGATTGACAACATTTTGGATTCTAAAGCCAGCGTTTACCATTCAAACGGTGAAAAGAGCAGTGACGATAGTAACAACTCTAAAGAGGGCGTATGGGGTTCAATTTACAAGAACCTTATGAACGGCGTTTCTCACATGTTGCCTTTTGTTATCGGCGGCGGTATCTTAATGGCAATTTCCTTTATTGTAGAAAACTATGCTGGTGGACCAAAATCTCCTGCATTTATTTTCTTGAACAATGCCGGTAACATGGCTTTTGCGTTCATGGTGCCAATTTTGTCAGGTTACATCGCTGAATCAATCGGTGACTTGCCTGCTTTAATGCCCGGTTTTGTCGGTGGATTTATGGCCACAGTATATAGTGGTGCCTACGGTGGTGCTTATGTTGCCAATGTAGTAACTAATGCAAAATCACCTGCAGGGTTCTTAGGTGGTCTGGCTTCTGGATTTATTGCTGGTTACTTAGTAGTCGGCTTAAAGAAATTGTTTGCCAAGTTGCCAAAATCACTTGAAGGGATGAAGCCAATGCTCATTTATCCAATCTTGAGCCTGTTCTTCATTGCCCTGATCATGTATTACATTGTTAACCCAATCTTTAGTGCTATTAACTTTGCAATTACTAATTTCTTGAACCAAATGGGTACAGGCAACTTAGTAGTTTTGACTACTATTTTAGCTGCCATGATGTCAATTGATATGGGTGGACCTTTCAACAAGGCTGCTTATGTCTTTGCTTCAGGCGCCTTTGCCAATGACCCGCACTCAACTGTTGCCGCTGTGATGATGGCAGCTGTAATGGTAGGTGGTATGGTACCGCCATTTGCGACCGCGATTGGCACAACTTTCTTTAAGAACAAGTACACTATGGATGAGCGCCGCGCCGGTTTAACTAACTGGATTTTAGGCTTTTCATTCATTACTGAAGGGGCTATTCCGTTTGCTGCAGCAGATGCTGGTCACGTTATTCCTTCATGTATTATTGGTTCGGCTGTCGGTGGTGCTCTAGTCGGCTTATGGCGCATTGGTGTTCCCGCACCTCACGGTGGACTATGGGTTTCTCCACTTGCTAACCACATTTTACTTTACTTTGTTGCTACAATTATCGGCTCCATTGTTGCAGGCGTAATTTTAGGTCTGTGGAAAAAGCCGATCGATCAACAAGAGAATAAATAATCAATTCAACTATTTTTAAAAATTGCACTAAGCTGTTCGCCAGCTCGGTGCTTTTTTATTAATATTATTTTTTTACTTAGATTTTTTCAGTTCGTGAATTTGAAAGCCTATTTTTACCATTTAAAATATTATTTTGCGCAGTTGAATACGATTTCTATTGCTTATGTTGAAAAATTTGCGATACTTATATGGTATAAGTGGTGCATTCCAACTTAGTTTAGAATTGGAGAATAACGTGTTTAATTTATTCGTATTATTGTCAGAACGCCTGGGTATAATTATGATTTTGGCGTTTCTCCTTGTTAATATGCGCTTTTTCAGAGATTTAATTGAAAAACGGACTCTTAAATCACAAATTTGGCTGTTTATCATTTTTTCATTATTTGTGGTGATTGCTAATTTAACAGGCGTGGAGATATCGAGTTCAAAAGAAATAGTCACCCCCCTTATTCTGACAGAATTGCCTCAATCTGATTCAATTGCTAATACGCGTATGCTGGTGATTACTACGGCCAGTTTAACTGCTGGTCCGTATGTAGGACTTTTAGTTGGTTTAGTGGGCGGATTGCACCGGGTAATTTTCGGTGGCTTTTCCGATTATTTTTATATTGTCAGTTCAGTTTTAATTGGCTATTTAATCGGCGTTTTAGGTGATAAAGTTAAGAAAAATAATCTATACCCCTCAACTTTTTGGGTAGCAGTTTTATCTTTCTTAGCAGAACTAATACAAATGGCCTTTATTTTTGCATTTCATGGTTTTGGCTTAATCAAGTTGATTTTTATTCCCATGATTTTGCTCAATACGATTGGCTCATCTTTATTTATCGAAATTTTAAAAACCTATCTTTCTAACGAACGACAATTGCGCGCTGTGCAAACTAAAGATGTTTTGGAATTAGCAAATAAAACTTTGCCTTACTTTCGCCACGGGCTTGACTTTAATTCTGCAGACCATGTCTGCAGAATCATTAAGAAATACACAAATTTCAATGCTGTAGGGTTAACTGATCGTGTTAACGTCTTGGCTCATGTGGGTGCAGGACAAGATCACCATATTGCTGGGGAACCGGTCATAACTGATTTGTCTAAAACTGTGATCGCCACCGGTAAGGAAAAATTGGCACACTCTAAAAAAGAAATTGGCTGCCCTCATGAAGGCTGCCCGCTGTCATCTGCAATTGTTTGCCCTTTGCAAGTGAATGAAAAAACGATTGGTGCTTTAAAATTATATTTTTGTGCTGAACAGGAAATGACTGTTGTTGAAGAAAACTTGGTTCGCGGGTTAGCCATGATTTTTTCAGGTCAACTCGCAATTGGTATTGCGGAGCAGCAAACAAGTTTAGTCAACGAGGCTGAAATTCGGGCACTGCAAGTTCAAATTAATCCCCACTTCTTCTTTAATGCTATTAATACGATTGGTGCGTTGATGAGGGTAAATGTCGATGAGGCCCATAGAGCCTTGATGGAATTGAGTACATTTTTTAGATTGAGTTTGAAAAATGGTCAGGCAAAAGAGATTACCGTCGAACAAGAAAAACGCTATGTTAGTGCGTATACTGAGATTGAAGAATTGCGCTTTCCGCATAAATTTAAAATAAACTACGAAATTGATGTTCCAGATGATACTCTGCTGCCTTCTTTTTGCTTACAAATTTTTGTGGAAAATGCCATCAAACATGCTTTTAAGGGTAGAAAAACCGGTAATAAGATCAATATTAAACTAAGTAAAAAAGAGGACTATTTACGGATTTTAGTTAGTGACAATGGCGTGGGCATTAAGCCGGCTATTTTAAAAAGACTCGGTCAAAAGCCGATTAGCGAAACAACGGGTAGCGGAACGGCACTGTATAATTTGAATAAACGACTGATAGGCTTATATGGTACAAATAGCCAGTTGCATATTCAAACTAGTGACAAAGGAACTACTTTTATAACTGAAATTCCATTAAACCAAGCGGAAAAAAGTAATTTTGAAAGTTAGGGGAAACGTAAATGAAAATTTTAGTGGTTGACGATGAACCATTAGCGCGGACTGAATTGTCATATCTAATTAAAAAAAGTCCTGTTTTAAAAAAACAGAAGATAAAACTTTATCAAGCTGAGGATGTCAAAGAAGCACAAGGAATTTTACTTAAGTATAAGGTTGATTTATTGTTTTTAGATATCTCACTTAATGAAGAAAATGGTTTTGAATTAGCTGATGAGCTGAAACAATTGAGTTATTCTCCGATGATTGTTTTTGCCACGGCATACGATGATTATGCTGTTAAAGCGTTTGATGTTGGCGCGCTTGATTATGTGTTAAAGCCTTTTGAACAAGAGCGGATTGATCAAGCGTTAACCAAGGCAGTAAAGATTTTAAATACTGAAGATAATAACTTAAAGAAGCGTGAACAAAAGAAAAGCGATGTTTTAAGTATCGAACTTGAAGATCGTAATGTGATTGTTAAAAAGCTGGAAATAGTGGCAGCAACAGTTAACAATGGCATTTTGACTATTGAAACAAATAAGCAAAAATATGAAACGCGAAAAACTTTGGCTTGGCTAAAAGAGCGTTTAACAGATTCATGTTTCATGCAAGTTCATAGGAATGCGATCGTCAATATTGAAGATATTAAGGAAATTCAGCCTTGGTTTAATCATACTTTGTTGCTAATCATGGTAAATGATGCCAAAATACAAGTGGGGCGGTCATACCGCAAAGAGTTAAACGAACGCTTAGGAATGTAAAAATATTTAAAATGGCTGGTGAATATGCCTAAATGCAGTTCACCAGCCATTTTTTGCAATTCACCAGTAAATCGCTTACAAAAATCACTTTTACCAGTATCGTATTATGTGAAAGCAAGAAAGCTTAAATGAGAAAGGAAATTGATTTTATGAAGAAAGAAAAAACAAAATCAGCTCCAATTTTAGTTCAGATGTTTATCTATGCTGCAATTTTGTTTGTAGCACAAATAATTTCTGACTTAATGCCAAAGTCTTTTCCCGTCCCAACTCCAGTAATTGGGTTAGTTTTGCTATATGTTTTATTAACCTTTCATGTTATTAAAGTTGAATGGGTTGATTCTTTTGGTAGTGCATTAATCTCACTGATTGGTTTTATGTTTGTTCCATCTGGAATTTCATTAGCTGCAAATTTGAAGATTATGCAAACGCAGGGATTACAACTAATCATAGTAGTAATTGCATCTACAATAATTTTATTAGTTGTTACTGCCTACACTACAAGATTCTTTAGTTGGGTTATTAGCAAAGTTACTAATAGCCAATTGCATGTAGTCGATCATAAAAAAGTAGGAGATGTTAAGTAATGCAATATATTACTAATCCATTATTTGGCGTATTTTTATCGCTGATTGTATTTTTAATTGGTCAATGGCTATTTAAAAAATCTAAAGGTTTTTTCCTTTTTCAACCATTATTTGTGGCTATGGTCTTAGGAATAGCAATTCTAATTATCTTAGCTAAGTGCTTTGACGTAACAACGGCTACCGTTTATGCTAAAGCCTATAAACCTGGTGGTGACATCATTTTCTGGTTTATCACACCAGCTACAATTGCTTTCGCAGTGCCATTGTATAAGCGTAACGATGTTGTAAAGAAGAATTGGTTGGTTATTCTTCTAGGTTTGGTTTTCGGTACACTTTTCTCAATGGTCTTGATAACACTTGTTGCTAAAGCAGTTGGTCTAGACGCCGTGGGTATCAAATCAATGCTTAGCCAGTCAGCTACTACTGCAGTCGCAATGCCTCTGACAAAAGCTATTGGTGGTAACGCATCGGTTACTGCCATGGCATGTATACTTAATGCCGTAGTTATCTACGCTTTAGGTAAACAGCTGGTTAAGTGGTTTAATTTAAATAGTGATCCACTGGGAACTGGTCTGGGACTTGGTGCTGCTGGACACACTATTGGTTCAGCTTTTGCCTTGGAAATGGGTTCCATTCAAGGAGCAACTGCTGCTGTAGCAGTTGTGGCAACAGCTTTAGTTGATAATTTGTTAGTTCCTGTTTTTGCCCATGTAATTGGGTTATAAGTTAATAATTAATAGTTTTATGATATTCTGTTTACTTACTCTAAAGCGTGCGAATTATTCGCACGCTTTTTAGATTATCTCGACTTTAATTTGAATTAATCATAGTAACAAAATAGTCTTTTTATTTATCTCATTAATAAAACTGTAATATAAGTATTTAAGGTGTCGCTTTCAAAGCAATCTGTTTTTAGTGTATAATGGTTATTAATTGTAAGTAACTTTCGGCTGTACCTCAATTGATGAGGGTGCTGTCATACAAAGAAACTACACTTTAAAATGAAAAGGAATGACAACAATAATGAAATTTGTTAAATTGAAAAAATTATTTGCTGTAACAACCTTATTAGGCTTAGTTCTTTTAACGTTAAGTGCATGTTCACCAAAACCACATAAAAGCAACAAAATCTCAATTATGACTACGACGAATGTTTATTCTGATATTGCGCAAAACATAGTCGGTAAATATGGTAAAGCAGAGGCTATTATCAAAAAGTCAGCAGCTGACCCACATGACTTTGAGCCTACAACTAATGATGCCAAAAGATTATCTAATGCAGATATCGTTGTAGAAAATGGTTTAGGCTATGACGGCTGGATGGATAAACTTGCTTCTTCAGTTGACAAAAAGCCAATTAGAGTAGGCGAAGATTTGATGGGTCTTGAAAAGGGCGCTAATCCTCATATTTGGTTTGATTTGACTATGCCTACAAAGTATGTTAATTACTTAGTTAAGAGGCTCAGTCAAAAGGATCCTAAACATGCACGTTATTACCGTAGGAATGGTAAGAAGTATTTAGCTGAGATAGCCCGCGTGCAAAGGTCTTCTGCTAAATTAAACCATCACGTTAAAAAGCCTGTTTACGTTAGTGAGCCCGTGTTTGATTATGCTTTGGCTTCCGTCAATATTAAAGTCGCAAATAAAGATTTCGAAAAGGCAATTCAAAATAACACTGATCCTAGTCCAGCAGCTGTTCAGAAAATGTCTGAGGGTCTTAAAAAACAACAAATTGCATTTTTTGTAGTTAATGAACAGACCTCAAGTTCTACGGTTAATAATTTTATTAAATTAGCAGAAAAGAATAATATTCGTATTTTAAAGGTAAGAGAAACCATCCCAGATAATACTAATTATCTTGATTGGATGAAAGATAGCTACCAAGATTTGATTAAGGTCGCTCAAAAATAAAGTTATAAGGGGGAAGCAAAATGAAAAAGTTAATTGCTGCTTTGGCATTAGGTGCAAGCATCGCAACTGTAGCAGCTCCAGAGTCATTAGTGGTCCAAGCAAGTACAATCAATGATACTGCAAAACAAAATTCCTATGGTGGCGTGACATATTTGGACCAAATGCTGGCTCAAGAAGGCGTGCAATATAATGATTTTTCTTCCGCCAACCCTATTAATTATCGTAATGGTAAGCCTGAGGGCGTAGTTATTCATGAAACTGCTACGCCTAATGCTACAGCGCATAACGAAGCTATCTACTTTAATAGAGAGTGGATGAATATTTATGCTTACGTTCATGCCTTTGTAGATAAAACAGGCGTTATTCAAATGACTAGTCCAGACTATGGTGTTTGGGGTGCTGGTCCTGTAGCAAACAACCGCTTTGTTCAAGTCGAATTATGTGAAGAAAATAATCTGGCAGATTTTGCTAAAGGGGTCAATAATGATGCCATTTATGTTGCGCAAATTTTACACAAGTACAATTTAGTCCCTGATAATGCTGTTCATGATGGTCAAGGAACAATATGGTCGCACCATGCTGTGTCTACATTCTTAGGAGGAACAGATCATACCGACCCTGATGGCTATTTTGCTAAATGGGGTTATTCAATGGATGATTTCTTCGATCTGGTTAAATACTATTATGGTCAAGGGTCTTCAACTACTGATACTGGTATTGCTGCTTCTGATCCAGTGGTTACTAAGCCTGTTGAAACCAATAAGCCTGCTAAAAAGCCAGTTTCAAATATTCTACCAAATCCGACTGGTACAAAAATTCTGATCCATAATGCATTGGTATATGATGAAAATGGCGTGGCAACTAAACTACCAACTAAAAAAGCAGGGACCAAATTAACTATTTACGGCAATCAGACCATTAAAAAGAGAAAATATCTGCAGATCGGCATTAACCAATATGTAGTTGCCAGCAACGTAGAAGGCAAATTGCAGCGCTTGAGTCACAATGCGTTTATTTATGATGGTACTGGTCAACGAATTGGCACGGGTAAATTATATCGTGGTAATTATGTCCGCACCTATGGTGGACGAGTAAAAATTAAGGGTCGTAAGTATTACCCAATTGATGTTAATCAATTTATCAAAGTGGGCAATTTTAAGTAAAAAGTAAGGAATAAAGGAATATAAATTGTCAGATGTTTTAGAAGTAACAAATCTCACTATGAGATTTGACAAGTATACTGTTTTTAAAGACTTGAATTTTAAGTTAAAAAAGGGTTCAATGACCGCGCTTTTAGGGCCTAACGGAACAGGGAAAACAACTTTAATCAATATTCTGATGAATATGCTCACACCAAGTGCGGGTACATTTAAATTTGCTGATGCGGTTCGTTTAGGATATGTGCCGCAATTTCGCAATATTGACGCAGAATATCCGTTATCAATTGAAGCTTTTATCGGTTTGAATGCTCCGGTTGTCAAAAATAGTGCTACAAAAAAGGCAATTAAAAAGCAGTTAGAGGAAACTAATTTATATCAAATTAGGAATACACGTATGGGTGAAGCATCTGGCGGGCAAAAGCAGCGTGCATATCTAGCCCAGGCTCTACTTGATAATCCTAATGTTATTATTTTGGATGAAGCCACCGCAAGTCTTGATCCTATGGCTAAGGATGAGTTAATGAAATTAATCAAGCATTTAAATGGCAAACATAAAATTACTGTTTTGTTTGTCACTCATGATGTTTCATTAGCGCGTAAGTATATGCAAAATTATTTGTATTTAAATCACGGTCAAATTGAGCAAGGTGAAATGTCTCAATTTAAGGAGGCATACGAATAATGTTTGCATACGGATTTATGAGAAATGCCTTTTTGGCAAGTACGTTTATTGCAATAACTTGTGGTACTGTCGGTGTCTATGTTGTTGCACGTAATTTTAGTTTTCTGGCACATACGCTGTCAGAAATTGGTTTTGCCGGAGCAGCATTTGCCGTTTGGTTGGGAATTGGACCTTTATGGGGAATGCTTTTATTTACTTTGCTTGGTTCAATTGGTGTTGGCGAGCTGTCCCTTCACAGTGAGCAAAAAGAATCATCAATTAGTGCAATTTCTGCATTATTTACTGGTTTAGGTGTGCTTTTTCTAGCAGTTTCTGGCGCAAATAGTAATTACGCCACCAATATTTTGTTTGGCAGCATCATTGGAGTAGATCATCAGGGTGTAATGCAACTGGTAATTTTATCAATTATTGTGCTGCTCTTAATTTTTAGCATTCAGCGGCAATTAAACTTTGATTCTTTTGACCATATTGGTGCTCTTGCGCACGGGGTAAAAACTAATTTCATCAGTGTAATTTTTTTAATTGCTTTGGCAATGTCTGTTTCAATTGGTGCCCAAATTGTTGGCTCACTGTTAGTTTTTATTTTGTTAACTCTACCGCCGGCAACTGCCAATTATCTTGGCAAAACCATTCCAGCAATGATCGCTTGGTCCGTCTTTTTTGCGTTGATTGGCGTATGGCTGGGACTATATTTAGGCTATATTACTAATTTACCCGTTACATTTTTTATAGCGGTTTTCGAGGTTGCAGTATACCTTGTTACCTATTTCACACATATTATCAAGCATAAACTATAGGGTATCTAAGTAATTTTCATTTAAAAGTTTGCTTTTCACTATCTTGTGAAAAATTATACAGTTATAACGCCGTTATTTGAACATTTCTTTTTAAATTTCACTAACTTTTGTAAGCATTTACATGTATAATAGGAAGTGGAAATATTATAGAAAAAGGAGTTTTTAAAATGACATCATATTATAACGGTTTTCCCCAAAGCGATCGTGATGAAGCAATCGATATGATTAATCTCGATGAACTCGAGGAACGTGCAAAGAAGGTCATGCCGGAAGGGGCATATTATTACATTGCTTCTGGTTCTGAAAATGAATGGACATGGCGTAATAACATCTCTGCCTTTAATCATTTTCAAATTGTCCCACGTGCTTTGACTAATATGGATCACCCACAACTTGATACTGAGTTTATGGGTATGAAGTTAAAAACACCAGTGATGATTTCACCAATTGCTTGTCACGGCATCGCTCACAAGGATGCGGAGATTGCCACTCAGAAGGGTGCTGCTGCAGCAGGTGCATTATTCTCATCTAGTACATACGCTAACAAGAGCGTTGAGGATATAGCAGCTGCTGCACCAGATGCTCCACGTTTCTTCCAGCTTTACCTTAGTAAAGACTGGGGCTTTAACAAGATGGTTTTTGATGCAGTTAAAAAAGCTGGCTACAAGGGAATTTTCCTTACTGTAGACGCTTTGGTATCAGGCTTTCGTGAAGCTAACCTTAGAACTAAGTTTGCTTACCCTGTTCCACTAGACTTCTTTACTCGTTATCAAGGAGCAAAGGGTGAAGGTCAAACTGTTGCTCAAATGTATGCTTCTTCTGCACAAAAGATCGGTCCAGAGGACATTAAACGCATTAAGGAAATGTCTGGTTTGCCAGTATTTGTTAAAGGTGTTGTTTGTGCTGAAGATGCCTACTTGGCTATGGGTGCCGGTGCTGATGGTATCTATGTAACTAACCATGGTGGCCGTGAAGTTGACTGTGGTCCTGCAACAATTGATATGTTGCCTGAAATTGCTAAAGCTGTTAACCACCGTGTACCAATCGTCTTTGATTCCGGTGTTCGTCGTGGTTCTCATGTCTTTAAGGCATTAGCTCTTGGTGCCGATATGGTCGGTATTGGTCGTCCATATCTCTATGGTTTAGCATTAGGTGGTGCTAAAGGTGTTCAATCAGTTATTGAACAACTCAATCAAGAATTATTAATTGATATGCAATTAACCGGCTGCAAGACAATTGAAGATGTCAAGCACGCTAAGATTACTCATATCAATTACACTGCTGACAACTTGAAGTCAAATACTGATCCTTCAAGAGTTAAGCCTTACCCAGTAACTGCTGAAAATCAATTAAAAGAAAATGGTTCAGATGTTGTCACTGGTGCTTCACAAGCTTAATTAAAATAAATAATAAAACCACTCTACATATTTTAGCTTTTAAAACTAGAATATGGAGTGGTTTTTTATTGCTTAAAAAAGTATAACCATTAAGTAATATTTGTAATTTTATTTTTATATCTTTATAATTGCTATCATAAAAACAAATGTGGAGGAAAAATATGAAGAAAGCGTGGAGATTGATTGAAGCACTGCTTGTGACAGTTTTAATGTTAACTTTAGTGCCTCAAAAAACAAATGCAGCTGACAAGCAGGAAGCAAGAACTGATAATTATCTGCGAAATGTCAAGCGCAAGGGTGAATTGGTGATGGGAACAAGTCCCGATTTTCCTCCTTACGAATTTGTCAAAAACGTTAATGGCAAATCTAAAGTTGTGGGCATGGATATTGAAGTCGGCAAAAAGGTTGCCCGCGATATGGGTGTGAAACTTGTCGTACGGACAATGGATTTTGACTCTCTATTAGTCGCTCTTGAAACTGGTAAAATAGACATGGTTATTTCAGGAATGGACGCAACGCCAAAAAGAGCACAAAGTGTAGATTTTAGCCGTGCATATTATAAAAGTGGTCAAAACCTGTTGATCAGGACTGAAGATCAGGATAAATATCACGATTATAAATCTTTTGCTGGTAAGGCTATAGGTGCCCAAACTGGCAGTATGCAAGCTACTTTAATTAAGCAGCAGGCTAAGAAATCCAAGTTGAAAACCATGGATAAAGATAATGATTTAGTCCTTGGTTTAAAAACGCACAAGTTCGATGCGGTCGCCGTGGATAAGGCTACGGCAGAAGCTTTTGCCAAAAATACTTCGGGGATTATGGTCATTCCGTCTGGCTTTAAGGTTAATTCTGCCGGCTCCTCAATTGCTTTTCATAAAGGAGCTAAGAGTTTAGTTAGACAAGCTAATAAATCAATTGCTGAAATTAAGCAAAAAGATTTAATTAACCAAAAATATTTACCTAAGGCAGGTAAGTATTTAGCTGGAGGCAAAAGCAAAAAAGAGGCCAAGGCTTCTAACTCCATGTGGGCATATAAAGATTTCTTTATTGCTGGTGTAGGGTATACCTTGTTTATTTCTGCTATTTCAGTATTTTTCGGCTTTTTACTAGGGGCAATATTGGCATTTATGCGCCTAGGTCGTAACCAAATAGCACGGTCTGTTGCCACTGCATACGTTGAATTTGTCCGCGGGACGCCTTTGATGGTACAACTATTATTTATTTATTTTGGACTAGGCTTAATCATCAATATTCCAGCCTTACTGTCTGGTATTATTGCGGTTTCCCTTAATTCAGCTGCCTATGTGGCAGAAGTTATTCGTTCGGGAATTAGCTCCATCGCTGTTGGTCAAACAGAAGCTTCTCGTTCTCTCGGACTTTCTCGCACTGCCACTATGCGCTATGTCATAATGCCCCAGGCAATGAAAAATATTTGGCCAGCTCTGGGAAATGAGTTTGTGTCGTTGATTAAGGAAAGCTCCATAGTTTCGGTAATTGGTGTTAAAGATTTAATTTATCAATCACGGATAGTTCAAGCCGATACATACCGCGGGGTTATGCCATTGGTAATTACAATGATTTTATATTTCATCATTACTTTTGGCCTGTCCAGCTTAATGAAAGTATTTGAAAGGAAAATGAATCATGACTGATAAATCACCGGTAATAAAAGTTGAACATTTGCAAAAAAACTTTGGCAATAATAAAGTCCTCAAAGATATTAATGCAGAGGTCAATGAGGGACAGGTTATCTGCTTAATTGGTCCATCTGGTGCTGGGAAAAGTACTTTTTTGCGCTGCTTGAACTTGTTAGATCAACCGTCATCCGGCAAAGTCATTTTTGAAAATAAGGAATTGACCGCACTGAGTGAAGACCAACTTGATCAATTACGTGAAAAAATGGGGATGGTGTTTCAGCAGTTTAACTTGTTCCCGCATATGAGTATTATTGAAAATATCAAGCTAGCACCAATGAAAGTAAAAGGTATGTCCAGTAAAGATGCTGAAGCTAAGGGACTTGAGCTTTTGCGGCAAGTAGGCTTGGAAGATAAAGCCGACGCTTTTCCAGCTAGTCTGTCAGGAGGTCAGCAGCAGCGTGTTGCTATAGCACGTGCCCTAGCAATGGATCCAGAAGTGATGCTTTTTGATGAGCCGACATCTGCTCTTGATCCAGAAATGGTAGGAGAAGTACTTAAAGTCATGCAGGATTTGGCGCAAAAAGGGATGACTATGGTAGTAGTAACTCACGAAATGGGTTTTGCTAAAAATGTGGCAGATGAAGTATGGTTTATGGCGGATGGGTATATTCAAGAAAAAGCTGCTCCCCAACAATTTTTTACTCAGCCACAGACTCAGCGCGCTCAGGACTTTTTAGCAAGAGTGCTAGAAGCATAAAAAGGAGATAGATATGGAAAAAGTGCGTGCACTTAAAATTCTGACGGACTTAATGGCGATAAATTCAGCTAATGACCATGAGAGTTTGGTTGCTGACTATCTGACTTCATTGTTTGAACAGTATTCTGTTCAGATTGTTAGAGTGCCTTATTCTGCTGGTAGAGATAATCTGGTTATTACGATTGGTGATCATGGTCCGCTTCTGGGCTTTTCTGGACATGAAGATGTGGTTTCTGCAGGAGAATTGTCTAACTGGCAAACACCGCCGTTTACACCCACTATTAAAGATGACAAAATTTATGGTCGAGGCGCAAGTGATATGAAATCTGGTCTGGCAGCGATGGTAGTAGCAATGCTGGACTTACTTGAAAGTGGTAAGGATTTGCCGGGACGTATTAGACTGTTAGCTTCTGTAGGTGAAGAAACCGGAGAATATGGCGCAGCCCAACTAGTTAAGGAAGGTTACGCCTCTGATTTAGACGGATTGGTAATTGGCGAGCCCTCGAACTTTGATGTTCGCGTTACACATAAGGGAGTGATTGATTATTATGTCTACTCTCAAGGAGAGTGCGTTCATTCTTCAACTCCTGAAAAGGGTAAAAATGCCATTATGCCTCTTATTTCTTTTGTTCAAGAGGCTCAGCAATTAATGTCTAGTCACCAAAAGCAAGATCCCGTTTTAGGATCTTTAACACACGTAATTAGTCAAATTCATGGTGGCAGTCAAATTAATTCAGTGCCTGACAGAGCTTGGTTATCAGGCAATATTAGAACGACACCTTTATATCCTAACCAGCAAATTTACGCTGAACTTGAACGTATTGTTGCTGATCTCAATGAACAAGGAGCGCAGCTTAATATCCGCTACAGCTTTCCTGAAGTGCCACTTCCTGACCAATCTGGAAGTAAATTAGCTAAACTGGCACGGCAAGTGGTGGAGCAGAAAATCGGGCGGCCGAGCCAGTTTACAGCTGGAACCGGTGCGACAGATGCTTCGGAATATATTCAAGCAGGAGATTTTCCTATTATTATTCTAGGACCTGCAGCAGGAACAACGGACCATGAACCAAATGAATTTGTTGAAATAGCAGCGTATTTAGATGGGTGCCGTCTTTATCAAGAATTGGCATGGGGATTCTGGAATTCAAATATATAAATAAAAAATAAAACCCGCTTCTTGAATGAGTCAGAAGTGGGTTTTTTGATGTAAGAAATTATAATTTTACATACTTGTTATATTATTTGTTGTTAAAAGTTGCAAGTATTAACTGAAATTATTTTGAACAATTTCCTTAAATTCAGCTAAGCGTTTGGCAAAAGTGGCAAATGCTTCTTCCAAATATTCAGGTTGAGTCATGTCAACGCCTGCTTTTTTCATGATTTCAACCGGATAGTCACTTGAACCAGATTTTAAAAAGTTAATGTAAGCTGTTGTTTGTTCTTCGGTGCCATGAACAACGTTATTAGCCAGAGCTGTAGCTGCAGCAAAACCTGTAGCATACTGGTAGACGTAGAAATTGTAGTAAAAGTGGGGGATTCTGGTCCACTCTTTGGCAATTTCTCCGCCCGGTTCAACGCAATCGCCATAGTAGCGCTGGTTAAGTTCACCATAGCATTTATTTAGCCGGTCAGCAGTTAAAGGCTCACCCTGAGCATCCATTTCGTGAATTTTTTGTTCAAATTCGGCGAATTGAGCTTGTCTGAATAAAGTCCCTTTAAATGAGTCCAAGTAGTAATTAAGAACAAAGGCACGTGTTTTAGGATCTTTTACATGGGCTAAAAAGTATTCGGTTAAGATGTTTTCGTTAGTAGTTGAAGCAATTTCGGCAACAAATATAGGATAATTACCATAAACGTAAGGCTGATTTTGTCTCGTATACATACTGTGAACTGAATGTCCCGTTTCGTGTACTAAAGTATACAGAGAATCAATATTATCCTCCCAGTTAAGGAGTTCGTAAGCGTCCGTATCATAGCAGCCACCAGAATAAGCCCCTGTAACTTTATTTTTTGATTCAACGACATCAATTACCCGATTATTGAAAATATAGTCTACCTGTTTTAAATAATCTGCTCCAAGTGGTTGCAACGCTTTTTGCGCTTCCGCTTTGGCTGAGTCAAATGTATAGCTTAAAGATGGTTTGCCTGTCAGGGGCACATAGATGTCCCACATTTGCAGGTCTTTTAAACCTAAAATTTGTTTACGCAGAGCCACATATTCATGTAGTAAGTCTATATGCTTGTTTACCTCTGCAATTAAGGTATCGTAAACAGCTGCCGGTACATTGTTTTCGTTAATCGCGCAATCGCGGGCTGATTTATAATGATGAACGCGCGCATAATAGTTATGCTTCTTGACTACTCCAGAAAGAGTGGCCGCCAATGAGTTTTGGTATTGACCATATGTGGCATACATGGCGTCAAAAGCTTCCTTGCGGATAGTTCTGTTTTGCGATTGGATTAGTAGGGAATATAGTCCTTCCGATAATTGCACCATTTCGCCGTCATCATTTTGCGTATAACCAAATTCCATATCCGAATTAGTCAGCACATTATAGGTGTTTTCAGAAGCAGACATTGCATCTCCAGCATCGGCAACTAATTTTTCTTCTTGAGCAGATAAAGTATATGGTCGCATTCTGGTAATCTGATCCAATAAATGATTGTAATCAGCTAGTCTTGGTTCTTCGCGTTTAAAGGCGGCTAATTTCTCAGGGGAAAGGCTTAAAATTGCAGGAGCCATAAAAGCGGTAGCGGCATCAAATTGATTACCTAGTCCTTGTACTTGAGAAACTAAACCTAAATAGTGGGCATCTTTGGTATCGACATCACTGGACAAACTGGCATAAGTATAAACTTTTTCCAAGTGGCGAGTAACTGCAAATATTTGCGTAATCCCGTCATATAAAGAGGTTCCCGAAGTAGTAAAATTATCTTTGATAGTGCTTAAAGCTGGTATTTCTTTTTTAACACGTGTATATTCATCTTCCCAGTCTTCATCAGATTTGAATATTCTGGTTAAGTCCCATTTAAGATTTTCAGGGACGTCTTTTCTTTTAGGAATTGTCATATAAATTCTCCTTTTTTGATCTATTTAAGTAAATTATACTAAAGAATAAAAAATAAGATATTATTAATTATAAGTGATATTATTTTAATTCAAGTTTGAAAGTGATAAAAATATAACATGGAAAACTACGAAAGGGATTAAATAGAGTAATGAATTCAAACTCAAAACGCAGAGAGGACTATCATAAAAAGCGTTCTTCTCTGAATCTTCATCGTAATCTTGCTTTAGCAGCACCGTCTAAGGTTTTTAAAGGTAGTGTTTGTGCCCGAATAGTTGGTATTTTATTGGTTCTATGTGTCAGCTTTGGTTTAGCTTGGGTAGCTCATATGTATTTTGCTTTACATAGCGCAATAGATGGTAATGGTGGCAACTATGCCACTTCTGCTAGAATTGCCAACAAGCAGCCGATTTCCGTTTTGATTCTTGGTGTCGATCAGGGACTAGAGGGGCGCCACGATAAAGGCAATTCGGACACTATTATTTTAGCTACTGCCAATCCTAGTAAGAATAAAGCGACAATGACTTCTATTCCTCGTGATACCCTTGCTAACATTTTAGGTGATCCGGGAAATAAGTACAACATGTTTCGGGTTAATTCAGCTTATGGCGTTGGCGGCAGCTCTGCTTCTATGAGAACAGTTTCTGCTTTAATTGGCGTACCAATTCATTATTATGTTGAAGTTAATATGAAGGCGTTAAAGAGCTTGGTTAATGCGGTTGGGGGAGTCGACGTTAAAGTACCATTTAGTTTTTCTTATGATTGGTGCGATTTTCATAAAGGAAAACAACATTTAAACGGGCGTCACGCAGTTGCTTATGTCAGAATGCGTCATGATGATCCTCGAGGTGATTATGGTAGACAAATGCGCCAGAGGCAAGTCATTACAGCGGTCGTTCATAAGGCAATTTCTGTTGACTCAATTGCTAATTACCGTAAACTAGTTAATATTTTTTCTAAGTATGTCAAAACAAACCTGACTTTCAATGACATGTTGGCTCTAGCGCTCACTTACCGTGGCTGCTCTGAAAACATTGCTAGCGGTTATATTCAAGGTCACGATGCCTGGATCAATGGTTCTTCCATTCAAGTTGCCTCTACTCAGCAATTACAAAAGGCATCTGACAAGATACGTGCCAATCTTGACTTAGAAAAGAAAGTATTGGATAATGATGAAACGAAGCTCAACAAGCTAAACGAGCAAAATAACCATATTAAATGGAAGGACCCTAATCCGTTTACGAATTATCAAATTTATCATTCAGTAGTAACTGATGAAACAAATAACAATTCTACGGGAAATACTGGTGGCAATAATACTACTGGTTAATAGTTATTTCTTAAAGAAGGAGGAAAATAAACATGCGTAAGCAATCGACGTTTTTAATTGCTTATGGGACAATATCAGCACTTATTGCGTTTATTGCCGTAATATTCATTTGCTTACGCACGTTGCACTGGAATCTGTCAATCTCAATTTTGGTTGCAAGCGTATTTGCCTTATTTTTCTTTATTCTTTCCTGGTTTCGGGGACATGCTTCTGCTGAAATCAAACGGATTACACGTGAATTTCATTTAACTAATGAAGATTTAGCTAATATTACTGGAATGAAAGCAAGCGACTTTCCAATTTACAATAATAAACTGCAATTAATTTTGCCTAAGCGTTATTGGCCTAAAATATTGGATGCTCTGCAGAAATATGAACAAGAAAGAAAGTAAAAGATGGGTAAATCGCCCATCTTTTTTAATTTGCGCGCATATAGGGCAATGGTAGGTTAGCTCTAATACAAGTGAGATATTTTAAATAAACCAAGGGAGATGTAGGATGAGTTTACTCACAGTTAAAAATTTGGGACAGGGCTTTGAAGACAAGACATTATACGAAAACAGCAGTTTTGTTCTCAATAAAGAAGATCACATGGGAGTTACTGGTCAAAACGGTGTTGGTAAATCTACCTTGATTAAAATTTTAACTGGCGAAATACTTCCTGACGAAGGACAGGTAAAATGGCAAAATAAGGTAACGGTTGGCTATCTTGATCAATATGCTAAATTAAAGCAGGGTGTAACTATCCGCCAATTTTTACGCACAGCTTTTGCACAACTTTATCATAAAGAGAAAGAGCTTAATGCTTTATATGAAAAATATGCGGTAACTGGTGATGATTCTTTGCTTGAAAAGGCAGGCAAAGTACAGACTTTTTTGGAAGAAAGTGATTTTTACGGCATAGACACTGAAATAGAGCGTGTTGCTTCTGGATTGGGGTTAGCAGAACTAGGATATGACCATGATGTCAGTGAGCTTTCTGGTGGTCAAAGGTCGAAAATCATTCTGGCTAAGTTATTATTGCAAAAGCCGGAGGTTTTACTTTTAGACGAACCTACCAATTATCTGGATGTTTCTCATATAGATTGGCTAGTTGATTATCTCAATGACTTCACTGGTGCTTTTATTGTTGTAAGTCATGATTATGATTTTTTAGGTAGGATTGCGAATTGTATTATTGATATCGATCTGGGGACAATCACTCGTTATACTGGCTCGCTTAAGCAAGCAATGCGCCAAAAAGAGGCTAACCGTGAGACATACATGAAAGCCTATAGCAACCAGCAGCGCAAAATTGCTAAAACCGAGGCATATATCCGTAAAAATAAGGCAGGTACCCGTTCTAAAAGTGCAAAATCGCGTGCAAGACAGCTTGCTAAAATGGAAGTGTTAACCCCGCCTAAAGGAAACCATAAGCCCCACTTTACGTTTCCTTATGTTGCAACAGCTGCTAATTTACTTTTGCAGACGCAGGATCTAGTAATCGGTTATGATCATGCTCTTGTCAAAGAGGCGTTTAACTTTTCAGTGGGCGGCAATGAAAAAGTTGCTATTACTGGTTTTAACGGTATTGGTAAGACGACTTTGTTAAAAACTCTACTTGATCAAATTGATCCGATATTTGGTACATTTAAATTATCTGAAACTGCTAAAATTGCTTATTTTAAACAGGATTTGACCTGGCCTAACAATAATATGACGCCGCTGCAATATTTACAGGAAAATTTTAACCGCATCAAGCCTAAGGAATTAAGAGGTGCTTTAGCAAGGTTGGGAGTTAGCGCCCAGCAAGCTATGAGTCCCTTAAAAAAATTATCTGGAGGAGAGCAGGAAAAGGTAAAATTAGCTAAAATGCAGTTTGAACCTGCTAATTTATTATTTTTAGATGAGCCCACCAATCATTTGGACCGTGATGCTAAAGATGCCTTGCGACAAGCGATTGTCAAATTCCCAGGAGGAGTTATTATCGTTAGCCATGAACGCGACTTTTTCCAGGGCAATTGGATTGATAAAACTATTGATATTGAAACTATGAATAAAATTTGAGGTAATAAGATGAATGCTACTAAACGAGGTGAGACCTTTTATCAAGATTTGCTTGATACCTGCCTAACCGCTGGAGAATTAATGATTGAGGGCGGCAGTGAAATGTACCGGGTCGAAGATACAATGATGCGAATTGCTAAGAGCGCGGGTGAGCCTGACCCACGTGTGTTTGTCGTACCTACCGGTGTTTTTATGAGCTTAGATCACGGCAATTATTGTCAAACTCTATTAGTTCATGAACGCAATATCAATCTTGAGCTGGTTGATCGGATTAATTCTTTATCACGGGCATTTGCTGAACAAAAAATTACCTTGCAGGAAGTTAAGCGCGAAGTTAATAATATTGCCAGTGGTGGTTTTCCTACTTTTCCTGTCTGGTTGCAAACTATTGGGGCAGCAATTTTGAGTGCTACTCTTATGGTTATGTTTATGAATAATTATGACTGGATTGACTTTCCGGCGGCCGCAATAGTTGGTGCAACCGGTTTTATTTCTTTTTATTATTTTAAACGATTTACAAATGTTAAATTCTTGTCTGAATTGGTGGCAGCGGTAATTATGACAGTGTTAGCGGCAGGGTTAGTCCATATCTTTCCGCAAATGATCATCGACCATATTTTAACGGGAGCGCTAATGCCGCTAGTTCCCGGCTTAGCCTTAACGAATGCACTACGGGATTTATTTAAAGGTGATATTCTTTCGGGGATGGTCAAGATTTGTGAAGCCCTTTTAACTGCATTTGCACTAGGTGGCGGCGTCGGTATTGTTTTAAAATTTTTGGGAGCATAAAAATGTCATTTGGAATTGAATTATTAATTAATATTGCATTTGCCTATTTGGCTTCCGCGGGATTTGCTTTGACAATCAATGTACCCCGGCGCGTAATTAATCTTGCCGGTATCAGTGGTGTCACCAGTTGGATAATCTACTGGCTGGCGATGCGTGCTTCGATGGGTCGTCTTTTGTCAAATCTTCTAGGTTCATTTGCTATTGGCATTTTGGGTATAGTTTTTGCGCGAATGAAAAAATGCCCGGCCACAGTTTTTTATATTCCCGCGATTGTTCCTCTTGTACCGGGAGTTCCGGCTTATCAAGCAGTACGTGAATTGACTTCAGGCAATCTTAGAGGCGCTAATGACGCGGTTTTACGTGTAATAATAGTAACCGGCTCAATAGCTTTGGGTATGCTTTTATCCAACATGTGTGTTGAAATCTTTTTTAGGATAAAAAAATTTTACAAAAACAAATCAAATAAGTATAATAATTAATGCGAGTCGACAAAAACGCGAGATGCGTATTTGTATGAGGACACCCGTCTTAAGTGGCAGGCACGGGAAGTGCTGGTGGTTGACCAACCTGATGTGAACAGAAGTAGTCACCTATTATTTATTAATGGGCCTCGATTTAAAAAGAGCAGATTCTTAATTGAATCTGCTCTTTTTTACTCTAAATATAAGGCTTGCTTTCCTTGTTGGTTAAAGCTTCTTTCCAAATTTTTCCACGGAATTGCTTTATTTTTATGACCAAAAGGATCATTTACGTAAACAATACGTGTTTTTTTATCAAAGCCCGTGATGACACAAGCATGTGAAGAAGGAGTGACGTGAACTTCTCCTTGAGCTGTTTGCCAAGTTTGCATGTCACCTACATGGTTAAAATTGGTCGTTGTAATGATTAGAACTGGATGACCATCAGAAACTAATTTTATTACTTGGATAAAGTCATGGTTAGTGAAATTTCTAATGCGGTTTGTATATTTAAGTCCAACTTGTTCTAACGGTTCGTTATAAACACACCAGCCGGCATTTGCCTGACTCATATAACCAACAAAGCCCACATGGGGGTTACCCCGGTACTTGCCATTATCAGTGTATGAAGACACATGTTTAATATTTTCTGAGAGGTCAAGTTTATTAACTTTAATACCATAGTAACGCAAAAGCATTGATAAAGAGGTTACTTCACAGCCATTAGGCAGGTCAGGATATTGATTTTCTAATGGCACGTCTAATTTTTGAGTAGACTTTAGTGTTAACCAATCATAGCGGTCTTTAAAACCAGACGAGTTACAGAAGGCAAAAACTAATCCGAGTAAGAAGACCCCAAAGAATAAAATCAAAATAGCTTTAAAGGAAAATCTGTTCTTTTTCATAAAGCTATTTAAACATAGGTTGATTGATAAAAGCAAAAAATCGCTCAAATTAATGAGCGACTTTGCTAAATCTTATTTTTTATTGAGTAAAAGTAGGGATTAATGGTGAGTTGCGCTTGATAAAGCATCAAGACTATGATCTTCACCTTTAACTGCCATACCTTCAACGTCCATTCCTGGGCAGAAGACTTCGTCTTCAGGTACTCCCCTTTCTTCAGCAAATGCCTTAGTCAAAGTTTCCATGTCCATCAAATGATATTTCTTGTCTGGTTCTTTTGGATCAACAATTTGAATTTGCGCCATCATACCGGCATCTTCGTGCTCGATAATGTGGCAGTGGTACATGAAGACACCAGTGTTTTGGAAGTAAACCTTTATGCGAACTGTTTCTTGAGGAGCTACTTCAATAGTGTCCTTGTAAACGCCTCTTTCGTTTGGATATGGTTCTTTACCGTTACGTGATACAACCAGGAAGTGGGCACCGTGAGTGTGGAATGGGTGCAACATGCCATTAACTTTATCGTTAGTGTTAGTTACATCCCAGTATTCAGCATTCATCAATTCCTGCTTCATATCAATTCTCTCCATTGAGAACAACTTACCGTTAATCATGTTGTGGTTATCCATAGTAACATGAGGAATTGGTGAGTTAGGGTTAACAACTGGATCGTATGGTTTGAACAATGTGTCAGGAATTACGCTGTCATCTTTTTCATAGCTGTGAATTCTAAACTCAACCAACTTGAAGTCGTCAGTGTAAAGGTTGACAACATCTCCTTCTTTGTAATTACTGAAATCAACAACTACTTGTTGACGCTCACCTGGTCCAATTAAGACTTTAGTTAATTTAACTGGGTGCTCCAAGAATGAGTCATCGCCGGCGATTTGGGTCATTACTAAGTCATCGCTAAAGTGCAGACGCCATTCACGACGGTTAGAACCACCTAAGAAGAGCAAACGTACTTTTTGAGTAGTGACATCAACGTATGGACGGACAACACCATTGATGATTGGAGTGTCGCCAAAGATACCCATTGCATTGTAATCAGCTTTGTAGTCAAATTGGTTATCTTCGTGGAAAATACGGTCTTGCAAAATAATTGGGAACTCGTCCTTGCCGTATGTCTTAGGAATTGGTAACTTAGCTTCGTTGGCGTCGGTAATAACGACACCCATTGCTAGCCCCATCCAAACTTGCATAGCTGTTGATGGACATGGGTGGGCGTGAAGCCATGTTAAGGCTGCCGGTTGCTTAACAGTAAAGTCAATGTGCTTTTCTTCACCTGGATAAACTGGTGAGTGGCAAGCACCATCATTACCAGGACCTTGAAGTTCCATACCATGCCAGTGGTATGTAGTTAATTCTGGCAAGCTGTTCTTCAAAGTTACGTGAACGTGTTGTCCTCTGGTCAAAACCATAGTTTTACCAAGAACTGGGAAGTTGTAGCCCCAAGTATGAGTCTTTTTACCTGGCAAAAATTGGAAGTCACCTTCCTGAGAATCAATTGTGAACCAAACATCATTGTTTTCTTGTTTATCAGGCTCTAATACTGGTGGAACAATTAAAGGTTGAGCTTCAACACCTTCAGGAATGTGAAGATCCTTGTATCCCATTTCGTGATTTTTATCAAAATCTTCGGAATTATAGAAATAATCTGTGTAAACTTTATCTGACATATTCGTCTACCTTTCAGTTAAAAAATTTAGTGAAAAATTTTTAGTTACATGTTAAATTTACTCTATGTGAAAACGCTTGTAAAGTAGATAAAGCCATGTTTTTAAAGTATTAATATAAAAAAGAGCTTTTTTAAGTTTGTGAAGGACAAAATGTTATTTAATAATAGTAAAAAGAGCGCGAAAGAAGTAGGCTTTTAGTATTAAAAACGAGTTTTTAGTATTTTAAAGCAAATTTCACTAGTAAAAATGTTTTTTAAAAAATATTTTTAAAAGAAATAAAATAAATTGTTTTTAAACGCAAATTTGAGTATCGTATATAAGACTGATAAAAATTAATAAATTTAGATAAGGGTTTTTAATTTGAAAATTAACTTAACAGATTTAACTACAAAGATAGAACAAAAAGATTATATTGAAGACTTAGAAACTGTAAAATATGCTGATATTAGTAAGTCTAAAGCTAAAGTGCATGAATTGGCAGCAAAATTAGTTAAAGAAACTGCGGCCGCTCTTAAACATAACTCTTTAAGTCATATAGCTGTTGAAGTGACGGGGCAAAGGCCGCTTACTTTTGCATTAGAAAGCAATATTATTAATTTGCCCTATGCAAACTATAAAAAGATTGCCAACTTTTTTGAAGAGCAGAAAGAATACCCTGTTAACGTCTATTTTGAAACTCAATCAGAATATTTAAATGCGTCAGGTTTTAGAATTGATCAAATTGCAACAGAAGCTGAAATTAAGCAAAAAGAAGATACTGTAATTGCTGAGTTGACAGCAGCTATGCAGGAAAAAATTAAACAGGTTCGTGAATACCAAAAGCCGGCACCAGCCGCTAAAAAGAAAACAGCAACTAAAAAAAGAGCAACGACTAAAACGAGTTCAAATAAAACCAAAACGGCAGCTAAAACTAAAAGTACTAACTAAAAGGATAATTTGCTCTAGTTAGTATAGCCGTGATGGTTACAATATCTTTAATTTGTTAAACTATATAAGAACTCAACTATTCAAAAAATGCTTTTTACAATATAATGGAGAAAAGTGTAGGGGGTCCGTCATGATTAGCTGGAATCTACTTGGGGTTTTGTTATGGGTAGTTATTATTTTGTACCTGGTTTTCGTTGTACAAAATATTCGCAAGCGCCGTATTACCATGATTATCAAAAAGCACAGACAGTTTAGCTGGCCTAATTTTTTAATTGATTTAATAGAAGTGGCAATTCTATTAGTAGGTATTGTTTGGCTGTTCGGTAAAACCATGTTAGATAACCCCGATCTTGATGATACTAGTAAGATTACCTCGAATATCACATACCAGCCAATCGTCATGAATACTGGTGAAGGTAATTCAAGTTATGTAACAATCAATTCTAAAAAGAAAAAAATTAGCACACAGACCTTTACATATTATCGACCAGGCAAAAAAATCAAAGTATCTAGTGACTTTGCCACTGTGGCTTACGGCAAAAGCCCACTAGATTTAAATGCTGCCAGAATTCCTTATGACAAAAAGCAATTAACTAAAATGGATCGTAAATATCAGCGCGCTTATGTTGCGATTTATACGGCTACTTATAAAAAAGTTTGGCAAAATGGAATAGGGATGCATGCTGGTCACAATGCCACAAGGTACTACTTAATCAGGATACCTGATGCTTCTTTTATTAAGGAAAAATAAAAAACGTAAATGAAATAGCTGGGAATTTGGGAATGTTTGCACAATTATTGGTTTAAGCAAACGATTGTGCAGCAATCCAGTTTCATTTACGCTTTTTTGTTATTCTTTTTTATTGACTTGTACTAATAGATTGCCTTCGATAAATGCCAAAATAAAGCTGGCAGTTAAAAAGTCGACTACGTTGCCAGATGAAAATGCAGCTAATAAGATAAAACCGCTGGAAACTGTTAAAGAACTTACCAGGTATGTGCGTGCAGTTTTATATTTGAGCCACCTATATGCACTATATAGCAATACCGCAAGGTAAGGACCGACAAATAGCAGCATACCCAACCAGCCTAACGAATATATTTGTGCAGCAAAATCACGTTCTAAATTAAAAATATTGTTTTCTCTTATATAGGAAATACCAAAAAACTTGTCTAAAGGATTATTGTTTGTCTTCACAACCTGATTAAGCATGGCTTTTTCAATGTGGCGGTTTTCCATACGGGATTGACCGGGTTCACGAATAATTTTTAGCCAAAATTCAGGGTCATATTGATAAGGATAGCTTTTTAAAACAAATTTTGGATTAAGTGCATATTCTTGATAATTTTGCTTAATAAAGCAGCGTAGAAATTTCGCTCTTTTTTCTCCTGTAGGATATTTTTTTAAACCAGCAGCTAATTCCTGCTTTTTATCTGTCAGGTCATGATCAGATTGCTTTGCTAAGTAAATTTCATAGTTATATCTTTGAATTGCTGGTCCAAAAGGCAAAATAACTAAAGAGCCTGCTTCAATTATAACGGCAACCAGAAAAGCTTTGCCCCCGTTTTTAACGTCCTTGATTAAAAACTTATGGATGGCAAAAACAATTACGCTGACGATTATTCCGCCAATTAAACCAATCGCTGCTACTTTGGTACCAATCTCAATCATTGCTAATGCCTGTACAATATTGAGTAGGACAGTAAGCCAATTAAATGAAGTAAAAAGGTAATAAAGCATCAGCGGCAGCAACATAAATAGTACTGCTGAAATCATATTGGTAAAATTAAAGAAGCCCTTAGATGCCATATGGGAATAACCAATATTGGGATTAAAAAACCATTCAAAAATATTGGCGCTAATGGTGCCAGTTTCATACGATTTAAGCGAAATTATGAATAAATTAGATAAGACGATAGTCCCGGAAAAAAGTCCAGAAATGCCTTCGATAACATGTTGCAGCTGCTTTTCTTTAAAGCCTAATTCATTAGTTAAATAAAGAACTGTTAATGGTAGCACCATTCTGATGAGGTAAAAGATTTCACCAGTTGGTGTGTAACCATAACCATTGGGACTAACACTGTTAAAGTGTTGCACATGTACTAAATGCAAAGCCGAGTATAGAATTAATAGCACTATATAAATCAGCAACCATTTTTGGCGTGATAATCTTTGCCAAGAATTTTTAGCACTAAAGTAAAGACAAACTAATGTAAAAACGGCTAGAATACGAATAATTGTTGGTAGAGTAAAGGGTAAAATATTGGCTAAAGTTCCATGGTAAAACCAATATAAGTCTAAAAATGGCTGGATTAGAATAAACCAGAATAAAACGGTTCTTGCTTTTTCTTTCACTTTTGTCTCCATATCATAAATATTTTCATGATTTAATTTTAGGCAAAAATAAGACAAAAAAAAAGAGCAGTGAACCATATTCACTGTTTCTTAATTAAAATTTGTTGCTAATCCTTTTTAGTGGCATCATCTGCAGCATCTTGATCAGATTTTGCAATTTTTTCTACCTTAACATCACTTTTAGCTAAAGCTTGAATTTCCTTGATTTTCTTTTTAGGAACACTCTTTAAATTCTTGAAGTTGACTACTATTTTATGATTAAGGTCGCTAACTGCAGTTTTGTCAGTAGGATCAAAATCAATAATTGATAGGAGAGCAGAATTTTCGTAAATTTTTTCGACTTTACCTAAAAAAGGCTTTGTTAGTTCTTCTTCAGACTTGGCGCTGAGAATGTCATCTGCTTTTACGTCTGCTTTTTTCATAATATTATTTACTTCCTCTCTCAACCATGTTTCATTATAATAGAAAGATATTATTATAAAAGTGAATTGTTTTCAAGTAAAGGAAGCTCGGGTTTTGCAAAAATTAATTTTAATTGCCGGTCCTAGTGGCGCTGGTAAAACGACTGTTTCAGAATATTTAGCGCAAAAGTTTGCTATTCCGCGTGTACTGACACATACTACTAGACCAATTAGACCGGGTGAAATTCCCAATAAGTCATATCATTTTGAAAGCGAGGAGAGTTTTAGTCAGTTACATTTTTTTGAACATGTCCAATATGGTTCTTATCAATATGGTTCAAGTCAAGAAGCATTGACCAATGCCTGGGAACATCACGATATAGTGTCGCTTATAGTTGATATTAAAGGAGCAGCATCATATTTAGCTGCAATTAGAGAACAAGTTTTCTTCTTATACATTACAACCAGTTCCCAAAGAATATTGGCAGAGCGTTTGCTTAAGCGGGGCGACGATCCGAATAAAATTAAAGAACGTTTAAGTGGCAGTGAACTAAATACCTTACCTGATTCTTTAAAAGGAAGCGCGCACATACTGGTTAATGATGATTGGAATGAAACCAAAAAGGAACTTGCAGCAATAGTTCATAGCTTGAAAAAATAGCTAAGGAGAATTTAATTACACTTTGTAAAAAATATTTGTGTTTCAAAATATAATTCTTAACATTTTGTAGCTCGTTTGACACGAATGTGTAACATTAAATGTTTAAGATAGAAAATGTCGAATAAAAAGAGTAAGTAAATTTATGTACGGCTTGCTCAGTACGGAGAAATTTGTCTAGAAAAGAGCCTAATTTTGAAACACGGACACAAAAAGAGCTTAATCAAGCTTATAACTGCTATAGTTTTATTTTTTACAAGTGCTGCTGGTGCTACTGTAGTGACTGCTACTACAGCTAAAGACGTCAGTGCCTGTGCAGTAACTAAAAAAAGGACAGCTGTGGCCACACTTGCCAAAAAGCAAGTTGGCAAAGGTTATGTGTATGGTGCTACCGGCCCATATTCATTTGATTGCTCTGGTCTGGTGCAATATGTTTACAAAAAGGCTGGTAATAAAGTTTTACCAAGAACCACTTATTCGCAAGTAACTCAAGGCAAAAAAGTTTCACTTAAAAAGTTAAAGAAGGGCGATTTACTTTTCTGGGGTTCTTCTGTTTCTCCGTATCATGTCGGAATTTATGTTGGCGATAATCAATTTGTTCATGCGGCAACACCAAGTCAAGGTGTTTTGAAGCAATCACTAAGTGCTTACTTTTATCCATCGGCTGCTAAAAGAATTCTAGAGTAGAAATTTAATAATTTTTCCGTTTGACCAATAATTCATATTTACTTCTATAAATAACAAGAACATTTTAAATAAGGTCCTTTATCATATTAAATAGATGGAAGGGCTTTTTTACTTACTAGTATTATTATTGTAACCTTCTTGTAATAATCTACGAGTAAAATTGATTTTGTAACATAGAAGTAGAATTGAATTGTCTTAAACATTTAATGTGATGACGGGAGGATATTGATTTTGAAAGTAAAAAGTAATTGGGTAAAATTTACTACTGCAGCAGCTTTAGCAGTTACTGGGTTTGGCGTTGCCAACTTAGCTAATTCTAATGCAACAGCTGCGACTGTTAAAGCGGCTACGAAAAAAGTAAAAATCAATTATGTCCCTGGTTATGGCATTAATATATGGGATAATTATGAAAATCCTAACTTTACTGGCGAGCGGATTAAACACGGGAAAACTGTTGCCGTTTTGAGCAGCGCTATTGACCAAAAAGGCAATACTTGGTATAAAATTGGCGAAAATCAATGGATTCAAGCGCGTTATACAGTTAAACCTGGCACCAAAATCAAGGCAGTTTCTCCTCAGAAAAAATCCGTCAAACAAGCTGAAAAAGTTGTTGACTTGGCTAACGCTGAAGTGGGTAAAGCTTACGCTTGGGGTGGCAATGGTCCACAAGGATTCGATTGTTCAGGTCTAGCTCAATATGTTTATAGTAAAGCTGCTGGTATGAATTTGAGTCGCACTACTTATTCTCAAGTTAAGGAAGGTAAAAAAGTTTCATTGCAGAATTTGAAGCCGGGAGACCTCTTATTCTGGGGTTCATCGACCGCCCCTTATCACGTGGGAATTTATGTTGGTAATAACCAATATGTCCATGCAGCAACACCAACTCAAGGAGTTGTTAGAGAAAATTTGAGTTCATACTTCTATCCATCAGTTGCTAAGCGTGTTCTTGACTAAGAATACGATTTAAGAAAAAACACTTAGAAAATTTCTAAGTGTTTTTTTATTGCAGTTTGATTAGTGTAACTTGATTAAATATCTGAAGCGGTTAAAATAAAATTGAATACTAATTTTTGATCACATTATACTACCTGAAGGAGAATTAATTTGATGAAGCGTAATTTTTGGAAAATGGGTCTTGCAGCAGCATTGACACTCACCGGAATTGGTGTGGCTTCACCACAGAAAATTGTGGATGCTGCTACGCTAAAAACTCCAGTTAAAAGAATAGAAATAAATTGCTTACCAAGTAAGAGCGTCAAAATTTGGACTAATTATGAGGGTGGACAGTTAATTAACTTTCGCGCTAAAAATAAAAGTAAGTGGAATGTTGCTAAAACGGCGGTGGATCGTAAAGGCAAATTATGGTACATGATTGGTGATAGTGAGTGGATTGAAGCGCGCTATACCAAAGATTTAGAAGAACAATCTAATACGAAAACTGCTCAAGAACAAGTAAAAAAAGCTGCTACCAAAAAGAAAATTAAAAAATCTAAGCTTAAGATTAAAGCTAAGAAGGTAGTGAAGAAGGTACCAAAGCAAAAAGTACAAAAACAAAAAGTAGTAGTACCTCAGCTTAGTAATGTTGTAAAAAAGAAAAGTAACAAAACTACTGCAGCTCCAACCATTACTCATGTGAGCGATAAAAATGTTTCTCCTAATGTTTCTAAAAGGGCGCAAGCGGTAGTCAACTTGGCAGAAAGCCAAGTCGGCAAAGGCTATGTTTGGGGCGGCAATGGGCCGGACAATTTTGATTGTTCAGGTTTAGTGCAGTATGTTTATAACCAAGTCGGAGGCGTTAAATTGCCGCGGGTGACAACTGATCAGGTCAAAGTAGGCGTAACGGTGGCTATGGATCAATTGCAGCCTGGTGATTTGCTATATTGGGGGTCAGCCGACGCGCCTTACCATGTTGGTATTTATGTCGGCAATAATCAATATGTCTGTGCTGCGACACCGGAGCAGGGTGTGGTTTTGCAAACAATAAGCTCTTACTTTTATCCTTGTGTTGCTAAAAGGGTAATTGCTTAGAAGAGAAGATGCCATAACTTTGGCAGTACGTATCGTTAAAATAAAAAAGCTTCTTACAGTGTGTAAGAAGTTTTTTGTTTAGACAATATAATTTGAAAATCTATTTTGTTGTTCTGGAGCTAAACGAACAGTCACATGAATGCCGTCGTTTTGAAAATTCTCACTGATTATTTGTGCATTTTCATGTAGATAAGATAGTGTTTTACCATCTGACAGTGGCAATAGCAATCTGGTTCTTTTGTAATTAACGAATATTCTTTTAGTAATTAGATTGGCTAAAGTAGTAATCGACTTAGGATCAGTTGCGGAATATAGAATATTACTGCCCTCAATTTGCGGATAATTTCTTTCTGACTTATCGGCTTTATTGTAAGCAGTAATCATAGGGGTGTTTTTGATGCCAATTTCATTCAGAACATTTTGTGTAGTGCGGATCATTTGAATCATATTTGGATCAGATGCATCTACAACATTTATCAGTAAATCGGCATCCCTTACTTCTTGCAAAGTAGCCTTAAAAGACTCAACTAAGTTATGAGGCAGCTTTGAAATAAACCCTACTGTATCAGAGAGAATAAAGCTAAAATTGTTATCTAACTCTATGCGCCTGACATTAGTATCTAATGTAGCAAATAGCATATTTTTAACAAAAACCTGCTTGTCGCTATGTTTAGAAAACTCTTGTAAAAGCCCATTCATCGTGGTTGATTTACCAGCATTCGTATAACCAACCAAAGCGACTTTGGGAATATTATTTTGATTACGTCTTTTGGCTTTTATTTCTTCCTGCTGCGAGATTTCTTTTAATTCATTCTTGATGATGGCAATTTGTTTACCGATAGTTCTTCGGTTTAACTCTAGTTTTGATTCACCCGCACCACGGTTGGCAAAACCACCGCCAGTGGAACCGCCGTTTCCTCTTTGCTGGTCTAAATTGTTTTCAGACGGATGCAACCGAGGCAGTTCATATTGCAACCGCGCCAGCTGCACTTGTAATTTTGCTTGTTTAGTGCGAGCTCGCTTTGAAAATATTTCTAAAATTAGTTCGGTGCGGTCAATTACACGTAGTTTGGTCAATTTTTCTAAATTGCGAATTTGAACTGGCGTCAATTCATCATTAAGGATAAGTACCTTTGCCTTTAAGCCGCGTGCCATATCTTTAATTTCATTAATTTTACCTAGACCAAAATACGTTCCAGCTACTACATGCTCTGCATTTTGTCGTGCCTGTCCCACTACTTCCATATTGGCAGCTTCAGTCAAATTGGCAAGTTCAGTCATATAATAATCAAAATTAGAATCGTTTAAGTTAACCCCGGCAATAAATGCTTTAGCTTTACGTGGAGTGTTTTCAATCATTTAATTCTCTTTCTATATTAATAGATAGTTACGGGAAAATTTATTTTAAAATTCAAAAATCCACATAGTTCATTCTTCTTTCGCTAATTTATTAGTTTAATTTTAATACAAAATAGCTGCTTAACCAAACTTTCTAGTGGGGATTGAAGATAGACAAATAACAAAAATAGGTTAAAAAGAAAGCTGAGTAGTTTTTAAAAACCATTCAGCTTAAAATAAAAAAATTTTATGAATAAAGTTTAAGCTTCTTTTTCATTATCAATTTCACCTATGACTTTAGCTTTAACTCTAGTTGTTTCTCCTGGAGCGTAGGCAAGTGGCACCTCTGTCACTTCAACTACTTTAATAGTATCGGCTTTTGCACCAGCCATTATTGCTTGCTGCCCTGCCTGCTTTTCTACATCAGATAATGCATCTGAGCGCTTAACATGAGCATATTGGTAAACTTTCTCATATTCACCACCAATGCTGGCAATTGTAGCACCAATAGCATTCGCAACACCGCCAAAATCACTTTTTGTAATGTGTTTAACTCCTTTGAGAGTTTCAGGTGCAATAATTGCCCCTCCGCCAACTAAAACTACTTCCACATCTTCGGCACTTGTTTTCATCTGATCAATACCATCTTCTAAGATAGCAGCGATCTTCCTCATTGCTTTTTGTGCAGTATCTTCATCGATTGACTCTACTAACTTAGGATCACCAATTTGACATAGTCCAAGACGAACAGCAATATCAGTTGTTGTTAACGTGTCTCCGCCAAAAACGAGGGCCTTTTCGGTAATAGCATAACCTACGCTATCAGGACCGACAGTAACTGAACCATCATCACTGACCCGCACAATTGTACCACCACCAAGTCCAACAGATAATACGTCAGGCATTCTAAAGTTAGTACGAACGCCACCTACAGTTACAGCCTTTGAAGATTCACGTGGAAAGCCGTTTGTTAACACGCCAATATCAGAAGTAGTCCCGCCAATATCAACTGTTAAAGCATTTTTAATTTTAGACAAATAAGCTGCACCGCGAATACTGTTCGTTGGGCCGCTACCGATTGTTAAAATAGGATACTTAGCAGCATATTCTAATGACATCAACGTACCATCATTTTGACATAAATAAACAGTAGCATTAGTAATTTTTTCATCTGCCAATGCGTGTGAAAAACCGTGGGTAACGTTTTTGATAACTTTGTTTAAAGCAGCATTTAAAATAGTAGCATTTTCTCGTCCGATCAAGCCGATGGAGCCAATTGAAGATGAGATAGAAACGGGAAAGTCAGAGCCTAAGATTTCGTGAGCTATTGCACTGACACGTTTTTCCTGATCATCATTAATTGATGAGAAAACTCCAACTACGGCTAATCCATCTATTTGACCTTGCCATTCATTAAGCTTAGTACGCACTTCTTCTTCTGAAAAGGGCACAATTGGATCGCCGTTAAACTCATAACCGCCATGTATTAAAGCATATTTGTTTGACAGAATTTGCGTAATATCTTCAGGCCATTCTGTATAAGGCAAAACGGACGCGGTTGCGGGATAGCCAATTCGCAGAATACCTACTTTACCGAGATTTTTACGTTCAACAATTGCATTAGTGGCTTGAGTTGTCCCCAGCATTGCCTGTTTTATTTGCTGAACATCAATATTTTTGCCGTTGACAACTTTATGAATAGCGTTTTTAATACCAGTTTCAATATCTTTAGTAGTATGGGTCTTAGCTGAAACAAGTACATTTAATTTATCATCTAATATTACAGCATCAGTATTTGTACCACCGACATCAATTCCTAATTTATACACCTAATTTTCCTCCTATTAATTATTGTATTCTGCGTAACGTTTTTCAATTGGAACATAATCAACATCGTATTTGAAATACCGCGGTCCTACGAGTTTTATGCCGGCTTCGGTGCGCCATTTTTCATTGGCTGGCAAGCCCAGAACCATAATCCGTTTACCATAACGGACTTCTTCATTTGTAATAGGAAGCAAAGTGTCAATATCAACCATAGTGATTAAATCGGGAACGGTTGCCAAAATTTTGCCGTCAAGCTGCATAATAATATTTTCGTTTTGGAAAGAAATTTTACCAGTTTGCCCCTCATTTTCATTAAGACCGCCCAAAGTAATTTCACCAAAGTTAAATCCACCCTTAGTGACATGTGAAATATCCGTGATTTTAGCTGTCATCAGTTTATACCCATGAGTTAAACGCAATAATTCACTTAACGCACTGTCAACGGAGTCGTAATCATTGGCATGTTGAATTAACTGCCCAATTTTTTGACTCAAATCAACGATGTTCAAAACCCCAGCTTCACGTATTTGTTTACCAGTTAATGAATCACTGGCGCTTGAAGATGTAGCACCCACTTGCACTGTGAAGTTACGACCGATACGCTCAGCCCAGAATGCATCGGGAGTATTAATTAGTGAGGTATTACCCCGCTCATCTGACAAAACCATAGGAGTTACTGAATGTCCTGCTAAAACAAAAGTTGACATCTGTAATTCTGGGAAAGCCCGTCCCATTCCGTCAGCATCTGCAATCGGCAAGTCCATATTGGCGGCTGCAACGATTGGCATCATCGAATTGATACCACCTGCTTCAATCGGGAAGGTACCATAAATTTTTTTGCCATAATATTGCTCAAAAATTTTAAAAGCATTCACGAACTCATTTCCATTAGGAAATTTTTCCATTGAAACTGCTGGAGCCCCAATATTTGAGGCTGAAACAAATAATTCGTCATCCGGAAATTCGTCTGGTGCAAGCAAAGTCACTGGACCGTGTTTTTTAATGGCTGAAATTGCCATCAATTCGCCAATAAACGGATTGCCTCCACCACCTGAGCCCAGCAAAGAAGCTCCAATAGCAATTTGTTTTACATCCTTAATTCCTATTTCTTTACTCAAAATTTATTCCTCTATCCCTTTATTTTTAACTATTCGCTGATCAACTTTTCTAACTAAAAGACTACCTAAGTAGTAGACCAGCCCTGAACTAATAAGAACATTTAAAGATTGAACCCCCCATGTAACGAATTGACCGACTAAAATTCCTATTATCCAAGCGATAACAGTCATTACAGGTAACTTAGCAGAAGTTTGGGGCAACTCTCCTTTAGCCCGACTTTCGTCTAAATTTTTGCGGTCGGTTTTTAAAAGCCAGTAGTCAACAAACATAATGGCTGCTATTGGTGGGAAAACAACGCCTAGTACAGTCAAAAATCCTTGAAATTTATCAATTAAGCCAATAACTGAAAGAATTGTTCCTAATATACCGGTAATAACAGTCATGACAGATCTGTTCAAACTCACTTTAAAAACTTGCCTAAAAAAGTTAACGACATTTAAGCTGGCAGAATAAAGATTCATGTCATTAACTTTAACTGATGACAACACAATTAAAGCAATTCCCAAAGCTCCTGTTAATTGGTAAATAATAGGCATAATTTCTTTTGAGCCAATCGCGTGAGCCATTAACACGCCAATGACATTGACGCCTAATTCACCCACAATCGTACCGATTACACAAACCCAAAAAACATCGCGACCGTTTTTAGTACGTCTGGTTATGTCAGGCATGATGATGGCGCCAACGATAAAATTACCTGTAACCATTGTGATCCCAGCACCCATGCCCATTGCGGCACCAGGAGCAGCCATAGTTACTAAATGACTGAGGCTGTTGCCTTTAAGCATATTGTAAGTGGCAAAGCCCATTACAATGATAAAAGCTGGAATTGAAATGTTGGTTGTCCAACTTAGCCCCTTAAAGCCGAAAATAACAGAAAAGGTAACTAGCAACCCGGTAATAGTAGCAACCAGCTGGTAATTAATATTACTGTGAGTAATTGTGTTCATTATCTGTACCACGCCTTGAGCAAATACAGAGTTCTGAATGCCAAACCAGCCAATTAAACTAATTGCAAAGGTTAAACCAACGATAGCTGAGCCAACTGTGCCAAATCCGGCCCATTTTGACAAAAGACTGGTAGGCAGGCCCTCTCTTTGACCGGCTAAGCCTAAACCAAATGAAATGAACTGCAAAATGACACTCCCCAAAATAGTGGATAGAACAGCGTCATGAAATGTCATTCCGTAACCCAGCTCTGCGCCAAGCATAAATTGACTTAAGGCGACAAATCCTCCAATTTGTACCATTAACACTTTCCACATCGGATCACGTTTGTCTTTAGGGAAACGTTGTGTAGAGTAGTCATCATATGTATCTTCAACTGTGGAATTATGATTTTTTTCCGCCATAGACTTCCTCTTTCTAAAATAACAATAAGTTTATGATGAACAATATAGTCACCGTATTATTAGAATAATTATTATTTGCTAATTAATATCTAATGTTTTTGAGTATAGATTAGTAGTTAATTAAAGTCAATGCTAATTTTTGCTTAGTTTTCAAATGTTTTTAGTGCTAATTTGTAGTAAAAAATAATAATTGCACAAATAATCTTTTTTAAAAATCTATTAATAAAATTTGAGACTGTGTTTGAACAAAATTCAACTAATATTATTTTATTTGAGCTATTTATTTAGCCAAATAAGATATTACAAAATCTAGTCCCAACTTTATTCTGATTGTAAGTTGAGACATTCTTTATCTTGCAAAAACAACTGCATAATATATGCAGTTGTTTTTTACTTGGCAGCTGAGAAAAAAAGAGTATAATTCAAACTATTAAGGTACCTAACTAAATTGAAATGGAGATAAATAAATGACACAAAAAATTAGTTATCAAACAGATATCAAGGTACAAAAAAATCGGTGGTGGATACTAGTTGCCGTTGGACTTTTTACATTTATGTCAACTTTAGACGGCACAATTGTGAATATTGCTTTACCCGTAATTAGTAGTGATCTGCACATCCCAATGAGTCAGTCAGAATGGGTTGTTTCCTTATATTTAATTGTGGTTTGCAGTTTTATCCTGTTTTTTGGGAAGCTAGGTGACATATATGGTAAGATTAAGATCTTTCGCCTAGGAGCAATTTTCTTTATTGCCGGCTCTTTATTATCAGGCTTCAGAATTAATTTGCTATTTTTGCTGTTAGCAAGGGCTATTCAAGCATTTGGAGCTGCCATGACTATGGCAACCAACAACGGAATTATTACTGAAATTTTTCCAAGTACTGAAAGAGGCAGGGCTTTGGGAACTATTGGCTCCTTTGTAGCGCTGGGTTCAATTGCAGGTCCTGGTCTAGGAGGATTGATATTGAGCCGCTTGTCTTGGTCTTATATTTTCTGGCTAAATGTTCCGGTAGGATTGGTTGCCGCAGTTATTGGTGCAATCTTTTTACCCAAAGACATTACATTTACCAAAACCGCGCTGGATAAAACTGGTTCTTTCAGTTTTGCTTTAGGCATGATTACACTGTTTGGCGGCATCTTTTTAGGACAGCAACTGGGTTTTGGCGCATTGCCCGTAATTATAATGCTGTTAGTGGGACTAGTTAGTTTTGTCTGGTTTGTGTATGTCGAAAATCATGCAGTCAACCCTTTATTACAATTTAAGTTGTTTAAAAATCCTGATTTTTCTGTTAGCCTGCTTTGTGCGTTATTAATTTTTATTACGAACTTTTTCTTTAATGTGGTTACACCTTTTTACTTAGAAAATGCTCGGCACTTGTCTCCGAGTCAAACAGGCTATATTTTAATGATTTTACCTGTAGTACAATTGTTTGCGGCTCCAATAGCAGGCTCTCTTTCTGATAAAATTGGGCCCAAATTGATTACCTTTATCGGATTAGTATTGCTATTAATCAGTCAAATTGGTTACATGCTGTGCAACTTAAAATCTTCCATCTGGCTCTTTATAATAAGTATTGCAATTATGGGGCTAGGTAGTGGAATATTCAGTTCACCAAATAACTCGTTGGTAATGGGGTCAGTTGAGCAGAAAGATTTAGGAGTTGCCGGCAGTATCAATTCCTTGTCACGTAATTTAGGTATGGTTATCGGAATATCTAGTGCTACTACGGTATTATTTGCTGCAATGAGTATGGCAAAAGGCAGTCGGGTCACGACTTACTTGCCTAAGCAGCCAGAGATTTTCATTTATGGTATGCACGTAGTCTTTAATATTTCAATAATTATTTGCTTTATTACGGTCATTCTAAGTGGTTGGAGACTATTTAAAAAGAATAATAAATAAAATATAAAAAACGTTGAAAAGAACAATTTTCAGCGCTTTTTTGTGCAAAAGAATAATTTTTTTATAATTATTTCTTCTTTTGGCTATTTTGGGTATATTATGATAGAAGAAAGTGCAAATGAGGAGGTTTAGGATGAACCATAAAGTTGTGACGTATCCGGCTATTTTTAAGCCACTGGAAAATGATATATATGTGATTAAATTTCCTGATGTTAAAGGAGGAATAACAGAAGGACAAGGCTTACGTGAATCAATGAAGATGGCTGCTGACACCCTTGCCAGCCGCTTGTACAACAAACAGGTTTTGCCTAAAGTCAGCAAGATTAGTGATATTGAATTACCAGATGATGGTTCCTTTGTTGCACCAGTTTCTGCAGACTTAACTGAAGCCTCGCGTGATCGTATTAATTACGAAATATAATAGACAAAAAAAGCATCCCAATTCCTTGGGATGCCCTTTTTATTAACTTGTTCCAAAAACTTTTATAATTTTCGGGAACAAATTAATTATAATATATCTAAATTGATTTTGCTAATAATTTTAGCTTCTTTTATTAAAAAGTGCTTTCAAATAAGCTTAAAATGAAAAGTACATAAAAAAGTGCCTTTTATATACCATTCTTAAGGCAGCGGCAGTATAATCTTCCTCCATAAAATATTTATTTATCATAATTATACCGCCTTAGATTTTAACTCAAATTGACAGCAGCATTAATTGAGTGCTATTTTTGAAGAAGAAAAAGTTTGGGAGTAAAATATGCAAATAATTGAGAGTTCAGTTTTGCGGATTGCCGTTTCTGAAAAGGGCGCAAAGCTAGTTAGCCTGATTCCGCAGAACGATCAAAATGATTTTTTTAAAGATGCTGAGAAGCAAAAAGCTTTGAACGTCAGCTTTGAAGGAGCGGACCAAAAAGAAAATTGGGCTGAATTATTGCCGTGGACTATTGTTGATAAGGGAGATTCACGTGTAAGTTTGGCCTTAATAGACGATGCTGCCAGTTATAAAAAATTTCCCTTTCATTTTGAAGTGATTTTAACTTATGCTATTGATGGGAACAAGGTAGATATTAAATTTTATTTGAAAAATAATTCACATAAGGATATGCCATTTTCAGTAAAATTTACAGTACCTCTTTTTGAAGATTGGTCTGTTAAAGCTAATGCAAATGAAGTTGAAGTGGTTAAAAATAAGTCTAAATTGGCCTTGTCTTCAACGGATTTTATTATTACTAAAGAGAATAGCGAAGTGACTGCAGTACGCAGCAATTCAATTCTCACTAGTGATAGCGATGAGAATTTAGTGTTAACCTTAACTTTGAGTTAAACATTGTAATATTTTTAATAAGATGTGTAACAAACCGACAGCGGCTTGTTTTTTTTGCTATAATGTACTCATTGTAATTAAATTTTGGGTAATAAAAAGTTATGGATCACAACGATAATCATCCGAGTAAAAGTCGGGTTGAATTACATGAGAGAGATTACCATAAAAAGAGACGTATTCTAGCCTGGGTGTTAAGTATCACAGCTCTTTTAATTACGGCGATTGGTGTATATTCAGCGTATATTTATTTTCGAACAAAAAATGCTGTCGATGATGCCTATGACAGCAGTAATCGTGTTCAAGTTAAAAATGGTGAGTTTGACGGTAAGAAAAAATTTGCGGTATTGCTGATGGGCACAGATACAGGCGCTCTTGACCGCAAAGAAAAAAATGGCAACACTGACACAATTATTATTGCAGTAGTTAATCCGCAAAAAAAGCGTTATACATTGATGTCTGTACCGCGTGATACAATGGCAGAAATGGTGGGCGCAGATGAATTTCAAGTAAAAAAAATAAATGCAGCCTATCCTATAGGCGGAGCTGCAATGTCAATGGCAAGTGTTTCAAAGTTGGTAAATGTACCTATTAAATATTACGCTCTAGTTAATATGAAAGGTATTATGCGCCTGATCCGTTATGTTGGTGGTATCAATATCAGGCCAACTCTTAGCTTTGAATATGGTGGCTATATTTTTAAGAAAAACCAGTTGACTCATATGGGTGGTGGTGGCGCTTTAGCTTATGCGCGCATGCGCTATGACGATCCAGAAGGCGATTATGGGCGCCAAAAACGTCAGCGTCAGGTAATTACAACTATTATTAAAAAAGCAGTATCGCTGAACACTCTTACTAAACTAGATTCAGTTCTAGAATCAATCTCTGGCAGCGTTAAAACCAACTTGCCGTTTGATGCACTAAGACAGATTGTATTTAATTATCAAGATGCAACTAAGAACGTCAAAAATGATTACCTTCATGGTCACAATGCTACGATAGATGGTGCTTCTTACCAAGTACAATCTACTAAAGAGCTGCAACGCGTTTCTGACTATTTACGTGCTGAATTAGGGTTACCTTTGACCACAGTAAACAATAATGAAACTTATCAAAATAAGCGTAATAAAATTGCGGGCTTTGATTTTAAAAATCCTGATAGTCAAGATTACCAGATTTATGATGATTATCAAAACCAAAATTCTCAGGAAGAAGGTGACTATTAATAATGCGTTTGTGGTCGATCATAATTGGTTATGCGTTTGGCTGCTTATTGGCTGCAGTACTAGTTTGTCGTTTTGCTTTGAACCAAGATCCTACCAAAGTAGGTTCTGGCAATCCCGGAACGGCAAATGTGGGAGCTGTGTTTGGAAAAAAATGGGGCATAATCACTTGTCTAGGTGATTTACTAAAAACACTTATTTGCCTTTTAATTGTGCATCATATTTTTTCAAGCAAAATTGCTCTTGTGTACGCCGGCTTAGGCTTAATGCTGGGCCATTGCTTTCCTTTTTGGGAGCATTTTAAGGGCGGCAAGGGCGTGACAGTAGCTGTTTTAGTAGCTGCCATTTATGACACAAGAGCAGCTGCAATTACATTATTAGTTGCCTTGTTCCTTTTAATAACATTACAAAATTTGACGGTTCCTCCGATAATTTTTATAATATTGTTCAGTTTATACGAACTAATAAAGATCAAAGAAGCCGGATTAGTATTATTGCTGATGACGTCGATCATGATTTTCAAATTTAGATCTGATCTACGTGACTTTTTTACTGGCAACGGCAAAAAAGTTGATGTCTTATACACAATTAAAAAGAAATTGGGTATTAAACGCGATAATTAATAGCAACATTTTTAGTGAGGAATATAACTAGAAATATGAGTAAAAACAAAAAATCTTTAAAAGCTATTCAGATAATTTGCATATTAGTAGCAACTCTATTCATGCTCGTGCAAATGTTCAGTTTGAAAGGTATTGCTGCTAGGGCACACTATTCATTTGTCCGTTTTATGCCTAATATGTTGCATAATGCGACGTTAATGTTGGTACCCATGGTCTTTGGGGCTATTTACAGCAAGAAAAAAGAAAGTGTTAGTGAAAGTTTCAAATATTGGCTGTTAGCCAGTGCAACTTTGATTGTTTATTACATCTTTTTCTTCTTTATAGTTCCTACACGCTTCAATATGTGGCGCGTTTGGGGCATGTTATTCCCGATCATTACCAGTACCTCAGTTTTATTTTCCGGTTTGTTTTTTTGTTTGTTAATCCAACCGTATCTTTTTGATTTACTGCATAAATTAAATATTAAACAAAACCTGCTGGTACTAAGTTTATTGACATTATTAGGCTTTGCCCTAAGTGCTGGTAATCTATCTTTCCAGTACTCACTTTACGGCCTATATCTTGTTTTGTTCTTTGCTTGGGGGATGTTTTTAGCTCATATCCACATTAGTAAGAAGATATTAACGCTATCTTTAATCAGTGGCTTTCTCTCCTTCTTCATTGTGGTTATTGGCGTTTCAGGATTTGATGCGGTTTATTGGTCGCAGATTATTTCAGGTAATGGCGGTGGCGACTGGAACCGAGAATTTCTCAACAATCCTTCTTCGCCTTTTATGTTCTTGCTGATTGTGGCAGCGTTTTTATTATTTAAAAAGGTAATTTTAACTTTTACTAAAACGCAAGCCCGCTACTTTATTCCAGTAATTATGATTATGGATGCGCCAATTTCTCCGAGATTTATGAACGCATTCCGCTTTACTGACTCGTCTACTATTAATAAATTGATCATGATAGTGGTTATGTTGGTAATTGTTGTCCTCTGGTATATGGTGTTAAAACGCTATTTATTCCAAATTACGCCATTTGCTAAGATCATTAATTATTTAGATAATGAACCTAATTTAGCCAAAATTTGTGAAAAAATCTGGTCAATTTTTACCAAGTTTGTTATTACCAATCGGGTCAACTTACTTACTTGGGCTTGGTTCTATATCTTAAGTTTCGGCTCTTTTCTAATTGAATCAGATAATTTACGAATTCAAATAAGTACAGCTTCAACAATTAATGCGATAGTTTACCTTCTCGGCACTAAATTCTTTGCCATGATTTTGACAACTATCTTTCTTGATGCGTTGTTTTCCGTATTTTACTTTGTAACAACTCGTTACTGGACTTCAAACATTTTAGTAAGTTTGATTGCCATTGGTTGGGCTGTCGCAAATAAGATTAAGTTGCTGCTTCGGGGAGAACCTATTTACCCGACTGAAATTAGTGAAATTGTCAACTGGAAAACCCTAATTCCAATGATTGGCAAGACTACTGTCATTGTGATTTTAGTAGCTATAGTTGTTGTAATTGCCCTTGATATTTTCTTGGAATGCAAGGTTCCTATTAAAAAGCGCGGCTCTTGGAAGAGACGTGGAATTTGGGCATTGCTCAGCTTACTATTGTTTGTAACGCCATTACGCTTCAATCATGATGGTGGAGTTATTTATCACATCAACCGTGGTTTTGATAATAAACAAAGATTCCGTAACCCTGAACGAGATATTCAAGTAAATGGGCCTGTCCTTAATTTCTTGAATTATATTGACTTGCAAATTATGGATCAGCCTGAGGGTTATTCGGAAACAAGTATTAAGCAGCTCAACACCAAATACGAAAAAGTAGCGGCTAAGATTAATAAGAAACGTAAAAACGATCTTAAGGACCAAACCATTGTCTTTAACTTGAGTGAAAGTTTTGTTGATCCAAATACTTTCCCAACAATCAGGTTTGACCGTGACGTACCAAATCCAGTTAAGTTTATCGAGTCGATGAAGTCACGTTCCACATACGGCAATATGCTGAGTGCCGGTTACGGTGGTGGTACTGCCAACATGGAATGGGAGACTCTAACCGGTTTGAATATGGGCATGTTCAAGTCTACTTTGACCCCTTATGTTCAAATTGTGCCGAACTATGATTTCTACCCAACAATAGGGATGAATTTCGATTATAAATCTGCTGTCCACCCATTTATTGGTACGTATTACTCAAGGCAAGAAGATTATCATAGATTTAAATTTGATAAGTTTATCTATGTTGGTTCAAAATATAAGGTTATTGACCAAAAGAAATTGGGTAAGAGTGGTTATAACTCTGACTTTACTACCTATGCTAACGGTCTAAAAGAAATTAATTCCCGCGATGGCGGACAGTTTATCAACCTGATTTCAATTCAAAATCACATGCCATATAACAATTGGTATCCAAATAACGAATACATGGGCAAGATTTCAGGAGAGTTATTCAAATCTCCAGCAGTTCGTGATCAAATGGCTACTTACGTTAAGGGAACGCAGTACACTGACAAGGCAGTTAAGCAGTTTATCCAGCAAATTGATCAAATTAAGAAACCAATTACTTTAGTCTTTTACGGTGATCACTATCCAAGTATCCTTTCACAAAGTTATACTGCTAAATATCCGGTACAAATGCACTCAACGCGCTACTTTATCTATTCCAACAAATATGCGCGTCAACATGGTGCTAAAAAGAGACTGCCGCGTAAGGCAAATAATTTTGTCAGTTCCAGCGACTTTATCGCTATGATGCTTGAACAGACTGATTCTAAAGTGACGCCTTACCAAGCACTTTTGACTGAGGTACATAAGAGACTGCCAGCAATTACCATTAACTTTAAAGGTGATAAAGGCTTCGAACTAATTGGTCGCAAGGGTCAGGTAATTGAACCAAAATATCTGACTAAAAAGCAGCAAGAAATTTTAGCTGATTATGAGGCTATTCAATATGATATGACTGCAGGCAAAGCTTACGGCTTAAAGATTAAAGGCTTTTACAAGTAATAAAACGATATTGACTTATTAAGAAAAAATGAGTATTATCGTTTATAACAAATTTAAGTAGTATCACGATTCAGTGTTCAGAGAACTAGCGGTTGGTGAGAGCTAGGCAGGTCGTGCATGGCGAAATACGAGTAGGGTGGTTCCCGTATAGACCACAATTAAGGCACTTAGTAATAGTGTAAATGTGGGTGGTACCACGGCTAAAAATAACTAGTCGTCCCTAGATTCATCAATTGAATCTAGGGACTTTTTTGTTGGAGGAAAAAGATGGCAAACTTTGATATTTTAGAAGATTTAAAGTGGCGTGGAGCTATTAACCAGCAGACTGATGAAGCTGGACTAACTAAATATTTGCAAGAACATGATAACTTGGCACTATATTGTGGTACCGATCCTACAGGTGATTCCCTTCATATTGGTCACCTTATTCCCTTCATGATTTTGAAAAGGTTCCAACTTGCAGGTTACCACCCTGTGATTGTTATTGGTGGTGGTACAGGAACAATTGGTGATCCTTCAGGACGCAAATCGGAGCGGGTACTTCTTAGTGCTGAAAAATTGCATGAAAACGAAGTAGCTCTTACCAAGCAAATGGAAAAATTGTTTGGTACTGAAAACTTTGAAATCGTTAATAATGCAGAATGGCTTGATAAATTAAGTCTAATCGAATTTTTACGTGAATATGGTAAACACTTCCAAGTGAACAATATGATTAATAAGGATGTAGTTGCCAGCCGACTGGAAAATGGTATTTCCTTTACCGAATTTTCTTACCAAATTTTACAGGCTATTGATTTTTACCAATTGAATAAAAACTATGGTGTTCAAATGCAAATTGGTGGCAGTGACCAATGGGGCAATATTACAGCAGGAATCGACTTAATTCACAAGTTGATGGGTTCAGACAGACAGGCATTTGGCTTAACCATTCCATTAATGTTGAAAGCTGACGGCACCAAGTTTGGTAAATCTGCTGGTGGAGCTGTTTGGCTTGATCCTGAAAAAACCAGCCCTTATGAATTTTATCAATTCTGGATCAATCAAGATGATCGGGATGTAGTTAAATATTTGAAATACTTTACTTTCCTTAGCCATGAAGAAATAGACGATCTGGCAGAGCAAGTCAAAGCAGAACCATGGAAACGAACAGCGCAAAAGACACTCGCCAGAGAAGTAACAAAATTTGTTCACGGTGAAGAAGGCTTAAAAGAGGCAGAAATGATTACCGACGCACTGTTTTCCGGTGATATTAAGAATTTGTCGGTCAAGCAAATTGAGGAAGGGCTAAAGAGTGCGCCAACGGCTGAGACATCATCTCAGAGCCAAAATATTGTGGACTTTTTAGTTGATACCCAGATCGAATCTTCCAAGCGTCAAGCTCGTGAAGATGTGACTAATGGAGCAATTTATGTGAACGGAGACCGTGAGCAGTCAGTAGATTTTGAAGTTGATCCTTCTAAGGCATTTGATGGTAAATATGTCATTATTAGAAAAGGTAAAAGAAAATACACTTTAGTTACAATTAAAGATTAGTCTAAAAGAGGCAGTTGCTATTTTCGCAACTGCCCTTTTTTGATTCCAATTAAAGGAGTATAATAAGAAACACATCATTTTTTAATTTAGGAGGGTAAAATGCGTGCACGGGTAATACTTTATAATCCAGAACATAAAGCATTTTTATTGATTCATAGGTTTAAAAATGAGCGTGATTACTGGGTAGTTCCAGGTGGTGGCGCAGAAGAAAATGAAACTCCAGTGACTACTGCAATCAGGGAAATAGGAGAGGAATTGGATCTTCAATTAAAGCCAGCTGCTCTAACGCATTTTTTTACAAGTGAAGCAAAAGAAGAATTCTTTTACACTGAAATACCGTACATAGTCGCACCTGCAATCAGCGGTGAAGAAAAGGAACGCTCAAGTAAGTCTAACGTTTATCAGCCAGAATGGGTGGCAAGTGCTGATTTAACTCAAATTAATTTAATGCCACCTGAAATTGCCGGTAAAATAATAACGGCAATTTGACGAAAAAGTGCTAAGACTTCATACTTTTCTGATATTAAAGCACTTTAAATTATCTTGATAGGAGAGTAAAAAATGGCTCGAAGTGATATTTTAGTAACAACTACCGAAAATATACCAGGTAAAAAATATGAAATTATTGGTGAGGTATTTGGTTTAACTACGCAGTCTAAAAATTTAATTAAAGATTTTGGCGCAGGTCTCAAGTCAATGGTTGGTGGTGAAATTCGGAGTTATACCAAAATGCTTGAAGATTCACGCAGTCAGGCATTGGAAAGGCTACGGCAAAGTGCTGCAGATGTAGGTGCAGACGCAATCGTAATGATGCGTTTTGACTCAGGCTCGATTGGCGGCGACATGCAATCCGTTGTTGCTTATGGTACAGCTGTGAGATTTATTGCAGATAATGACTAGATATAGTATTATTTGAAGTATTCGCTTCACGAGAGTGAATACTTTTTTGTTGAGTTTGATTTTGCCACTTTAGCTCAGGAGGTAGAGCACCGCCGTGGTAAGGAGGAGGTCCTCAGTTCAAATCTGGGAAGTGGCTTAATTTTTAATAACCTTAATTTATCAAATTATGATTTAGATAAGTGAAGGTTATTTTTTATTAATAAAATTACTTTATCCAAAACTATTTAGATCCTTCACTAAGTTGTAAAAAATTTTAGTAGAATTAAAGCCAGCAATGTTTTTGATGAACAATACGTTAGACAAAGTGCAAATAAATATGATTAATTGCTTTTTTATATTGCTTAAATTGCTAGTTAATTATATAACTAATAGTGTTAGGTATGTAATCTAATATAGGAAAAATTAAGTTATATCTTAAAGTAAGGAAGTTTATCTGCTATGAAGAAGATCAAATCAATCAAGAAACTGTTAATTGTGGGAGTGATGCTGTTCGTAGGCTCTGCTGCGCTAGTTGGCTTGAATTCTCATCCAGTTGCTGCCAAGCCGCTACCGCCTTTACCAGTTGCAACGACAAAGGATTTTAACAAGTTACAGAAGCTCTCTAAAAAACCTGGTGCTCATTATATTAAAGCAAGAAAGTGGTATGCAAGCTTTGTTCCTGGCGATAATGTTGAAGCATATCGCTATCTTAAATCACATAAAAGGACAGGAACTAAGTCTGACCCAGGAGTTGATGACTGGGATATTTTTGTAGGTGCCGGAACAATTGCTGGTAAACGTTATTTCATTAGCAATATTGAAAACAGAGATGGAAAAACAAAGTACATGATTCCAGCAGAGTATTGTCATGTGCCTTATGGCTACAAGTTTAAAAAAGGTCATGCTACAGTCCATGATTATCTTGGTTCTTTGGCAAACGCCTGGAATGGTTACACAGAATTAGATAATGAATATGGTCGCGCATTTACCGAAGAAAATGTCATTTATAGTAATAAAGAAGATGCCACCTTTACTGTTACCCTCAAGGAAGATGGGCAGACACGTGGTAAGTATAAGGGCTTCTGGATTGGGCTTACGCCAATAAAATTTAGAGTTGACGGCACTGATACCTACGAAAATTATTATCCGCTATACAACTACGTGCCAAATGGTGAATTAGTTGTGAGTTATATTAAGACCGAAGATTTGAGTCAATTTAAACGGGCAACAGTTAAATATGATCACATGGGCACAATTACTAAGAGCCATAAATTTAAACCGGCTCATAAAAAGTTAGATATGTAGTTAATTTTAGTGAATTTACGCCTATATTAGCTGCTATATGCTTATAAACATTTTTGACCAATATGAAAGAAAGTTTGGTCAAATTAACAAAAAGGGATAGACTATTAAGCAAGTACTATTGATTACTATACTTTAGGTCTATCTTTTTTGTAGTCAAAAAAAATAAAAATAGTTGCTTTAAATCAACTCTAAAGCAGGAATTAATATGGTGGCATTCTAAAAAGTTCAAACTAGTGAGATATTTTTAAAAGCAGTGAGCATAAGAAAATTGTAATATAAACTTCTTTATTGCTAGTTTTAATAAAAATAATTTACTGATTGGGAAGGAAATTAATTTGGATTTAACTAAAGTTACTGAATTTGTCAAAAAGCAGCTGCAAGATGAAAAAACCGGTCATGATTTTTATCATGGTCAACGGGTAGCACATTTGGCCAGCAAGATGTATTTGCAGGACAATCCCGATGCACATACAGATAGCCGCATGGTCGCTATTATTCAAGCTGCAGGATATTTGCATGACACTATTGACGAAAAAATTTGTGCGAACCCTGACCAAGTTTTAGCTGATATTAAAGAATTGCTTCCCCAAGTAGGCTTTACCTCGTTAGAAACTAAAGATATTTTATTTACTATGCAACATATGTCGTTTTCCGCTAATATCGAACACCATTATCAGTTACCAGTATCTGGAGAATACGTGCAAGATGCTGACCGCATTGAGAGTTTGGGTGCAATTGGTATTGCTCGTGCTTTTACTTACGGCGGCGCTCATGGCAATGTGATCTATGATCCGAAAATTAAACCACAGAAGCTTGTAAGTCACGATCAGTACCGTGAACACACAGAAACAACAATTAACCATTTCTACGAAAAATTATTTCATTTGGCTGACTTAATGAATACTGCTAGTGGAAAAAAAGAAGCACAAAAAAGAACAGAATTTATGCGTAATTATGTGACAGAATTTATGGCTGAATGGAATGTTTAAACTGCGTGTAGCCTCATGCAGCTTTTTTGCGTTTTTATAAAAAATCCAATTGCTGAGAAAATTTAATTTGAGGATTTTCCATTTTTAGCAGCGCTCTTTTACGGTCTAAACCGCCAGCGTAACCGGTTAAAGAGCCATTGCTGCCGATTACCCGATGACAGGGGATAATTAAACTAATGGGGTTATGTTTGATCGCAGCACCGATAGCTCGTGCCTTATTTACTTTATCTTTTTGTCCTTTTTGCACGCGCTCGGATAATTCTTTATAAGTAACCAGTTCACCGTAAGGCACTTTTTGTAATTCTTTAAGTACTTGCTGGGAAAACACTGACACATTGGGCTTAATAGGAACAGTCTGTGGGTCAGGATTTTGACCGGCAAAATATGCAGAAAGCCAATTTAAAGCTAGTTTAATTGGTTTATTAACAGAACTTTTAACGCTGGTTAAGTGGTAGTTGGCGCCAAAATATTTTTGACTGTTAAACCATAATCCTAATAAATTATGCTCGTTGCTTAATAGCGTAATGCTGCCTAATTGAGATGGATAAAGAGTTTTATATAGTGTCATTCTTAATCCTGTATTTTGTTAAGTATATAAGAGATCGCTTGTTAAATATGGTTATATACCAAAAGTCGATTTTCGTAAATTAGCTATATCATATTGTACTGATAGTTGCGCTCAATTACTATATAATAATTTTAGGTTTAAACGATTATTGTCTGTATGATTAATTTAAAAGGAAAAATAAAAATTGGGTTATAAAATTTTTGTATCTTATAAATATCAGGATCATGATGTTGCCAAACTAGAAGGCGGTAAAAATCAGACCCCCAGAGATTATGTTGATTATTTGAAAAAAATTAGTTTCAGCGGGGATGACGTAAATAAAGCGGAAATTGCCAATGAAGATTATAGTGGACTCACAGATGAAGCTATCAGAAAATGTTTAGCAAAAAAGATTTGGGATTCGTCAATTACGTTGGTTTTGATTTCTCCCAATATGGTTGATCTTGCGCAGGCAGAAAAAACCCAGTGGATACCGTGGGAGATTGCTCAGTCACTAAAAACGCGGACAAAAATAGCTAAAAGGACTCTGCCTAACGCCATTATCGCAGTTGTACTACCTAATGTTTCCGGTAAATATAATTACTTTGTTAACTATTGGAAATATATTGACCAAAATAACCAGCAACACCTAGTACGCAACATATCAGTTAATCGGACTTTCAAAATCATTGCTCGGAATATGTTTAATCTCAAAGAACCAATGGTCGACTTTGTATCCGGTAAAAAAGTCTATCACGGAAATAGTAGCTATATAACTGTGGTCGAGTGGAATAAATTTATTAAAAATATGGATTATTATTTTAAAAAAGCAATTGCTATCAGAAATAGCATTGCAGATTATAATCTCTCAGAAAAATTAGATTAATAATGGATTAAAACATTTCTATACGAAAATTTTGGATCTTTTCTTTGTTGTATACAAAAAAGAATAACATGTAGTTTACATTCATTTTCATGAAAAATGAGAACGTTGATAGATCAATACTCCATATTGTAGCCTATCTTTGACATAACCACTAAATATGGTATGTTATTACTGTTGATATTTACAGGAGGTCAAAATATGAAGTCAAAAATCAAAAAAATCTTTTCCATTAGTCTAGCGGCAGTTGCAGCTGGTCTGGCGCTGACAGCATGTGCAGGAAAAAAACAAGGTGGCAGCAATAATTCAAGTAGTAGTGCCAAGCACTCAATTGCTTTAATTACTGATACCGCAGGTGTTAACGATAATTCTTTTAATCAGTCCGCTTGGGAAGGCTTTAAGGAATATGGCAAAGATCATCATCTTAATCGCGGGCGTAATGGTTATCAGTACTTTCAATCTGGTAGCGCAGCAGATTTTGAGCCCAATTTTGATCAGGCAAGTAAAGCCGGTTACCAGACAATATTTGGCATTGGCTATAGTTTAAAAGATGCTGTTAAAGCAGCGGCTAAAAAGAATCCGAAAAAGAACTACGTCATTGTTGATGAAGTAATTAAGGGGCAAAAAAATGTGGCCTCAGCTAATTTCAAGAGTGAGCAAGCTTCATATTTGGCAGGTGTAGTTGCGGCAACGGAAACAAAGACAAACGTCATTGGTTTCATTGGTGGCGCTCACGGCAACATTATTGACTTGTTTGATGCCGGTTTTACTAAAGGCGTTCATGACCAAGCTAAAAAATTGCATAAAAAGATTACGCTGTTAAATCAATATGTAGGTGATTTCAGGAGTGCCGATAAAGAAAAGGCAATTGCGCAGTCGATGTATGCTAAAAAGGCGGATATTATCTTCCATGCTTCTGGTTTAGCTGGTAATGGTCTGTTTCAAGAGGCTAAGTCAATTAACCAGACGAGAACAGCTGCCAAAAAGGTTTGGGCTATCGGGGTTGATTCTGACCAATCTCATTTAGGTAACTACAAGGCTAAAGACGGTAAAAAAGATAACTTTGTTTTGACTTCAGTCATCACTGGTGTAAATGTAGCAACACGGGACATTTCTAATCGTGCATATAACGGAAAATTCCCTGGTGGTCAACAGTTAGTTTACGGTTTGAAAACTAATGGTGTTTCGATCAAACGCGGACAAATTAGTGAAAAAGCATGGCAATATTCGCGTCAGGCACGCACTGAAATTATTAAGGGTAATATCAAAGTCCCGCTTCATCCAAATAAATAGTTCGCAATATGCCAACATTTTTACCTATGATCAACCACAAAAAAATATATCTTGAATTAATACGTATTTTATTATAACATTAGTATTGAAAAGTTCGTATTTTGTGGAGGGTAATATCATGGGTAAGAAATTTACGAAATTTTTGTCATTAGGAATAATGGTGGCTTCGTTCACTTTGCTTTTGAATGCTTGTTCGGGAAAAAAACAGGGAACAGGCAATCAAAATAAGAAGGATAGCATCGCTTTAATTACAGATAGTAATGGTATTAACGATCAATCTTTTAACCAAAATGCTTGGGCTGGATTCAAGGATTACGGTAAGGAACATAACCTTAAGCAAGGCAAAGGCTATCAGTATTTTCAATCAAGCAGTGCAGCTGACTACACGCCTAACTTTAATCAAGCTGCCAAATCTGGTTACCAAACTATTTTTGGTATCGGTTATATGTTAAAAGATTCAGTTAAGGCTGCTGCTAAGAAAAATCCTAAGAAAAATTTTGTAATCGTTGACGATGTAGTACCTGGTCAAAAAAATGTAGCATCTGTTACTTTCAAGAGCAATGAATCATCTTATCTAGGTGGTGTAGCTGCTGCTTATTCAACCAAAACTAATAAAGTTGGTTTCATTGGTGGAGCAAAATCAGCTGTCATTGATACTTTTGAAGCAGGTTTCAAACAAGGCGTAAAAGATGCTGCTAAAGCTCAACATAAAAAAATAACTGTCAGCATCCAATATATCGGTAACTTTACTTCAACTGATAAGGCAAAGTCGATCGCGCAATCAATGTATGCCGACAAATGTGATGTAATATTCCAAGCTGCCGGAAATGCGGGTAACGGTGTTTTCCAAGAAGCTAAAGCACTTAATCAAACTAAACCTGAAAGTAAGAAAGTTTGGGTAATTGGAGCTGACGTAGACCAGACAAACTTAGGCAACTATAAATCCAAGGATGGTAAAAAGGCTAACTTTACTTTAACTTCTGTTCTAAAGGGTTTAAACGTAGTGACCAAATCTTTAGCTGATGATGCTGCTGATGGCAAATTCCCCGGAGGGAAACATCTTGTCTATTCATTAAAGGACAACGGTGTTTCGATTATGAAGGGTAATCTTACATCAAAAGCTTGGCTTGCAGTAGAAAAAGCCAAGCAGCAAGTAGTTTCAGGGAAAATAAAAGTAGCGCAGAAATAAAGTAAATTATTGATTAAAACTCTTTGTGTATTCTTATGCAAAGAGTTTTTTACAAAAAAGGAAATTAACATAAAATGGAAAATATGACGAACGTAATAGAAATGCGCCATATTGTTAAGGATTTCAATGGTTTTAAAGCCAATAACGATATTAATCTGACTTTGAAAAAGGGTGAGATTTTGGCTTTATTAGGGGAAAATGGTGCAGGTAAGTCAACTTTAATGAGTATTTTATCTGGCTTAATGACCCCAACTTCCGGTTCCATTTTGGTTCGCGGACAAAAAGTTAACATTAAAAATCCAACTGTCGCAAAAGATTTGGGTATAGGCATGGTTCACCAACATTTTATGTTGATGGGATCCTTTACCGTATTAGAAAATATTATTTTGGGTCACGAAACAACTAAGGGCCCCAAATTAGACTTAAAAAAGGCACAACAGCAGATTAAAGCTTTATCTGAACGTTATAACTTAAATGTTGATCCTCAGAAAAAAATAAGTGAGATTACTGTGGCACAGCAACAGAGAGTGGAAATACTTAAGGTTCTGTATCGCGGTGCCGATATTATGATTTTTGATGAACCCACTGCGGTTTTAACTCCACAGGAAATTACTGAATTTATTCAAATTTTGCATGAGCTAGCTAAAGAGGGTAAATCGATTATTTTAATTACTCATAAATTGGAAGAAATTGAGCGTTCAGCTGACCGTGTGACTGTTATTCGGGCTGGTCGCAGCGTAGGGACTTTTGATGTCGCTAACGTTGATAATAACCGCTTGGCAGAATTGATGGTTGGTCGCCACGTTAACATGGAGCTTAATAAACCAACTGAAAAAGTTGGTAAAACAATGTTACAAGTTGAAAATTTACAAGTTAAAAACAAGCAAAACGTTGCTGTAATTAAAGGGATGTCCTTTGAATTACATGCTGGTGAGATTTTGGGAGTTGCCGGTATTGATGGCAATGGTCAAGATGAACTGGCGAGGGTGCTAACGGGCTTGCAGCATGTTCATTCTGGCAAAATTATCATCGACGGTGAAGATATGACCAACCGTAAAGTGCGTCAAATTACTGAAAAGGGCGTGTCATATATTCCTGCTGACAGGCAAAAATATGGCTTAATTTTACCTTTTTCTGTTTCTGATAACTTGGCTTTACAAACTTACTATCAAGAACCATTTTCACGCCACAATGTCATGCATTATGATGTCATTCATGAACATGCTCAAAAATTAATTAAGCAATTTGATATTAGAACTACAAGTGAAAGGGTGCCCGTCAGTGATTTATCCGGTGGTAATCAACAAAAAGTGATCATTGCCCGTGAACTAAGCCGCAACAGCAATTTAATTATTGCTTTTCAACCGACACGCGGACTTGATGTTGGTGCTATTGAATATATTCATAATCAGCTTCTAAATGAACGAGCTCAGGGTAAAGCAATTTTGTTAATATCGTATGAACTTGATGAGATTATGCAGTTGTCCGATCGCATTATTGTACTTCACGATGGCAGTATTTCTGGCGAAGTCAGGCCAGAAAACACCAGTGATGAGGAGTTAGGTTTATTAATGACTGGCGTTAAGAAAGAAGGCAGCGCACTTGCTTAAAGTAACACTAAAAACTAAGAAAATCCTAGTCCCAATTGTTTCCATTTTGGCAGGCTTTATTGTTGGTGCTGTCATCATGCTGATTTGGAGCTATAATCCGTTTCAAGCTTATGCTTCAATGTTTTCTAGTGCATTAGGTAACATGAACGGTATCGGTGAAACCATTCGTGAAGCTACGCCACTGATTTTTACCGCTATCGGCTTTGCTATTGCTTCAACTGCCGGTTTTTTCAATATTGGTTTACCCGGTCAGGCTCAAGCTGGTTGGCTATCATCCATTTGGGTAGTTCTTGCCAACCCGCACATGCCTAAAGTGATTTTGCTTCCGCTAGCTGTGCTTACTGGTATTCTTGCCGGTGCGCTTGTTGCCGGTGTAGCCGGCTGGTTGCGCGCTCAGTTTGGTACCAACGAAGTAATTACAACAATAATGATCAACTATATTGTGCTGTATTCTTGCCAGTACTTAATGCAGCAAGTTATGCCGGGTCAATTAAGGGTTGACACTGATACTACAAAAACAATTGCTGCTAATGGCAGCTTAAAAATTGATTGGCTCAGTTCAATGTTTGGTGATTCGCGGATTAATGCGGGAATTTTTATTGCTCTGGTTGCCGTCTTTTTATACTGGTATTTAATGAGGAAAACTACTACTGGTTTTGAAATTCGTTCGGTTGGTACGAACGCTGCAGCCAGTCGCTATGCTGGTATGTCTGCTAAAAAGAATATTATGCTGTCTATGTTACTATCTGGCGGCTTTGCCGGTCTAGGTGGTGTTGTGCAAGGTCTTGGTACTTATCAAAACTACTTTACCCAAACAACTAGTCTGGATATTGGTTGGGACGGTTTGTCTGTAGCTCTTCTTGGTGGGGGCACGGCTATTGGTATTCTTCTAGCATCATTACTATTTTCTATTTTAAAAATTGGTGGCTTAGGGATGCAGACCATTGCCGGTATTCCTTATGAGATTGTTTCAATAGTAATTGCTGCTATTATTTTCTTCGTTGCAATTCAGTATGTCATTGGTCTCTTATTTAAAACCAAAAAGGCTAAAGCAATTCAAGAACAAACTGAGGGCACAGAAAAAAAGTCGGAAAATGTGGTGGTGAGTTCCACTAAGGCTCAAGGAGGACAAAATTAATGAATTTAGTTTCAATTTTAGCGCTAATTGTGTCATCAACTTTTGTGTATTCAGCACCACTGATCTTTACAGCTTTAGGCGGAGTTTATAGCGAAAACTCGGGGATTACCAACATTGGTCTTGAAGGAATAATGACAATGGGTGCTTTTTCTGCTATTGTGTTTAACCTGACTTTTGCTTCTACTTTTGGTAAGGCAACTCCTTGGCTTGGTCTTTTTGTCGGCGGTATTGTAGGTTTGCTCTTTTCATTGCTGCACGCGGTTGCTACCATTAATTTTCATGCTGATCACATTATCAGCGGAACCGTGCTTAACCTCATGGCACCACCACTAGGAGTGTTTTTAATCAAAGCAATTTATGATAAGGGGCAAACTGAAAATATTACTCAAAGTTTCGGTTACTTTAGCTTTCCTGGCTTGGCTAATATCCCTGTCATTGGTCCAATCTTCTTTCAAAATACTTCAGCGCCTGCGTGGTTGGCAATAATTGTGTCAATTTTGTTATGGTGGATTTTATATAAAACCCGCTTTGGGTTACGCCTGCGCTCTTGTGGTGAAAATCCGCAAGCCGCTGATACTTTAGGAATCAATGTTTATGGAATGCGCTATGCCGGCGTGTTAATATCCGGCTTTTTAGGTGGAATAGGCGGTGCAGTATTTGCAGAAGCAATTTCAGGCAACTTTTCAGTTTCTACTATCGTGGGGCAAGGTTTTATGGCGCTAGCCGCTATGATTTTTGGTAAGTGGAATCCATTAGGTGCAATGCTAGCGTCACTATTCTTTGGTTTTGCTCAAAGTATCAGCATTATTGGCAATCAATTACCATTCTTTAGCCACATCCCTGCTGTTTATATGCAAATTGCCCCATACGTAATTACCATTTTAGTTTTAGTCCTGTTCTTTGGAAAATCCGTTGCTCCAGCAGCGGATGGTCAAAATTATATTAAGTCGAAATAGGTAGAAAAATGAAAGAAATATATTTTAATCATGACGGTAATATTGATGATTTAGTGTCATATTTGTTACTTTTATTGGCTCCAGACATTAAATTAATTGGGGTCAGTGCAATTGATGCTGACGGTTATGTTGATCCTGCTGTTGAAGTATGCCGTAAAATGACGGACAGATTTAACTTACGCGGTGACCAAATAGAAATTGCCAAGTCAAATTCACGGGCTGTAAACCAATTTCCAGAAGAATGGCGTAAAGCTGCTTATTCATTTGATTTTTTACCATTATTAAATCAATCTGGCAAAATGATTACTAAAATGGCAGAAAAACCTGCCCATTTAGATATGGTCGAAAAAATTATGGCGGCAGGTCAACCTGTAACTTTAGTTATGACTGGCCCATTAACAGATTTGGCGCGTGCTTTAGAAACCAATCCTAAAATTGCAGATAACATTGAAAAACTGTATTGGATGGGTGGAGCGCTTGATGGACATGGTAATGTTATTCAAGTTAACGCTGATGGTACACAAGACTGGAATACCTTTTGGGATCCATTTGCACTTGAAAGAGTATTGCAATCTAATATTCCAATACAAATTGTAGGTCTTGAAAGCAGTGAAGAACTGCCACTAACAGATGAGATAAGAATGCATTGGGCCAGCTTACGTGAATATCCAGCTGCTGATTTAGTTGCGCAAGGCTATTGCCTTTTAGTCAATCCTCCAACTAAGAGCGTCCAATTATACTTCTGGGACGTTTTAACTATAATCAGTGTCCTTTATCCTGAAGTGATTTTAGAAAGTAAAAAGCACCAAATAAAAGTAATTACGGAAGGATTAGCTGCTGGCCGTATGGAAGATGATCCTAATGGTCGGGAAATCACTTTGGTTACTAAAGCTGATAAAAAGCTATTCTTTAAGAAATTTGATGAATTATTACTACGAAGTAAGTAATTAATATTTGTAACAAAAAAGACGAAATTCGTGTTTGAATTTCGTCTTTTTATTAGTTATAGCTTAGCTTAAGCAAGTGAGTCCCAAGCTGGTAAGTCTGTAATTGGACCTTCGGCAATAGCTACTTGTTCTGGAGTTAGGTACTTCTTGTGGACAACAACTTCGTAAACATAATCTTTAAACCAGTCGTTGTTCATGACGAAGAAACCTTTGTCACCGTTCTTTTCACCCCAAGAGTTTTCAACTTTCCATTGGCGAACGTGACCGCCGTCTTCATCCACGCCGACTAAAGTCATAGCATGAGTTGAGGCACCGGCACCAGTTCTTAAGCGGTCAGCCTTAGACATCTTAAGGTCTACGCCAAAGAGGTCGCTTAATTGGTAGAGATCACTGTCAAGATACCCCTTTTTACGATCGCTTTGTTCACCAACATCATTACCAAACCAAACAGCCTCACCATCTTTTAATTGGTTAACAGCTGCAGTTTCCAAGTATTCCATCGGCACATTCAAGAATTTAATACGATAAGAGCCTTCAACGTTGTCTTCAAATGGCAGACCATATAACTTATCATATTCATGATCTGGTGCATTAGACAATACAACGTAATCATTGAAGTCAACATCGTCCATGTATTTATGCAAAAATTCTAGAGGGGTTAAATCTTTGTCCAAATGATATTTCTTGTCATCATCACGGTATTCCAAATCAAATTTCTTAGGTGGTTCACCGACTGAAATTGCCGTCATTTGGTAAACTTCGCTTAGGAATTGTTTACGGGCTTTCTCGACTTCATCGTCTTTACCGTCTTGCTTTAATTTACGTAGGACTAGCGCATCTTTTTTGAGCTTATCACCCAAAGCCTTGGCAAAGCCCATAGTATTATTGGCGTTAAAGCTTTCAGGCATAGCATAAGAAGGCACAACGCCATATTTTTCAATCAAAGCGGCTCCCATGTGGAATTGACCACCATCTTCACCGGCACCATCTAAATGAGCTTTAACAGTGCGTGAATCAAGTGGTTCATCGGCAGTAGCTAAAATATTGTCATAAAAAATATTTGCACGCTCAATTTTATCCCAGAAAAAGTTATAACTTTGAGAGAAGGTAAAGTTCTTGCAGTGATATTTTTTGCCAAAATTGTGGCGTAAGATGTTTAAAGTAGCAAATTCCCAGCAACGACCTGATTGGCGTTGATTAGTAACATTTTCTGTGTCAAGTTCGGTTGAAAATACACGGGTCAATTCACTTTGAACGCAATCATTGTAAGCAGCTGTTAAAACACCACTTTTTTGAGCAGCTCGAGCAACAACTTGATTTTGCGGATTTTTATTAAAGTTTTCCGCAAACTTTTCCAGTTCTTGGACAGTTAGTTTATGAGCCATAAAATATATTCTCCTTTTTTAATCTATTTTTAAATTACTTTATATTTTAAGCTAAAAGAAAAGCGAGTTCAATAGCTGAACCCACTTTGACTTTATAATCCTAAAACTTGTTTCTTCTTAGCCGAAAATTCTTCTTCAGTTAATATTCCTTCATCAACTAACTCTTTTAATTGCTTTAACTCTGCAATCATATCTTGAGTATTTCTGTTGTATTTTGTACTGGAGCACTTTGAATACTTTGTTGGTAATTCTGCGACATGCTTTTAATAGCATCTGCTAAAATTGGTGCAGCAGTTTTATCTAAATCGTTAAGAAAAATATTTGTTGCGCCATTGGTTATTTGAATTTAACAGTTAATAATCTTGAGAATGAAAAAGTTTAAAAGGTGAGGTGGTCTCTGCTTTAGTAGACTGCGTATTAGTAATAACCGAACTGCAAGAATAACTATGTTAAAATTATTATTGATATTCTTAGATTAAAACTATTTAAAGCAGTTGGAAACAAAATAAGCCAACCAGAACTTAATCTGGTTGGCTTATTTTATTGTTTCTGAAAAGTTTTATTTTAAAAACAGTTCAGATGAATTTAAATAGACTTTTTCTTATATCAATGAGTTAATATATTTTGATGATTTGAAGACAATTAGTCAATTTGAATTGAGTTATCACTTTCACCAGCTTGTTGCTTTGGTAGGGTAATAGTCAATACACCGTTATCGTATTTGGCGTGAATGTCACTTGCAACCACATTTGGCAATCTGAAGCTGCGTGAAATGTGACCTTCACTTCTTTCACGGTGAATTATGCTGTTGTCCTTAGACATATCCTTGAAGGACTTTCTTGAGCCCGAGACACTCAAAATACCATTATTATAATTAAGGTGGATCTTGTCTTTATCCATTCCCGGCATGTCAACTTTGATTACATATTCTTTGTCGTTTTCAACAACATCTGATTGCATTAATTTTGCTACTTCGTTATCGTCAAAAAATTTTCTTGGAAGATCAAACCAATCGTTCATCGCATCGAATAAATCATTGTGCCGATTCATCATATCATTTGCCATAGTAAAAAACTTCCTTTCAAAATTTATATATTTGTATCAGAAGACTTTCATTTCTTCCTTACACTTATTATTATAGTATGCAGATTTTGAAAATGGAAATAATTAGCACTCTTATTTTTTGAGTGCTAAAAATTAAATGAAAATGCTAATATTACAGTGCTTTCAACATGTGGATAATTTTAGCAGTAAAAATATAGGAGAAAATATTTTGGTTTATTATCAAAAAATGACGCCGCAGGGCTATCAAAAAATTAAAGATGAAATTGCTGATTTGAAAAAGGACCGACCTCGAAGAATTAAAATTTTGCAGGAAGCACGCTCACTAGGCGACTTATCGGAAAATACTGAGTATACGGAAGCAAAACGTGATTTAGGCCACCTTCAAAGTCGCCTGCGTTATCTGGAAAAGCAATTGAAATATGCCGAAATCATTGAAAAAAAGGCTGATGGTAAAGTAGATTTGGGCAAGACAGTCACACTGAAGTTTGCTGATGATCCAGAAACTGAAACATATCAAGTTGTCGGTCGTATGGAAGCTGATATAGCTGCTGGAAAAGTTGCGTTTGATTCACCGTTAGGGCAGGCAATCATGAAAAAAGAAGTTGGTAAAACCGTCAGTGTTGCTGCACCGGCTGGGGAATATCAAGTTACTATTGAAAAAATCGAATAATTTTTCGCTTGATTATTCGAACTTGTGTTTGTATAATTTATTTTAGCGAACACGAGTTTGCAATAGGAAGTGAAAGCAATGTATGATTATCGGTATGAGCCGCACCGTTTAATTTTTATGATTGATAACAAGTCGTTCTTTGCTAGCTGTGAGGCCCTGCAATTAGGACTAAACCCGATGAAGGCTGTATTAGCGGTTGTTTCGCATCAGCCACATACAAAATATGGCTCGGGGCTAATCATGGCGGCCTCACCTTTAGCGAAGAAAAAGTATGGGTTGACTAACGTGATGAGGGTGCGGGATTTGCCCACTAAAAAAGAAGCACCGGATTTGATTCTGGTAGAGCCACATATGAATTTATACATCAAGCGCAGTATGCAGGTATTGGAAATTTTTCAAAAGTATGCTGCTGATGAAGATATTCATGTCTATTCTATTGATGAGAGTATGATTGATATGACTAAGTCGTGGCGCTTGTTTGGGGATGATCCGTACCTGGTTGCACGTAAAATGCAAGTAGAAATCAAATCAAAAATTGGGCTGTATACTACTTGCGGGATTGGAGAAAATCCCCTGCTAGCTAAACTGGCAATGGATATTTCTGCTAAGCATCGCTGCTCAATGATTGATTATTGGCATTATATTGATGTGCCGGATACTATTTGGCAAATCAAAGATTTGGAAGAAGTTTGGGGAATTGGCAAAAGAATAGCTCGGCGTTTGCATCATCTACATATTAATAATATGTATGAACTGGCACATACTGATCCAGCGATTTTGAAAAAAGAATTTGGTGTAATCGGTGAGCAGCTATTTGCGATTAGCTGGGGTGTTGACCGCAGCATTATTAGCGAAAAATATTTTCCCATAATGAAGAATTACGGCAATTCTCAGATCTTAAACCGTGATTATACAGATCAACGAGAAATTGAAATAGTCTTGCGTGAAATAGGCGAACAGGTTGGTGCCAGAATACGCGCTCACCGTTTACAAGCTGGCTGTATTAGCTTATTTGTTGGCTTTTCTAAGTATGAACAAGATGGCAGTCGCAAAGGCTTTAACGTGCAGCAAAAAATTTGTCCCACTAATGATAATGATTTGTTGGTTGAAGAAATACTGGCACTTTTTCGTAAAAACTGGCGTGGTGAAACAGTACGTGCTTTAGGGGTTAATTGCAGCCGCTTGGCACCAGATAATTGTCAGCAATTAACTTTTTTTGTTCCCGCGACGCAGCAAATTAAAAAGCACACAATAAATGTAACTGTTGACAAAATCAGGAAAAAATATGGTTTTACCAGTTTAGTCAAAGCCTCAAGTCTGTCTAAAGGAGCAACTGCGATAAGGCGCAGCAGTCTGGTTGGCGGACATAATGGTGGAAATGCTTATGAATGATTTTGATAAAATTGTCCAAGATTTTTTTAAAAACTACCAAGATCGTAAAATGAAAAAGTGGCAAGGCTTCTTTTTAAGCGATCATACTATGGCAATTAATAAAGATAAGCAAGAGCGCAGCGTAAAGCATCCTGCTAAAGATACTATGAGTATAGAAGATATAAGCTTGCAGCTGCTCAAGGCGTACGGTAATCACCGCATGGTCCATCTGCAGCTTAAGGTTATGAATGACGATAATCAGTTGCCGGCAGATATTGTTGGCTTTGTCAGTGGTTATGGTGAAGACGGCATTATTGTTGCTGGTCAAAAAATTGCTTTGGAGGATATAAATAATATTAGTGTGGATTAATAAATCTGCCTTGATATTTTATATAGGCTACTTTTTTTGCTATAATATGGAACTTGTAGAGTACATAATATTATAGAGGTAATTTTTGTGAATACACCAGCATCAAGGCAAGGCAACTTAATACGCTATCTTATTTATTTTATTAGTTATTTAATGGTTGCCGGAGTGATTAAGCTAGTTACTGCTAATTCACCAATTCATATTTGGGATCTAATCTTATTTGCAACTATCTCATTAATGGTTTCATTGTTTTTTATTTATCGCTTTAATAGGGAACAACGTTTTTTTGACCGTAGTTTTGCGGGTTCCTGGCTTAGCAACTTTGGCTTAATTATTGGCCTGACTGTTGTGGTAACTGCATTACGAATTAGTGTTTCATGGCTCCAATCTTATGGCAGACTTAAACTATATAATTTTCAAATTGTCTATTTACACCATGAAGCAGTAGCGACTTACTGGTTTTTAGTAGTGGCCATTGGTGTAGTTTTGCCGATACTGCAGGAATTTTTAATTACTGGTTTTTTATTTAACTATGCTTTTAGAAGCAACACTGTTTCAACTGCAATTTTAGGGATACTAACTTCAGGTATCTTATTCAGTCTTCTTAATTGGCAACATTCATTACCTTTACTACTTATTAATGTGATTTTTGGAGCCCTTTTTGCTTGGTCATACCTTTATACGCAAACTTTATGGATGCCAATTTATTTAGCAGTATTAAATGGTGTTCTCCTAATGATTATGACTTAAAAAAATGAAATTAAAAAAGAGTCAGGAAAAATTTCCTGGCTCTTTTTACTTGTAATGTTTATTAAAAGTTACTCTTTTTGATGTATTGATTTTTTCCTACAATATAATACAACTTCTGCCGGATCTTAACGGCTGCGCCATAAGTTCTAACTTTTTGCCCCTTCTTTAAGGCCTTACTTTGCAGTTTTTTAGCCGTTTTACTGTAAACATAGCTGTTGCGCCTGAGCTTGCGCTTAACACCTGAGACGTTAGTAGCTTTAACATAGTTATTCTGGCCTAAATCGTAATATTTCTTGCCCTGAATAACTTTAGCGCCATAAGTCCAAATAGTCTTACCCGTAAAATATTTGCCAGTTTTACGACTACCATTTTGGTCGTATAGGTAGGAATTATGAAAAACTGTTCTCCTTACTGCAGTCCGGTTTGTGACATTTTGCGAATAAATATAGGTGACACTTTGCGGCCTGTCAGTATAAAAACCAGTGGCATTATTTGGTCTTTGAGTCAAATTATAGCCAGTCAATTTTACTTCTTGCGTAAGATAACCATCTCCGACATTACCGTTTAGAACCTGATCAGGAGCAAGTTGCTGGCCATTTTCATCTTGGTAATGAACTGTAACGACCCCTTCTCCAATATAGTGGGAGCCTGTTTGTTTCGGTTTCTTAGCATAAACAAATGTTACTTCTGTTTCTGTGCCGGAGAATTTACCACTTGGTTTAGTTTGAATTACGTAGCCATCAATTCTCTTTTCAGGGTAGTCATCGCCAATTTTGCCATTCAATGTTTCATCATTGGCAATTGTTTTGCCGTCCTGGTCAATATAGTGAGCCAGCACTTTAACCTGATTAGTGTAAACATAAGTGACTTCGGTTTCAGAGCTAGAAAACTTGCCACTTGGCTTTGTTTGAATTATGTAGCCAGCAATTGTTTTATCTGGATAGTCATCACCAATCTTGCCATTCAAAGTTTCATCTTCGGCAACCGACTTACCGTCCTGGTCAACGTAGTGCGCCAGCACTTTAACCTGATTGGTGTAAACATAAGTGACTTCGGTTACTGTCGCTGAAAACTTGCCAGCCGGTTTAGTTTGAATTACGTAGCCGGCAATCGTTTTATCTGGATAGTCATTACCTATCTTGCCAGTTAAAGTTTCATCAGTGGCAATCGGCTTGCCATCTTGGTCAACGTAGTGGGCCAGCACCTTAACTTGGTTGGTGTAAACATAGGTAACTTCGGTTTCGGTACTAGAAAACTTGCCAGCTGGTTTTGTTTGGATTATATAGCCGGCAATCGTTTTATCTGGATAATTATCGCCTATCTTGCCGCTTAGAGTTTCATCAGCGGCAATCAGCTTACCGTCCTGGTCAACATAGTGCGCCAGCACTTTAACCTGGTTAGTGTAAACATAAGTTACCTCTGTTTCCGTGCCAGAAAACTTGCCGCTTGGTTTTGTTTGGATTACGTAGCCAGCAATTTCCTTTGCAGGATAGTCATCGCCTATCTTGCCACTTAGAGTTTCATCAGCGGCAATCGGCTTGCCGTCCTGGTCAACGTAATGGACCAGCACTTTAACCTGGTTAGTGTAAACATAAGTGACTTCCTGGACCTTATCTGTAAATGTTCCCTTAGCATTTGCAGGAGTGGTTTTTAACACATAGCCAGCAATATCTTGGGGTTCGCTGCTATAGGAGTCACCGATTTTTCCATTTAAAATTTTGTCTTCTGCCAGTTTTTTTCCAGCTTCATCGAGGTAGTGGACTGTAACTGCACCGCTTAACCTGACATACGTATCCTGGTCTCTGCTCCCGGAATAGTTATTCATTAATTGATTAGAAGTCCAGCTCTTATTTCCCTGGGGTTTATCTACTGTGCCATTGCCTACGTTCAACCAAACGCCGGATGCATCAGGGTCAGTTCCCTGTAAATAGTTCTTAGGACCCAGAACTAAGGTTGACAAATTAGTTAGCTTTTTTAACATTCCACTTTTACTAGTTACCTGCGCCATTTGGAAACTACTGATATTTAGAGTTTTTAAGTTTTGACAATCAAAAAACATATTTGTCATATCAGTAACTTTAGCAGTATCAAAATTGCGCAAGTCTAGACTGGTTAAACTTTGACAACTGGAAAACATAAAGCTCATATTAGTAACACTAGAGGTATCAAAACTGTGTAAGTCTATGCTCGATAACTTGTAACAAGGGGCAAACATCGAGTGCATATCAGTTACTTTCTTGGTGTTAAAGCTACTCAGATCAAGATGCTCTAAACTTTGACACAAATAAAACATCGAGTGCATATTAGTGACTTCAGAAGTATCAACTTGATTTAAGCCCTCAATTTCAGTTAGGTCACTAAGCCACATAAACATCCAAGAGGCATCGCCAATGAGCTTCAATGGCCCTGTAATCTTGATTTTTTTAATAGATTTATACACTTGTTTATCGTAAAAAAGTTGATAAAAGTATTGAGGATCTTTAATTGTACCGCCTGGTATAGTTGCTATACCAGTAGCAGTATCCAAAGTTACATCAAGTCCGCCCCAAGAAGCTGTCAAAACCGACCGCGGTGTAATTCCTTTAGCTTTATCACTCGCAGTTGGCGGATCATTAGAGTCTTTAGTTTCACTGTTAGGTGAAGTTGGCGTATGAGTTACATTACTATCCGCACCTTTAGAAGTAGTACTTGCAGGATTGCTATTAGCAGCAGGACTATCAGTTGAAACCGAAGTCTGATTACTATCAATACTTTCCGGAAAAGATCTGCTTTTAGTCACTCGCTTTTTAGTAACAGCAGACTTGACTAAAGTGTCAGCTTTAGCCACATCAGGAGACATAATAATTAAGCCCAAAGTAGCAGCAGCTACACTAGTAAGTATTAATTTGCCTCCATGGTGGCAGTTGGATTTAGAATTCATTGTCGAACCATAATTATACCTTTCACAAATTAAAGAAACAAAACATTAAGATATACTAATAATAACATTTTAAAAGTAAAAACAACAGTTTATATTGATACTTTATACAACAATAGTATATGGTTAAAAGTAATTGCTATCCTTAAAAATTAATAATTAGACAATGAAAATGAGTCTGGGAAGAGATGATTCTTCCCAGACTCGTTTTACTTGTAATGTTTATTAAAAGTTACTCTTTTTGATGTATTGATTTTTTCCCACAATATAATATAACTTCTGCCGGATCTTAACGGCTGCGCCATAAGTTCTAACTTTTTGCCCTTTCTTTAAGGCTTTTCGCTGCCGGCGCTGCAGCTTTTTAGCTGCTTTACTGTAAACATAGCTGTTGCGCCTGAGCTTGCGCTTAACACCTGAGACGTTAGTAGCTTTAACATAGTTGTTCTGGCCTAAATCGTAATACTTCTTACCCTGAATAACTTTAGTGCCATAAGTCCAAATAGTCTTACCTATAAAGTATTTGCCAGTTTTACGACTGCCATTTTGGTCGTACAGGTAGGAATTATGAAGAACTGTTTTCTTCACTGCAGTCCGGTTTGTGACGTTTTGCGAATAAATATAGGTGACACTTTGCGGCCTGTCAGTATAAAAACCAGTGGCATTATTTGGTCTTTGAGTCAAATTATAGCCAGTCAATTTTACTTCTTGTGTAAGATAACCATCTCCGACATTACCGTTTAGAACACGATCAGGAGCAAGCTGCTGGCCATTTTCATCTTGGTAATGAACTGTAACGACACCTTCTCCAATATGGTGGGAACCTGTTTGTTTCGGTTTCTTAGCATAAACATAAGTAACCTCTTGAATTTGGTCAGAAAAAGTTCCTTTGGTGTTTGTCGGACTAGTTTTTAAAATATAGCCATTAATGTCTTTGGAATTACTGGAATATTGTTCACCACTGTTTCCAGTTAAAGCATTATCCGGAGCAATGTTTTTTCCTGATTCATCCAGAAAGTGCTCTATGACTGCAGAATTTGTTCTAACATAAGTATCATGATCTTGTTCACCTGTATATTTGGACATTAATTCTTTGGATGTCCAGTGTTTGCTGCCTTCAGGATGTTCCATAGTGCCACTACCAACATTTAGCCAAAAACCAGGTCTATCTAGTGCAGTATTTTTAAGAGAACAATTTGGTCCTAAAATTAAAGTATTCAAATTAGACGCTCCGGCTAGCATGTAACTTTTCTTTGCAGAAAGCGTATTGAAATTGCTGATATCCAAAGACTTTAAGTTAGTACAATTGCTAAACATAGCTGTCATTTCAAGCACTTTAGCAGTATCAAAATTTTTAAGATCTAGACTGGAAAGACTAGTACAATAGCCAAACATGCTAAACATACTCTTGACTTGGGAAGTATTAAAGCTGCTAAGATCTAAACTGGATAGGTTGGTACAATTATTAAACATGTTAGTCATTTCATTCACTGAGGTCGTATCAAAGTTTTTAAGGGATAAGCTGGTAAGACTTTTACAATTTTGAAACATTGCGTACATATTCCTAACGTTTCTGGTGTCAAAACTGCTTAAATCAAGTTGTTTTAACTTCTCACATCCACTAAACATTTGACTCATATTGGTAACTTGAGATGTATCAATATTTTCTAAACCTTCAATTTTAGTCGTGTAAGCAAGCCCAGAAAATATCCCGTTTGCTTTACCAATAATTTTCAACGGACCATCAAACTTTAATGTTTCAGCGAGTCCGAATGTATTGGGAATATAGGGAATAAGTTGATCAGGATCAGTAATTGTACCACCTGAAATAGTGCATACACGTGCATCAATATCAAGCGTTACTTTTAATCCGTCCCAATCACCAATCATTATTGATTCAGGGTCATCTTCCTTCACTGATATAGTTCCTGCTGAGGAATTTTGTGCATCTTTTATGCTTTGAACATTTGATGGCTGAAGTTGATTTGCAGCATTAAGAGTAGAATTAGAATTGGTGCTAATGGTAGCACTGCTTGCTAATGGGTCAACTTCTGTATTATTAGCAACATAACTATTAGTATTAGTGCCTGTATCCTTGTTTTTTAAGCTGTTAGTATTTTGATAAAACTCTTTGTGCTTACTTTTATGCTTATTAATTACTTCTCTTTTTGTAGTCAAGGGTTTAGCTACTGCAGTATCAGCTTTAATGACAGCAGGATTCATAGCAATTAAACCTAGAGCTGCTGTAGCGACACTAGTTAATATTAATTTTTCTCTGCCGTGTAAATTAAATTTTGAATTCATTATTATACCTTTTGACCTTACAAAATTAAAACCAGAACCAAACTGACATTAATTTTAAAAATAATACCTAAATTTATATTAACACTAAATGATTGATAATTATATCAAAATAAATTAATATATATTTATAGTATATTTAAATATTATATGAATAAAATAAATATAATAGCCTTACATTAATAATTTGATAAACAAAAAAAGCAATGGCTAGTAAAGCCATTGCTTTTTATTTAAGCGGATAGCGTGAATCGAACCCGCATCTTCAGCTTGGGAAGCTAACATTTTACCATTAAACTATACCCGCATTACTCAAACAGTTTACCATGTTTCGTTTTCGAAACCAAGTTTTGTTTTTAAAATTTTACAAGTAAGCTGCTAAGAGAAGAAAAATGTCCTAAAGTAATGTCATTTTTTAAGAATTCCAATCTAACTTTGCGTAATAATAAATAGGAGCGAGAAGCTGTTTGAATTAATTTGGAGATATTGTTGTTATTTTTTAGGTGGTAACTTAACAGAATCAAGACTTAGCTGGCTGCGATCAACTAAGGATGAAAAGTTCTGAAATAGCCATTGGCGCAGTTCAGCAGCCTGGAGAACTAAAGGCATCCGGTTATGAATTTCAGCGTAAGTCTTATTTGGCTGAGTAGTAACCATTGAAAAATGATCCTTTTGATAAATTCCGGCAATTAGTGTTAATGCACCCTTTGTATTCTTGAAACTGAAGCGTTCATGGTATGTATGACCATTTTCGGCAGAATAAGTATTATGTCCTGATTCAAAAAATTGGCTGGCAACAATAATACAACGAGATTTGGCAAAAGAAGAATCCCACATTGACCGTTTTTCTTCAAAAAAGCGTTCAATTCGCGCATTAAATATGACTTTGTTTTGATCATACGGACTAGGATAACCCCATGATTTGGGCAGTAGCTGCAACTGGCTATCAGCATAAACCAAAACGGGAGCAAGACCTTTAGGAAAAATGTTCTGGTTTTGAGGCAAATTGCTTGCCGGTTCTACTAAAGGCAAATTTAAGTCATTTACTAAGTATTTTTTAATTTCTGCTAAATTTGGCAGTTGAAATTGATTGCACATTTTTTCCTCCGTATTTAATCATTGCATGATTTTTGGTAGAATTAATATAATTATTACATTAAAAAGATTTTAATTATTTAAGGAAGGTAAATTATGATGAAAAAGAAAGTTATCCTTACAGGTGACCGACCAACAGGAAAATTGCATGTGGGACACTATATTGGCTCGTTAAAAAATAGGGTTAAATTGCAGAACTCAGGTGAATATCACCCATTTATCATGATTGCCGACACGCAGGCTTTAACTGATAACGCGCGTAATCCTGAAAAAATTCGCAAAAGTTTAATCCAAGTAGCACTGGACTACTTGGCAGTAGGTATAGATCCTGAAATTTCTACAGTTTTTATTCAATCACAAATACCAGCTTTGTTTGAACTGACAGCCTATTATATGGACTTAGTTACAGTGAGCCGTTTAGAGCGTAATCCGACTGTCAAGGCTGAGATCAAGCAAAAGGGTTTTAATGATTCCATTCCCGTTGGTTTCTTAAATTATCCAGTGTCACAAGCAGCCGATATCACAGCCTTTAAAGCAACTTTGGTACCAGTTGGAGACGACCAGGAGCCAATGCTAGAACAAGCACGTGAAATTGTGCGAACTTTTAACCGTGTTTATAACCGCAATGTTTTAGTAGAACCTAAAGGCTACTTCCCTGAAAAGGGCGAAGGACGCTTACCCGGCTTAGATGGTAATGCCAAAATGTCCAAATCCTTAAATAATGCTATTTATCTTTCTGACGATGCCAAGACCGTTGAACAAAAAGTAATGTCAATGTATACTGATCCGCAGCACATTCATGTTGAAGATCCAGGCAAAGTGGAAGGCAATACTGTCTTTACCTACCTTGATATTTTTGATCCTGACAAGGATAAGGTAGCGCAATTAAAGGAAGATTACCAAAAAGGCGGTTTGGGTGACGTCAAAATTAAGCGTTACTTAAATACGGTGTTGGAAAAAGAATTGGCACCGATACGTGAGCGTCGTGCTCAGTATGAACAGGATACATCTGTTGTCTATGATATGTTGATTGAGGGCTCTAAAAAGGCAAACGAGGTGGCCAACCAAACCTTACAAGAGGTGCGGGACGCCATCGGTTTGAATTATTTTAAGAGGTAACTAAAATGCGTAAGCGAATTCCTTGGAAACAGTACTTTATGATGCAGGCTTTGGTAATTGCCCAAAGGTCAACTTGTGATCGGGCTTTAGTCGGCAGTGTTTTAGTGAAAAAGAATCGCATAATCGGAACCGGTTATAATGGTTCTGTTACGGGTCAGCCGCATTGTGATGATGTGGGTCATCAATTAGTTGACGGGCATTGCGTGCGCACCATTCATTCTGAAATGAACTCACTTATTCAATGTGCGCGTAACGGTGTTTCAACAGATGACACAGAAATTTATGTCACACACTTTCCCTGTTATAATTGTGCTAAGGCATTAGTGCAAGCTGGAATTAAAAAAATCAATTATTATTTTGATTATAATGACAATCCGCTTGCAATCAAACTTTTTAAAGACTGTGGGGTTCCTTATGAACAAATTAACATCGATCGCGAATATGTGGAGCAATTGGCACATAAGCTGGAAGATGCTGAAAACTAAACTAGCTTTTTTTACAGCATTAATTGGTGTTTTTCTAACAATGACTGGTTTTACTAGTCCCAACATTAAAGATAATAGCAATTTGCTTGAACGTGAAACCAGCAAGTTAATTTTAGCAAAAAATGATCGTTATTTTCAGACCAGTGAACAGCCACAAATAATAGTTAAAACGGTAAATCGTGTCGATCATTTAACGCCTGCTAAATTGAATAAGTATAAACGCACCGTTTTTATTGTAGTAGGAACCAAAAATAAAAAACGCAATGTGCAGATTTATTCCAGTAAAGACTTACACAGCGCTTTTAGTGCTGATGTTAGAGGAAATATAATTCGTTCTCAATCCGACAAGTTGCGCAGTACTAATAAAAAAGAATTTAATGAAGGTTTGCGTTTCGTTTTTAGGGCTTGTGCAACTACAATTGACCAACGTTACCAGTATTCATTAGACAAGTATGATTTGTCCAGCAATGAAAGAGCCCAGCTTACCCATCCGCACAAGGTGGCATTGCCGATTGCATTAGCTCTAGGCCTAGTAGTTGGAGGTTTAATTTATTTCTTTAAAAATAATCTTTACCGAAAAAGGTAAAATAGTTGACTTTCTACTGATTAATGTATTAAACTCACAATGCAAATTGAATAAGAACAAAATAAACTGTTAGGTGAGACTCCTACGTGAACAAATGCTATCGCCCGGAAACATCCAGAGATGCCAACGGGTCAAATAGTTATCGTCGATATAAGGCGAAAACCAGATGGCTAGCAGCAAGGCTTACGTCACGTAGTGTTAAAACTGAACGATGAGTACAATAATACCTGTTGAAAAAGGGTCGCCAAGCGGTTAGCATGGGCGGTCCTTTTTTAGTTTGTTTGATTTTGTTTTGTGAGGAAAAGGAGTGGGGGAAATGCTGAGAAAACCAAATGGTACAGCTGCTAACAAAGATCTGGCACTAGTCAAGGCAATTGCCAAAGAAAGCAGGTCAGAAACTTTAGCACGGCTGCATGCAAGCAGTAACGGCTTGTCTAGCGAGCAGGCTGAAAAAAATAGGGCAGAATATGGCTCAAATACTATCGCCACCAGTAAACATAATTCTAAGTTACGCTTTTTAGCGGAGGCTTTTATTACTCCTTTCACTTTAGTGTTACTTGTTTTAGCTACTCTTTCTTTGTTTACTGATTATATTTTTGTACCAGCGGGAGAAAAGGATTTAACTACTGTTGCTATTATGGTGACAATGGTGCTTATTTCGGGTATTACCAGTTTTGTCCAAAACGTCAGATCGTCAAATGCAGTAGATTCTTTACTTAAGATGGTTTCTGTAACTACGGATATTATTCGTGATGGCAAAGATCAAGAAATTGACACCAGTAAAGTAGTTGTAGGTGATGTAATTCGCCTAGCCGCTGGTGATATGGTGCCGGCTGACATGAGGCTTTTGACGAGTAAGGACCTTTTCTGCTCGTCAAGTTCCTTAAATGGTGAGTCTAATCCGGTAGAAAAAATTGCTACCAGAAAACCCAAGTTAGGGTCTGATAGAGATTATTTAGATTATCCCAACATTTTATACGAAGGGACGACTATCGTTTCAGGTTCTGGGCTCGGAATTGTTTTTGCCACCGGCGAAAGAACAATGTTTGGTAAATTGGCCCATGATATTTCACATAATGATGTGAAAAATACGACATTTGATATCGGTATCAAAAATGTTTCGAAATTATTGATCATCATGACCGCGATTATTGCTCCCTTAGTTTTTATTATTAACGGGATAACTAAAGGCGATTGGATAAATGCGCTAATATTCTCAATTGCTACTGCTGTGGGACTTACGCCGGAAATGCTGCCTGTGATTGTAACAACTAATCTGGTTAAAGGTTCGATTGAGATGTCGAAAAAGGGCACCATTGTTAAAAAGATGAATTCCATTCAAAATTTTGGGTCTGCCGACATCTTGTGTACTGATAAAACTGGTACGTTAACACAAGACAAAGTAGTTCTAGAGCGTCATTATGATTTGAATTTACAAGAAAACCCGCGCATTTTGGAATTAGGCTACCTTAACTCTTACTATCAAACAGGGATGAAGAACTTGATAGATAAAGCTATTATTGAGGCTGCGGGGGATGAACTGGACATCAGCGAGATCCAACGTGATTACAATAAGATTGACGAGATTCCCTTTGATTTTTCTAGAAGACGAATGAGCGTAGTGGTAGAAAATTCCGATGAGCAGCACGGAAAACACTTGTTGGTAACTAAGGGTGCTTCAGAGGAAATGATGGCCGTTGCTACTAAACTGGAAGTTGACGGACAAATTTTACCGCTGACTCCTGAGCGTAAACAGAGGGTAATGGCTAAAGTCAACGATATGAATGATGACGGCTTGCGCGTTATTATGCTGGGTTACAAGCGCAACCCTGCTCCTGTTGGTGAATTTTCAGTCAAAGATGAAAATGATCTGATCTTATGCGGTTATCTTGCTTTTCTTGATCCGCCAAAAGAGAGTGCGAAGGATGCTTTGGCACGGCTTAAATATGATGGCATCAACGTTAAAATTTTAACTGGAGACAACGAAGCTGTTACTAGAACTGTTGGCTTACAAGTCGGACTAAATGTTGACACAGTCTATTCAGGCGCAGACCTTGAAGGTAAAAAGCCTGAAGAACTAGCAAAAATGGTTGAAGAATGCAATATTTTTGTTAAATTATCGCCAGAAGATAAAACTAAAATTATTAATTTGCTAAAGCAAAATGGTCATACTGTAGGCTATATGGGAGATGGCATTAATGATGCTCCGGCGATGAAAGCAGCCGATGTTTCAATTTCTGTTGACACGGCTGTCGATATTGCCAAAGAATCTGCTGATATTATTCTGCTTCATAAAGATTTGAATGTACTAGAAGAAGGCGTAAGAATTGGCCGTAAGGTATTTGGTAATACCATGAAGTATATTAAAATTACCCTGTCATCTAATTTTGGTAATATCCTATCAATCATGGTGGCTTCGTCCTTCTTGCCGTTTTTACCGATGCTGCCTTTGCAGCTCTTAGTCTTAGACCTGCTTTACGGAACCAGCTGCTTGGCACTACCGTTTGACGATATGTCTGATAGGTTTTTGAAAGAGCCAAGAACATGGTCTACTAAAAAATTACCTAAATTTATGTTTTATTTTGGTCCGACATCATCGGTATTTGATATCTTAACCTTTGCTTTGCTTTTCTTTGTAATTTGTCCGCAACTTGTAGGTGGAAATTACAATGCAATCAGTGAAACACAAAAGGTTGCTTTCGTAGCTCTATTTCACACAGGTTGGTTTATTGAATCACTGTGGACACAAGAAATGGTCATTCATGCTTTACGTGATCCGCGTCTGCCGTTTATTAAGCAACACGCTGCACCGGGAGTCACGCTGGCGACATTTGGCGCAGGTGTTATTGGTAGCTTAATCCCATTTTCATTTTTGGCACAAAAGTTGGGCTTTGGCAAAATGCCAATCTCATTTATGTGGGTAGTCTTTGCTATACTCGTAATGTATATTTTATTGACAACGCTGGTTAAGCATTTCTACCTCAAGGGCGAAAGATTTTTAATTTAGAAAATTGAATTTGATTGCTAAATAACTACAAAAAAGAGGACTCCGAGAGGAATTCCCTTTTTTAGTGATGTAGTATAATATAGTATAATTAAGCGAAAATTAAGGAGAAAATGAATATGGCTGATAAAAAAACTTTTTATATCACAACACCAATCTACTATCCATCCGGCCGATTAACTATCGGTAATGCGTATACCACAATCGCAGCTGATGTGATGGCACGCTACAAGCGCAGCCAAGGTTACGATACCTTCTTTTTAACTGGTACTGATGAGCACGGATTAAAAATTGAACAGAAAGCTGAAAAGCAGGGAGTTAAACCGCAAGAATTTGTAGATAAAATGGTAGTTATTTATAAAAAGCTGTGGAAAAGCCTTGACATTTCTTATGACAAATTTATTCGTACCACTGATCAAGAACACGTCAAAGGCGTACAAAAAATATTCGAACAACTTTTAAAACAAGGTGATATCTATCTTGGCGAATATACCGGTTGGTATTCAGTAGAAGATGAGGAATATTTTACTGAATCTCAACTGGCTGAGGTTTATAAAGATGATGATGGCAATGTGATCGGCGGTAAGGCACCATCAGGTCACGACGTCCAACTAGTTAAAGAACCATCATACTTTTTCAAAATGAGTAAGTACGCTGACCGGCTTTACCAATATTATCAAGAACACCCTGACTTTATCTTGCCCCACACCCGTGAGAAAGAAATGGTTAATAACTTTATTAAACCTGGTTTGGAAGACTTGTCTGTTACTAGAACAACAGTTTCTTGGGGTATTCCAGTTCCTAGCGATCCTAAACACGTTGTTTATGTTTGGATAGACGCATTATCTAACTATATTACAGCGCTTGGTTATGGATCAGATGACGACTCTTTATTTAAAAAGTATTGGCCTGCTGATATTCATTTAGTCGGTAAGGAAATTGTTCGTTTCCACACTATTTATTGGCCTATTATGTTGATGGCTTTGGGACTACCATTACCTAAGCATGTTATTGGTCACGGCTGGGTATTAATGAAAGACGGTAAAATGTCTAAGTCCAAGGGTAACGCGGTCTACCCTGAATCAATAATCAGCCGCTATGGTGTTGACGCTTTGCGCTATTACTTAATGCGTGCCTTACCATTTGGCTCCGATGGTGTCTTTACACCAGAAGATTTTGTAGAACGAGTAAATTATGACTTGGCGAATGACTTGGGTAATTTACTTAATAGAACCGTTTCAATGATTAACCAATATCAAGATGGCTTAGTAAAACCTGTAGCACAAGATCAGGATGATTTTGGTAAAGACTTGATGCAGACTGCCCAAACAGTGATTGCCAATTACAAGAAAGAAATGGATACCCTGCACTTTACCCAGGCGATTGAAGATATCTGGAAGTTTATTAACCGCGCAAATAAATATATTGATGAAACAACACCGTGGATACTAAATAAAGAGGGCAAGACTGCCGAATTAGCGCGGGTAATGTCAAACTTGGCAGAAAGTCTGCGTATTATTGCCCTATTAATTGCTCCGATAATGACGAGAACACCGGTTGAAATGTACCGTCAGTTAGGACTTGATTGGCATAATGACGAACTGAAAAAGCTTGAGTTTGGCGCTTGTGCATGGAACACAAAAGTGGTTGCTGATCCAAAACCAATCTTCCCACGAGTAAAACCAGAAGAAGAAATTAAATACATTAAGGATGAAATGGCTAAGGCAAAGCCTAAGAAACAAAGCCGCAGTGAACAAGGTGAGGATAAAGAAATCAGCATTTCTGATTTTGATAAAGTTAAGATCCAAGTTGGTAAGATCTTATCTGTTGAACCAGTTCAAGGCTCTAAAAAGTTGCTACAGTTCCAGCTTGATTTTGGCAACGGCGATGAAAGACAGATTTTAAGTGGTATCAGACAATATTATCCGAATGCTAGTGAGCTGCTGGGCAGAAAGGTTCTGGCTGTCACTAATCTTAAGCCGCGTAAAATGTTAGGTCATCTAAGCCAAGGTATGCTGCTTTCTAGTGAAAAACACGGTGAAGTAAAATTGGCTTTGGTTGGTGACGAACATGAAATTGGGGCCCAACTAAGTTAATGGAATTAATTGATAACCATACTCATTTACAGGATGAACCATTTCGTGGCAAAGAAGAATTTTATTTAGATCGTGCTCAAAAGCTTGGTGTGACCAAGGTAATTTGTGCAGGACAAGATCCTGATTTTAATCTCAGAGCAATTGATTTAAGTCAGCGCTTTGACCAGGTCTATGCTATGGTCGGCTACTGCCCTGATGTGGCTAAAAATTATGATCAAAAAGCAGAAGATCTTTTAATTGAACAGCTGCAAATGCCCGGTGTAGTGGCTCTGGGTGAAGTAGGTTTAGATTACTACTGGGACGAGTCACCTCGAGCTATTCAAAAAGAAGTTTTTGCCAGACAGGTTGAAGTGGCTCATGAACTAAAAAAGCCGGTAGATATTCATACCAGAGATGCTTTTGGAGACTGTTATGCTATTTTAAAAAACAGCAACTTAGAATATGGTGCCGTTTTACACAGTTTCAATGGGGACGTTTCCTGGTTGAATAAATTTTTAGCTCTAAATGTCTACTTTTCATATTCTGGAGTTGTATCGTTTACGAAGGCAGTAGAAGTTCATGAAGCAGCGCGTAAAACTCCTTTAGATCGTTTGCTGGTTGAAACTGATGCGCCATATTTAACACCAAAGCCCTATCGCGGCAAGCAAAATGAACCGGGAAATGTCTATTACGTGGCAAAAGCAATAGCAGAATTAAAGGGAATTTCACTAAATGAAGTTGCGCAGGCAACATACGAAAATACGATGAGGGTCTATGGTCTTAACTAAAAAACATTTTAACGCCGTGGTTGTAGTTGAAGGAAAAGATGATACCATCCGTCTTAAGCAATTTTTTCCGGGAATTGAAACAATTGAGACAAACGGGTCGGATGTGCCAGAAACAGTACTAACGCAATTACGGGAATTAGCAACCAAAAGAGAAATAATTGTTTTGACTGATCCTGATTTAAATGGTGAACGGATAAGACGATTGGTGACTGCCGCAGTGCCAATTGCCAAACAAGCATTTATTTCTCGCAAAGAAGGGGAGCCTCAGAAGAAGGGCAACTCTTTAGGCGTTGAACATGCCTCTAAAGAAGCTCTTGCCAAAGCCTTATCGGATTTGCACGAAAACAAGCAGCCAAGTAGTGATTTGACAAAAGAAAAATATCAAAAACTTGGTTTAACTAGTGGAGCTAATTCTCGTAAATTGCGTGAGCGAGTGGGGATTAAACTGCGAATTGGTTACGGCAATGCTAAGCAGTTTTACCAACGATTACAAACGTTCGGTATTTCGCTTTCTACATTAGAACAAGCAGTTGAGGAGGCTAAAAATGAGCAATGAAATTCCTATTGGCTCTCCAATTAGAACGCAGGCAATTATTAACCGCTATTTCATGCGTGCTAAAAAGAATTTGGGTCAAAATTTTTTAGTAGATTTGGCTGCACTGCAAGGCATAGTAAAAGCAGCAGCAATTCAACCTGGTGATCAGGTAATTGAAATAGGACCAGGAATTGGTTCTTTAACTGAGCAACTACTAATTGCAGGGGCCAAAGTTTTTGCCTATGAAGTGGATGAGAATCTAAAAGAGATTTTGCATAACGAATTACCCGCTAAAGTCAACGGGCAGCCTCTTGACCAGCTTTTTAAATTAAAAATGAAAGACATTTTAAAAGCTGACTTTACAGAAGATTTAGCGGGATTTTTTGACCTTGCTAAGCCTATTAAAGTAGTCGCAAATTTACCGTATTACATTACGACACCCATCATTTTCTTCCTTAATAATTCTTCGTTGCAATTTTCAAACTTAACTTTAATGATGCAAAAAGAAGTAGCAGAACGCTTGAGCGCACATGCTGGAACAAAAGACTATGGTCCGTTGACAATTGCGGTTCAAGCGGAAATGAGCGTAAAGTCATTTTTGACGGTTAAAAGCAGCTCCTTTATTCCTAGACCTAAGGTTGATTCAAGTGTAGTGGTATTAAAGCCTCTGCCAGAAGAAAGTAAAATAAAAATTGATAATCCCGCACATTTTAACTGGGTGGTTAAAATGTGTTTTGCACAAAGACGCAAGACATTAAATAATAATTTAAAAACACTTCTGCCTGACAGTACAAAACGGTTGCGCCTAATTAGCTCTTTAGGAGTTGATGAGCGGGTTCGACCAGAACAGTTGACACTGAAGCAGTTTGTGGAAATTGCCCGCAATGTGCCGGTTAAAAAATGACGAAAATATTCTGGGGTTGTTTTTAAAAAGAATTGAAAAAATAATAATAAAGTGGTAAAATACAACTCAAAGGAGTTGTTTTCATTGCCAACATCTATTATGACCATTAAGAGTAAGCTGGATTCACATTTAGGTGATTCGTTAACTGTAGTTGCAAGAGCAGGACGTAAGAAGGTTACCAAAAGACGAGGAGTTTTAAAGGAGACTTTTCCCGCAGTTTTTGTGGTTGACCTAGATCAAGATTCAAATAATTTTAAACATGTTTCATACAGTTACACGGATTTGTTAACCAAAAACATTACTTTAAAGTTCGATTAATCAGCTAAAAAGCTGACCGTCTAAAATTTATATCTTTTGGCATTAACATTTGGTAAAATGTTAGTGCCTTTTTTTGCGGTTGAGTGTATAGTAGTAACTGGCAAAAGACAAACAATAGAAAGGAGATTCTATGAAACGTTCAGAGAGATTAGTAGATATGACTAAATATTTAATGGAACGACCACATGACTTAATTCCGCTGCCATTTTTTGCAAAAAGGTATGGTGCAGCAAAATCATCAATTTCAGAGGATCTTGCAATTTTAAAACATACATTAGCAAATAATCAAGATGGCATATTAGAAACTGTAGCAGGAGCGGCTGGAGGTGTGCGTTATATTCCTTTTTGGGGTAAAAAGCACGCTCAAAACTATCTAAATGAATTGGCAACACGGATTGAAGACCCAGATCGTATTTTGGCTGGAGGGTTCGTTTACCTTTCAGATATTTTAGGTAATCCGGAAGACTTGGATAAGATTGGCAAATTAATTGCAACACGTTATGCTTATTCAAATATTGATATTGTGATGACTATCGAAACTAAAGGAATTGCACTAGCTCAAGCAGTTGCACGTTACTTAAATGTTCCTTTTATAATTGCGCGCAAGCGTTCAAAAGTGACTGAGGGGGCAACCGTATCTGTAAATTATATTTCTTCTTCGCTTGATCGTGTTTCCAAAATGGAATTACCGACTAGGGTATTAAAAGAAAATTCCAATGTTCTGCTAGTAGATGACTTTATGATGGCAGGTGGTACCTTGACTGGTATGCAACAATTAGTCAAAGAATTCAATAGTAACATTGCTGGAGTTTGTGTATTATGCGAAGCAGATTTTGATGATGTTAAATTAATTGAAGGGCACCTTTCTTTAGTTAAAATTAAACGAGTAGATGACAAGAAAAAAGTTATTATGGCAGAACCTGGTTCATTAGTTGCACACACGGATTTTGACCGCTTTTAGTTTAAGAAATGATATACTAAATGATAATTATTATTCAAGAATATAAAAGAGGCTGAAGTTAATGAAAAAATTCGTAGTTGTTCTGGCGGCTGGCAAGGGAACACGCATGAAGTCAAAACTATATAAGGTTTTACACCAAGTGTGCGGCAAGGCTATGGTCGAATATGTGGTAGATGCAGCTAAGGCAATTAAACCGGATAAAATAGTTACAATTGTTGGTAATGGTGCAGAAGAAGTAAAAAAAGTTCTTGCGGGCAAGTCTGAATTTGCTTTGCAAAAAAAACAGTTAGGAACAGGAGATGCTGTCTTAACCGCTGCAGATAAACTGGCAGATCAAGATGGTGCGACATTAGTAATAACTGGTGATACGCCATTATTTACAAGCCAAACTTTTCAAAAATTATTTGACTATCACCAAAGTAAGGGCAATGCAGCTACAGTATTAACTGCTCAGGCTCCTGATCCTTATGGCTATGGCCGTATTATCCGGGATGAACAGGATAATGTCTTAAGAATTGTAGAGCAAAAAGACGGGACATTCGATGAATTAAAAATCAACGAAATTAATACTGGTGTTTTTTGCTTTGACAATAAACAGCTTTTCAAAGCCCTAAAACAGGTCAATAACCATAATGCCCAAGGTGAATATTATTTAACTGATGTTTTGGAAATTTTACGCCGCCAAGGACAAAGAATTGGTGCTTACAAAATGCGTGACTATACCGAGAGCATTGGTGTCAATGATCGCTCTGCTTTAGCTCAAGCTAATCAGCTGATGCAAAAACGAATTAACGAAAAGCACATGGCAAATGGAGTTACCTTTATTGATCCTGCCACAGCTTATATTGATGCAGATGTTAAAATTGGTTGTGATACTCAAATTGAAGGAAATGTGGTTATTAAGGGCAATACAGAGATTGGTTCAGGATCTATAATCGCTTCCGGCTCACGCATAGTTGATTCGAAAATAGGCAATCATGTTACTGTCACCTCATCTACTATTGAAGAAGCAGAAATGGCTGATTTTTCCGATATTGGTCCAAATTCCCATTTGAGGCCTAAAGCAATTATTCGCAAGGGCGTACATATCGGCAATTTTGTAGAAATTAAAAATGCTGAAATTGGTGAGAATTCTAAAGTTGGCCATTTAACTTATGTTGGGGATGCAACTTTAGGTCGTGACGTTAATGTTGGTTGCGGCACTATTTTTGCTAATTATGATGGCGTTAAAAAAGAACACACCACTGTAGGTGATCGCGCCTTTATTGGTTCGGGTGCTACTTTGGTTGCTCCGGTTAATATCGCTGATCATGCTTTTGTTGCCGCGGATTCAACGATTACTAAAAACGTAGCTAAATATGATATGGCAATTGCACGTGGCCGGCAGGTAAATAAACCAGATTACTGGCATAAATTGCCGCTTGCAAACGATCCTGAATGGAAATAGGTTAGCTATAATTTTAAATAAAAAGAGTTGGAATAAATGTGTTAATCTGAAAAATTAATCACGCTAATGAAATCTGCCAACTCTTTTTAATTTTGTTAAGAAAATAAATAGCCCTAGAGTTTCAATAACTCAAGGGCTATTTTATTTAAACTAAGTTAACTATTTAAAGTTAGCTTGCTCAACATATTTGTTTTTAGCAATAATATAATATTTCTTATTGTTGATTCTGACTGCGCTGCCGTATGTTTTGACAACTTTATGTTTATGCAAAACTTTTTTACTTATCCGAATACCGTGTTGACTGTAAATGTAAGCATTATGCTTCAGCTTAAGTTTCTTAGCGTCAATATTTGCAGCGGCAATGAATAAGTCATCGTCTAACATGTAGTAGCCTTTATTATTAATCATTTGGAAATTAACCGTATTAACAGTTGAGCCTGCAAGAATAATCAGTTTATTAGCACGTTTGCCGTTTTGATCATACAGATATGAATTATGCATAATAGTCTTTTCGACCACCGGTTGCTGCTTTTCAGTCACAGGTTCATTGACCAGAGCTGCTGTAATAGCTGTAACTGCAGTTTTTTGAATCACAATATTTGCAGCCTTAACAAAACGGTTTTGAGCAATAATGAAGTACTTCTTGCCTCGAATGGTTACTGCGCTGCCATACGTATTAATATTATTGCCTTTTCTTAATACACCCGCTTTCTTAATTCGTTTGCCATGTTTATTGTAAACATAAGCATTATGTTTTAATTTTCGACTGGTTGAAACTACATTGCCAATAGCAACATAGTAGACTTGGTTCCTATTGCCTCGATCAACCAGAATGTAATAGTGTTTCCCGTTAATTTCTTTTATACCATACGAAGTAATGATTGAACCGGCACCAAGGACAACCTTATTGGCTCGTTGACCTTTTTCGTCATATAGGTAGGCATTGTGCATTAAAGCCAATTCTTCGCTATGGCTTAAATCAAGTTCTGGTTTTTCTTTTTCTTCCTTGCCAGTATTATCAACAGGTTTATTGTCAACTGGGGCAGGGACAGATTGAGTAGTAGAGCTATGATTATTTTCGTGCTGACTATTATCATGAAGAATATGGTCAATGGTAGCAGAATCTGTAGCATCAAGATAAATTTGGTTAATAGCATCATCACGCAGTTTAGTAATTGTCTGACTGTCATTAACCTCAGGCTGATTAAGCGCATTATTTGCAGTATTCAGATCAGTATTAATTTGGTTAATAATAGCTTTCTTTTCTTGCTCAGTGTATTTGCCAGTGGTCTGAATTTCACTTGTAGCTGCTTTTTGTGCCTCCGCAAGGGCCCCAGCAGCAATTGCCTTTTCACCAGCTAATTCTGTTGCAGCGAGTTTATCCGCGTTGGCAGGATCATTGAGCGCATCTTTAGCATTTTCGTATGCTTGATCAACACTAGTGGTGTTGGCTTTATCCTTAAACCTGTCTGTAAGACCCTTAACAGCGGAATCATAGGCGGCTTTCAGTCTTTCTTCTTGCACTTTGCTATTGTTGTTTAAAACATCTTCAAGTTCTTTACTATCACTTACAATAATACTGCTTATCTTGTCAACTGCATCCTTTCTGGCAGTTTCTATTCCAGTAGAATCCTGAGCTTGAGCAATAGTACCCGTTTGATCCGAGTTGGCTTTAGCTGCTTCTTGGTCAATGCGGTCTTTTATTGCCTGTTTTTCAGTATCAGTATAATCGTTACCATCCTGATGTTTTAATTTATCAACTTGCTTTTTAGCGTTAGTAGCAGTGTCAATTACTGAACCTTTAGCTATTTCTTTTTCAGCTGCAATCTTATCAGCTGCAATATCTGCAGGTGAATCTCCATTGACACGTGAATGCTCCTGGTATGCTTGATCAACGCTGGTGGTATCGGCATTTTCACCAAACTTGTCTTTTAGTTCAGCAACTGCTTTTTGGTGTTTATCAGCCAAATCGTTATTTGCCTCTACTTTAAGTAAACTAATGGATTCATTTTTGGCAGCATTACCGGCACTGTTAATATCATCTTTGGCGGTTTCGGTGATTTTATCAATCTGGTCCTTTTTGCCTGATGTATCACCTTTAGGAGCAGTAACTGCATCAATTTTGTCCTTGGCCTTTTGGCTATCATCTTTAATTTGCTCTTTTAGCCTGTCTTTTGATTCAGTTGATAATTTATCATTACCGTCAATTTCTTTAGTAACCTTATCAGCTTCTTCGTCAATGTCAGCTTTAGCATTTTCCTTGTTGATGATAGTCATTGCCTCATCATAAGCGGCACTGGCAGTCTGGATATTTTTAGCTTCGTCAATAGCTTTTATTTGTTCATCAATACGATCTAGCACTTCTTGAGCCAGTTTTTCTTTTAATCTGTCTTTTAGTGTAGTGTAGGCGTCGTTAATGCCAATTACTCCATCAGCACCTGCAAGAGCATTTTTTTGTTCATCATTAAACCATTCTGGTTCCGTGCCAGTTTCAGGTTTTGTTAACAAACGATCAATATTTTGACCAATGTTTGCTTCATCTGGGATGTCGCTAATTGCTGTAGCCTTTTCTATATTCTGGAAACTCTGTTGATAAGCTTCATCAATTGCAGCTTTAGCTGCCTTCTTCTGCTCAGCAGTTAACTGAGATTGATCAATTATATTATGGGCCTTAGTCTGTTTATCCTTTAGAATATCTTCAGCTTTTGTCTTTTGACCAGCTAGGGCAGCTTGATCTTTAATAGCATTGAACTTGTCAACTGCTTGATCTCGTTTGCCATTTATTTGGTCCTTAGCCTCTGTTTCAGATTGTTGAACAGAATTAATGTCAGTTTTTGCTTGCTCAACAATAGTTTTTATTTGGTCTTTCTGCTTTTGCTGATCCTCTGGTGACAAACCTGATTTTTCTATTGCATCATTTGCTTCTTTTTGAGCTTGTTCGACCTGAGAGATTGCTTCTTGTTTAGCTTTGACTATTTCGGCTTTTTCTTGCGCAACTTGGAAAATACGGTCAATTTCTTTTTTACCGAAATTAGGAATTTCATCCTGTTGAGCTTTACCTTGTTGGGCATTTTGAGCTTGTGCTAGTGCATTTTCGTAAGTATTCTCAAGTTTAACACCCGCAATCTTATCTATGGTTCTATTGACGGCTTCATCAAGTTGCTTTTGCAGTTCTTCAATTTGCTCTTGCTCTAGATTAGTTGCCACACTGGCAATTTCCCCTTTATTTTTAAGGTATTCCTTAAACTTGTTAATCAGATTATTTTTTTCCGCAGTCAGTTGACTAGGCAACTTGGCCTGATCAATATTTGTTTTGGCATCTTGTTCTAACTGCGACAGCTTATCACTTGTACCGGCATAAATTAAACTAATAAAGTTATTTAAAACTCTTTCAATATCATTATATCCGCTAGCGACATCATTACCGGCTAAGTCTAAACCATCAACATCAGTTTTGGCACTTGCAGCATATTCTTTCAGGCTCTTAACTATTTGATTTTTATTATCAAAGTCATCACCTAATTTGCTAATTGTGGTAATGCCTTCACTTGCAGCTGTTTGAATTTGCGTAATAGTGTTTTGCTTATTATTTCTAGCGGCAATAATATTAGCAGCAGCTTTCTTTTGCTCTTGGTCTATTTGGGCTTTCATTTTGTCAGCGACAGCTCTGTCTTCAGTTTTATCAGCTTTAGCTTTAGCGCTAGTGGCAGCAGTTTGTAGATCGTTTAGAGCTTTAGTTAAGGCTTCTTCTTTATCAATATCACTGCCAATGTTGTTAAGAGTAGTCTCACTTTTACTTCTGGCATCATTGATTTTATCTTGAGCAGTTGCAGCAGAAATCTTGGTTTTAGCAGTGCTTAAAGCTGCGCTAATAGCATTGCTTAATTCGTCAACCTGACTTTGATCAAGTTTATTTTGCAACAAGTCATCGTTTAATCGTTGGTTTAATTTCTGCGCTTGTTCAACTAGTTTATTGTATGCGACATTTTGTTCTTCCAGTAAAGCAGCATTATTCTTGGCATTTTGCACCATACCATTAATTGCACCTTCGCCTGCTGCTTTAGCTTTTTCAACTTCAGCCGGAGTTTGCGCTTGATTAATATTTTGGATAGCCGTTTCTTTATTTGAATTGATTTGTTCAATCAATTTGGCTTTTTCATCATCACTTAAGGCTGACTGGTCAATACTATTGATATCATTCTTAGCTGTTTCGGCAATATCTTCTAAATATTTATTGGCATTATTCTTAGCAGCTTGTAATTGGGCAGCACTTAAAGCTTTATCAATGTTAATAATTCCAGTATTCTTAGCAGAATCTATATCGGTTTCAGTTTGTTGACCATTAACTTGGTTAACAGCTAAATTTTTAGCATCCGTTGCCTGACTCTTATATTTGTCCTTTTCTTCGTCGCTTAAACCTGCAATTTGGTCAATTTGAGATAAGATTCCCAGGACATCAGGATTATTAGTTTGACCGTTGAGTTCTTCAGTAAGCTTTTTAATGGCAGCGGCTTTAGCCTGTTTAATTTCCTGAGCATATTTATCATCTGCAGTAGACTTAATAGCTTTTATTTGCTTAATAGCAGTATCTTTAATGTCCAAGACTGAATTACTTTCTTCGGCCGCATCAATGGCTGAATTAGCAGTATCAATAATTGAATCAACGCTATCTTGATCTGCCTTATCTTTCAGGCTATTCTTGACTTCGTTTGCGGCATCTTTAATAGCTTTTCTAGCTTGCGCTTTGGTAATTGCCAAGTTGCCACTTGCTTCAGCTTTATTAATGGCAGTAATAGTATCGGTAGTTATTTTATTGACGTCATTTTTGCTTTTGACGTTTTGTAATTTGCTGATGGCATCAGCAGCAGCCTGATTAATAGCTGTGATTGCCTGATCATATCGGGGTTTAGCGTCAGCCTGTTCTTCTTCGCTCAGCGAATTATAGGAGGAATTCAACCTATTAATTGCTTCACGAGCTGCGTCTTCTATAGTTTTTTTGCTGTTATTTTTGGCCTCTGCCAAATCCGCAGCAGTAGCATCTGCTACTACTTGGTCAATAGCATTTTTGCCGTCGCTTTTAGCTTGATCAACTGCATCATTAGTCTTTTGCAACTCTATATTTTGCTTAGCCTTATCCCGTTCGTCATTTATTTTTGAGATAGTCATGCTCTTATCAGCATCAGACATTGAAGACTGATTAATGTTGTCAATTGCTTGTGTAGCAATTTTATCAATTTCGTTCTTGGCGTTATTAATATTGGTATCAAGGCTTTGAGCATCCCGGATTACCTTACGCATGTTATCGTTGCCTGTTTGCTTTTCAGTATCAACTTGATCAATAGGAGCATTCTTAACTTTGTTAACTGCATCATTGTAATCATCGTTTAACTGCTTAATTAGCCCGTCTTTTGTACTACTATTGACATTTTGTAAACCTGAAATTTTATCGTTTACATCGTTGTAAACACTCAATAATTCTTTCAGGGCAGCATTTCTAGTTGACTGTAGGGCTACTTTATTGCGAATTTTATTTAAGGCCTCGCGACTAGCATTAGCTGCTGCAGCAATTTCTTCTTTAGTAGTGGCATTTTGAATATTAGTTTTTGCTGTCGTTAATGCTGTAGCAATTTCTCCATAATAGTTATTCTTTTCTTGACCGGAAAGGTTAGGATTTTGTTCGATATCCGCACGAATTTTTTCAGCTAAAACGTTTAGTCCAGTATCTTGGTTAGTTAATGCGTCATCTTTTTGTTGCTCTAAGAATTTTGCTTCTTCGCTTGCAATACTGCCAGCAACACTAGCCATAGCAGCAACGCCGTCATCTCTATCTTTAACTACTTGATCATTGGTAAAGTCACTATAAACCTTGTTAGTTGCTGTTTCGTAGAAGCCATTAATCTTACTTGTTAAGGCGTCTTTTTGCTCGCTATTGATTTTATTATCTTCAAAAGCCTGATTAATAGTGGCTAAGTCCTTTTCTCTCTCGGCTTGCAAAGCTCTATTTGCTTGAGATTTAGCGACCGCCAATTGAGCAGCTGCCAAGTCCTTGTTGATACTATCTTTAGCAGCTTGCTTGGCAGAATTAATACCATCAGTGTCTTTAGCTGCATTAATTTCGGGTTTGGCATTAGCTAAGTCTTTAGCAATCAGTTCTTTAAAATGTTGTTTATCTTCTGGGCTTAAATCGGAGTCAGCAAAGCCATCAATTTTGTCTTTAGCTGCTTGAGCTGCATTTTCAATTTCTGTAATTGCAGTTTGACGTTGTTGATCTAAATTATTCGTAGCAGCATTCGCGGCATTATTCTGATAGTCTGTAATATTTTTAATAGCATTGTCTCGATCTGTTTCAATTGCATTTTCATCTTCGTCCTGAGAAACATTGGCAATCCCTTTATCTGCTGCAGCGTTAATTAGATTTTGATACTTAGTACTATCCGCGTCACTCAGGTTCTTATTGCCCTTAATTTCAGCAATTGCTTTGTCTCTAGCAGTTTGAATATCCGTAATAGCTTGATTGCGTTGGCCCTTGATGTTCTGTTCGTTAAGCAAATCGTTTAATGCAGCAGTACCTTCTTTGGTAGCTTTGTCAATGTCTGCTGGAGTTTCTCCGTTATCAATGCGGTCGTAATATCCCTGATCTCCAGTAAGCAAATCATTGGCTTTATTTACAGCTTCATCTTTATTTTTAGCCGTTAAGTTAGGGTTATTTTGAATTTTAGCTATAACATCTTTTTTGATTGCTTCTAGTTGGTTTTTAGCAGCAGTTTTATAGGCGTCTAAAACATTCTTTTTACCATCAATGATGTCTTGTTTAATATCGGTAAGTGAATCATGGCTATCAATCGTGTTGGCAGCATTAGTGACCGCGTTATCAATATTAGTTTCTTGGTCAACCCCTAAATTACTTTTTGCTTCATCTGCGTCTTGTTTAACTTGCGCTTTAGCATCCGTCTTATAAGCGTCTAAAACATTCTTTTTACCGTTAATAATGTCTTGTTTAATATCAGTGGCAGAATTGTGACTGTCAATCGTGTTACCGGCATTGGTGACTGCGTCATCAATATTAGTTTCTTTAGTTACTCCTAAGTTGGTCTTAGCAGTATCTGCATCTGCATTAACTTGTGCTTTAGCATCTTCTTTAAAAGCGTTTAAAATATTATCCTTTGTCGATTTTAGTATTTGGGTAATATTTTGGCTACTGGCAGCATTATCTTCAATTTTATCAATTGCACTTAATGCATCCGCCATAGCTGTCTCGGCATTGTCTACTTTGCCGAGGACATTTTCATAGCCTCTGGTATAACCAACAATTTCTGATTTAGCAGCAGCTTTATTGATTAAACTTTCAGCAGCAGCTTTTCTCTTATTGATAATTTCGTCATCATCAGTGCCGTAAATAGATTTACTGGTATCACCAGTTGTAGTTGTCGTATCGACAATCACTTGGTCTATTTCATCAAGATATTGTTTTTGTTCATCCTCAGATAAACCAGAGTTTTTAATCCGCTCTTTAGCTTGGGCAGCTGCTTCATTAATATCTTTTGCCGCCTGGTCTTTTTGCTTACCGGTATGGGTACCCTTAATATGATCAAGACCCTTATTAACGTCTTCTTTCGGATTATTGCTGCTAATAATATCTTTAATCGCCTGATTTAGGGCATCTTGAATGTCTTCTTTATCATCTGCATGTTGCGTAATTTGTTCTTTAGCAGCATCTTCTAAAGCTTTGACGGCAGCAATAGTATCCTGAATACCTTGAATTGCTTCTGTTGCTTCTTTTTGATGGTTATCGATGACTTTTTCATTATCGTCTTGATCAAGATCACCTTCGGTAGCAACGATTTCTTTTGGTCGCTTTAGCCTATCTTTTAAGCCAGTAATCAATTCGTCAACGGGCGATTGGACGTTGTCATCTTTAGCAGCTTCAGCAATAGCATTTTCCACGTTTGAAATTGCTTGTTTGATATCTGTTCTGGCATTTTCACGATAATCTTTACCAATTTGGTTGATGGCATCAATCCCGTCACTAACCACCTGATCGAGGTTGGTGGCGTTTGTTTCGGGAGCATCAACATTGCTTATTGCCTTATCTTTTGCAGCATTTATTTTTTCTGACTGTGAAGGAAACTTAGAAATTTGCTCTTTAGCCTGGCTATCTAACTTATCTTTTGCATCCTTTTTGGCATTTTCATACTCTGCTTGACCTTTAGCCGTTTGTACAGCCTTTTCTACCAAGTCTAAAACGGTCATTTTTCTATTATTTACTTCGCTAATTGCAGTCTTGGAAGGTTGCACTCCGTAAACTGATTTGCCGGAATCATAGTTGCTGTCTGTACTATTTGCAGCATACTTAGCGGCTTCATTCAGTGCGTCAGTGAATGCTTTTTCCTGATCTGCAGTCAAGTTATTTGGCTTATTGGCTTTAGCTGTGCTAATAGCATCTTTAATTGCCTGAGCTGCTTCTTGTTGTATTTCACTAAATGGTTTAATCCCTAGACTAACTGTAGTAGGGCGAACGCCACTGGCAATATCTAAGGGACTATATTCAATAAAATTCGCATGAGGAGTTAGTTGAATTGTAGCGTCTTTAGCCATTTTAGTAGTAATTTCAGCAGGAATAGTAATGGTAAAGGTGCCATCTGGAGCTACTTTAGCGGCAAATTTTGTTGGTAAAAATGCCAAATCATTTGCTTCACCGCGATAAGTATCAACTGTTTTAGCGTATGGATTAGCTATTGTGGAATCAATAACAGCTTGACCATTTTTGTATACACCACTATCTTTAAACTTGGCTAAAACATAGGCTTCAGTACCGCCAGGTAAGATATTTTTAAAAAAGTTATCACTATCAGGACCATCTTTTGCAGGATCATAGTATAATACATGACCTTTGACTAGTTTTGAACCATCTTCTTGACTGGTTACTGTTACATCTTCTGGGTCAATATCTAAGAAACCGCTTTGATTGGCTGGTGTAAATCTGATGTTATTGTAGCCTGGGTTATCTTTACTGGAAAAAGCTGCTTCAACGATGGCTCGAAAGAGCAGGTCATAGCTTTGATGATTGTAATTTTGCAGCAATTTCTGGAAGTTTTTAGGCGCATTATTGAGAATAGCATTAAGCTGTGGACTATCTTTTTTGGCTTTTTCTAAGTCGAAGATCCTTTGACCGTTTAATACTTCCAAATTGTTAACTGCAACAGTTTTAGCGGTTTTTTCTACTTGTAAGACATGGAATGGCGGTAGCACTATATTGTTGTTGCTATCAACTGATCCATTCAAAAGATCACTAAGGTTTAAGGACTGGCGAACATTTGTGACAGTTATTTTATTATCACCGATAATGCTGGTGCGGTCATTGTTGTTCAGATGAGCATCTAAAACAAGAGATGTTGGGTTATTGACAATCAATTGCCCGGTGTTTGCCACATCAACCAGCTTTATTGCACCTGTACCGGCATTACCAACTAATTGAATTTCAAAACCACCGTTTTGGACATTGGCTGTACCATCAATTTGCACTAGCGAACCAGTATAATTGCCCATGTTTTGCCCAGTAATCTTGAGAGCTCCGCCGGAGTTAATGGCAAAGTCACCCCCAATATAAATCAAATTTTGTTTATCTCTTGTAGAAATATTACCATTTGTGTTGACGTTAATAATGCCGCCTCTACCAATATTAACTTTTGATTTGGCATTATCTAGGTAAATAGCTCTGGCTTGACCGTTATTTTGTTTGCCCGCATAATTAATTCCTTCACTTTGTCCGATGTTAATGTTCACTTGACCATGAACAGTTACTTGTGCATCATCACTAATAAAGATGGCACTGACTGGATTGCCGTGTTCACTGTTATTAGCACCATTTGTGCCGTCGTACGTTTTAAGTGGGGTTAAGTTAACAACTGCTCCTTCTTCAACATTTAAGGAGTTGCCTACTCCTCTCATTTCAATCAAGGTACCGCCAAATGTTGAACCGTCAAAGTGGCAACCCGCTTTAAAAGTAATGCTATTATTGCTATTGGTAAATTCTAAAAGTTGCTGATTGCTACCATCAAATAACCAACCGACACTACTTGGAATTTTGACAGTTTCCGCGTGAATTTGTCCTTCAAAAATAATATCGGTATTATTTCTGGTAAAGACTAACTGTGAACCATAAAAGACAATATTTTTAAAAGTAACTCTAGCTTTTTGGTCTCTATTCATATTAGAGGTATTAATGACACCATAATAGTTAGTACTCTTCAGTATCAGGTTTTCGTAAGTCATATCTAAAGAAGAATTACTGGCAAGAGCGGGATCGATACCCTTGAAGTCAAGAGTGTACTTCGCATTACCAGCAGACTTAATTAATAATTTTCTGCCTTGAAAATAGGAGTGGCGTTTGTCTTTGTCAGCACTAATATTATTGGTGATATCGATCTCGCTTACACTACTGTCTGTTAGAGCACTAATAAAGTCCTTCCAGTTACCTACGCTTCTTTTTTCGCCAACATCTCTTAAATCTCTATTGGTGATTTTAGAAGTTAAACTGTCTTGCTTTTGCTCGGTTTGATCCCTATCTGCAGTATCAACTGCGGTAGGATCAGCCGTTTTATCTTGGTCGCTCTGCTCATTATCGTTTTGCACATTGCCAGTGACGGAATTCTGGTTGTCACCTTTAATCGCATTGGTGTCTTCGCCGTCCGTTTTAACCTCTGTGTTACTTTGCTCATTGTTGCTGCTATTTTCCCTTAAAAAAGAACTTAAGCCAGAAAACGTTCCTAAATTGGGTTCGCTTTCTGGCTTAGTGGTTTTAGTCATATTATTAGTAGCAGTAGCTGAATTTTGAGCAGCATCATCCCTAGGGGTAGGAGTGAGAGTTGCCTGAGCGTCAATTTTTGCTGTTACTTTTGACTTTTTGCTTATTTGTTGGGGTGGAATAACAGTATCGGCACTAACTGTTTTACTGCTAAGTCCTAGGTAAGTAAAGCCAAGCAATACTGAGGCAGCGCCAATACTCAATTTACGAATTGAGAAATGGTCTTGCTTAGCTTGCATTGCCATTTTTTTCACCCGTTCATTGTTATTATTCTTTCCTAACATACAAATGTCCTTTCTTATTTTCAACTACTATACAATTATCAATTTAGTAGATGCCTATATAAATGTCAATTATTGCGATTATAATATCATTAGTTTATACATAACAGGACTTAAAAATACAATGCTTCTTATAATTTAGATAACAAAATTTTTATAACTAAAACCAAATAAATTTAATAAAAATTTCATTTAGCATTTGTTTTAAACAAAATGATTAACAAAAATAGCAGATTTGTTAGGAGTCTGACATTGCAACACTATTGTAAAATACAAGAAAGTGCTATCATAAATTTAATAGAAGGAGGTTACATCATGTTTAAATGGATTATGAAACAACCTGACTCAGATAGGTTGGTTCCTCAAGCTAAAATTGCCAGTACCTACAGGTGGAGACAATTCGGGGTTTTGCTAGCAACATGTATAGGTTACATTGGTTATTACATTATTCGCTTGGTTTTTACAACTGAGCAGAATGATATTATGAAAGAATATCATTTTACTACTGCTAATATTGGTTTGATTTTATCTTGTTTTGGTATTGGCTATGGAGTCGCAAAGCTTTTTATGGGCGTTTTAGCGGATAAATGTGATTCTAACCGTTACTTAATGGTGGGACTTTTGTTATCAGCAATATTAAATATCTTTTTAGGTTCAACACGTAACCTGTATTTAATGATGCTGTTAATGTTCTTAATGGCTGTTACACAAGGAATGGGTGCTGCCGCATGTCAAAAAATGATTCAGTTGTGGTGGGGTCCTAGAATGAGAGGAACAATGTATTCCATTTGGTCTTCCGCTCATAATGCCGGATCATTTATTTGTGTTGCGATTGTTCAATTGGCTGTTTTCCTGTTTTCAGGCTCAATACCCGCAGTCTTTTATACGTCATCTGCAATTTCATTTCTAATTTGTATCCTAATTTTGGTTTTAGGAGCTGATAGGCCTAGAGTTGTAGGCTTACCGGATATTTCTACTTATACAGGTGATAAAGTCATTTTGGACAATGGTCAGGTTTCTACTGCCGATCAAACGGATTTAAGTGTTGGTCAAATTTTTGTTAAATACATACTACAAAATAAGTTGGTTTGGGCCGTTACCCTGACGTCAATGTCGCTTTACCTTGTTCGTTATGGTATTCAAAGCTGGATTCCGTCATATTTAGTTCAAAATAAGGGGTTTGATCCTGCGGCTGCCAAGTGGGTTATTGGTATTTTTGAATTGGCATCAGTTCCCGGAGTAATCATTATTGGTGCTATTTCGGACGCTCTCAAAGGACGCCGCGCACTAGTTTCAATTGCATGCGTGATTGGGACGCTAATTTGTTTAACGTTTTACTTTTTCAGTAATAATCATACTTTAATTATTATTGCGCTGATTATTATGGGTAATTTAATATACGCTCCATTAACTCTTGTAGGTCTAATGATTAATGAGGTTGTTCCCAAATATGCTGTAGGTGCTTCGACTGGTTTCATGGGCTTCTTTCAGTATATTTTTGGTGAAACTTTGGCAACAGCTTTAATCGGTATTCTAGTTGATAAGTTTGGCTGGATTGCCAGCAACTCGGTCTTATATGTTGCTTCATTTGCTGCTTTAATCTTTCTGTTTTACACCGCGATTAGTGAAAATAAACTCCGTAAAGAAGCAGCTAAATAATTAAGCTATCAGTAATTCGCGTTTTAACTTGCTTGAAAAAGATTAGTTTTACCGTATTTTTACATTTGTGCAATTGTATTAAGAAAAGGTAAGCAATTCTTTACTGACGACTTGCGAACGATTTTTTAGTATACAATAAACAATGTTGATAGATTTTTAATATAATAACGAGGTAGAGAGTAAATGAAATTTAGTCATAAATTTATGATGGTATCGGCTGCTGCGTTAATTGGTATCAGCCCAGTATTAAGCGGCAGTCAAGTTGCCGTAGTGCAAGCTGCTGATAAGCCTGCAGCAAAGAAAAACAATGTCAAACAAAATACAATCAAGTTAAATCATAATGCTTATGTTTATGATAAAAATGGTAAGAGGTTAAAAACTTATATGGGTAGTGCCAAAAGAACCAAAATTGGCAAGGGAATTACCCTAAACTTTAATACCAAAGTTACGATCAATAATAAAGATTACTATGATATAGGTGGCAATGCCTACGTTAAAGCAGCTAATGTAGGTTATGTTAATGGTAAAAAAGTTACTAAATCAGCACCTACAGCAAAAGCTAAGATTAAGCACAATGCCTATATTTATGACGCTAAGGGTAAGACAGAAAAGAAGAAGATTAAAAAAGGGCAAACAGTTACTGTTGATCAGTTAATTTACATTGGTAAAAAGCTTTTCTACAGAATAAATGGTCAAAATAATCAGTTTATTAAGGCAGCCAATGTGGGTAAAACAACTGGTGCAAAATTAAAACCTGTTAATAAAAAGCCCGGTAAAAATGATAATGCCCCGAGTGACAACCAAAATGATCCAACTGTAATTACCTTGAGCCACAATGCTTACATATATGATGGTAATGGTAAGTCTACTAAAGTCTTAATCAGAACAGGACAAAAGGTTACAGTTGATGAACTGAAATACATTGGCAAGAAATTGTATTATCACCTAAATGACACAAATTATCCGGGTGCTGACCAATGGGTAAAGAAGAATAATGTAGGAATTGTTAATGGTAAGCAATTAAAGCCTTCAAATTCCAAGCCGGAAGATGATACTGATGTAACTACTGTCACTTTGGCACGGAATACAAATGTTTATAACAACAAGGGTGTAGTTCAACCTACCAAAACTTTTGCTAAAGGACATAGAGCACGAGTAACTGAACTTCGTTATATTTGGATAAGTGCTGACAATAAGGCAGAATTATTCTATAAACTCCAAAGCGATAAGAATGGGTATCTTAAAGAAGAAGATATTAGCTTAGTAAGTGGTGCCAAGTTAACCCCAGTTAACACACCAGAAACTGCTAAGAGTGAAACTGTCACTGCCACAGCCACAGATAAAAAGGCACTTAGTGATTTACTAAGTCAGGATGCTGCAGTAAAAGCAAGTGATACCTATAAGCTTTCTGCTAAATCAGCTCGTGATGCTTATGATAGTGCAATTGCAACGGGTAATCAGGTTAACAGTGCAATCTCTACTGTTGCTCATATTACCGATTCTGTAAATCAAATTACTGCTGCGAAAGCTGCTTTAAACGGTAAAAAAGTTATTGTCAATGACTTGAAGAATTTGTCTTTTGCAGAGTCCGAAGAAATTGTTAACTTGGTAGCTAGCGTGAATGGTGTAGACAAGAGTGCAGTGCAGTTTATTAATAATAATTCAATGCTAACTGTTACGAGTGCTAATGGTTTCCAGCAAATTTTAAATATTGCAGACTACGCTGCAACTAATAAATAGTTTTTAACAAATTAAAAAAAACGACATCATGATGATGCCGTTTTTTATTTGAAATATTTAATATTCAATTGCACTTGGTGTGTTTAACTATGTTTATATTTTAATTTGTATATCTATTAAAAGAAAAATACAAAAAAATTATGGTATATACCACTTTTATATTGTATCAAAATATACTCTATATGTACTATATATTTTGGTGTATACCAAAGCCGAAAAACCTACTGCCGCAACAATTTTAGCGAAAAAAGTAAAGCGTTTCCAAACAATGTGGTATAATACAAGTGGAGTAAAAATTTAGTAGGAGGAAATAATTATGAATGCTTTGATTAACTGGTTAAATAAGCATGTCGTTCCGATTGCCGCTAAGATTGGATCGATTCGCTGGCTCGTGGCGTTACGTGATGCTTTCATTGCAATTATGCCATTAACATTAGCCGGTTCTTTCGCTACCGTTCTTAATGCTTTAGTCAGGGACATTCCAACTAATTTTGGTTGGATTGGCTTTGTCAATTCAATGCAGTGGCTGATTAGCCTCAACTCACTAGTTTGGACGGGTACTATGGCCATTTTGGGTCTATTATTCTCGTTCACATTTGGTTATCAATTATGTGTGCAATACAAAGTTGAACCAATCGCTGGTGGTCTAGTCAGTTTGGGTACTTTCATTATGGGATTACCACAAAACTTCACTGTTGATTTGAAGAATGCCTTAACTAAGGGTGATATTAAAACTTTAACTGACGCTGGTACTGCAGTAACTGGTAAAAATGTTAGTGCTTGGGGTTATTTTAACTTTAATAAATACTTTGGATCTGCCGGGTTCTTTACCGTCATGATTATGGGTGCTATTTCAGTTACAATATATATTTACTTGGTTAAGAAACATATAACTATTAAAATGCCTGATAGTGTCCCACCTGCAGTTTCTAATGCCTTTACTGGCATTATTCCTGCAACAGTAGGTTTGTATGCTGTTGGCGTAATTGATTACCTATTTAGTCTCAACCAAACAACGGTGATTGACTTTATTTCTAAGACTATTCAGGATCCTTTGCTTAAGATTGGTCAAGGATATGGTAGTGTGCTTCTTATCACTATTTTGGTCCAAGTATTTTGGTTCTTTGGTATTCACGGTACGAATGTACTTATGCCGATTACCGAAACTATTTGGATGACAGCACAGATTGCAAATATTAATGCTGGTCAAAATGGTAAACCGCTACCTTACGTTTGGACTAGAACTGACTTTGACTTTTATGTCTGGATCGGTGGTGCAGGTTCAACTCTGCTTCTAATTTTGGCTATTCTGGCATTTTCTAAGCGTGAAGATCAACGTGCAGTTGCTAAAGTTTCATTGGTTCCAGGATTATTTAATATTAACGAACCAGTAATGTTTGGTATGCCAATTGTTTTGGACCCGATTTACTTTATTCCATTCATTCTAGCTCCGATTGTAATGGTTTCAACTTCATACGCGGCACTAAATCTTGGTTGGGTAGCACCAATCAAGGCTAATGTGCCATGGTGTATGCCACCATTTCTAAATGCGTTTATCGGCACATTGGATTGGCGTTCAATCATTTTACAGGCTGTAAATATGGTTATAGGTTTCTTAATCTATGTACCATTTGTTAAAGCCGCTAACAATGTTAAACCTGCAGCTGAATAATCTTTTAAGGAGTTTTAAATGAAGCAATTAGGTATTTCACTTTATCCTGAGCAAAGTACATTTGAACAGGATAAAGAATATATGGATTTAGCCCATCATTATGGCTATAGCAGAATATTTACATCACTTTTGCAGTTAAAAAGTGCGAGTGGAGAAGATATCCTCGCAAAGTTAAAGAAAGATGTAGCTTATGCTAATGAACTAGGCTTTAAAACTGTAGTAGATATTAACCCTGTTTTATTTAAAGCATTAAAAATTGACTATAACGATCTGGTCTTTTTCAAGGACTTAGGTGTTTGGGGCTTAAGGTTAGATGAAGGCTTCAGCGGCATGGAAGAAGCTGCGATGACTCATAATCCTTATGGACTCAAGATTGAATTAAATATGAGTCGGGGTACAAATTATCTTGACAGTATTATGGCTTATGATCCTGAAGTTGATAATTTGATCGGTTGTCATAACTTTTATCCTCAGGAGTATACTGGATTAAGTGAAAAATTTTTTAATGAGTATTCGCAGAAATATCGTGATTATGGATTGCATACAGCTGCATTTATTTCATCAAAGAATGCGAAATTTGGTCCGTGGCCTGTTCATGAAGGGCTTCCGACTATGGAAAGCGATCGCCAACGCAATATTTTTAGTCAAGTTACTCATTTACGTTTGAGCAAAAAGATTGATGATATAATTATTGGTAACGCTTTTGCTAGTGAAGATGAATTAGCTGCTGCAGCTAAGGCTTTTAAGAGTCCTTTTGCCACTTTGACAATGGAATTTGATGAGGGAACTAAGCCAATTGAAAGAACTATTTGCTTAAAAGAACCACATTTATACCGTGGCGATGCTTCAGAATTCTTACTACGTGATACTCAGCCACGTGTTATTTATGCAAAAGAAGATATTCCAGCTCACAATAATAATAAACCAACTTTTGAACGCGGAGATATTGTAGTTGTTAATGACCAGTATCCTCGTTATAAAGGTGAATTGCAGATTGTCTTAACACCTTTTCCAAATGATGGTAGACGTAACTTGGTTGGACGTTTATGTGCAGATGATTTAGACTTATTGCAGAAAATTGAGCCGTGGAGTACATTCCTTTTGCAAGAAAGTTAATACGTAGTTTTGTTTTAAAAACCGCGAACAAATTGTTCACGGTTTTTTATTTGCTCATTTTTTACCGTAAATAAAATAGTATAATAATTAATGTAAGTGATTTCATAAAAAGGGAGAAATAGAAACACATGCTAGGTTTTTCAATATATCTCAACCGCGACTTAACGGCTGCAGATTATAATTATTTGCTGGCAATGCGTAATGCTGGTTTAACCACTGTCTTTACTTCATTGCATATACCAGAAGATGATCAAAAAGTTGTTTTGAAAAGATTAGCTGAGTTAACGAAGTGGTGTCAGAATTTAGAAACAGATATAATTGCCGACGTTTCAGAGGAGGGATTAGAGCAATTAGGTATTGCATTAGATAACGAAAAGCAGATTGAAAGTCTGGGGTTAACTGGACTAAGAATAGATGATGGTGTGACGTCAGCTACTATAGCTAAACTTTCGCAGAAAATGCCCATTGCTCTGAATGCCAGCACTATAAATGAAGATGACATCACAGCTTTACGAGAACACGGCGCCAGTTTCGAAAATTTACAAGCTTGGCATAACTTTTATCCGCGCCCAGAAACTGGCTTAGATGCAAATTGGTTGGAACAAAAAAATAATTGGTTACACCAAATGAATTTGGAAACGATGGCGTTTGTTGCGGGCGATGATGTTCTGCGTGGACCTATTCATGCTGGACTGCCAACTCTTGAAAAACATAGGGGTGAGAATCCTTTAGCTGCCGCATTGGAATTGAAACAGCTTGGTTGCGATCATGTCTTTATTGGAGATGGTTCTCTAACAACGAATATGATTGACTGTTTTAAAAATTACATCAAACAGCAGACTATTACACTTCACGTTGATGGGAACCTGCCTGAATTATTCAATTATGAATGGAGCAATCGTCCAGATGTGGCGCGAGATGTGATTAGATTGACGGAGGGGCGTAGCCGCCAACTTTTTAACACAGAACCAGAGACAAAAGTAAGTGCACGTCCTAAGGGAACAATTACCTGTGATAACAAATTATACCTGCGTTATCAGGGTGAATTACAAATAACTAAGCGTGATTTACCAGTAGATAAGAAAGTTAACGTTTTAGGACATGTCGTGCCTCAAGACTTACCGCTTTTAGATCAAATAGGTGCAGGTCAGAAAATTCATTTTGTGGAGCTGAAAAAAGACTAGGAGTATTTGTGTATAAATTAAAAAGCCATCTAGCATGAATGTCTAGATTTTTCCAGCTAAAATATTTGGGCAGGCAATATATTAATCATATAATTGGTATAGTGCAATAATTACCTAAAATTTAGATAATATATTTATAATATTGAAAATTGGTATAATTAATATTATACTTACTTTGTGTTGACACTGTTTTGAGTAAATATTTTGTCGAAGGATATAAAAATATTCACTTAAATTATTTTTCTGTAATCTTATTAAAGGAGTCGAAAATGAAAATTAAAAAATGCGGATTAGCCATTTTAACGCTACTTCCGATTGTTTTCTTCTTAGCTGGTTGTGGCAGTAAAAAGAAGGCAGCTAATCCTGCTGTCAAGCCAAATCAGAGTCAAGTAGTTACTACAACGATGTATTCCAAAAAAATGCACTTGGACTGGAATTATGATGTCTATCTGCCAGCGGGTTATGATCCTAGTGGCAATAAAAGATATCCTGTTTTATACATGCTGCACGGTGTAAACGGCAATCACAGGAACTTACTTGAAAGGTTTAATTCTCAACAGATCTTGGATGGTTTAGTCCACCGCAAGAACAAGAAAATGATAGTGGTTTTTGTAGATGGGTTTAACAGTTTTTATGTTAATCAAAAAGACGGTTTGCCAATGGAAGATGCCATCGTTCACGACATGGTCCCGACAATTAATAAACTTTATAAAACTAAAACAGATCCTGATCACACGGCAATTGGTGGGATTTCAATGGGCGGCTATGGAGCAGCCAGATTTGTCCTGAAATATCCTAACTTGTTTGGTAAGGCAGTTTTGATTTCACCTTCAGTGTGGTATAACCTGCCTAACACTAACCCTATTAAAATGAGCATGCACGCGTTTACTGATGGAAAAAAGAGCTGGTCGGATAAAGTTTACCAGTCTTTATTCCCGACAGATTACCTTGGTGATCAATCAGCCAAAAGCAAGTTTTTTGTCGAAACCACGTCATCAGATACTACTGTACCGGTAAAAGATGTTAACCGCTTTGTGAAAAAACTACAAAGTAACAATATCAGCGTTAAATATGTCAAAGACAGTGGCGATAATCACAACTGGACTTATTGGGCCAAAGCTGCGCCAAATGCCTATAATTGGGCTTTGGATGAAATGAACTAGTGAGGTGAGCAAAATGACAAAAAAATCTGAGCAAGATTTAGCACAAGAAATATTAGAATTAGTCGGTGGTAAATCAAATATAAGTGAAATTGTTTCTTGTATGACAAGGTTGCGCTTAACTATCAAAGATAATTCACTAGTTAATATTGATGCTTTGAAAAAAGTCGCTGGTGTTTTAGGAGTTGTACAATCAGAAACGCTGCAAATTGTTTTAGGACCCGGAAAAGTTACGAAAGTAGCTCAAATAATGGCTAATTTAGCTGATATCAACCTCACTACTGAAGATGGTAACAGTGATTTAGCAGAGGTGAAAAAACAAGCCCAGGAAAATAAAGCTGCCCAAAAGGCTAAGCATGACAAACCACTCCAAAGAGGGTTACATCATATTGCTAATGTCTTTGTACCGCTCTTACCAGGTATTATTGCCGCAGGTCTGGTAAATGGTATTACCAATGTTATTGACTACCAAACTGGCAGTGCATTTGCTAATGACTGGTGGTACATGGCTATTAAAACAATTGGCTGGGGTCTGTTTGCCTTTTTACCAGTATTTGTAGGGATGTACGCCGCCAAAGAATTTAAAGGTAGTCCGATCCTTGGTGGTATTGGCGGTATCTTCTGTTTAAGTCTAGGTTTACCAACATTTCCTTTAGCTTCGCTTGCAATTTCTATGCCTTTCACAAATAAACCTTATGTTACGGGTGTCGGTGGCTTACTGACCGCTTTATTTATGGGTATATTTATCGCACTGACGGAAAGATGGATTAGAACATGGATGCCTAATATATTCGACACATTTTTCACTCCGATTTTGACACTGATTTTCTGCTGCTTAATTTCGGTAGTTTTCCTGCAGCCAGTCGGAAATTGGCTAACAAATATTATTTATGTAGTCCTTGATTTCTTATATACCAAATTAAGCTGGATCGGTGGTTATCTGTTATCCTCAACATTCTTAGGGTTAGTTTCTGTAGGATTGCATCAAGCTCTAACTCCTATCCATGTTATGTTGAATGATCCTACTGGTCCTACTCACGGAATTAACTATTTATTACCCATTTTAACAATGGCCGGTGGCGGTCAAGTTGGAGCTGGACTTGCTTTATACTTCAAGAGTAAAAACAAAAGGTTTAAGAAATTGGTCATGAGTTCAATTCCAGTTGCGATTTTAGGTGTTGGCGAACCTTTAATGTACGCTGTCACACTTCCATTAGGCAGGTCCTTTATTACTGCGTGTTTGGGTGCCGGCTTTGGCGGTATAGCAGCCTCACTCTTTCATTTAGGGACTGTTTCTCAGGGCGTTTCAGGAATTTTTGGTTTACTAATAATTCAACCAGGACAACAGTTACAATTTGTGATTGCCATGTTAATCGCATATTTAGGTGGTTTCATTTGTACTTGGTTCTTTGGTGTTGATCAAAACCGAATTAATGAACTATTTCCAGAATAAGATTTAACTATATCAATTAAAAAATAAGTTAGGAATAATATGGAAATAAAAAAATTAGTGACCGAAACTCGTAATCCTGCTACGACTCACATTGATACCATGTCCACACTTGATATGGTAAAGACGATTAATGCAGAAGATCAAAAGGTAGCTCAAGCTGTTGCACTTACAGAAAAACAAATTGCACTTGCGATTGATGAAGCCGCAAAAAGATACGCACTGGGTGGCCGTTTAGTATATATGGGTGCTGGCACCAGTGGCCGTTTAGGCGTACTGGACGCTGCAGAATTAGTGCCTACGTATGGTATTAAACCGGAGAGAGCAGTTGGTTTAATTGCCGGTGGTAAAGGTGCAATGTTTTCTGCCGTAGAAGGTGCAGAAGATTCTACTGTACTGGGCAGTACTGATTTAAACAAAATAAAAATAACTGCTAATGACGTGGTTATTGGATTAGCTGCTAGTGGTAGGACGCCTTATGTTGTTGGCGGACTGCAATATGCCAAGAAAGAAGGTGCCTTAACCATTGCAGTAGCTTGTGTGCCAAACTCAGTTATTGGTCAAGTAGCCGAGATTGCGATTGAGGCAATAGTTGGACCTGAAGTCGTCACAGGTTCAACACGCATGAAAGCCGGTACAGCACAAAAAATGATTTTAAATATGATTTCAACCGGTGTAATGATCAAACAAGGTAAAGTTTACCAAAATGTGATGATTGATGTGCAACCGACTAATGCGAAGTTGGTTGACCGTGCATGTCGCATTATAAGTGAGACCACAAGCGTTACCACTGAGGAGGCTTTAGCTTACTTAAAACAAGCCGATAACAAAGTTGACTTAGCGATAATAATGTCAAAAACTAAAAAAGATAAAAATGCAGCTGGCAAGTTGCTCACAAGATATCATGGCAATGTTAGCCGTGTATTACAGGGAGAATAAAATGTTTGGCTGCAAATAATTTTGGCTAACCTTTCAGATGGTATTTAAACCAACTGAAAGGTTTTTCTTTGATAAATTATGAATTATTTTGTTAAAAAGTCCTATTTTACGGTTTAATCTAGTATTCAAGGCTTGAATGTCATTCATTAAAGTTGAATAATAATATAGGAAGTAACTTTTTCAGACAACTTTTGGTAAAATAATAAGTTGTTAACAATTTTAATACGGAGGAAATTATGTCTTATAAAGACAATATGATGTTGTTTGCCCTTAATTCAAACGTTCCGCTGGCAGAAAAAATTGCCGAACGTGTGGGGGTACCCCTAAGTAAGTCCAGCGTTCAACGCTTTAGTGACGGCGAAATTCAAATTAATATTGATGAATCTGTCCGGGGTAAAGATGTATATTTAATTCAGTCAACCAGTGTGCCGGTTAATGATAACTTAATGGAGTTGCTAATCATGATTGACGCTGTGCGCCGTGCCAGTGCACAGACGATTAATATTGTAATTCCTTACTATGGTTATGCTCGTCAAGATCGTAAAACAAGACCCCGTGAGCCAATCACTGCTAAACTAGTAGCTGATATGTTGCAAGAAGCTGGTGCAACTCGAGTTTTGTCACTTGATCTTCACGCCCCACAAATTCAAGGATTCTTTGATATCCCAGTTGACAATTTAATGGGTGCACCTTTACTTGCTGATTACTTTTTAAGGAATAATTTGCAAAAAGATGCCGTGGTAGTTTCACCTGACCATGGTGGTGTGACTCGTGCCCGCAAGTTAGCAGAGTTTTTAAAGACACCAATTGCAATTGTGGATAAACGTCGCCCACGTGCCAATGTTTCAGAGGTAATGAATATCATTGGTAACGTTAAAGGTAAGCGCGCTATCATTATTGATGACATGATTGATACAGCAGGAACAATCACCCTAGCTGCACAAGCATTAATAGATGCTGGAGCAACAGAAGTTTATGCTAGTGCTACACATGCAGTTTTATCAGGTCCTGCTATTCAAAGATTAAACGATTCTCCGATTAAAAACTTGGTATTAACGGACTCCATCAATCAACCAGTTGAAAAGAAACTGGAAAAAACACTTTTAGTTTCGGTTGGTCCACTTATTGGGGATGCAATCAAGTGCATTCAAAAGCACGAAGCACTTAGTCCTTTATTTAATACCAGATATGAAAAAGATAAACACAAATAAAAGATAAACTAGAAGATCTGCTTAATTAAAGCAGGTCTTTTAGTTTGGGCAAATGACCACTTAGTTCAATAAAATGACCTTTTGGTAAAATTTGATTGCATTTAAAATTAAATTAAAGTTTAATAAAATCATAGTAAAAATGAAAGGACGAAAAGCGATGTCACTCAAAGAGCTATTAAAAACTAATATTCCACGAGCAATTTTCATTCTGTTTATCTTTTTTGCCTATGCCGTGGGTGGAACAATCTCGACCTATCTTTTTAAATATGCAATTAATGATTTAACTAAAGGTAATTGGGAAAGATTTGTATTGTGGATGCTTATTGATTTTGCTTTTTCGATATTCACAGTCTTGTCTTTGCCGTTAGGTACTTTTTTGTTCAATAAACAAATTCAGGAATGCGTGCACAACATTCGTGCCCAGATAATGCGGCGGTATTACAATTCTGGCGATTATAAAGTATCAGAAATGCAAAATGAGTTAGGCAACAATCTCAAGATTTTAACAGATGATTATGCTACACCTTGGATTGAAATTTGGACCAATTTGTTAAGTCTTGTCTTTGCAATTGGCACATTGATAACTCTGCATTGGTCATTAATTTTATTTGTTGCTGTAGCGGCAATTATTGTGCTGATGCTACCTAAAATTATGACCAAAAAGTTATCGAATTCTACAGCTGCAGCAGCTAAGAAAAATGCGCAGCTTTTAAATACCATTGAAAATTGGTTTTCCGGATTAGGAGAATTACGCCGTTACAGTGCGGGGGCTCGCTTGGACAGAGCACTTGGCCAAGACAGCCGTAAACTGGCAGCAGCCAATATTTATAGAAGAAAAGTGCAAGGAATTTCTATTAGCATTAATGGCTTAGGCAATGCCATTGGTCAAATAGGTGCGAGCTTATGGAGTGGCCTGTTATTTTTTGCACATGTAATTACTTTAGGTGATTGGTTTATAGCTGGTAGCTTCGCTTCAACAATTTTTAATGGTCTCTGGTCAGTTATTAGTGCAATGACGCAGATGAGATCCACCAAAAAATTGCGTCAGGAAATTGCACAATTGACCAAGCCAATTCCTGAAAGAAAAAAAGGTACTGTTGCTTATGGCGTAGAGTGTCACAATTTAATGGTGCAATACCAAAATGGTGAAAGCATTACCTATCCCGATTTTACGATCAATAAAGGTGATAAAGTTTTACTTTCTGGTGATTCAGGTACAGGCAAGTCGACTTTATTCAAAGTTTTACTGGGACAACTTAAACCTGAAACAGGTGAAGTTTATTTCACCGGCAAAGACGGCACCAAAATTTTACCGCAAAACGCTCAGTTAGGTTATGTCGCTCAAGATGCAACTCTTTTTCCTGACACTATTGCTAATAATATTACGATGTTTAATCGTAAATTGACTAGCAAGCTCAAAGAAGTCATTCAAAGAGTTCAATTAGTGCCAGATTTAGCCAAGTTTCCCAAGCAAATTGATACTGTGGTTGATCTAGATCAGGGCAATTTATCAGGTGGACAAAGACAAAAGGTAGTCTTAGCTCGAGCGGAGGTTCATGATGAGCCGTTTCTGCTACTAGACGAGGCTACTAGTGCAATAGACAGTAATGCCACTAGTGCAATCATTGGTGATTTGCTTGATACTGATAAGACGGTTTTAATGATTGCTCATAACTTTAGCCCTGAATTAAAAGAAAAATTTGATTATCAAATTTATTTACAATCAAATAAAAAGAAGGGTAATTCGGATGACAATTAAAGACTTTTATCAACAAAATCCCTTACGTTTTATTATTTTACTTTTAATCAATGTCAGTTTCTATGCACTGTTAATTCTTAGTACGGTATTCAGTATTATTGAAACAACCGCAATTCAACAAGGCAATTTTAAAATGTTTTTAATTGCTATTGTATGTGCTTTTGTCTGTGCAATGTCAGATTATTTACTGCAAGGGCTGTCACAATACATTTTGTCTCAGCAGGAAGAACAATATAATGTTGCAATCAGGGATAAAACCACTAAACATTTTTATGCAGATCAAAAAGACCATGCAGTAGCACAAGTTCAAAACCGCTTAACCCATGACTTGGTTCAAAGTCAGCAAAATTTTCTGTCCCCTCTTTTTAGTTTAATTGGCGGAATAGTCATTATAATTGCGACTGTTGTCTTATTGCTCTCATTACATTGGAGTTTGCTCATAACAATATTAATCATGGTGCTAATCTCTTTAGCTTTACCCAAGCTGCTTGAAAAGCCGTTACAAAAGTCAATGCTTAATATTTCAAAGAGTAATCAAAAGTATCTTGACAAGTTGGAAAAATGGCTGAATGGACTTGCTGAACTACAACGTTATCTTAGTGGCGCAAAATTATTTAAGGTAACAAGTGCTGCAGCGAAGGAATTAGAAGATGCTAATGTTAAGCAAAATGGAGTCATGCAGTTATTGACTATCATTAATGGCTTGGTATCAACAATTTTCTCATTGATTTTATTTTTACTGGCAGGTTATTTGTTCAAACAACATCTGGTTGTATTCGGCGTCATTACAGGAGTAGGCAATTGCCTAAACTACTTGAAACAAGGAATTCAGTTTATAGTAACCTCTTACGGCAGAATGAAAGGTTCGGGCGCTCTGAACAAGGAAATTGCCCAAACGGCTGCGCCAGTAACAACAAAAGAAATAAAAGAAGTGGCGACACCTGCTGCAATTACTACACACGATCTCAGTTTGCAATTTGCTAATGGTGAAAGTTTGCTGTTTCCTGACATTGATGTAAAAGCCGGTGAAAAAATTCTTTTAACCGGTGACTCTGGAGCAGGTAAATCAACGTTATTCAAACTCATTTTAGGGCAAATTAAACCTAGTTCGGGACAAATCACTTTTAAAAACAAAAATGGTAATATAGTTAACCCCGACATGAGTAAAATTGGCTATATTCCCCAAGATCCGGTACTTTTTCCAGTAAGCATCGCCGATAACATGACAATGTTTGCCGATAAACTAAAAAGTGCTCTACCTCAACTGGTAGAGAAGGTGCAACTGGCAGGTGATATTGCTAAATTTGATGAGGGCTTAAACCAAAAAATTAATTTAAATAAATTGAATATTTCAGGTGGGCAAAGACAGAAAATTGTTCTGGTGCGGGCATTAGTTCACCAAAGTGAAATTATTTTAATCGATGAGGGCACTAGTGCTATTGACCAGCAAGCAACAATGCAAATCTTACGGGAAGTTACAGCAACACCAGCCACAGTGATTTTTATTGCTCATAGTTTTAATACACAAATGAAGCAACTCTTTGATAGGGAAATTCACCTAGTTAAACAAACAAGATAAAAATGTGATTTACAACTCAAATTGTATTTTCACATTAAAAAATTGACCCAGATAATAAAAGTAAACTAATAGAAAGGAGAGACAAACCCGCTATGACAATCAAAGACTTGTACAGACAAAACCCTTTACGCTTCATGATACTGATTTTGACCACGATTTTGGAATGGGCTTTACCAATTGTAACTACACAATTAGTTATGCTGGAAACTACAGCAATTCAGCAACAAAAATTGCACCAGTTTTTACTTATGACAGTTATTTCCTTTATCGCTTTCCTATTTCAATATTTAATACAAGGACTGAATGCGTTCCTTCTATCAAAACAACAAGAGGAATTTAATTTTCATATCAGAAAAAGATCTGTATCTCACTTTTATGCAGATCAAAAAGAACATTCTGTTGCTCAAATTCAAAATCGGTTGACAAATGACTTGGTTCAAAGTCAGGAAAATTATTTCACGCCATTCTTTACTCTAATTGGTGGTGTCATCAATTTAATCTCTGTAGTTGTTCTACTGATCTCATTACACTGGAGTTTACTTTTGACAATTGCTTTAATGGTAGCTATTTCACTAGCTTTACCCAAATTGTTAGAAAAGCCATTGCAAAAGTCGATGAATCAAATTTCTGAAAGTAATAGTAAATATCTTGACTGCTTGGAAAAATGGCTGAACGGTCTGGCAGAAATTCAACGTTATTTTGCTGGAGATAAGCTATTTAAAATAACTAGTGCGGCTGGTAAAAATTTAGAAAATGCCAATATTAAGCAAAATGGCGTGATGCAGTTACTGTCTATTATTAACGGATTAGTATCCATTTCTTTTTCTATAATTTTGTTCATACTGGCAGGTTATTTGTTCCAAGCTAAAGTAGTAGCATTTGGTGCAATCACTGGAGTAGGCAATTGTAATTTCTATTTAAGACAAAGTATTGAACTTATAGTTAATCGCTATGGTCAAATGAAGGGAACCGAATCTTTAAATAAGGAAATTGCTAAAACGTCTGCACCGATAGAAAAAGTAGAGACCAAAAAGGTAGCAACGCCTGCTGCAATTAGTACGCATGATCTGAGCCTAAAATTTCCCAATGGTGAGAGTTTGCTCTTTCCTGACGTTAATGTGAAACCTGGCGAAAAAATACTATTAACTGGTGATTCTGGAGCCGGAAAATCAACATTATTTAAGCTGATTTTAGGTCAAATTAAACCAAGTTCTGGTCAAGTCATTTTTAAAAATAAAGATGGAGTCGTGGTTACACCCGATATGAGTAAAATTGGTTATATTCCCCAAGATCCAGTTCTCTTTCCCGTCAGCATTGCCGATAACATGACGATGTTTGTCGAAAAACTAAAGAGTGCTTTACCAGCTCTGACTGAGAAAGTGCAATTAGCTGGAGATATTGCTAAATTTGATAATGGGCTGGAACAAGAGATTGATCTTAATAATTTGAATATTTCAGGTGGTCAAAGGCAAAAGATTGTTTTGGTACGAGCTTTAGTTCATCAGAGTGAAATTATTTTGATTGATGAAGGCACTAGTGCCATTGACCAAGAAGCAACAATGCAAATTTTGCATGAGGTTATAGCTACCCCTGCTACAGTAATTTTTATCGCTCACAGTTTTAACAAGCAGATGAAACAGCTGTTTGATAGAGAAATTCACTTGGTAAAAAATGTTAAAGGGTGAAATTGTCTTTGAATAAACAGCAAAAAACTGAATCTAGCAGATTCAGTTTTTTATTTTTTGGGTTTTCTAATATAGCGTAGAGTACCATTTTTGACGTAACGTTGAAACTTTTGATACAGGGGATCAAAAATTTGTGGTTCAAGGTTGTTAGACATCATAACTTTGGGAAAGAAAAATCTTTCATCTCCCTGCAATGTCCCGTTAAGTGAACGGACAAGCGGACTTAGTTGTGATAGTTCTATTAATTGACCGTCATTCTGCATAATTTCAATTTGACTGTTAGCATTTTTGCCACTTGGTTTATAAGCGTCATAGGGTTCATCAAATGCAGAGTTAGTATCAGTATAATAATTAGGGTCAAAACCAGCTTGTTTTATTAAGGTTTTTAGCTTGGGCAACAAACTTTTAGTTTCTTCATCAATGCAAACACTGGCAAGCGGTCGTCTGAAAAGGTAACGTTTACTCAAATCAGCCAGGATGGGATCACTTGATTTAGTCCACATTGAAAAATTGGTTTCCATCACGCCGTCATCCAATTTGAGATAATCGGTAAGATCCCAATTTCCAGCTAAAAATTTTGCTAAGCTAGGTGTGACCGGCAAATTACCTTGTTGGTAGGCAATTTTTGCTCGTTCAAGTAAATGCTGCAAAATAACTTCCATTGAGCGTCCAACCCTATGAAAGTAGACTTGCTGGTACATTTGGTAACGGGAAACGATGTAGTCCTCAACAGCGTGCATTCCAGCCATAGTGAAGCAAATGCCATCACTATATGGACGAATTTCCTGTAAGATTCTGGACAAGTCAAATTCACCGTAAGTAACACCAGTAAAATAGGCATCACGTTTAAGATAATCCATCCGATCTGCATCAGCTTGGCTCGAAATCATTTTTACTACTTGGGGATTGGGGTACGTTTTTGCAATCACGCTGGCAACTAACGCAGGAAAGTTGGGCGAAACTTGGCTTAAGACATGGTTAATATCAGTGCTGGGGTCCGTAATAATTTTTTGCCCGATTTTTTCATGATCAGTTCCAAAAAGATGCTCAAATGTGTGAGAATAGGGCCCGTGACCAATATCGTGAAGAAGACCAGCACATTCCACTAAAAGCCTGTTATTGTCATCCCAAAGTCCATCACCTGAGCGTCTTGAAGGATACTTTTTGGCAAAAATATTACAAATGCGGCGAGTTAATTCATAAACACCCAAGTTATGTTCAAAGCGGGTATGAGTAGCACCGGGAAAAACATAGGCAATCGGTCCTAACTGCTTGATACGACGCATGCGCTGAAATTCTTTAGTCTTTAAAATGTCCAGAATAACCTGATCTTCAATGTGAATGTATTCGTGTACCGGATCTCTTAAAACTACTTCTTTAGCTAGTCTATTACTATGAAAGTTTGGCATGTATATCCCCTATAGCTATTTAACAAATCTGCTTAAAATGTTATTAATTACTTAAATTATAGCAAATTTAAGCCGTATAGTTTAACTTGTTTGTCTTTTTCGCGTTTTTTATTAAAATTAAATAATAAATTTTGCTAGTTTGAGCAATTGTGAGCATAATTGTAAGTGCATAAATAAACAAAAAGAGATAGGTGAGTTAATGAATTATATAGGTGATAAACTTAAAAATTTGCGCCAACAATTGGGATTAACACAAACAGAAATGGCAGCTGGTGTTATTTCTGTGTCCTTTTACTCTAAAGTGGAGCGGGGTTTGAATGATATTGGGGTAAATGACTTTTTAGAAATTTTGAAAAGTCATGATGTTACCCCTAAGGAATTCTTCGGTGACATTACAAGTGAAGAAAATAATGAAAAGAAATTAAATGACTTATTCGATAGATTTATAAAAGTTGCAACAGAAGATAATGATGTCGAGATTAATAAAGTAATCAAAGACCTGGATAAGATAAAAATACAGACTCCGTCTATTAAGTTTACTAAATTAGCAGCCAAATTAATTGCGAACACTCATGACAAGAAAGCAATTAGAAGGTTAACGTCGAAACAAAAAAATCAGATTAAGAAAATGATTTTCCAAAAAGACACTGATGGAAATGAATATTATCGTATTGTGATACTAGCGAATATCATTCGAATATATAGCATTGAAGAAGCAACTTTCTTAGTTAAAAATATTATTAGGCGTTATAGTAATTCTGGAAATCTTGAAAATAAGATTGAGGTAGCTTTAAGTGTATTAATGGTTAACTATGTTAACTGGTGTATAGAATTGGGAAAATTTAATTTTTGTTATGAGCCACTAAATTTTCTAAAAAAATTACCTGAAAAAATGGACTTGGCTTTTGCCAAAATATTGGGGTTATATTTTGGTGACCTTGTGGGTAATAAAAATGATGAAGCCAATGAAATTAGAGTTATTTTAAATAAGGCTGGATACTCCATTTTTGTTGATAAGATAGTTAAATAGTTTTTCAAATATGAAAATATACTTGTAAATAGTGTTATTAGTAGTAGGATAAATTATATTAACAATGTTGATTAAAAAGGAGATATATTATGGACTTATTAAGAGATGTAATTGTCATCTTACCTGATCATCCAGGTTAGATTTATAATTACTTTAATTTATTAAGTAATTAAACTTTAATTGAGTTTGATGCAAAAAAATCAAAAAGTTTATACCTAGTTTATATAACCTATATTTTTGTATTAATTTAAAAAATATAGGTTATAAACTATTAAATAAAAGAGCAAAAGTATTTTTGCTCTTTTTTTTGCATCTTCCTTTTTATGATAATTTAAACAATTTTAGCATTATAAATTAATTGAAAATGAGATTTTAATTTAAGATTAATTATGATACACTTATTTACATACAGCTTTTGTTAAAGCAAGTCACATAAACTATGAAATAAAAAACTTATAGGTCACATTACTATGAAAAATCTATTTAAATACGTTAAACAAGAACCGGGAAAAGTGACAGTGGTAGTTATTTTACAACTGATTTGTTCTGTTTTTCGGGTGCTTAATTCATTAATTAATGTTTTCATTTTGAATAGCTTGATAAAGCTTGACTTTCAAGCTTTTTTTAAGTACATTTTGCTCAATATTTTACTATTTTTGGTAATGACCATTTTTCTAATTAGTGAGCAGGTTTTAAGTGTAAAAACGGTTCAATTTCTAAGTTTAAGATTACGGCAAGACATTATTTTGCACTTAGAGAACTATCCGGTTTCACGTTTTGAACAACATGATACTGGAGTTTACACCTCGTGGCTGACTAATGATATGAATTTAGTCGAAGAAAATGGCTTTACCAATTTATTCTCAGTGGTGCAAATTTTTGGCGATTCAGTTTTCTCTTTAATTGCTTTGCTCAAATTTAACTGGACTTTTCTACCATTAGTAGTCATTTTAACCTTTTTTACTTTAGGATTGCCGCAACTTGTGCGTAAAAAAGTTGCCAGCAGCAACTTCACTACTAGTAAGGAAAATGAAAAAGTAGTTAATGTTATTAATGATTGCCTGCAAGGCTTTGCCACTTATAATATTTTTACCGCTGAACAGCAAATAGAAAAGCGGATTACTAGCGCCGTTAAAAAGTTAATTGGGGCAAAAGTTCGGCAAGCAAAGTATAGTTCATATAATAACAGTATAGCTGGCGCCAGCAATGTTATTAGTCAAGTAGCTATTCAGGCTTGGACAGGTTTTCTGATTTTAGAAAAGCAGGTAACTATTGGGGTAATTAATTCATCTACTTCGCTGGCCTTTAATGTTTTTAATTCATTAGCTGTTATTGCACCGATTTTGACTGAGTTGCAGGCACTCAATCCGATTTTTAGCAAATATCAATTAGATGAATCGATTAAAGCTAATATTCAAAGTGGTAGAGAAATTGCTACTATCAATATTTCAGCTAAAAATTTACAAATTGCATATCATCCAGATAAACCAGTATTTAAAAAACCACTTAATTTTACGATAGATGACGGGCAAAAAATTGCGGTGGATGGCGAATCGGGCAGTGGCAAGAGTACTCTTCTAAAAATTTTGGCTGGTCGTTTAACCGATTATACGGGAGAACTTGAATTAGATAATACTGAATATAAAAATATTGCTAATAGTACCTTACGCGCCAATATAGTTTACATTGATCAAACTGCGTATCTTTTTAATGATACAGTACGCTATAATCTGGAACTCGGTCAACATTTTACTGATGAAGAAATAAAATCTGCACTGGAAAAGGCTGATTTATGGGACTTTGTGAGCTCTTTGCCGCAAAAGTTAGACACTCAAGTTGGCGAAGGTGGTGCTAGTTTGTCTGGCGGACAAAAGCAGCGTTTGGCACTAGCTCGCGGATTACTTAGAAATCGCAAATTATACTTGCTTGACGAATCTACAAGTAGCTTGGACAAAGCAGGCGCAATTAAAGTAGAAAATGATTTCTTAGCTCAGCCTGAAATAACCGTTGTTTTTGTTAGTCACCAGTTACACGAAGAAAATAAAGATAAATTTGACCAAATCATCACCGTTTAAGTTATTAAAAAGTCGCTTATGTAATTAGGTGATTGACTTTAATATGAATCGGCACCATTTAAACAATAAAAGAAGCTGTCAAAGACTCGCTCAATAAGGCAGAGAGAAAGTAATAGATTTGCATACGCACCTGTAAAATGCATTATTTGCAGAAGTGCTTGCTATATTAAAAGCTATAACTATTTAAGATAAGATATATTTTTAAAAGACGAAGTAGTTTCGTCTTTTTTGTTTGTTAAAAATCTCTCACTTTTGTTACCTCGCCAGCATTAAAATTTTTCAAACCCTCTTCAGTTTCTAAGACTAAATTTGCCTGTGGCGTTAAGTCTGTCACTTTCCCCTTTATTTTTTGTTTGCCGAGTGCCAGTACTACGTCATTATTCATTAGTGCAAGCTTTTTTTTGTATTCAGGCAAAAAATTGATTTGATCAAAATGAGGAATAAATTCTAATAAATTTTCTGTAATTTGAGCGATAAATTGACAAATTTGCTTTTCACTTGCAATTTTTGTTAGTAAGTTGCCAGCAGTCTTTAATTCATTATTCAAATGGTCTTGGTAAAGATTGCAGCCAATCCCAATAATGGCAACTTGGGGTTGTGGTACTTCAACCAAAATACCAGCTATTTTTTTCCCTTTAAAAAGCAGATCATTCACCCACTTGAATTGAGTATCTAGATGAAATATCTCTTTAATAGCCAAATGCAGTTGCCATGCAATACCGGTAGTTAATAATCCTTGATTCTGCCAGTTCAATTGCGGCACCTTAATTACTAGTGATAGATAGATACCACCTTTTTGTGAAATAAAGTACCGACTTTGTTTACCGTAGCCAGAGGTTTGCTCATCACTTCCGTATAGCACGGGACCTAAATATCCCTTAGAAGCTAGTTTTTGTTTTGCATACAAATTTGTGGAATTAATACTTCTCCACCAATTAATTTCTAGTTGAAATTTGGTTAACAATATTTTTAGATTTTCTTCTCTTTTTAAGCTGTTCATTAATAATCTATCCTTATACCTAATTTAATTTGATAAATACTTTGATATTCAAACTATTTATTTTTAGAGTTTTATAAAAACACTTGCCTTAATATCGTAAATAAACTAATATTGCAAAATAGAGTTTGACATTTAATAAATAATACCATATCATACTCTAATAATTTATTTTGAATATAAAAGTATTTAAAGGAGATGCTGATAGTTAATATAAAGCAAAATTATTTGAATTAAAAAGTTTAATTATGGCTTTATATATGTTAAAAAATATGTTTATCCTTATGGATTATATAGTTGAGTAAGAGGTGATGCTATTGGAGACAAGTTTAAAACGCATCAATAATCTTTTGTCTACAGTTTATTCGGATATTATGAAAGTCGAAGAACGTGAATTGCGAAAAAGTGAATTTAAAGACATTTCACTAAGAGAATTACACGCAATCGATGCGATTACTATGTATGAACACAAGACCAGTTCCCAAGTAGCAAGTGAATTGATGGTAACAGCGGGTTCGCTGTCAACTATGGTTAATAACTTGGTTCGTAAGGGCTATGTAATACGAATAAATGGTGAAGATGACAGAAGGATAATTCGGCTGGGTTTAACTAGTCGTGGTCGCTTGATTTATCGGGCGCACGATTCATTTCACCGCCATATGGTAAAAAAGTTTATTGCAGGTTTTGATAATGAACAGGTGGCAATTATTGAACGTGCGCTGTTGAACTTGCGTGCTTTTCTTGAGTTTCCGGCAAGAATTGATAATAAAAGGAGCATTAACTGATGAGTTTAAGAATTAGTCAAACTGCTCATTATGTTCCCCCTAAGGTAATTACCAATGATGACTTAGCGGAGATAATGACTACCTCAGATGAATGGATATCTTCAAGAACCGGAATTAAAGAACGTCATGTAGTTCAAGATGAGCAGACTTCTGATTTGGCTTTAACTGTTGCTCAACTACTGTTGCAAAGAGCTAATCTCAAACCTGAACAACTAGATTTTATTATTGTGGCAACTATGTCGCCTGATTATCTGACACCTTCAACTGCAGCAATTGTGCAGGGGAAACTGCACGCTGGCAAAGCATTGGCATTTGATATTAATGCAGCGTGTTCTGGGTTTATCTATGCTTTAGCAATTGCAGATAAATTGCTAGCAGGACCATATCAGCGAGGATTAGTTATCGGAGCAGAAGTTTTGTCCAAGTTGATAGATTGGCAAGAGCGCTCAACCGCTGTTCTCTTTGGGGATGGCAGTGGGGGAGTGCTAGTTGAAAAAAGTTCTCAAGCAGAAGGAATAATTGCTGAAGATTTGGCAGCTTTTGGAGAACAAAGAACAAAATTGACTGCTGGATATCAAGCCTTGTGTTCACCGTATAGTTCAGATAGCAACTCTGTGCACAAAAAGTACTTCGAAATGGATGGTAGAGCTGTCTATAACTTTGCTACTCATGAAGTACCTAATTCCATTAGGCGAGTTATAGTTAAAGCAAACTGGGAACAAAATGATGTGCAGTGGTTTTTGCTCCATCAGGCAAATGGACGCATTATATCCGCAATAGCAAAGCATCTAAATATTCCTGCAGAAAAATTTTTGGAAAATATTGCAAAATATGGCAATACTTCTGCTGCCAGTGTGCCAATACTGTTGGATGAAGCAGTTAATTCTGGCATCATTAAACGCAAGCAAAAACTAATATTAAGTGGCTTTGGTGGTGGTCTGACGGTTGCCAGTATTGCCTTAAGTTTTTAAAAACGATAAAGATAATTTATTAAGAAAGAGAAATCAAATGACTGAAGAAGAAATTTTTAACAAAGTAAAAGAAATTATTGTTGCACAAACTGGAGAAGACGAAAGTGCTGTTACAGCTCAATCCAATATAAAAGATGATTTAAATGCTGACAGTCTGGACGTGTTTGAAGTGATTAATGAATTAGAAGATGAATTTGATATCAAGATCGAAAGTGAAGAAGGTATTGAAACAGTTCAGGATTTAGTCGATTTTGTTAAAAAACAACTGGCAGCGAAAGAAGGTTAACAAATGGAATTAAGTCCATTTATGAAAGAACTGGGTCTTAAATACCCAATTTTTCAAGGAGGTATGGCCTGGGTTGCAGATGGTAAGCTGGCAGCTGCTGTTTCAAATGCTGGTGGCTTAGGAATCATTGGTTCGGGCAATGCACCTGGCAGTGTTGTGGCTGACGAGATTGAATCAGCTAAATCACTAACAAAAAAGCCTTTTGGTGTCAATGTGATGTTGCTTTCACCTTATGCAGATGAAGTTGTCAAGGTTATTTTGGCAAATAAAGACAGTGTTGCAGTTGTTACTACTGGAGCGGGTAATCCGGCAAAATACATAGAAAAGTTAAAAGATGCTGGTATTAAAGTAATCCCAGTTGTTGGTTCCGTTGCTTTGGCCAGAATGATGGAACGTGTAGGTGTTGACGCTGTTGTGGCCGAAGGGATGGAATCAGGGGGTCATATCGGAAAATTAACGACGATGGCCCTTGTACCACAAGTTGTAGATGCAGTTAAAATTCCCGTAATTGCAGCTGGAGGAATAGGCGATGGTCGCGGTATGGCTGCTGCATTCATGTTGGGTGCTGAGGGCGTGCAAATGGGCACTCGTTTTTTAGTAGCAACTGAATCAAAGATACATCCCAATTATAAAAAAGCTGTTTTACGTGCCAAAGATGCCAGTACCTTAGTTACTGGTGAATATGCAGGCCATCCTTCACGGGTTTTAAAAAATAAGATGGCTAAAACATATATTGAACTTGAAAAAGAAGAGGCATTAAAGCCGCATCCTGATTACGACAAGTTGGAAGAACTGGGAACTGGTAGTCTGCGAAGGGCGGTAATTGAAGGCAATTCTGAAACTGGTTCATTTATGGCCGGAGAAATTGCAGGCATGGTAAAAAAGGAACAACCTGCAGCTGAAATTCTGGCTGAGGTTTATAGTCAAGCAGACAAATTACTAAATGGGGAAAGATAAGCAAATGATTTGTTTACTATTTAGTGGTCAAGGGGCTCAAAAAACTGGTCTGACATATGATTTATACCAAACTGAACCGCACTACCGGAAAATCATCGCTAAAGCAAGTGATATATTGCAGTTAGATCTCGCGGAATTATTATTTGACCCAGATAAAGCAAATGAGCTGGCGCAAACCCGTTATTCTCAACCCACTATTTTGACAATGAGTTACGGCTTGTACCAAATTCTTAGTGAAAATGCTGATTTTAAAAAATTAGGCATCGGACTTAGCCTGGGTGAATATAGCGGTCTTGCTTGTGCCAATTACTTAGAATTTGAGTCAGCACTTCGCTTGATAAAAAGACGCGGTGAACTTATGCAGCAAGCAAGCAGTCAAAATCCAGGAATTATGGTGGCTGTCATGAAGAGTTCTTTAGCAAATGTTGAATTAGCTGTAAAAGATGCCCAAAAAATAGGTCTGATTGGGATAGCAAATGTTAATACTCCTAATCAAATTGTTGTTGGTGGTGAAAAAGATGCAGTTCAAAATTTGCGTGAACAACTTGAAAAAGACGGTGCGCGTGTAGTTCCACTAAAAGTAAGCGGTGCTTTTCACACACCATTAATGAAATCAATTCAAGCAGCTTTGAAAACTGAATTGAACAAAGTTGATTGGCATAATGGCACGTTTCCAATTTATAGCACTACGACCCAAAAAGAGTTTGCACCTGACAACCTTGTTTCGACTTTGACGGAGCAGCTAGTTTCGACTACCTATTTTGCAAAAACTTTGGCTCAGCATAGTCAAGATATAACTGCGGTTGTTGAATTAGGACCAGGTAAAACTTTGCTTTCTTTTGCACGAAAAATTCTTAAAGGAATTCCAACCTATCAAACAGATAGTGTGACAAATATGCAAGAAACAATTTCTGCTTTAAAGGAGTTTAATTCATGAAGTTAAAAGATAGTGTGGTCTTGGTCACTGGTAGTTCACGCGGTATTGGCCTGGCAATTGCTCAAGCTTTTGCCAAACAGGAAGCAAAAATAGTTTTAAACGCCCGCAAACCAATTAGTTCTGAAGTCATCGACCAGTTTGAAAAAGATCATGTTGAAGTAATGGATATTAGCGCAGATGTTACAAAAGAAGAAGATGTGAAAGAAATGATTACCAAAATTATCAATCATTTTGAACATCTAGATGTTGTGGTCAATAATGCTGGTATTGTCAAAGACGGACTGCTCAATCGCATGTCTAAAGCAGACTTTCAAAGTGTAGTTAACACCAATTTGATTGGCACCTTTAATGTTACTAAACAGTCACTGAGACCGATGTATAAGCAGAGAAATGGCTGTTTTATTAACTTATCGAGTGTAGTTGGTTTAACAGGTAACATTGGTCAGGCTAATTATGCCGCTAGTAAAGCAGGAATTATTGGCTTAACTAAGTCTGTTGCTAAAGAAGCAGCGCTGCGCAATTTACGCTGTAACGCCATTGCTCCAGGAATGATTGATACACAAATGACCAGAAATCTTAGTGAAAAAATCCAACAGCAATTAGTTAAGGAAATTCCGCTGAAACGTTTGGGACAAATTGAAGAAATAGCACAAACCGCAGTTTTTTTAGCCCAAAATGACTATATTACTGGCCAAACAATAACTGTAGACGGCGGATTGACAATGCAGTAAGGAGTAAGTAATGACAAGAGTAGTAATTACAGGTTTGGGTGCCTTAACACCTATTGGTAATAACGTTACCAGTTTTGAAGCTGGACTCAATAGTCAAAAAATTGGTTTTGAGCCGATCACTTATTTTGATGCTGGTACAAGTGGAGTTACACTGGCTGGGCAACTGGATAATTTTGACCCCTTGCTTTTTTTAACTAAAAAAGATACCAAACGCATGGACGCATTCACACTATACGCGATGTATTCAACTGCACAAGCCATGGAACAAGCAGGAATTGATGATAAAAATACCAATAGTGAACGTTTTGGCGTAATTTGGGGCACGGGAATTGGTGGATTAACTACCATTCAGGAACAAGTCATTAAATGGCACGAAAAAGGCCTGGATCGGGTTTCGCCAATGTTTATTCCTACTTCAATTGCTAACATGGCAGCAGGCAATATTTCTATTCGCTATCATGCTCAAGGAATCAGTACCACAATTGTGACTGCCTGTGCTTCCAGTACAAATGCAATTGGTGAAGCTTTCAGACAGATAAAAGATGGCTATGCTGATGTTATGATTGCCGGTGGCTCAGAAGCCGCAATCAATGAAAGTGGGATAGCCGGTTTTGCTGCAATTTCAACATTGTCCACGACAACGGATCCTGAAAAAGCAAGTATTCCCTTTGATCAAAATCGTAACGGTTTTGTGATGGGAGAAGGTGCTGGCTCTCTTGTTTTAGAATCGCTAGAACATGCTCAAAGTCGCGGCGCACATATTTTAGGTGAAATTGTCGGTTATGGGACGAGTTCCGATGCACACCATATTACTTCTCCTGATCCAAGTGGTAGTCAGGCTGCAAGAGCTATGGAACTGGCTCTTAGTGAAGCTCAGGTCAGCCCTGAGCAAGTGGGCTATATCAATGCTCATGGGACAAGTACCAAAGCAAATGATTGGGCTGAGTCTAAAGCAATTAATCAGGTTTTTGGTCAGAATAGCAATGTCCTTGTTTCGAGTACTAAAAGCATGACGGGTCATTTACTAGGAGCAGCAGGAGCTATTGAAGCTATTGCCACAATTTTGGCACTTAATTCAGGATTATTGCCGATAAATGTAGGAGTAACCCAGCAAGACCCCGAGTGCAAAGTTAATTTGGTCAACAAACAAAATTGTCAACAAAAAATAGATTATGCCATTAGCAATTCATTTGGTTTTGGTGGACATAATGCCGTGATCGCGTTAAAAAGGTGGAATGATTAAATGACTTTTGAAGAAATTGAAAAATTGATCGCAGAAATTAATCAAAGTGATATCACCAAACTGGATTTGGACTTTAAAGGTGGCCATATTAAGATTGACAAAAGTCAAGCTACACCGGTAGAAATTAGGGAAGAAAGGTCAAGTGGTCAACCAGCTGCTAAAGAGACGCTGGCAACTGCTCATCAACCACTTGGCAAGATAGCTGCACCTAAGGAGAAAACTTTAAAAATTAAGGCACCACTTGTTGGCATAGTTTATTTACAAGCAAGTCCAAAAAACCCTCAATATAAAAAGCCGGGTGATCATGTCAATAAAGGTGATGTGGTTTGCGTTATTGAAGCAATGAAAATGATGACTGAAATTAAAAGCGACTTTACAGGGACTATTGATAAAATTTTAGTTACAAATGAACAAGTGGTTGAATATGATCAACCACTGATCACGGTTATTCCAGAATGAAGGAAGCAAATATGAGTGAACCAAAAAAGTTACACACTTTAGATAGTTTGCAGATTCAGGCTATTTTGCCTCACCGATTCCCAATGCTGTTAATTGATCGGGTCTTAGATTATGAGCCTGGAAAATATGCTGTTGCTCAAAAGAATACCACAATTAACGAAAGCTATTTTCAGGGACATTTTCCGGGTAATCCGGTAATGCCGGGTGTTTTGATAACTGAGGCTTTGGCGCAAACTGGTGCAGTTGCATTGCTGACACTACCGGAATTTAAAGGAAAAACTGTCTATTTTGGTGGTATCAAGAATGCTCGCTTTAGAGCAATGGTTAAGCCGGGAGATACTTTGAATTTAGAAGTTAAGCTGGATAAGCTGCGTGGAAATGCCGGGATTGGTGAGGCCAAAGCAACTGTTAAAGATAAAGTTGCATGTACTGCTCAGTTAATTTTTGCAATTCAGTAAAGTGTGACATTATGTTTAAAAAAATTTTGATAGCGAATCGTGGAGAAATTGCTATAAGGATAATTCGAGCTTTACGCGAAATGGGAATTAAGTCAGTTGCTGTTTATTCAACGGCCGATAAACATGCCCAACATGTGAAAGAAGCTGATGAGGCAATATGTATTGGTTCTCCCCAACCAGCCGATTCGTATTTAAATATGCAAAATATTATCAGTGCGGCTGTCCTAACGGAAGCAGATGCAATTCATCCAGGATACGGTTTTTTATCAGAGAGTCCTGAATTTGCTCAAATGTGTGAAGAATGCCACCTGGTTTTTATTGGTCCCAAGTCAAAAACCATTTCTTTAATGGGAAATAAGGCTAACGCTCGGGAAATGATGCGCAAGAATAATATACCTGTTATTCCTGGAAGTGATGGGATTGTTAAAAATGCTGCAGCTGCAATCAAAATTGCAAATAAAGTGGGCTACCCCGTAATGCTCAAAGCCGTTGCAGGTGGTGGCGGAAAAGGAATAAGACGTGTGACTCAAGCTGCTGACTTAACTGAAGCATTTAACCAGGCACAAGAAGAAGCCAGAATTTCTTTTGGAGACGAAAGAATGTATCTGGAAAAAATTATTTCCCCAGCCAAACACGTCGAAGTACAGATCATGGCAGATAAAACAGGACATGTGGTGGCACTTCCCGAAAGAGACTGCTCAATGCAACGTCACCAGCAAAAAGTAATTGAAGAAACGCCTTGTTCACAAATCAGTGCAAAAGAAAGAGACTATTTGCAACAGATAACTGTTAAAGCAATAAAGGCAATAAATTATGAAAATGTCGGTACTATCGAATTTTTAATGGATCCTGACCATCATTTCTATTTTATGGAGATGAATACTAGGATTCAGGTTGAACATTCAATTACTGAAGAAGTTGCTCAGATTGATCTCGTTAAAGAACAGGTTAATATTGCTGCAGGCAAAGATTTGAGCATATCTCAAGAAGATGTGCATGTCCATGGTGCTGCAATTGAAGCCCGCATTAATGCAGAGGATCCTAGTAAAAATTTTTGCCCCCAGGCTGGTAAGATCGCAAAAATGGTATTGCCTAGTGGTTTAGGTATTAGGATTGAAAGTGGAGTTAACAGTGGGGATACCGTTTCACCATTTTACGATTCGATGATTGTCAAAATTATTGCACATGCAGCTAACAGGCAAATGGCAATTAAGCGTTTGATTGATGCACTAACAGAATTTGAGATTAAAGGTTTAGTTACTAACCGCGATTTTTTGATTGCTTTGCTTAATGATGATAAATTTCAGACCGGTACATATTTAACAACGTATATAGATCAAGAATTTTTACCCGATTATCTTCGGCAACTAAGACATAATGAAAAGGAAGCGCAGGTTAATGGCAATTAGATTTGCAAGTCATCCCCACAGTGCATTAAAAAAGTATCAGGAAAATGTTCCTAAAGGCATTTTTAGAATTTGCCCTAAATGTGGCAATAAATTTTATTTTCATCGTGCTGGTAAATATCAGCTGTGCCCTAATTGTGGCTACGGTTTTCGAGTGACTGCCAGAGCACGCTTGAAGATGTTGACAAAGGACTTTACGGAATGGGATGCAGATTTAGCAACTACTGATCCACTCGATTTTCCTGGTTATCAGGCTACAATTAAAAAAATGCAGTCCAAAACTAAACTTAAAGATGCGGTTTTAACTGGACAAGCAAATATTGCCGGTTACGAAACTGCTTTGGGTATTATGGATCCGGTGTTTATAATGGGCAGTCTAGGAACAGCCACTGGTGAGCGAATAACCCGCTTGTTTGAAAAAGCAACCGTAAAGAAATTACCTGTGGTTTTGTTCACTGCCTCAGGTGGTGCCAGAATGCAAGAGGGAATGCATTCATTAATGCAAATGGCTAAAATCTCGCAGGCAGTTAATGACCATCGCGCAGCACATTTAATTTATGTCAGCGTAATTATGGATCCAACAACTGGTGGTGTCACTGCCAGTTTTGCTTCGCAAGCAGACATTATTTTAGCTGAGCCTAAAGCTTTATTAGGCTTTGCTGGACGCAGAGTAATTGAACAGACTATTAATAAGAAACTGCCACCAGATTTTCAGACAGTTGAGAATGCTTACCAAAATGGCTTTATTGATAGTATTGTACCCCGAGATGAACAGGTAGCCAAACTTGGTCAGATACTTAAAATTTTTGTTGCAGAGAAATGGGAGGCTCAAGTTCATGGCGAATGATAAAATTTTAGCCATTATGGATGGGGCAAGAAGTGACTATAAAAGTAACATGCATCGTCTGGTAATTCAATTGTTTCCAGATTTTTTTGAAATGCACGGAGACCGCACAAGTAGTGATGATGCTGCAATAATCGCGGGTTTTGCAACCATAAAAGATATGAGTGTCTGCGTCATTGCAACTAATAAGGGACAAGAATTAAAAGAACGCATGGCAACTAATTTTGGCAGTCCCTTGCCCCAAGGTTATCGCAAAGCACAGCGGGTAATGAAAACAGCTGCCAAAATGAGTATTCCCATTGTCACTCTTATTAATACTCCAGGCGCCTATCCGGGAGCAGAAGCAGAAAAGAATGGTCAGGGACAGATTATTGCTGCTAATATTAGTGAGATGTTACAGTTAAAGGTACCAATTCTAACTATTATTATTGGTGAAGCCGGCTCAGGTGGAGCGTTGGCCTTGGCCTGCAGTGATGAAGTCTGGATGCTGGAACACAGCATGTATACAGTTTTGTCACCTGAAGGATTTGCCTCAATTATGTGGAAGGACGCCAAACTGGCCACAAAGGCTGCGGAAATAATGCACATTGAACCGGAGTGGTTAAAGAAGCAGGGCATAGTTGAACGGGTTTTGCCTGAACAAGTGTTAGAAAATCAAGCACAAGGATTAAAAGACTTAATAGGACAAAAGCTAAAAAAATTTCAAAGTGAAAATTTGGTAGATTTACTAGATAAAAGACATGCAAGATACCGCAAGTTCTAAAAGAATTTAACCTAATTAATAAAAAATATATTGCTTTAAATATTTAATTAGTTTCTAATTGAAATAGAATTTTAACGGAACTAGCGCGAAACGAGAAAAATTATGTTAGAAAAAAGTCCGTTGCATACTGGTGGGAATAATACTGGGAGCCTTAATAGCCAGCAAAATGAAAGCAAGAATTATAACAGTTGACTTGGCCTGGACTATTAGCGCCATACCGCTTATTTTGACGTTGTTTTCTTTAAAAAACATGTACTTCTTTGTACATTACTTTTTCTTTTTGGCCCTGCAACCAGTATTCATAATGTCCTTGAAGAATCTATTATTCAAACTTCGACCTCTGATAATTACTGAGCACGAGTTTTAACCACAATCAGAACTTTTGCCAATATTGGTGGGCCCGTTTCGTCAGTCGTTGCCAGAATAATTCTTGATCATGTTGGTGAAAAATTTATTATTGTTGTTTGTACAAGCCTAATTATAATTGGTGGTATTAATATTTTGCTGACAGTGCCTAAAAAACTAATTAGAGTAATTACTGGCATAATAAAATAATTTATTCTATAATGTTGTCTGCTAAAATGATATAAAAATAATGAGCTATTTTAGCTAATCAACCTGATTAGCTTTTTTATTGTAAAGAAATCAAATATATGACTAAAGTAAAAATTGATTTTACTAGTAGAATTATTCAAGGTAAAGAAAGTGAAACTTTTAAAAAACAAGCTCAAGGTAATCTAACTGAATCAGAGGGAGCTGTCAGAGTTTCATACTTGGAAGACAATCAAATTCCAGTTAAAATTTTAATTAGAGAAAATAATGTAATAATTAGGCGTGGAACTGATAAGAATAATTACTCGCAATTACATTTTATTGTTGGTGAGCGGATGAATTGCCGCTACATTGCGCAAGGTTATCAGATGGACTTACAAAGCACGACAAAATTTATTAAATTTTTCCCTAAAAATGATGGTTCACGTGAACTTCAGATTGAATATGACCTTTATAGTGGTCTATACTTAATAGGTAACTATACCATCACATTGATTTTTACTTGAACGCCTAGTAAAATAAAAAAGACTGTTTAAGAGAGAGGAATACAATTGTGGGATTAAACGACTTTAAAAATAAAAATCGCAATGAATTATCAATGATTGAAGTTGCTCGCGCAATTCTGGAAGACAACAATAAAAGAATGGCTTTCGCTGATATTGTTAATGCCGTGCAAAAATACTTAGGCGTGAGTGATGAAGAAATAAGGGAACGTTTGCCCCAATTTTATACTGATATGAACACTAATGGTGAGTTCATTTCTATGGGTGAAAATGTCTGGGCACTTCGTTCATGGTTTCCTTATGAATCAGTGGATGAAGAAGTTAACCACCCTGAAGATGAGGACGAGGAGGATACTCGTACCCACCATAAGAAAGTTAATGCCTTCTTAGCCAGTGCTACTGGTAGCGATGATATTATTGATTACGATAATGATGATCCAGAAGATGAAGATTTAGACGCCACCGCAGATAATGAAACTGATGACTTTGACGATGACGAAGATTATGTCAATACCGATGATGAAGATGATGAGGATTTACCAGACGGCATTGAAGGTCAGTTATCTGAATTAAATGATGATGATGATGAAGAAGAAGACGAATAATTTTCTTGACTTTGAGTCTTAAAATAGATAGTATTTTACTTGGGCACGTTATGTGCGTTTAAGCTCCCGTATGGGAGCTTTTTTTATTTTTGATTATTTTTATTTTTTGCAAAGGAGTTTGGCTAATGACAAAATATATCTTCGTTACTGGCGGTGTTGTTTCTTCACTGGGCAAAGGAATTACCGCTTCTAGCTTAGGTCGACTATTAAAAAACCGCGGATTAAAGGTTACGATGCAAAAGTTTGATCCCTACATTAACATTGACCCCGGAACAATGAATCCTTATCAACACGGTGAAGTATTCGTCACTGATGATGGTACTGAGGCGGACCTTGATCTGGGTCACTACGAAAGAATCGTTGATGTAAGGACAAGCAAATATTCAAACGTCACAACCGGTAAGATTTATAAAGAAGTATTGGAAAAAGAACGCCGGGGCGATTATCACGGTGCTACCGTTCAAGTAATTCCTCATATTACAGACATGATCAAGCAAAAAATTATGCGCGCCGGTTTAACTACTGATTCTGATGTTGTCATTTCAGAAATTGGTGGTACTGTTGGCGATATTGAATCTACTCCTTTCATGGAAGCTATCAGACAAATGCGGCGTGAAGTCGGTAAAGAAAACGTGATGTACATTCACTGTACTTTAGTACCTTATCTTCATGCAGCTCAAGAAATGAAAACTAAGCCAACTCAACATTCAGTAGCTGAATTACGGAGTATCGGAATCCAACCTAATATGCTCGTTTTACGTGCAGAAATGCCGATTGACCAAGAACATAAAGATAAGATTTCGAACTTTACTGATGTACCGGTTGACCGTATTATTGAATCCATTAACGCTCCATCACTTTTTGATTTGCCACTAGCTTTCCAAAAGCAGGGAATGGATCAAAAGGTTTGTGATTTCTTACATATCAAGAGTCCTAAAGATGAAGCAGATATGGGAGAATGGCAACGGCTTGCTGAGAGGGTTAAGAATCTTAAACACACCACTAAGATTACTTTAGTCGGCAAGTACGTTGAACTTGAAGATGCTTATATTTCTGTAACCGACGCGCTTAAACATGCCGGCTATGCTTATAACACCAATGTTGTAATTAACAAGGTGCAAGCAGAAGATATCACTGAAGATAATATTGCTGACTACATGCAAGGATCCGACGGTTTAATTGTTCCTGGCGGCTTCGGTTCACGTGGCTTTGAAGGGATGATTACCGCGATTAAATATGCCCGCGAAAATGATATTCCATTTTTGGGTGTGTGCTTGGGGATGCAAATGGCTACTATTGAATTTGCCCGTGATGTTTTGGGATATAAAGATGCGAATACAACTGAAGCTGATCCTAAAACTAAGCACAATGTAATTGATATTATGGCTGATAAGCGTGATGAAGAAAATATCGGCGGAACTTTACGTTTGGGTCTTTATCCTGCAACCTTGAAGAAGGGCACAAAGACAGCTGCTGCTTATGACAATCAGGATGTCATCCAAGAGCGTCACCGTCACCGTTACGAATTTAATAATGAATTTCGTGATGCGTTTGAAAAAGCAGGCATGACTTTTGCCGGCGTTTCACCAGATAATCATTTAGTTGAAATTATTGAATTGACTAAAAATAAATTCTTTATCGCTGCACAATATCACCCAGAATTTTTAAGTAGGCCGCAAAGACCAGAAGGTCTATACAAGGCATTTATTGGCGCTGCTAGCGGTCTTCCTGAAGAAAAGCTTTAATTGGCGTAATTAGATAATACAAAATCAAATTTTTGGACGGGGGAAGGCGAAGGTCTTCTCTTGTTTTTTCTGTTAAATTCCTTTAACATTATTATGACTAAACGAAATAGAAAAGGATTTTTTCGCCAATGAAGCAAATGATTATTCATGGTGGAAAGCCCCTGCAGGGTGATGTCTGGATCGGTGGTGCCAAAAACTCAACCGTTGCACTGATTCCAGCTTCAATTTTGTCGCGAACACCAGTAATTTTGGAGGGCGTTCCCAGAATTGCAGATGTTGACAACTTAATGGATCTGCTAAGTGAAATGGATGTCGTCAGTGACTTTAATAATACGACATTGCGTATCAATCCAGAACACATTAAGATGAGCCCATTGCCAAGTGGTAAAATCAAGAGTTTACGTGCTTCCTATTACTTTATGGGAGCTCTTCTTGGTCGTTTTGGTAAGGCTGTTGTGGGCTTCCCTGGTGGAGATGATATCGGTCCCCGCCCCATTGACCAACATATTAAGGGATTTGAAGCCTTAGGCGCATGTGTAAAAAATGAAGATGATCAAATAAAAATTACGGCTCCAGCAGATGGTTTGCATGGAGCCACAATACATTTAGAAATGCCTTCCGTGGGCGCAACGATGAATATAATAATGGCTTCCGTTACTGCTCAGGGCCAAACTATTATCAACAATGCTGCTAAAGAACCAGAAATAATTGATTTAGCAACTTTTTTGAACAATATGGGAGCTGTTATCAGGGGTGCTGGAACAGATTCCATTAGAATTGAGGGCGTCAAGCGGCTTGAAGCCAAGACACCTCATACAATTATCCCTGACCGGATTGAAGCCGGCACTTATATTTCGTTAGCTGGCTGTATTGGAAATGGTATTCGCATTCATAACATTATTGAGGAACACTTGGACTCATATTTAGCTAAAGTTGAAGAAATGGGTCTAGTGATAGATGCTACTGAAGATTCTTTATTTGTCTATCCTGCTGGTGACTTGAAGATGACGCAAATTAGAACGGGTTCTTATCCCGGATTTGCGACAGATTTACAGCAGCCGGTTACCCCTCTTTTACTATCTGCTAAAAGCGGAGAAGGCGTGATTATTGACCAGATATATCCCAAAAGGATTGGTCATATCAAGCAATTATGCAAAATGGGTGCAGACATCAAAGTTGAAGACAACATTATTTTAATTCATCCTACTGCTAAACTTCACGGTGCTATAGTTTCTGCAGGAGAAATTCGCGCAGGAGCTTGCCTAATGATTGCCGGATTAATGGCAGAGGGCAAAACGGTAATTAATAATGCTGGCAATATCTTACGGGGTTACGACCGAGTACAAGAAAAATTGCGTTTGCTGGGTGCTGATGTAAAAATTCAGGATGTGGCAGAGTAGATAGCTAGTTTAATATTTAGCAAGAGACTAATCGTTACGGTTAGTCTTTTTTATTGTTTTATGAACAAATATGTCATTATTGTTTCTTTTGTAATTAAATTGTAATATACTTTAGTCATTACTAATTAAATAGCGAGGTGCAATAATGAAATTTAAATTACACAGTCTTCCTAAGACTTTTATAGCAGCAGTATTCTTAAGTGTACCGGTAGGTTCAACCTTGGCAGCAAATAATGTTGTTGCAAAAACAGATATTGTTAAGGCTGCTCCTTACCATTATTCTAATAAGGAGTTAACTAACAAGTTTGCTCGTGAAGGTTATGTTTTTAAACTAATTGATGCAGAAGACGGGGCACTAATTAAAACTAATGGTAAATCCTATAGTCCAAAAGTACTGCAAAAGATTGTTAAAAATAATACTCTTTTTAAGGTCAAAAAAGTCAGACCAATTCACAATGGCATGCTTGTTGATTTAGTTTCAAAAGGTGGTAAGTATAAGGGCACTACCGTCTATTTAAACGGTATTTATAACAAACATGTACACGATAAGAAACTACAGCCTCTAATTAAGGCAGAACTAAGTGTGATGACTGCCAAAGCTAATAAAAAGCCAACTGCAAAATTGTTAGGTAAAGCTGCAGCTTTGGCAAATAAACTAACTGGCCGAGAAAAGAAAATTGCACTGACTTCAATTAAACAAGTGAAGGAATTTATTAAATATGGCACGTTGGGTGAAATCCCTGTGCTTCTCATTGGTCTTTATCCTGTTATCCAAAAATAGAAATAACTATTCTTAAATGAAAAAAGAACTTGAAGTGTGACAACTTCAGGTTTTTTTTGCATTAATATAGAATTTAATAATCGGTGTTTAAGTTGTAAAAAGTTAGGCAGGCATTTATTTAATAAAATTCTTTTTTGTCTAAAATTGAGAGTTATAATAAAAAAGTAACAGAAGTAAAGACGAAATAAGGAGTAATAAATGTTATTAGGATCAATCGAAGCTGGCGGTACCAAGTTTGTTTGTGCTATTGGTAATGAAAATTATCAAATAAAGGATCAAACCACTTTTCCCACGACAACGCCAGCAGAAACGTTGCAAAAAACTGTAGATTATTTTAGGCAATTTGCTGTCGATGCAATTGGTATTGCATCTTTTGGACCAATTGAAGTCAGAAAAACAGCACCTAATTATGGTTATATAACTGATACTCCGAAAAAAGGTTGGGCTAATACAGACTTTGTAGGGCGATTGACTAAGACAATTAAAGTTCCGGTTTTCTTTACTACCGATGTTAACGGCTCTGCTTATGGTGAATACGTCATGGCTCAACTTGCAAATGAAGACGTGGATTCTCTGGTTTATTACACCATTGGTACCGGTGTAGGTGGCGGAGCAATTATTAATGGTAAATTAGTGGGTTCTTTAGGTCATCCTGAAATGGGTCATGTCAAAGTTAAACGTCATCCGGATGATATGAATTTCGCTGGTGTTTGTCCTTTTCATCAGGATTGTTTGGAGGGCCTGGTTTCAGGTCCAACGTTTGAAGCACGCCTTAACAAGCCGGGCGAAGAAGTTCCGTTATCAAATCCAGTATGGGATATCATGAGTTATTATGTGGCGCAAGCTGCTTTGCAAGCCACGTTAATTTTGCGTCCAGACAAAATTGTTTTCGGTGGGGGAGTCACTAGTGAAAAGTTCCTAGAAAAAGTGCGACGTGATTTTAAGGCCTTGCTAAATGACTATGTCCATGTTCCTTCATTAGAACAATACATCACAATGCCTGAAATAATTAATAATGGTTCAGCAACAGTCGGTGATTTTGCTTTAGCAAAAAGATTGTTAAGAGAGTAAATATTTTTTCGTAAAGCGCTAAAAAACGGCACTTTAGCAGTTTAACGTGCATATTTTAGAATTGATTTTGCATAAACAGAAAGTAATAAGATAATTAATAATTGCATGAAGATAAAAATCTTCATGCTTTTTTTGTTAGTTCAGTTTTTGTACTGAACTTTGTTAACTTTTTTCTTGGAAGCGATTTATTCATAATAAAAAATAACAAGGAGGCATTGCAAATGCAGGTACAGTTTAACCAGAGTCAACTTAAAATTATAGATCTCCTTGTAAAAGTTAAATATTTCATGACGGTTGGTGACATGTCTGAAAAAGTTAAAGTATCAGAAAGGAGTGTTTATAAAAATCTAAGTTCACTTAATAAGAAATTAAAGACATTGGACATTGAAGGAACACGCAATGTTTATGGTCAAGGCTATTATTTGAGCGAAAAAAGCAAGCAACAGATACAGAAGTACTTAGCCAATGAAAGTTCAAGTAAATATAGTTCTTTAGAACGACAGTACATAGTTTTTATTAATTTACTGATTGACAGTAGATTTAGTGTTCAAAAAATTGCGCAGGGATGTGGTGTCAGTAAACAAACAATTTTAAAAGATATTCAAAGTCTTAAACAGAAAATGAAAAGTTTTGAAATAACGATAGTTTCGAACTATCGGGGACATTTTCTGCAGGGACAAGAAATAAAAATTAGGCAGTTCCTTTTTTCATGGCTTTATTCTGATCATGAATTAGCAGGTATTTATGAAACGCGGGAAATAAAAGAATTAAAGGTATTAATCAGTCAATGGTTGAGCTCATTTGAAAATTCTAACAACATCATTTATTCTGATGAATTCATTTATGTTTTCGCTAATTTTTACGCACTAATTTTAAAAAGAATTTTTAATAATAATGCTGTACTTAAAGGTAAGAAGTATCCGATTAGCGCGAAATTGCAGGAAACACCTGAATATAAATTTTCTTCCTCGTTTTTATCCATTCTCCTAGGAGATAGATACAGTGAGTTTGAGAATAATTATTTGACTTCTGTTCTTTTAGGAGGTCAAAAACGTAAACTTCCTAAAGACAGTATTAACACAGAAATAAGTAAGATTGTTTATGTCATTATTAATAGTTTCAAGAATTTAGCAGATTGTGCTTTTAAAGATGAAAGTAAACTGCATCAAGATTTGGTTGTCCATCTGGCAACTACTTTCTTCCGTGTTAAATACCGGCAGCAATATCAAAATAATGACTTTGATTCAATCAAAGAAAATTATCCAGATATATATATTTATACCAAAATGAGCATTCACCCTTTTGAACGATTTATTGGTGCCAGTTTAAATGACTACGAAGTTGGTTTAGTTTCGATTTATTTTGCATCAGAAATTTCACGTAAAAATGAAAATGATCCAAAAGTACTTTTAGTGAGTTCAGGTAGCAATGGCTCTGCCGGGTTTCTCATGACCCAGATGGTAGAACAATACCCTAATGTCAATTTTAGTTTGCCAATAGCTCCTTCCGAATTAACAAATAAACCAATTGAAGAAAGGGCGATTATTACTAATATTTCTTTGACTGACACAAAATTGCCGTGGTTAAAGGTCAATTCAGTCTTAACCAGTAAAGATTTTGAAAATATTGACAATTTTTTCCAGCTTAACGGTATTACTAATTCAGAAAACCTCCAGACTGAATTTAAAGCAATCATGGAAACTATTTATGACAATACGAACGTTATTCATGGCAAGGCTTTGGAAAAAGGAATTAAGCAGATATTGGTAGATAAAAAGAAACATGAGAAAAAGAAAAAAAGGACTGGACCATTGCTAAGTGAAGTATTAACAGAAGACAAAATTAAATTTAGTCATGACAAAACCCTAAATTGGGAACAGGCAATCGAATTATGTTCCCAACCATTATTAACAGCAGGTAACATTACAAAATCCTATGTGACTGCGATGATTAACAACGTTAAAGATAACGGACCATATATTAATATTGGTACTGAAATTGCCTTGGCGCACGCAAGACCAAGTCAAGGGGTTAACAAATTAGGAATGTCTTTGTTGTTATTGGATCATGACATTGATTTGGTAGATAAAGAACACAAAATTAAATTGATTATTGTGCTTGCAGCCCAAGACTCAACTTCACATTTAAGGGCTCTTTCTGAGTTGGCCAAAATTTTAGGTAACAAAGAAGATGTAAGCAAGATAATGAATGCTAAAAATGCAAGTGAAATAGAAGAATTGATTAAGAAAGGCGAAAAATGAAATTAGGAGCATGTTGTAGTACAGGAGTAGGCTCATCTTTCATGGTAGACATGAATATGCAAGATGTACTTAAAGAAATAGGAAGATCGGATGTAGAAACTACTCACATTGATCTTTCTGGACTTAATCCGAGCGTGGCTGATCATTTTTTTGTAGGACGCGATATGTATGACGCTGTAGCGAATGTTGTTGGTAAAGATAATGTGACAGAGTTAAACAGCATCATTGATAAAGAAGAATTAAAGGAAAAAATTCAAGCTTATTTGAATAGTACTGATCAAAAAAGTGAAGGTGATAACTAATGAATGAAATTTTAAACTTCTTCTTAAGTATTGCTAGAACTCCCTCAATTTTAGTTGGACTGGTAGCAGTTTTAGGTTTACTTCTGCAGAAAAAAGATTCAACAGAAGTAATTTCAGGTGGTTTGAAAACTTTTGTCGGCTTTTTAGTCTTAACTGGTGGTTCGGGAGTAATTACAGATGCCTTAACACCGTTTGGCAAAATGTTTATGCAGGCTTTCCACGTTCAAGGCGTTGTCCCTAACAATGAAGCTTTTACTGCCACCGCATTAACAAAATACGGCAGTGCTACTGCGATGATTTTGCTAATTGCGATGATAGTCAATGTCATTTTAGCCAGAGTATCGCACTTTAAATATATTTATCTTTCAGGGCATGTCATGATCAACATGTCATGTATGTTGGCGGTACTGCTTGCAGTAGCAGGCTTTACAGAAATACCTTCAATTATAGTTGGTGGTACTTTTTTAGGTCTGTTTGACACGATTATGCCGGCCTTAATTCAGCCCTTTGTTAAAAAGGTGACTAAGAGTGATGAAATTGCGATTGCGCATACGGGTGATTTTGGGTATTTAATTGCCGGTTTAGTCGCAAAGGTTGTAGGTGATCCATCCAAATCAACAGAAGACTTGCACGTTTCTAAGAAAGTATCATTTTTAAGAGATAACACGATTGCCGTTACAATCACGATGGCAGTGGCATATCTGATTATTGCGTTGTTTGCAGGTCCCGTTTATGTTGAAAAATTAAGCGGTGGAATCAACTACATAATTTATGCCTTAATTGAATCTGGTTCATTTTCTGCCGGTGTTTACATTATGTTAGCCGGAGTAAGAATGATCTTAAACGAATTAATTCCTGCCTTTAAGGGTATTTCAACTAAATTAGTTCCTAATGCTAAAGCCGGTTTGGATATCCCGATCCTGTTTACTTTCGCACCTAATGCCGTAATTATCGGTTTCTTTTCTAGTTTTGTAGGCGGCTTGGTTGCCACATTACTAATGGTTTTATGCCACATGACCATCGTTATTCCCGGCGTTGTGGCTCACTTCATGTGTGGTGGTGCTGCCGGCGTTATTGGTAATACAGTTGGTGGTCGTCGTGGTTGTATCATTGGTTCTTTTATTCACGGATTATTAATTTCTTTTGTACCAATTATTTTAATCCCAGTGTTAGGCCACTTGGGCTTAGGTACAGCTAGTTATGCAGACGCTGACTTTGGTATTGTCGGCTCCTATGTAGGCTATAGTGGTTTACTTGGTGGTCGTTCATTAATCATTGCTGCATTGGTAGCTGCTTTGGTAATTTTCTTTATCGTATCAATTATTTTAGATAAAAAGCAAAAGAACGCAGTTAAATCAGCCAAATAAAAATTTATAAAAATTAAGGAGTCAAAAATGAAATATACGGAAAAAGATAACTTAGCAGTTAATGCTATTAGGGCCCTAAGTATCGATGAAATTCACAAAGCCAACTCAGGACATAGTGGTATTACTTTAAGTGCTGCTCCGTTAATTTATACTATTTATCAAAATATGAAGTTTGACGTGACTGATCCACATTGGTTCAATCGTGACCGTTTTGTGCTATCAGGAGGTCACGGGTCAGCAATGTTATATGCTACTTTACATTTACTTGGTTTTGATATTTCAATCGCTGATTTGAAAAAATTTAGAACTTTAGGTAGTAAAACTCCTGGTCACCCAGAAATTACTACTCCGGGAATTGATGTTGCTACTGGGCCATTAGGACAAGGTTTCGGTATGGCAGTCGGTGTGGCTATGGCAGAAAAACACCTCAGTTCGCTATACAACAAGCCTAATTACCAAATAATTGATAATAAGGTGTATGTGATTGTTGGTGACGGGGACTTAATGGAAGGTATCAGCCATGAATCTGCCAGTTTAGCTGGACACCTGCAACTGAATAATTTAATTGTGTTATATGATTCAAACCGCAATACTATGGATGCCAGCATGGCGCAAGAATGCGATGATAATGTTGCACAAAGATTTGAAGCTTATGGCTGGAATTACCTTAAAGTTGCTGATGGCAATAATCTAAATGATATTGATGCGGCAATTAAAGTTGCTCAAGATGAAAAGAAAAGACCGACCTTAATTGAAGTAAACACTGTTTTAGGCTATGGGTCTCCACTTGCAGATAGCCATTTAGCTCACGGAGCGGTTTTGGATGCAGAACAAGTTGCTACCACTAAGAAGCACTTGGGCTATGAATATGGTCCATTTGAGGTTCCTCAAGAAGCTTATGCCGCTTTTGAGAGTGTTAAAGCAGAAGGACAAAAAGCTCACCAGCAATGGTCAGAACTTTTGCAAGACTACATTGAAGATAATCCTGAACTTGGCGGCCAACTAATTAAGAATATTAACAATAATGTCAAACTTGATTTTGACGAAAATAAATTAGAAATACCAGATGCTCTTTCAACAAGAGATTCTATTCATCAAGTTATACAGCAAACTGGCAAGTCAGAATTAAATCTTTGGGGTGGTTCTGCAGATTTAGGTAGTTCTGACAAAACCTACTTTGATGGTGATGAAGGTTTTCAGCCAAATTCATACGATAAAAATAACTTGTACTTTGGTATTCGCGAGTTTGCTGAAGGTGCGGCAATTAACGGCATTACTTTATACGGTGGTTCCAGAGTATTTGCTAACACATTCTTTATCTTTTCAGACTATATGAAAAATGCGATCAGAATGTCTGCCTTAATGCAAATACCGTCAATCTTCATTTTTGGTCACGATTCCATTTCTTTAGGACCCGATGGTCCTACCCATCAACCGATTGAACAATTAGCAGGAATAAGGGCAATCCCTAACTTAATAGTATTTCGTCCGGCTGATTACTTGGAAACAATTTATTCTTGGCAATACGCGATTAATCAAAAAGACCACCCAGTAGCATTTGTATTGGGTCGTCAGAATTTACCAACTCTCTTGAATTATCAAGACAGTGTTAAGGCCGGCGTTTCAAAAGGCGGTTATATCTTAGCAGAAGCAGAAAATGGTGAACCGGAAGGAATTTTACTGGCTACCGGTTCTGAAGTAAGCTTAGCTTTAGCAGCGCAAAAAGAATTGGCACAAAGTGGCAAAAATGTCCGTGTGGTATCAATGCCAAGTTTTGAACTATTCTTGAAACAGGATCCAGAATACCAAGAAAAAGTTCTACCTAAATCAATTAAGCACCGTGTATCAATTGAAATGGCATCTACTTATGACTGGGGACAATTTGTAGGTTTAGACGGAACAGCTATCGGCATTAATCACTTTGGTGAAAGTGGTGATGGTGATGAACTGATAAAGAAATCTGGTTTCACGGTTGATAATATTGTCAAAACATACCTAGATATTTGTAAGTAGCACAGTAAGCTGTAATGCTTTGTTTAAATATGATTTAAGTGAATAATAAAAAAGTGTTGGGCGAAATCCCAGCACTTTTTTGTCAGAATTGTCAAAAATAAAAAGCCGTTGACATCACTTAATGTCAGCGGCTTTTAAGTTATCTATTTACATGGCACTAAGAGTTTAATCTAATAAATCGAACTTAAGTGTTGCTAGGTTGTGGCCTTCATTGACCATATTACTCAACAGTTCAATAGTGTTCTTGTAAACTTGGTCAGCCATCTTTTGGTTAGCTGCAGTTAACAGGTCTTCAGCTTCTTTACCCGAAAGACCGGCTGCTTTTTTATCAGTTTCGTGTTGAATAAAGTGGCATTGCGCTAAAGATTTTTGCTCAAAGTCATTTTCGAGTTCACCATAAACTCTAAAGTTAGTATCACCAAGTTGCGCTGTTAATTTGTTTAACCAGAAAATCTTGTTCAAATCAAATTTAGGTCCAGTTTGGAAGCTTGCGGGTGTGTCATTAACGTTGGTGTAGAATGGGACAAAACTATTAAAGGTGTTTGGACCAAAGCAAAGCCATTGCACACCTGCAATTTCTTCAGGAACGTCATTTCTAACTTGCAGAATATGAGTTTCAAAGTTCCGGTTAAGAGCAATTGGACGGAATGTCTTCTTTTGTTCTGGTGTACCTTGATCGCCATAAGGATCAAATGGCGTATCTTGATAGTGGGAACTTTCGATAAAACAAATGTCTTCAATACTGATCTTGCGGTTAGCATGACAAATAAACGGTTGATCTTGGTCGCCCGGCTTGCCACCAAATTCTGGATTAAAGTAATTGTGAACAAACCAAGCGCGCGGATTATTGTAATGGGCATCTTTGATAGTTGAACTACCAAAGATGTGACGCATATTGTAACCTTCACGGTCAGGGTTGAGGTGATATTCAGCTATTAAATCTTCTAAGGTATCGTCAGCTAAGAAACCATCTTTACCAAAGTGGAATTCATCAATGTTTAAACGGTTAGGAGCAACAACGTAGGCGTCATCAGGAATACGGCGTGCAATCCAGTGGTGACCACCAATAGTTTCCAGGTACCAAACTTCATCGTGGTCGGCAAAAGCCATACCGTTCATTTCGTAAGTACCGTATTTTTCCAGTAAATAGCCAATGCGCTTAACGCCGTCAAGAGCACTATGGATATAAGGCAAAGTTAAAGTAACAAAGTCTTCTTCACCAAGTCCACCCTCAGTAACCAGTGGATCGATCCCTTGAATACGTGCGTTAGTGGTAATAGTTTCAGTAGCAGTCATTGCCACGTTTTCTGAGTTAATTCCGGCTGCAGCCCAGATGCCGCTTTCCCCAGAAACATCAGGTGCACTGGTATAACGTAAAGGCTTTTCTGCTAAATCTTCATCATCAATCTTTTGGTGACTAATGACACTTTCATAATGCTTGGGTTGTTTTTCAGGGGTAATAAGTTCAAACCCTTCAGGAATTATTTCACGACCGCCGTCTTCGCTTCTGGCAATCATTGCTGAGCCGTCAATTGATGCGGCTTTGCCGACAAGAATAGTCGTACATTCTGCTTTTTTCATTTAATCTGTCCTTTCAAAATTACTTAACCTATATTGTATTAAAAAAAGCAGGTTGTTTGCAAAAAAATGAGTAAACTTAAACCTAAATTATTTATTACTCTTGTAAATTATTGCTTCTAATTAAATTCTAATTTATGATTGACATAAAATGTAAAAGAAGTTTTACTAAAATTGTCCTAATTTTAGGGTTATAGTGCGTTTTTAATTACAGTTGTGTTTACTTTGACGGCTTTATTTGCGATTTCCCCAAATTTTCCTTTCTTTTTTAGATTGACCATTAACCTATTGGAATTGATGTGTTCAGTTTTAGAAAGAGTGCAAGTAGAAAGGCTAGGTTTAAACCACAAGCGCACATCAGATCGGAAAAGTGATAGGTATCCAGTCGGTATGTCGCTTAATGATGAACGTGAATGGAATTTAATGCTGCGAGCATACTATATTAGTGGTAGAGTAACTTTATTCTGCTTTCCTGCTTTGCTTTATATTTTGCTATTTATTGAAAAGTTGCCCTTACAATGCGTAGTTATTCATATTTCACTCTCCTTACTGAGTATTTTAGTTATTAGTGGAATAATTATTTTGAAGGAATGGGCTTTTGCGTATTCATACTGCTACCTTGATTGGCAAGAAAATCGCTAAACTACTTTTATACTATATTGTTTTGGCATTGCCCAAATTAGTGAAATGAAAGAATTAGGCTAATGATTATAGAAAAATTTTTACAAGAAAAACTGCAGGCTGACTTAACAAAGATCACACACGAGTCACAAAACAGCACCTTTGTTGGTGATAGTGCAAAGTTTAAGCAAAAAATATTTGTCAAAGTCTTTGCACAAAGAGGAAAATTTTTAACTGAAAAAGCTGTGAACGAGCAACTAAATACTCGTGTATTAGACTCCTTTGCTGTCAAACAAACGCAACAATTTGTTTTGGTCATGAAAGATTTGGCGCCAACTGATGTTAAAGGACAAATTACCTCTGATTTAGCATTTAAGATGGGAATACAGTTAGCTCGTTTTCACCAAAACGTCAAACCATTTTCTGGAATATATCTTAATAATCAGCTGTTTGAGAAAGCAAAATTTGACAGCAATAGTTTACAGAATGAAGAAATTAAATGCAGATTGCTGCAAGTGTTAGCTTTATTTACAGCGCGAAAAGCGGATATTGCAGAAGACCTAACAGCTCATGCAACTACAGTTTTACACGGGGATGTTGGCTTGCGTAATTATAAAATTGTTGGAGGCCATTTGAGTTTAATTGATTTTGAACGAGCTCGCATGGGGGTAAATTATCAGGACTTCATAAAACTCTTTTACCAAGATTTTAGGTTAAATCAAGGATTAATTACTTCCTTTATCAGCGGTTATCAGGAATGTGGCGAAGAAGTTGCAGTTACAACTTTGACGCAAGCTTTTCTCATTTTTATAACTGCAATTGGTATTATGAAATATACTGAAAAAATTGTGGACGAACCTTTTAAGGAAATTGGTGAGCAAATGCTGGCAACCTGTTTTTCATTTTTAGGTGTTGGCAGTCATAAAAACGATAAAGCTAACATGCACGCTTTAATATTTACCAATTAAAAAAGTATCTTCTTATAAGAAGATACTTTTTTGGCGCAAATAAAATTGTCTCAAGGGTAAAAACAATCTTATTTACATGATATTTGCAGGTTGTGTTTCTTGTTTTGTCTTCCTATCACCTCCTTTAAGTAAGAAATTCAGAATTGTTGCTGACAAACTGGTAATCACGATGCCGTTGCTTAAAAACAGTTGAACGGTTGCTGGCAGGTTTTTAAAAAATTGCGGATAAATAGTAACGCCTAGTCCCAGACCAACTGAGATCGCAATAATTAAGACATTGTTGTTGTCAGTAAGGTCAACTTTAGCTAAAGTCTTAATGCCCTGAACAGCAATCATGGTAAACATGACAAGCATGGCTCCACCTAAGACTGGGGTAGGAATGATTGTTACCATTGCGCCAATTTTAGGTAATAAGCCCATAGCCATGAGTAAACCACCGGCCCAGTAAATCGGACGCTTGGTTTTTATGCCTGATAGTTGTAAAAGTCCAACGTTCTGCGAAAAAGTGGTATAAGGAAAAGCATTGAATAAACCGCCAAAAATTTGGGCGATACCTTCTGCACGGTAACCTTTTTTCAAATCTTCTTCAGTGACGTCATGGTGTAAGAGGTCACCAATTGCAAAGAATACTCCGGTTGACTCAACCATTGAGACTAGAGCAATGATGATCATTGTCAGGCTGGAAGACCATTCAAATTTTGGTACGCCAAAGTAAAAGAGTTGCGGCAAGTGGAACCAAGATGCTTCCATGACAGGAGTGAAGGAAACAAGTCCCATGCAAGCTGCAATAGCAGTTCCAGCAACTAAGCCGATTAAAACTGAAATTGACCTGATAAAGCCTTTGGTCCAAATTTCTAAAGCCAAGATAATGAACATGGTGCAAAAGGCTAAAAAGAGGTTCTGACCACTGCCAAAATTTTTAGCAGCTGAATTACCACCACCCATGTTTTGGATTGCCACGGGAACTAAAGTTAAGCCAATAGTAGTGATTAATGTGCCGGTGACAACAGGTGGAAAGAATTTTTTAATTTTGGCAAAAACACCTGAGATTAGAACCACGAAAATGCCGGCAACAATGATAGCGCCATACATATCATTGATTGAAAACTTTTGCCCGATCATTTGCAGTGGAGCAACGGCTTGAATAGCGCAACCTAAAATAACTGGGAAACCAATCCCAAAGTACTTGTTGCGTAATAATTGCAGCAGTGTAGCTAGACCACACATGAAAATGTCAATTGAAACAAGATAGGTCATTTGGGCAGCCGAGAATTTCAGTGCATTACCGATTAGAAGTGGTACGGCGACTGCGCCAGAATACATTGCTAGTAAGTGCTGTAAACCTAAAACTGCTGCTTTTTGTTGGCTAACTTCTTTTTCCGCCATTATTTCTCTCCCACAAAATGTACTTGATTATTGGCTAAACTATCGATTTCGGCAAGTGCTTCAAGGCGATAGCCATGATTTTTAAGCCATTCGCTGCCACCCTGAAAAGTTTTTGCGACTACAATTCCGACACCGGCGACTTCGGCTTCAGCTTGGTTAGCAATGTTAATCATGCCTTTAACTGCTTCTCCATTAGCCAGAAAATCATCAATTATCAGTAGCCGATCACCCTTATGTAAAAATTTTTGTTCAACGCAAATCTGGTTAGTAACTTTTTTAGTGTAAGAATAAACATCAGCCCAATAAACTGCGTCATTAAGCGTAGCCGGCTTTTTCTTGTGGGCAAAGACCAGTGGTACATGTAATTCATAAGCTGTCATCACTCCCGGAGCAATTCCCGAGGCTTCGCAGGTCAATACCTTGGTGATGCCATTATCCTTAAATAAATGACTAAATTCCTCTCCGACTTTCTTCATTAGTTCGGGATCTACCTGATGGTTCAAAAACGAGTTGATTTTTAAAACGTTACCGGGTAGAACGTCTCCGTCACTGCGAATACGGTCTTCCAATAATTTCACTTTTTCCTCCTTCATAACAAAAAAAGGCTTTTTCTACCAAAACTATGGTAAAAAAAGCCCTTAAAGGCAGTAAACGGCTGCGTTAAATGCTAAATTATCCATAGTTCAGAATTTACGGTTCTGAGTAGAAACTACCGACCTTATTACGGCAATATATAGATTTTTTATTTTCCTGTTGCAAGCATTGTAACAGAGTCACAAAGTATGTGCAAGATTATTTTTTTTGAGATATTAACGAATTATTAGCGCTGTCTGCTACAAAATAGTTCGTAAAATGTATGTTTTTCTGTAAAAAATTATTGACCATGACCGTATTTCTTAGTAAAGTTGATGTAGTATTAAATATGAATAGTGAAGGAGTATTGGTGTCGGTGAAAAAGAATATTAGTGACTTTGATGAAATTATTGTGCTCGATTTTGGCAGTCAATATAATCAACTAATAACGCGGCGGTTGCGGGATTTTGGTATTTATTCTGAATTGTTGCCCCATGATATTAGTATGACTAAAATTAGGCAGATTAACCCTAAGGGTATTATTTTTTCCGGGGGTCCTAACAGTATTTATGACCAAAATGCCTTGAAAGTTGACCCTGAAATTTTTAAGTTGGGCATTCCTATCTTAGGCATTTGTTACGGGATGCAACTGATGACTTCCTATCTAAACGGCAAGGTTGAAAAAGCTGATAATTCTGAATATGGTCGTGCCGACATCGAAGTTGAAGATACTAACTCCGTTTTATTTGCCGGTTTGTCCAAAGATGAATACGTCTGGATGAGTCACGGTGATTTGGTCACTGGTGCGCCTGCTGGCTTTGAAACGGTCGCTTCAAGTAAAAATTGCCCGATTGCCGCTATTGCTAACGATCAAGCTAAAATGTATGGTATTCAGTTCCATGCGGAAGTGCGCAATACGCAGTATGGTCTTGATATTTTGCGTAATTTTGCCTTTAAAGTCTGCGGCGCTAAAGCTGACTGGTCAATGACCGATTTTATTGACTTGCAAATTGCTGAAATTAGAAAAACTGTGGGGGATAAGAAAATAATTCTGGGTCTATCTGGTGGGGTAGATTCCAGCGTCACCGCGACTCTTTTACACAAAGCAATTGGCAATCAGCTGACAGCTATTTTTGTGGATCACGGCATGTTGCGCAAAAATGAAGGCGATGAAGTAATGGCTGCCTTGAACCGTGATTTAGGCGTTAACATTATTCGAGTTAACGCCCAAGAGCGCTTTTTAAATAAACTCAAAGGTGTCACCAATCCCGAGCAAAAGCGGAAAATCATTGGCAAAGAGTTTATTGAGGTGTTTGCGGACGAAGCAAAGAAAATTAAGGATGTAGACTTTTTGGCCCAAGGCACCCTGTACACCGATGTGATTGAGAGTGGCACAAATACTGCCCAGACAATCAAGTCGCACCATAACGTTGGTGGGTTACCTAAAGATCTGCATTTTAAATTAATTGAACCTTTGCGCAAGTTATTTAAGGATGAAGTGCGTGAACTGGGTGAAAAATTAGGCATTCCGCATGATTTGGTTTGGCGTCAGCCTTTCCCAGGACCTGGTCTTGGCATTCGCGTTATTGGCGAAGTAACTGAGGATAAACTCAAACTGGTGCGTGACAGTGATGCAATTTTGCGGGATGAAATTAAAAAAGCCGGTTTACAGGAAAAAGTATGGCAATACTTCACCGTTTTACCCGGTATCAAATCCGTGGGCGTGATGGGTGACGGTCGCACTTACGACTATACCATTGGTATTCGCGCCGTTACTTCAATTGATGGGATGACCGCTGATTTTGCCCACTTGCCATGGGATGTTTTGCAAAAAATTTCAACGCGCATTGTCGACGAGGTGCCCAACATTAACCGTGTAGTCTATGATGTCACCAGCAAGCCACCATCAACGATTGAGTGGGAATAACAAAAAAAGCAATCTCAACTTATTAGATTACAGCTCATTAGTATTAAGCTAAACTATGAGTATAATATTAAGTTAAGATTGTTTTTTATTATAAGTATATGAATTAATGGAGCAGCAAATATGACGAAAAATACATTATTTCAACATGGCACTATGCAAATGCTAGTTGAAAGCTTATTGGAAGGCACTTTACCGCTATCAGAATTGCTAAAACACGGCAATATTGGCATTGGAACTGGTGATGGCGTTGATGGTGAATTAGTGATATTGGACGGCGTCGGTTACAAAATAGATGTTAGTGGTCCAGCTGTGAAATTGCCAGATGACTTTAAAGTGACTTATGCTGACGTTAGTTTTGCGGATTATCACGAATTCAAAGAATACCAAAATGTCGAATTAACAGAAATGCTAAAAGATGTTTTAACAAAAAATAACGCTCAAAATCAATTTTTCGCAATATTGACTAAAGGTGTTTTTCGAAAAATTCGTACAAGGTCTTCTAAAAAATCTCATAAGCCATATCCGTCTCTAGGGAAAATTGCGGAAAATCAAGTAGAATTTGAAGCTGAAAATATTTCAGGCACAATGATTACTTATTACACGCCGCCTGTTTTTCAAGGTGTTGGGGTATCAGGATTTCACAATCATTTTTTGGCAGATGACTTAAGCTTTGGCGGTCATGTTTTGGCAGCTACGATGAGTGATGTAGCAGTCAGTATCCAACCAATAGAAAACTTTAAATTGCATTTACCAATTGATAATCAGGAATTTTTAAATGCCAATTTAAGTGACACCAGCAAGTTGGATAGGGTTATTTCGAAGTCGGAATAAATTTATTGAAGTTATATATTTGTTATCGTACATACTAACGAGAGCTTATTGTGTACTTTTTTAGTTGAGATATTGAAATAATTTAATTAAAGTAACATACTAATATAGTAACGTATATTAAATAATTAGCTAAAGAGGTAAAATAAATGAATTATAAGTTTTCGAATGAAAATATTTATCAACCTGATGAAGATACAATTTATTTTATTTTTAATAATTGGAACGATTATGGAAATTGTATGTTGTATAGTATATTTTTAAAAGATTGGGACTTTTATGATACTGGTTACAGAATTTTAGTTGTTGATAACAATTTTAAATTTCAGGATGAAACTAAAATACAAGGTATTTCTAGCTTTAGTGATTTGAGCGAATATAAGTTTCTTGGTTTTCATACAAATTTAGAATTTTATGATTCATTAGCCCAAAAAATCGGTTCTGAAAAATTAAATGATTTTTTAGAAACGACTCATGATATCACTATAAATAAAGAAAAACTAGAATATATTGAGAAAAAACTTCAAAATGAACCAAGTGAAAATCCTTTTTATCAAAAGTTTGATAATGAGAAAGAAGAATTGATAGATAATGGTTTAATTAGAGAAGGAGATAAGCCATACAATTTAGCAAATTTTTGTAATAAAATTGGTATAAATTTTTCAGAATTAGTTGCAAACAAACTTGAAGCTAAAAATGCACCTAAATTTTATAATTATTTCAAGAGATTTATTAATAATGAATATATGGGTGATGATGAGGAGTATATAGAAATAAAAGAAATCATATACAGATTAAAGAATGTAAATAAATTTATATCGGGTTTAGAGGAAAGTGACTTTGTGAAATTCGTTAGTATCATTATGGATGACACTAACTATTATCAAGTTATTTCAGAAAAAGTACCGAAATTGTTAGAAGAATCTGACAGTGACATCGAGGATGATAAGAAAATATTCAGAAATGTCCTCCGAATTCAAGATATTCTTCGCATCAACGAAATACCAGAGCATTTGGGTCAGTATACTTCTTTGGCAACATTAGAATATTTATTACCTATTTCCAAGGAGAATAGTGACAGTAATGGTAAAATAAAACCTTCTACAAAAGAAAAATCTATTCCAAGTCTTCGACTAACTAATGGTAACCAATTGAATGATCCTATGGAAGGGAAAGTGTTATTTTCGTATTTAGATATAGATACAAATGAATATGAAAGTACCAATAATTACCTAGCTTCTACCACTCCAGTTAAAGATAATTTACCTTTATGGAAACAATATGGTGATAATGCCAAAGGGGTTTTTACAATTTTTGATAGTAAATCTTTTTGTGATAGTCTTATTAAAAAGCACTGTATATATAAAATTTGCTATCTTAATCCAAAAAATGGTGACGTTTTTCTGCCATACTCAACATCAGAAAACAACAAAACTTCAGAAGACTCTGAAGACGACCTTGAAAAATACTTTGAAAAAGACCCTGAAGATGAGATACGGAACTCTTTAAAAGAAATTAAAACGATAATGCAAAAAAAACTTCAAACTAATGAAAATAATTCAAAAATTTTGCAAAAATGGAGAAAATATATGGATATTCTCAAATTTTTGTTTAAAAAAGTTGATTATCAATATGAAGATGAATATAGAATATTGGTAAATCAGCAAGATTTAACAAAAATTGAATATCAAAAAATAGATAATATACCTTGGGGATATAAGATGCATACATATCTATATGATGAAAAAGGAAATAAGTTACCTTTAAAGTTTAAAGAAATTATGGTTGGTCCAAAATCTATTCAAGATTTAAATTATATAGCTGAAATTATCAAATATTGTGATAAGAATATTACAATTACAACTTCGAAAATACAATATAGATAATTAATAGATGCTTTAAAACTAATAAGGCTAATATTGAATAAAAATAGAATTACATGACCTAAACAGAATTACATAATTTTCAAAATATCTTTCTTCATTTTGTTTTTATTGCCATGAAAAGCTAAATCTATATTTTAATGATTGTTAAACGAGCCAAGTGCTAAGAAATTACTTAATTGAGATAGGTAAACTTTTTTTATTATGTTTTTATATTACATTTTTGTGGTTATATTTTAAATGATAATTTTAAGCATATTTTAATGGCTTATAAAAATATAAAAGTTGTATACTCTATTTTTCCTTTAAGTTTTATAAAAAGGAGCTATTATGAACATAAGACTGTAATTATCTTGAAAAATATGACCCCATTAATAGAGAATAAATTATATAAAAAATAAATTTAATATTTTCATACGTCATGTGTCGCAAAAAAGGGAATTGCACAACTATCCTCACATATTTAGTTTTAGAAACTCTTTGTTTATAGTAATTCAGGAGTTGGAAAGTCAAGTTTAATTAATGCTTTTACCAAGAAGAATTGATTTCTACAAACTAGTGCACATACCTATAAGGGTATGCATACCAAGCGGATGTTAATATCAATTGAATTAGAATGACCGATATAATTCATACGTCGGAACTGAAAGTATGGATAATTTACACAAGTTTTCCTGAAATTGTCTTGTTGAGCTTTTAATAAATTACTGCTTTAATGTCTTTAAACACTTAGATAAGACTGACTGTGCTATCAAAAAAGCTGTTAACAAGGGACTATAGCACACAAAGTTTGTGCTAGTTCATAACTTTTAAAAAGAGAGTTAGGTAACAAAAGGTATCTAGATCAAAAAATGGCAAAGAAATTAAATAAAAAGATTAGATTCAAAACGCATACTATTAATTATCGATATTACTGTAAACTACCAAATCAAAAATTAAACATTTTTAAACTAATTTCTTCAAAGAAATTAGTTTTTTATTTATAACCGACGACTATATTTCATCTGCTAATTTGACACCCTTGCTAATTCATTTTATTATTAGATAAATTTAATAAAATTGATTTAGCATAAAATGAAAGACGCAAGCATATGACATTAAAGGGACTGATTAGCTCTAATAAACAACGAGCAATTTTTATTATTTTACTTTATTTTATTTTCGCTGTCACCGGCTCACTTGACCAATATTTTTTTCAATTTGCAGTTAATGGATTAAGCGTCGGCAATTTGCCAGTTTACATTCGCTGGCAATTAATTGAATTTATCCCGGTAGTTTGTGGTGTATTTATTCTGCCTTTGGCGACTTACCTTTTTAACGCACAGATTCAGGAATATCTTGATCAAATAAGAGGGCAAATGGTAGACCATTTTTATACTGAAAACGATGCGACAGTCGCGCAAATGCAGAATTACCTGCAAAGCAATCTCGATACTTTAACCAGCGATTTTGCTCTGCCGTGGGTTAATGTTCTTAGCAATTTATTCATTATCTTGCTTTCTGCTGGCGTTCTTTTTAGCTTAAATTGGTCTTTCGTTTTACTAACTGCATTTTTTGTTTTAATTGATTTAAGCTTACCCAAAATAATGGCGCGCATGACTTCAGAGGCAAGTAGAAAAGTGATGCAAAATACTAGCGCTTTTTTAACTGGTATCGGTGAATGGATCAATGGCTTAAATGAACTGCGGCGGTATCATGCTTGGACGATCTTAAATAAAGAAATGAGCAGCTACGCTGAGAAGTTGGAAAAGTCCAAAGTCAATCAAACCAACAAAAACTGTGCTTCCAATACAATTAATGGAATTGGTAATACTTTAGGGCAAATGTCGATTGCCTTTTTAGCTGGTATCCTATTTTTAACTGGTCAAATAAAAATTGGGGCGGCATTAGCTTCGACTTCTTTTGCTTTTGGTATTTTTTCAGCTGTATCCTCTATTACAAGTGCTGCGGTCAAGATTAAATCTACTAAAAATATCAATCAAACTACTGCTAGTCTGATTTCTAACACTAAATCAAGACAAAAAGGTTCATCTGCTCAAATTGCCCAAATTGAAATTAAAAATTTGGCGCTTAAATATCCTAATGGTCCAATAATTAAATATCCCGATTTTGTGGTCAATAAGGGTGAAAAAGTTTTACTTGCAGGCGATAGCGGAACTGGCAAGTCAACACTGCTTCAAGCTCTTTTGGGTAAGATCAAGCCTTATCAAGGGCAGATTATTTTTAGAAATAGTGCAGGGCAAGCTTTTCAACCAAATTTAAACCGGATTAGTTACATTGCTCAAGATCCGCAATTGTTTCCAGGAACAATTGCGGAAAATATCGTGATGTTTCACCAGCAGTTGTTGGATCAAGTAACTAATTTAATTAATAAAGTGCAATTGCAGAGCGACATTGCGAGATTTCCCCAAGGGACTGATACCCAAGTTGATTTGGATAAAAATAATTTATCCGGTGGTCAAAGGCAAAAGATTATCCTTGCCAGATCAGAAGTTTTCGCTGATGAAATTATTTTGCTGGATGAAGCGACAAGTGCCATTGATAGTAAAGCAACTAAGCAAATTATTGCTGAACTTGTTCACACTAATAAGACTGTGATCATGATTGCTCATAATCTTAATTCTGAAGTTAAAAATATGTTTGATAAAACGATTCGGTTAGTAAGCCAGAAGGAGAACCACCATGACTTTTAAAAACTTCTTTCATACCAATCGAATTCGTTTCATATTCATTGTGCTTTTTAGCCTCTTGCAACCCGTTGTTTTAATCGGTGCATCATACTTAAATATGTGGGAATTTACTGCTTTGCGCCAGCATGACGGTCAAGCGTGGCTGTTAATCATTATTTTTACTACATTAGCTTATCTCTCATCGTATGCTTTTGACTGGGGCTCTGAATATTTACTAACACGAAAAATTCAAGAATTTAATCACACGTTAAGAAGCAAAATGGTAAGTCATATCTACCATGACCGTAAAAATTATCAAACTTCGCAAGTTAAAAATCGTCTGACCAATGATCTTAATACGGTTAACAATCAGTCCTTTAACTTAATTCCAGTCATTTGTAATTTTTTAGGCTATGTTATTTTCTCCGTAATTGCCTTGCTGACGATGCACTGGAGTTTGTTGCTGCTCATCTTAATTTCGGTAGCCGTTTCCCTTGTTTTACCTAAAATAATTGAAAAGCCGCTGCAAAGAGCCACGGAGAAAGTATCTCGTCAAAATAGGCAGTATTTGGATCTGATTGAAAAATGGCTAAGCGGTATTGCTGAACTAGAGCGGTATCTTGCTGGTGATAAATTAACCAGCGTTATGCATAAAGGTGCACGCGACTTAGAAAAAGCCAATCTCAAGCAGACACAGGAGCAACAAGTTCTGTCCATTATTACTAATGGTGTTGCGCAAATTATGATCCTGATATTGTTCGTCTGGACGGGTATTTTAATTAAAAGCGGTCTGGTCACGTTTGGTGCGATTGCGGTTATCGGTAATTTTAGCCACTATATTTCGCTGGCAATCGAATACTTGCCATTCTATTTCGGCTTAATTAAGGGCAGTAAAACTTTAAGAAATAGAGTTACTACAGCGACTTTACCAGTAAAAACCGATGAACAAAACTTAGCAACACCTTATGCTTTTAGTACAAAAGATTTGGCAATTAGTTTTCCTAATGGTGAAACTTTAAAATTCCCTGATATCACTGTTAAGTATGGCGAAAAAATTTTGCTATCAGGTGACAGCGGGACAGGCAAGTCAACTTTATTTAAACTACTTTTAGGGATCTTGCCACCAAGTTCGGGAAAAATAGCGTTTAAGGATCAAGAGGGAAAAGTGATTAAACCTGATTTAGCTAAAATCGGCTACATTGCCCAAGATCCTGTTTTATTTCCCAGCACCATTAAAGACAATATTACGATGTTTGATCCTCGGTTAAATCAACTAGCTGAACCCGCTGCAGTTGCCGTTGGATTAAAACCAGATTTGACGCAATTTGCTCAGGGTATAGAAACCAAAGTAAATTTGCAAAAACTAAATATTTCTGGCGGTCAAAGACAAAAAATAATTTTAGCGCGTACCCAGATACATGACAGCAAAATTCTGTTAATTGATGAAGGCACAAGTGCAATTGATCAGGAAGGGACCAGAGCAATCCTGCAAGAACTCCTTAAATTGCCGGGCACTGTCATTTTCATCGCCCATAATTTCGATGAAAAATTGCAGCAATTATTTGACCGCGAGATTCATTTAAGTAAATAGTGATAGTTAAAAGGCGTTAATCAAATTTTTGATTAACGCCTTTTTTATTTTCATGTCTTATTTTTAGCTTTTTGTGTTTCTTCTATGTTCACTTATTATATATTGTGCTTCAAATTTGGTTTTTATTAGTATGATTAATTTAAATTAAAAAGGTTGGTGTTAATTATGCTAATAGAAACTCAGGAATTAACTAAAAAATTTGGTAAAAAAATTGCAGTGAATAAAGCTAATATTCAAATTAAAGAGGGACAGCTTGTTGCTTATTTAGGGACAAATGGTGCGGGTAAATCTACCACGATTAATATGCTAACCGGATTATTAAAGCCTACTTCAGGAGTCATTTCATACGCGACAGATTTGAAAATAGGCTTAGTTTTTCAGAATAGCATTTTAGATAACGAGTTAACAGTTAAAGATAATCTTTATTTAAGAGCAAAGATGTACCCCAAATTTTCACAGGAATGGCTTGAACAATTAATTGACTTAATCGGCATCAAAAACTTTTTAAAGCAAAAGTTTGGCACTTTATCAGGTGGTCAAAAAAGAAGGGTAGATATAGCCCGTGCGTTGATAAGTAAACCGAATTTACTGTTTCTAGACGAACCAACTACAGGGCTTGATATTCAAACAAGAAATGCTATTTGGGAATTATTAACCAAACTGCAACAACAACAAGAACTTACTATTTTTTTGACAACGCATTATTTAGAAGAAGCTGAAAATGCTGATCAAATGTATATTCTTGAAAATGGTCAAATCTTAGCCAGTGGTTCTGCCGCAACGATTAAGAACGAATTTGCTCCTAATAAATTAATACTTACTGTTGATAACATTCAAGCTTTGAACACTAATCAAAAAGTTATTCGGCTTAATCGTAAGCAAGTTGAAATTGATGCTCTATCGGCCCAAGAAACCGTTGAATTATTAAAAAACAATCAAGCAAATATCACTGACTTCACTTATTCTAAGGGAACGATCAATGATGCGTTTTTGCAGATTACTGGGAAGGAGATACAATAAATGATTGCTCTATTTCGCAGAAATTTAAAAATCTATTTTTCTAACATTATTGGTGTAATTATGTCATGCTTGGGTGCACTGATATCTTTCTTTATTTATATTGGCTTTTTGCAAAACAATTTAAAATCCAATTGGCAAAATTTACCTCACGTTACTAAAATGTTAGATTTGTGGATGATAGCTGGTATTGTTGCGGTTTCTGGTATTACTACTGCTTTTCAGGCTTTGGGGCAGCAAGTAAGTGACCGCGAAACGCGAGCCGACGCTGATTTTAAGCTAACAGGCATATCACAGTTTGCACAAAATTTTGCTTACATTTTATCCGGTACAGTTGTCAGCTTTTTTATGCAAATCATTACCTTTATCGTAATGGCATTGTACTTTTCATTAGTTGATCATGTGACGATTCCTCAAAAAGCACTTTTACCCGGATTGCTGTTTATTTTATTGGGCGCTCTGGGAGCGACTTTATTAGATGAAGTTATCGCTTTTTTCATGCATTCCAGCACTACTTTTAGTCGGTTTTCTGCCGTACTTGGCGCTGCTGCCGGTTTCGCTGTTGCAACTTATTTACCTTACGGTATATTGGTTTCTGGAGCACAAAATTTGGTAAAATTAGTACCAAGTAGTTATGAAGCAGCTGCTTTAAGAGGTTTTTTACTTAAGCAGACACTAGCAACTTTTCCTACCAACGTAAAACGGCATTTAATTAACTATTTAGGAATACAGTATAAAATTAATAATAATAGACTAAATAATATGTTTGTTTTACTTTTAATGATTGCAATACTAATTTTAGTAATTATTTTACTTTCGTTTACCATTGACAGAAGGCGCAATAAGTAAAGTGAAGATTGAATTTAAGACCGATTCTGCTTTAAACAAACAAGACATTGAAGTTGAAATTAAGGCAGCTCAAAAAAGTGAAGTAGTTGATAATTTAATAGATTATTTGCATAAATTCGGCGAAAAGAAATATCATCTTTTACCAATTAAGGTAGAAGACCGCATAGTAACAGTTAAACCTACTGAGATTATTAAAGTAGAAATCCAAACAACAGATATCACATTTTATACTACTAAAGACATAATAAAAACCACTGGTCGCTTATATCAGGTACTTGAAAAATTGGGTGATGGGTTTATTCAAGTTTCTAAACATGGCATTATCAATATTAATTTTCTGGAATCGATAGAAGTAGGCTTTGCAGGAAATATGATCGCACTTTTAAAAAATAATTTAAAAGCTGACGTTTCCAGATTATATTTGCCGGCATTAAAAAAAGAATTGGGGCTATAAAAATGAGAAAATTGAGTAATTTCATTAACTATTTCTTTACCGGTGTTGGCTTTGGTGCAACTACTTATTTGATCATTATCACTTTTGCATCACCTAGTGTTCCTAGCCGTTTAGGTGTTATTTCTGTTTTTATTATTTCAGGGTTAATAGGCATTTTATCAATGATTTTTGCAATGGATATACCACCTGCTATTGCCTTTAGTGTTCATATCATAGGCACATTTTTGCTGGTGTTATTAATGTCTTGGATAAATAAGTGGCCGATTAATTTTTGGTTGATAGGCGTATTTATATTAGTTTATATCATTATTTGGCTGATCGTTATTTTGTCGCAAGTGCGGATTGTTAAGGAAATTAATTCCAGCATTAAAAAGAGGAATTCTAGAAAATAGAATCTGACTTCGATATATAAAAGCCAGAATTTTTAATTAATAAAATTCTGGCTTTTTAATTATTTAAATATAATTTTCGTAGTTTTACTAGTGAACCTATTTGTCTAATTCTTAAAAACTAACTTGATTTATTGTTTACAGCATAAATAACTACATTGTCTTAATTTTTAAATTTAAGAAATTTATATATATTAAGCTACTATTTGTCATTCAAAATTTTTAATTTGACAATTTTTTCTTTTTTGCTTTTTGTTACATCTTTAACAGAAATTCCTACTAACTCTGCAATAATTTCCGGTGGTAGACTTAAGTTATATTGTTGCTCAAACATTGTTTCCAAAGACTCATCACCAATAATATTTGCTTTAACCAAAAGTTCAAAAGCTTGTTTCATTCCCATTGGTTTTGGGACTGTATGTAAATCGTCAAATGGCTCACATTTCTTCCATCTTCGTCCGTTCATCCTTTTTTGTAAAACAATAAAATCTTTGGAAGAAATAATATTTAAAGATTTCGCCCGAAATATCATACTTGCTATTGATACATTCCATTTTCTCTTTAAATCTATATATTTATTTAAATCACAGGCGTGTTGCCTAATATCCTCAGAAAATGTTTTACTAGGAAGTAAAAAGCTTGCAGCAAAAGCATTTGCTTGATTTTCCATGTCGCGGTATTCTTGCGGATCTAAGTCTTGTGGATCTATTATTTTTGAATGAAGAGCCCAATGACCTAATTCATGAGCAAGACTAAATTGTTGTCGATAAAAAGAATTATTATCTTGATCAATTAAAATGCAATAGTATTTGCGACCACATACTTTAATTTGACTTCCAAACGCATCTACTTTTTGAGAAGTTGATTTAATGCTTGCCAAATGAAATCCTTTTAACTCTAGAAGATTTAACATATTAGAAATTGGCTTATTATTTAAATTCCAAGCTTTTCGTAGTTGACTAGCCGCTATATCTGGATTCTCTGACAATTCTAGATCTTCAAGATAAGGGAAATTAACATAATCTTCAAAAAAGTTAACAAGAACAGCTAAGTATTTTTTTAAAAATTCACTAGGCTTTTTCTCTGATTGAGTAGAAGTTAATCTGCTTCTATAAAAGGTTCCAAAATTATCATACGTAAAATTATCTTTTTGTTGGAAAAAGGATAATGGAAATTTTAATGATGTTACCAAATTTTTGAATGTCTTACCACTTGGTTGGGATTCATTATGTTCATATTTTGAAATCATCTGTTTAGAAACGTTAGCCGTCTTTGCAAGTTGTGAAATTGAAAGCTGTCTAAAATAGCGAGCCTCTCTTAATCTATTACCATTAAAAAACATAAATTTAGTTCAACTTTCTAATTTTTATTATCTTTCTTTGCTTTTTTCTGTTTTAAAGTGACTAATTGATTATTGGTCTGTGAATCTTCGTGGCTTATAATGCTATCAGACATATCATTAGTATTATTATCACCAGAAAAAGTTAAATTTAGAAGATCAGAAACATTCTGACTCTCACGCAGTTTAAAATTAGAATCATAGTCTAATAACTCGGCATCAATTGCAGTATCATTTATGTAAGTTACACTAACCATAACTACTTTTTTCACATTGTCAGCATTTTTCCCTAACATTTTTTGGATATCTTTTTTTCTTCTTTCTTTTTCAGTCTCTATTTCTTCTTTATTTAAAGAGAAAAAATGTAACTGTTCGGATTTAGGAAAAATTCCTTCATTTTTCAATAGAAAACTTAATGTGTAATGGCTACTTTTTCCTTTTTTTAAATATGTGTTTCTAATCCGGTTAAGGTTTTTATCCGAGAAAAGTAAAAATATTGTACCATTTTTAGTATCAAATACTGGATCAAATTGCCATATAGCTGTTCTTTTTATATGTAAAATTTCAATCTCCGGACAATCGAAAAATTGCTTCTCAAGTTCGTCACTTCTTCTTGCCCAAACAGCTGAGTCAATTCCATTATGATTTGTTTTAGAAATAGACTCTCTATAATCGTCTTTAACATCTTTTTTTGTAATTTTCATTACATGTAAAATTTTTCTAATATATTTATTGTTAAAGTTCAATTTTAGTTTACCTCCACTCATAAACTAATTGTTACCATATTATATGGCGGTTGACTTTTTTTGTCAAATAACGATATTAGTTGATAAAAATTTATTATTAAAAAGAGATATTTAACTAAATTGACTAAAAATATTTATTTTTCTTAGTAATAATATATTTAACATAAAAAGCCTTGAAATAGAAAAATACTCCAAGGCTATATTTTTTATTTGTTCTGTAAAAGTCTTTAATATAGATTTTTATACTTAATTTAAGTACGATTTCTTTTTTGCACATAAACATATACCGGCCAGCCGCTCAGTGTAAGCAGAATGCCAATAAGTGCCAGAACTGGTTGAGTTAATGTAGTTGTGATGACGATGAATAACGCACCACAAATGGCTAATAAAGGTGGTAAAGGGTACCACGGCGTTTTATATGGTCGCAAAATATCTGGTTGTTTTTTACGTGAAATAAAGACGCCAGTAAACAATAAGATTGAAAATATCCATGAAACATAAACAAGCATGTTAGTTAGTGAGTCAAACGTTCCGGAAAAGATCATTACTGTAGCGATCGCGCATTCAAAAATCATACTGTTTGTAGGGACAATGGTTTTACTATTCAACTTACTAAAAAATTTAGCAGCAGGTAATTTGTTCTCTTTGCCTAAAACATACGGCATTCTAGAACCAAGAAGCAGGTGACCGTTAATCGCGCCAAAAACAGAAACTAGAATTCCGGTGGCAACAAGCGTACCGCCAACACTACCAAAGAGTTTCTTTGCAGTAAGTAGGGCCGTTGTTTGATTACCCACAACTTTTGACCACGGAATAACCCTGACATAACTCCAATTAAGAAGAGTATAAAAAATAGTGACGCCAAAAAGTCCCCAAATGATAGCTTTCGCTAATGTCTTTGCCGGGTTCTTAATTTCACTAGCCAAATTACCAATACTTAGCCAGCCATCGTAAGCAAAAAGAACGGCAAGCAATGCCTGGCCAAAAGCCATTGCACCTGATGAAGAAGTAATGTGCGGTGCCGGTGCACCTGCTAACTGATTGGGACCCCTATAAAATAAAGCAAAGATGATAATGGCAGCAATCGGCAGTAACTTAATGACTAAAGTGATTTTTTGTACTTGACCACTTAATTTTGATCCTATCCAATTAATTAACAGAATAGTCAACATGACAATTAAAGCAATCACAGTAGTTGATAAATCCTTAAAGTGCGGTATTTCCTTTAGTTGCGTGGCGAAAACAATCGAAAGGGCTGCAATATTAGCAGGGTAATAGATAATTATTAAGGACCAACCGAAAAGAAAAGCTACTTTAGGACCGTAAATTTCTTCCAGATACCTGACTGGGCCACCATCTTTAGGATAAACTGACGCCAGCTCGGCTATAGTTAAGCCAGCCATCAGTGTGATAAAACCCGCAAGAGGCCATACGATTATACTTAGCCAAGCATTATGTGTTAATGCTGATACATTAGCAATTTTAAAAAAAGCGCCTCCGCCTATCATGGTGCCCATGACAGTGGCTAAAGCGGCGAAAAAGTTAAGTTGTCTTTTCATATTTTTACCTTGCTCATTAAAATATAAGAAATATTATATTCTTTCTCCGTTAAAATAAAAAGTTCAGTTAGGGTGGCTTAACTAATTTTAAATAAAAATTTGCTGAAAAAGTGCAATAGCCAGATGTGGTTGAAAGGCAGTTTGAATATGTTATTATTTGGTTTAAAAAGTCCAAAATTGTCTTTAAAGGAGTAAAAAATGAATAGAGTCACTGTTATTGGCAGTATCAATTTAGATACCAATTTACGTGTAAGGAAAATGCCTAAACCGGGAGAAACGGTTCACGCCACTGGTCATTATTCAGCAGCTGGGGGTAAGGGTGCCAATCAGGCAGTAGCGGCTGCCAGATCAGGTTGCAAAGTTAGTTTTATTGGTGGTGTTGGCAATGATGCACCAGGCAGCGAAATGCTTAATTTGCTCAAAAAAGAAGGCATCAACACTTCTGGCATTACTACTGCGCCTCATGAATCAACAGGTCAAGCTTTTATTACTGTTGATGATAATGGCCAAAATTCAATTACTATCTATGCTGGCGCTAATTATGCTTTTGGGCCCAATGAAGTTGTTCAAAACAAGGCTTTAATCGCCAATTCTGATTTTCTCATCGCCCAGTTTGAAACGCCACTAGAAGCAACAATTAAAGGGTTCGAAATTGCTCATGCAGAAGGCGTCACAACTATTTTAAATCCGGCACCAGCGCTGGCTGAAATTCCAGCAGACTTGTTAAAATTGACCGACATTATTACTCCGAATGAAACTGAGGCCGAAACAATTACCGGCATCAAAGTAATTGATGAAAAAACCGCCCAAGAAGCCGCTGCAAAACTACACAAGCAGGGTGTAGCAACAGTTATTATTACCATTGGAGCAAAAGGCGCTTTTTATGATTACCAGGGACAGTGTGCATTAATTCCCGCATTTAAAGTTAAGGCTGTTGATACCACTGCTGCTGGAGATACATTTATTGGAGCTATGACTAGTGTTCTCAAAACGGATTTGACCAATTTAAAAGAAGCAATTCTTTTTGCAAATAAAGCCTCATCCCTAACAGTGCAAAAGTTTGGCGCCCAGCCTGCAATCCCTTTTGCTAAAGATATTAGGCTCGTTAAGTGAACGCAAATTTTTGGTAAAAATTAAGTTTACAATATTTTGCGCTTATACCTCTGTTATTGAAAGCCCTATTTCTATATAATATAAATGTAGTTTAGATTATGCTGACATCTATGCCGGCAAGTTGATTTTTAATAAGAAAGGCTCTTAATTATGACAACTAAGATTGGTATTATTGGTGATGGACACGTTGGTTGTACCGTTGCCCACGAGTTAATTATTTCAGGTTTGGTTGACGATTTGGTAATGATTGATGTTAACGAAGGTAAAGTTAAGGCAGATGCAATTGACTTTGAAGATGCAATGGCTAACTTGACTAATCACGTTAATATTATTGTTAACGATTATAGCGCATTGAAGGATGCTGATATCGTTATCAGTACTTTGGGCAAAATATCCTTGGAAACAAAAGGCGATCGTTTCCAAGAGTTAGAATACAACAAGAAACAACTAGAGCCAATTACTGATTCAATTAAAAGCAGTGGCTTTAATGGCATTCTGATTGTCATCTCCAACCCAGTAGATGCGATTACAAGTCTTTATCAACAATTGACAGGTTTACCTAAAGAACATGTTTTAGGTACAGGTACACTACTTGATACTGCCAGAATGAAGAAAGTTGTTGCTAAAAAGTTCAATGTTGACCCTCGTTCAGTAAGTGGTTTTGCCTTGGGTGAGCATGGTGATTCACAATTTACAGCTTGGTCAACAGTTAAAGTGTTCGAAAAGCCGTTAACAGAATTAGTTAAGACGGAATCATGGAAACCTAGTGACCTTGAAGATGAAATTAAGTTTGGTGGACAAACTGTCTTTATGGGCAAGCATTACACTAATTATGGTGTTTCTGCCGCTGCTGTAAGAATTGTCCGTGCCGTTTTGACAGATTCCCGCACTGAATTGCCGGTTTCAAGTTTCCAAGATAAGTATAGTACATATATGTCTTATCCAGCCATTGTTGGGCGTGATGGAATTGTTCACAAAATTGATTTACAATTAACTGCCGAAGAAGAAGAATTGCTGCAAAAGTCTGCTGAAGCAATTAAGGAAAAATCCCAAGCCTAAATATCTGAAATTTAAAAATAAGCTTGTATACTAATACCCCCAATTTGTTATAAATTGGGGGTATTATTGTGGTTAAATTAGCAACTGCATTATAAATTTATTGACAAATCGTTACTAATTTTTTAATTAAATTCTGCTCTAAAAATAATGTTATATATTAAGCTAAACCCTGAGCAGCTTGCTTATTTTTACTAGGTATATCTTCAAAGCCTAAAACTAAAGTCATGACAAAAGACACAGCCGCTGCAATAATCATGGCAATGATAGCGGTCCACAAATTACTTAAGTTATTAGGATTTGCTGGATTAATCCACATTGGTAGGGTAATTAGTCCCGGTGTCATAAAAACATAGGCGTTTAGTCCCTTAAAGCCGGCATATAGCCCGCCACAAAATCCGCCAATCATACACGCATACATTGGTTTACGCAAACGGAGTGTAACACCATATAAACATGGTTCAGTGATACCGGCAAAAAGTGCTGTTAAACCTGCTGAAATTGCAGTACCTCTAAGTTCTGGATTCTTGGTCTTGAACGCAATGGCCAAAGTTGCAGATGCTTGGGTAATATTATGCATAAGCGTTAAAGCTCTAGTTAATGGATCTACACCGTTTTTATTAATTGCTTCGATACCAGCAATTGCCAGTGCTGAGTGCATACCAGTTGTAACTATCCAAGGATATACTAATGCTAATAGGGCCAATGACAAAGGTCCTAATTTGCCACTTAGGAAAAAGACAATTTTAGATAAAGCAAATGACACTGCTGTCATTGCCGGTCCTATAACCACTAATGTTAGCGGAACTATGATTAGAATGGTTAATAATGGTGACATAAACGGTTTAATGGATTTCCACAAGTGTTTATCCAAGAAATGTTGGATATATGACATTATCCAAATTGCCATAATTGCGGGAATAATGGTGCTGCCATAACTGATGGACATTACTGGTAGTCCGAAGATAGATAAAGGCTTACCGCTTGCTACTAACTTGATAAAAGTTGGATTTAATAATGCACAGCCAACTAGTGCTGCTAGATAAGGATTGGCTTTAAATTGTTTTGCTGCCGCTAAGGCGACAAATATTGGCAAAAAATAAAAGGCAGAGTCAAATATTAGCAGTAGAATTTGATAAGTCATATCTTTATCAGATACGAGATGTACCATTTTAGCAATCAAAATCAAACATTTTCCCATACCACCAGCAACTAATACTGGTATTAAAGGAGTAATGCAACCTACAATAGCACTTAAAACTTTAGAAATTATATTTGTATGTTCTTTAGTTTTTGTTCTCGGTACTTCTTGAGTTTCGGAATTGGTGTCATTTTCATTTGCTATCAATTCTTGAAAAGCATTATAGACATCATCAACACGATTTCCAATGACTATTTGAATTTGGTCTCCCTGTTTAACAACACCTATCACTCCGGAAATTAATTTGATTTTTTCAATATTTATTAATTCTGGGTTTTTGGGAATTACTCGTAAGCGAGTTGCACAATGCCAAGTTTTTTCTATATTTTGTTTCCCGCCAACTAGTGGCAATAAAGCTTGAGCAATTTCTTTGCTATTCATGATTAGTTCCTTCTTTCTCAAACAAATTTTTTCCTTGAGAATCAATTACTCGACGATACCAATAAAAGCTTTTCTTGGGCCAGCGTTGTTGGGTTCCTTTGCCTTTATTATCTCGATCGACATAAATAAAACCATATCTTTTAGCCATTTCTGCAGTGGAAGAACTGACAATATCAATCAGCCCCCATACTAAATAGCCCATTACTTCAATGTGATCTACATTAATTACTTTTTCTAGTTGGACAAGATGTTGTTGATGATAGCTAATCCGATAATCATCATTAATTTTTTTATCATCATTTACAACATCTCGTGCTCCCAAACCGTTTTCAACAATAAATAGGGGAACTTGAAAACGATTGTATAAATCTTGGCAAAGAATTCTTAATCCCAGAGGATCTATTTGCCAACCCCAATCGCTTCGTTTCAGATAGGGATTGCTTTTACCCTTAATTGTGTTACCTTCTACTTGGGCTACATCATTTTCTGTTCCAACTGTTACCGACATGTAATAGCTAAAGGCTAAATAATCACAGGTGCCCGTAGCAATTGCTTTTAAGTCCTGATTAGTGATATCTAAATTTAAATCTTCTGTTAACATCCTATAAGTTGATTTAGGATAGTGTCCCTTTATTTGAACGTCACCAGACAAGTAAGTATAATGTCTTAATTGTTGCGCCAACATGTCATCTTGCGGTTTACAAGAATAAGGATACGCAGTCAAGCCTGTAATCATACAGCCAAAATGTGCTTGGGGATCAATTTTTCTTCCATATTCTACAATCTTTGCACTAGCAACATACTGATTGTGCATAGCTTGGTACTCATTCTTTTTGGTAATCAAGTTCGATGTTAATCCTGCGCTAACAAAAGGATGCCTTAGTACACTATCAATTTCATTAAATGGTATCCAATATTTTACCAAGTCCTGAAATAAATCAATTGCTGTTGTCGCAAAATGGATAAAACTTGTCATAACTTCACGACTAGTCCAACCGTTATTTTCAACTACTAGTTTAATTGGCATTTCATAATGTGATAATGTAACAACAGGTTCAATATTATGATCTCGTAAATTTTTAAATAAGTTACGGTAATAAGTAACAGCTTTATAATTAGGTTTAGACTCACTTCCAGTGGGAAATAATCTAGTCCAAGCAATTGATGTGCGAAAAGCATTAATGTGCATCTGGGAGAGTAAGTCAATGTCATTCTGATAGCTATGATAAAAATCAATCCCGGTCCTTTTAGGATAATTTTGATCATTATGATCTTTTAAAAACGCATTGATTTGTTCAACTGATAGATGATTCAGATCAGTAGCATTACATTGCATAATATCAGCGGTTGAAGGACCCTTTCCGTCTTCATTCCAAGCTCCTTCAGCTTGATTAGCAGAAATGGCACCGCCCCATAAAAATTTTTTAGGAAATAACTTTGTTCTTTCCATAGTAAAAACCTCTAAACTTTTCAAATATTTGTTAACGCTAACATCATGGCTAAACTTTATCATTAAATTCAACCATGTGCAACGGCACAATAAATAAAAATATTTTGTGCAAAAAATCAATTAGGAGAAAAATATGCTTGACTTAGACACCCTGATCAAATTAAATTACCAAAAATTGACACCACAAGAACGAAAGGTAGCTGATAAATTAATCAAGCATCCCAGGTTTGCTCTTGAAAAAAACATTGCAAAATTAGCATCGAGCATTAATGTCTCACGTAATACCATTACAAGGTTTTGCAAGGCACTGGGATTTAGCGGCTACACGGAATTTAAATATGAATATATCAAATTTATCAACCGCAGAATGCGGAATAAGGCCACTTCCAGTAATAATTTTATTCATGAGATAATCACTACGTATAAGGATAAAATCGGCGAAATTGAAACGAAAGGAAAACTAAAAGATAACGATATTAAGCAGTTAGCAAACAGTATTGTTGAACACAAACCACTTAAAATTATTGGCACTGGTAAATCCAGTCCGGTAGCGCAACAATTGAAATATAGTTTGCAAACACTGGGAATTTATGCCCAAATAATGGATTCGATCTATTATGCTAATGATTTTGGATATTTATTTAATAATGATGATGTAGTTATAGTTTATACAGTGTCTGGTCACAGCATTTTTACTAATGCTGTTATGAGAGGTGCAATAGAGAAAAAGGCTAATGTCTACATGGTTACAACCAATGAAAACATTGATGTGCCATTAAATGCACTTTTCGTACTGCCTAACGTCGGTGCTGACAACTCTTTTTTGTTTAGCAATCACACCTTTTTCTACATTTTTAATGATATTTTGTGTAATTATGTTGATGTTTTGCTAAATAATGACAGTTTATAGATAGCAACAAATATTTTATTCTGACAAAGCACAAAAGCGGTTTTTCGTCATTTGAAAAAGAGCTAAAAATCATGCTGTTAAAGCGTTAAGCGTAACTAAAGATTATTTAAAAATGCTTAACGCTTTTTTTGTGTACAAACTTGAATATTGTGAAGGAATAGGCAATTCAAATAATTGACAAAAAGTAAGTAAACGCATAGCATTAGAGACATTGATAGTTGCTAACAAAAAGGAAGTGAAATGAAAAAGGGCGAGACCAAATACTAATAAGGAAAAGTAATGGTTATTCCTGATCAAACCAGTTGGGTCTTTGTCGTTCACTTGTCGCAATAGTGCTAGCAATTATGACATTTAATCTACGAAAAAAATAGTTCGTAGATTTTTTATTTTTGTGACTGTGCTTGATGCTCTTTTTCTGAGATCAGGCCGTCTGCATAAAAGTGGGAGGTAAAAAATGAGTTGGCAGATAATTACACAGAGTTTGCCTATTTTTTTAAAAGCCTTTGAATTAACCCTTTGGCTATCGTGTGTAGGCATTGTGTGCTCAATCCTTGTTGGTATTATCACCAGCTTGGTGCAGTATTTTAAAGTGCCCATACTGGGTAGAGTTTTGACAGTTTACGTGGAGCTTGCACGCAATACTCCGCTCTTGATTCAATTGTTCTTCTTGTATTATGCCTTTCCGGTCATTGGCTTAAAAATGTCGGCCCAAGTTTGCGGTATCATCGGTCTGGTGTTCTTGGGCGGAGCCTACATGGCTGAAGGTTTTACAGGTGGTTTTGCTGGGGTTAGTCCAAGTCAAATTGATGATGGCAAAGCATTAGGGATGAATGATTTGCAACTAGCACGCTACGTTGTTTTTCCACAAGGTTTTGCTTTGAGTATGCCAGCTCTAGCGGCTAATATTATTTTTTTGATAAAAGAGACATCGATTTTTTCAGTCATTGCAATTCCTGAACTGACTAACACTGCTTTGGATTTGATCGGAATGTATTATCGCTCAAATGAATATCTTCTCGTGTTGGTCATTGCCTATGCCATTATTTTGGTGCCAGTAATCTTACTATTGAATTTTGTAGAAAGGAAAGTGCGTTATGGAACATTCGGCAATTAACGTCTTCTTTGCTGGTAATAATTTTGCGCGGATTCTGCAAGGTCTGTGGACTTCGGTCTGGATTGCTGCACTCAGTTTATTAATCGGTTTAGTACTGGGAACCTTGCTTGGCATTTTAAGAACACTGCCTAATAAAACAATTCGCTTTATTTTACGGGCTTACCTGGAATTTTTCCGTATTGTTCCTACTATTGTCTTGCTGTATCTGGTTTACTACATTTTGCCGCGGAGCTTGCATATCAATTGGCCGGCTAGTTGGATGGCAGTCTTAGCCTTTTCATTATGGGTGTCAGCTGAATTCAGTGATATTGTGCGCGGAGCTATTGAGTCAGTACCAATTACGCAAAAAGAATCCGGTCAAGCATTGGGCTTGAGCGCCAGTCAATTATTTCGTTATGTCTTGCTGCCGCAAGCAATGCAATTAGAATTACCAGCGACCATAAATTTAGCTACGCGGGTAATTAAAACCACATCGCTACTCATGCTGATCAGCATCATGGATGTGATTGCAATTGGTCAGCAGATTATTGAAGCCAACAACCAGCAGTATCCGAGTGCAGTTTTTTGGATTTACGGCTTGATTTTTATTTTGTACTTTGCAATTGATTATCCGTTGTCCCTTTGGGCTAAGCGCCTAGCTGCCAAGCAAAAGAGGTAAGGAAAAATGACAGAAGAAATTTTACGAGTTGAAAATTTGAACAAGTATTATGGTGATTGGCAGGCTCTGCATGATGTTAACCTGACATTGTACAAGGGTGAGGTGCTGACTTTATTAGGTCCATCCGGTTCTGGTAAAAGTACGCTAATCAGGTGTTTAAATGGACTTGAAACATTTAGCAGTGGTGCTATTTACTTCAAGGGTAAAAAAATAGATGGCTCTAGTAAAACTTGGCAAGCTTTGCGGCAAAAAATTGGCATGGTCTTTCAGAGTTACGACCTCTTTCCTAATTTAACTGTGATTGAGAACATCATGCTCGCTCCAGTCAAGGTGCAGAAACGTTCTGAAAAAGAGGTTAGGGCTGAAGCTATCAGCTTGCTAAAGCGGGTGGAACTAGAAAAATACGTCGATACCTACCCCCGAGAATTGTCAGGTGGTCAAAAGCAGCGTATTGCAATTGTTCGCGCTCTAGCCCTTCATCCCGAAATCATGCTCTTTGATGAAGTGACAGCTTCACTGGATCCGGAAATGGTTCGTGGCGTTTTGCAGATCATGGCAGACTTGGCTAAAAAAGACCATATGACGATGATTATCGTCACTCATGAAATGAACTTTGCGCGGCAAATAGCGGACCAAGTGTTATTTTTAGAAGACGGTAAGATCTTAGAAAATACTTCTGGCAAAGAGTTTTTTGCACACCCACAAACTGATCGTGCCCGTGATTTCCTTACGAGTATGGATTTTTAAGGAGTAGAAAATGAAAAACAAAAAAAATAGAAATATCATCATTGGAATTTTAGTAGTTTTAATCATAGCTGTGGCAGCATTTTTTGGTATCAAATCAGGAACAAGTAACAATACTAGTGCCAACGAAAGCAGTGTGAGTGCAATTAAAAAACGGGGCGTTTTACGAGTTGCTGTATTTGGCGATCTGCCACCTTATGGTTGGGTTGATGATCACGGCAATCGCGTGGGTTACGACGTTCGCCTTGCACGTCAAATGGCTAAAGATATGGGCGTTAAAGTGAAATTTACCCAAGTTAATGCCAACAACCGCGTTGACACCCTGAATTCAAATAAAGCCGATATAATTTTAGCCAACTTCACGGTGACACCCGAGCGTAAACAAGTAGTTGATTTTGCTAAACCATACATGAAAGTATCGGTTGGGGTAGTTTCCCCGAAGAATTCCCTAATTACTAGCGCTAGTCAGTTAAAGGGTAAAAACTTAATTGTCAACAAGGGTACAACAGCAGAAAATTACTTTACCAAAAAAGGCGGCGTAGAATTGCTGAAATTTGATTCCAAAACGCAACAATTTAATGCTTTTAAAAACAAACGCGCTGCTGCTTTAGCGGATGACAATTCTTATCTCTATGCTTGGGTAAAAAAGAACCCTAATTACACGGTTGGAATTAAAAACATTGGGCCTAATCAATTTATCTCACCCGCAGTTAAAAAAGGCAATAAGTCACTTTTAAACTGGACTAATAAAGAAATTACTAAATTAACTAAGAAAAAGTTCTTTATTGCTGATTATAATAAGGAATTAAAACCTTATTTTGGTAAAGAGGTTAAACCTAGCGATATTGTTTTAAATTAATCCAGCTGCTATAATAAATAAGTCTTGAAATTTACCTTTAAAGATGATAAGGTATTAAACGTTAATCGATTAATCTATGACTTGCAATAGGAGTCATGGCAAAGGAGTAATAAATTATGAAACAAGGTATTCATCCAGATTACCAACAAGTAGTCTTTATGGATTCAGCTACAGGTGCAAAATTTGTTGCTGGTTCAACTTTAACATCAAAAGAGACAGTAGATTACGAAGGTAAGACTTACCCATTAATCCGTGTTGAAATTACTTCAGATTCACACCCATTCTATACTGGCAAGCAAAAGTTTGCTCAAGCCGACGGTCGAATCGAAAAGTTCAACAAGAAATATGGCATGAACAACAAGTAATATCTTCAATCTGGTGGAAGGCAGCCCCATTGGGGCTGCTTTTTTATGTAAAACTTAATTGATATACTACTTTATTAAGGAGTATAATTACTTCTTTAGCAAAAAAATTCTTTTTTGGCTAGGAGAGACAAGATGAAAATGCAACTGGCAGAAATAGCCAAAGCAATTAATTCAAAGTGTGAGGGTAACGAGCAAACTGTTATTACTTCTGTTGCCTTTGATTCAAGAGAGATCGCTGCGGGTGGCTTGTTTGTACCGCTAAAAGGTGAACGGGATGGTCATGACTTTATTAATAGTGCCATCAGTAATGGTGCTAGTGCGACATTATGGCAAAAAGGTCATCCGAACAAGCCTGATAATATCGCTGTCTTAGAAGTAGAAGATCCTCTCAAGAGTATGCAGCAATTGGCACAGTACTATTTAAATAAGGTAAATCCTACTGTTGTTGGCATTACCGGTTCAAATGGTAAAACAACTACTAAAGATATGACAGCAGCAGTTTTAGCTAAAAGGTTCAATGTTCATAAAACTGATGCTAACTTCAACAATGAAATTGGCGTACCTATGACTATCTTAGATATGAAACCGAATACAGAAATTCTGGTTTTAGAAATGGGTATGGATCATGCTGGGCAATTACACCAATTGAGTGAATTGACCCACCCTGATGTCACTGTTATTACCATGATTGGCGAGGCTCACATTGAATTTCTTGGTTCACGTGCTGGAATTGCAGATGCTAAAATGGAAATTACGGATTTTTTACGTGAAGACGGCGAATTGATATATAACGGTGATGAACCGCTTTTACGTGAAAGAGCTGCTAAAATAAAACAAGCAAAAGTTACATTTGGTTTTGCAAAAAATGATACAGTTTATGCAACAGGTTATCGCAGTTATAAGCACCATGCTACTTTTACAGTTAATAACTCTGAACGTAAATTTTCTATTCCAATGATTGGTAAACATAATGTTTCTAATGCGCTGTCTGCTATTTGTGTTGGACGTCATTTTGGTGAAAGCGATGAAGAAATTGCTTGCGCTTTAGAAAAATTTACTCCAACCGCAAACAGAATGGAATGGGAAAAAGGCGATGTAGGTGAGGACATTATGAGTGATGTCTATAATTCTAATCCTACCGCCGTGCGTGCTGTAATAACCAGTTTTGGGCAGATTCAGGTTCCTGTTGGAAGCCGTAGAATTGCCGTTTTGGGCGATATGCTGGAACTAGGGCCAAGATCAGCTGCTCTTCATGCTGGGTTAGCAGATTGTTTAGACCCGCAGGTAATTAATGAAGTTTACCTGTTTGGTACAGAAATGAAACATCTGGCTGAAGCATTAAAAGACAGTTACGATCCCGAAAATTTGCATTATTACACCCAAGACGAAATGCAACATATGATTGCAGATTTAAAAAATGATATTAAGCCAAACGACATAGTAGTCTTAAAAGGTTCGCACGGAATGCACCTTGAAAAAGTAGTTGAACGGCTTAGGTAAGGAGAATTTAGTGAAATTTTCAGAATTAGGTTTAAAAGATGAGCTTTTGAAAGCAATTAAGCGTTCAGGCTTTGAGGAAGCCACGCCAATCCAGGAACAAACAATTCCTTTGGCTTTAGCTGGTAAGGACGTGATTGGTCAAGCTCAAACCGGTACCGGTAAAACTGCAGCTTTCGCATTGCCGATTTTGCAGAATTTGGATAAACATAATAAGGTAATCCAAGCATTAATTATTGAACCAACAAGGGAACTTGCTATTCAAACTCAGGAAGAACTTTTTAGACTGGGTCGCGATGAAAATGCGCGTGTACAGGTTGTATATGGCGGTGCCGATATTGGTCGCCAAATTCGCTCTTTGAAAAATCATGTGCCGGCTATTTTAGTTGGTACGCCGGGACGTTTGCTCGATCACTTAAAACGCAAGACTATTAATTTAGAAAATGTTAATACCATTGTTTTAGATGAAGCTGATGAAATGCTGGACATGGGTTTTATCCAGGACATTGAAAGTATTTTAAGTTACGTTAAAAACCGCAAGCAAACCTTGTTGTTCAGTGCCACGATGCCTAAGCCAATTTTGAACATCAGCGAAAAGTTCATGAACAATCCTGAAATTGTGCGCATTAAAACTAAGGAATTAACTGCTGATTTAATAGACCAATATTTCGTCCGTGCTAAGGATGCAGAAAAATTCGACATAATGTGCCGGTTGATAGATGTTGAAAGTCCTGATTTGGCAGTAGTCTTTGTCAGGACTAAACGTAGAGTTGATGAAGTCACAAGAGGACTGCAAGCACGTGGCTATAATGCTGCCGGTATTCACGGTGATTTGTCACAGGCTCGTAGAATTACTGTATTAAAAAGATTTCGTGCCGGCAAGTTGGATATCTTAGTTGCTACAGATGTGGCTGCCCGGGGATTGGATATTTCTGGTGTGACCCATGTTTACAACTATGATATTCCTCAAGATCCTGATTCTTATGTTCACCGGATCGGTCGTACTGGACGTGCTGGTCAAAATGGTTGCTCAATCACTTTTGTTACACCAAATGAAATTGGCTACATGAGAACAATTGAACAGCTAACTAAGAAGAAAATGACACCGCTGCGTCCACCATCTGATGATCAGGCATTGCGCGGTCAACTTAAAGTTGCAAAGTCCAAGATTGAAGATATCATGAAAGAGGACTTATCTAAATATACTGATGATGCGGACGAGTTATTAGAAAATTATTCTGCGGTTGATTTAGTTTCTGCTTTTCTTAAAAACTTGTCTAAGGATTCTTCCAGTGTTGAAGTTAAGATTAGTTCAGAAAAACCTTTGCCGTATAAGGGCAATGGTCGTGGTGGCAGAGGCCGTGGTCGTTATAATCGTGGTAAGAATAGTCGCGGCGGTTATCGTGGCGGCAGCCGCAGCCGTGGAAGTTATCGCGGCGGACATTCAAGAAGATCCGGCAATGGTCATAATTTTGTGATTAAGAACAAAAAAGATTAACGATTTTACTAAAAAAGGGTTGCAACAATTTACAACTCTTTTTTAATATTATAATTTCTATACTAAGAGGTAAATAAAATGATTGTTGGAGTCGGTATAGATGTTGTTGAAGTTGAACGGGTCAAAAAAATTGTCGCCAAAGGTGATAACTTCGCCCGCAAGGCCTTAACACCAAAAGAATTTGCACAGTATGAGAAACTAGCTGGAAAACGGAAAATTGAATATTTAGGTGGTCGCTTTTCCCTTAAAGAATCTTTTGTAAAAGCTTTAGGCATAGGTTTTGGTAAAGGTGTAGGCTTACAGGATATTGAAACCTTGTGGGATGAATTGGGGCACCCAGTTACAACATCTAGCAAATTTACCGGCAAAATTTTCCCAAGTATCAGCCACGATCGTCATGAAATAGTAACATTAATTGTGTTGGAGAAGTAAAAATGGTTCCAGGATTCCATAGACCAGCAGCTGTATATGTTGATTTAGCTGCAATTAGACAAAATATTGAACAAGAAATTAAGCACCTACAGCCTGGGCAGAAATTATTTGCCGTAGTAAAGGCTAATGCCTATGGTCATGGTGCAGTCAGAATTGCCCAAGAAGCTGTAAAAGCAGGAGCCAGCGGCTTTTGTGTTGCTATACTAGATGAAGCTTTAGAACTTAGGCGGGCAGGAATAATTGCACCAATTTTAGTATTAGGCGTGACCCAACCGGAATACGCGGCTCTTGCTGCAGCTAACGGTATTTCTTTGACCGTTCCCAGTTTAAAGTGGCTCAAAGACGCACAAACTAAGCTTGCAGAAAATAATTTACAGTTAAAAATTCATCTGGCAGTTGATTCAGGCATGGGGCGTATTGGTTTTAGCGAAGATAGTGAATTTAATGCAGCAAATGATTTTCTATTAAATAATCCCAATTTTGATGTTGAGGGGATGTTCACCCATTTTGCTTCAGCTGATAGTGCAGATGATACTTATTTTCAAGGTCAAGTTGATAGATTTACACACTTTAGAAAGTTACTTAAAGTAAAACCAAGGTGGATTCACGTTGATAATACTGCTGCCAGTGTTTTTAATAAAAAAGTTCATAGCGATCTGGTACGCTTTGGTATTGGAATTTATGGTCTAAACCCTTCTTCAAACCCTACAAGTCCTGATTTACCAGTTCAAATTAAATTAAAGCCGGCACTGTCATTTGTGAGTGAATTAGTTCAGGTCCACACAATACATCAAGGGCAGGGCGTCGGCTATGGTTCAACTTACATCGCTGATAAGGATCAAATAATTGGCACGGTGCCAGTGGGCTATGCTGACGGCTTTATCCGTAAATTTCAAGGCTTCAAGATTAAAGTTGGTAACGAATTTTGTCCAATTGTTGGCAGGGTCTGCATGGATCAACTTATGGTGCTATTACCCTATGAAATGGCAGTGGGGACTCAAGTGGTTCTGATTTCTAATAATCCGGCAGCGCCTAATTCAATCAAAAAAGCTGCTGATTATGTTGACAGTATTCATTATGAAGTGGCTTGCCTACTTGATGACCGCTTACCCCGCAAATATTATAATTAAAAAAACATTGCACTTCTTGCAATGTTTTTTATGTCTTTAATTAGTTATTTTCGTCTTGGTTAACGTAAACGCCAGGATTTTCATCACTCATTAATGTCATTCCTGCTTGCAGATCTTCAATTTCAGCAACCACATAGCCTTTGCGCTCAAGTCTTTTAACGATTTCTTTTAAAGTGTCCTCGCCTACACCGGCAGGCAAAGTAAATAAAATACGTCTGACAGAATTATTACTTTTACCCGCTGTTGAAGCATCTAAACTCATAACACCGGCAATGGCAGAGAACTTACTAATGATTCTGGTCATTTTAGCTAAATTACCACGTGAATTATCAGTTAACACTGTTAAGACATAAGAACCGTTTTTAATATTCCAAGCATCTGACAACATATCAAGTAATCTTGAGTGAGTTAGTATCCCATAAAACTTATTTTCTTCATCCAAAACCGAAATGTAGGGCAAATCTTTAATTGTGAAGAAAACTTTAAAAAATGGCGAATTAACTTTTATTGTTTTGGTAGCATTTTTTAATAAATAAGTTACCGGCAAGTTCATGTCTTTACCCTGTGACTTATGGCGGTATATATGCATCTTGTAAATATTACCGCGGAAAATAGTACCAGTATCATCTAAAATTGGCACACATCTGAAGCCAGAATCCTCTAAAATTTTAAGTGCTTCTTCAAGAGTAGCGTGTTCGTTAACTGTAGTTAAATAATCTTTTTTAATAACTAAAGATTTGATAAGCATGAAACTGCCTCCGTAAAAAAATAAATCTCAATGATTATATCATAAAAAGAATAATGATTAAATAAAAATGAAAATAAAATCATCAATTAAATAAATTTTAGCACGTGCTACTTAATTTAAAAAGCTTATTTTATGCAATGAAATTAAAGTGTAATAGTCTTTGCCAAAATCAAGCGTTGTGATTGTGCTATCATTAAATACGACTAAAAATAAGGGGAATTTAGATGAAAATTATAGCAGGTCTGGGCAATCCAGGCAAAAAATATGACGGCACGAAACATAATACCGGTTTTATGGCTTTAAATTATTTTTTACAAAAAAATTCTTTAACTTTGGAACGGGAAAAATTTGAAGGTAAATATACCAAGCAAAAAATTGCTGGCAATGATGTTATTTTACTTGAGCCGCAGACTTTTATGAACGATTCTGGTCGTTCGGTAGCGCAATTTGCCCGTTTCTTTAAGGTTAACCCGCAAGACATACTAATAATTCATGATGATATGGACATGCCGTTAAGTAAAATCCGTATCCGTGCAAATGGCAAGTCAGGCGGTCATAATGGTATTAAGAGTATTATTCGTGATTTAGGTACCAGTGATTTTAACCGCCTGAAAATTGGTATTAGACACCCAGATAACGTGACAGAAGCGAGTGTAGTTTCTTGGGTACTTTCACAGTTTAATACCGAACAACAAAAGTTAATGGATACTGCTTATGCCACAGCCAGTGAAGTTATTTCTGATTTCATAGCCGGAAAGAGCAGCCAATATTTGATGAACAAATACAATTAAAATGCGTTTAACAGAAATAATAGCCAAAGATCATGATCTGACAGATTTTATTAATAGAACGACTACAGTTAAAAATTCACTAATCACCGGTGCTAATGCCGGTGCTTTTGACATGCTCTTGTGCCAGATTGTAATGACACTGGCAAGACCGATAATTTTGCTGGAAGAAAACGAGAATAAGGCTCAGAAAATCTATAGTGAATTAGTCCAGCTTTTGCCTGAAGAAAGCGTGCAGATTTTTCCAGTTGATGCTACAATTGCGACTCAAACTGCTGTTACCTCACCAGATGAGTTGAGCAGCCGTATTCAGGCTTTAAATTTTTTGCTGAGCGCAGAAAAGGGTGTGGTGGTCGCTACTCCCCAAGCTTTGCAATATAAATTATCTGCTCCAGCAGACTACCAAACAGCAAGACGTGAATTTAAGTCGGGAAAAGAATTTGATTTATCTGAGTTAACTAGTTGGTTAGTTCAAGCGGGTTTTCGGCGAGAAAATTTGGTTGCCAAGCCGGGTGAATTCGCCTTACGAGGAGATATTTTGGATATTTATCCTCTTGATCGTGAAAGTCCCGTAAGAATAGAATTCTTTGGTGATGAAATTGACACTATCAAGGAATTTGACCTTGCCAGTCAAAGAAGCCAAAAGCAAATTGATCACTTTTTTGTATCTGCAGCTCAAGACCGTGTTTTTACTAAAAGCGACTTTGAGCGCGCTGCTAAGATGATCAGAAAAGCAGTGGCAGACGCTCCTGCACCTGAAAAAAATGTCAATGAGCATTTTGCTGACGCTTTAGCTGAGTTGGATAATGGCTTTTTGCCCCAAAATTATGCTTTTTTAGTTGATTTTTTAATTGATAAGCCGCGCAGTTTACTTGACTACTTGTCAAATACTGGTTTAGTAATGTTAGACGATTGGCCATTAATAAATCAAGCCGTTAAGACGGTGAACCAGCAGAATCAGGGCTTTATTGATGATGAGTTAAAGACTGGTGCGATGATTCCCGGACAGAGTTTGAGAAGCGATTTTTACAAGGTCTGGGGCAAAGATGAGCATAATCATATCTACTTTTCATTATTTCAACGCAGTATCGGTAGAATAAAACTGGGTCAGTTGTTTGACTGGCAAACTAGAGAACCCGAACAGTTCTTCAGTCAAATGCCCCTGATTAAGTCTGAAATCGAATCATTTCAAAAAAAGGGTCAGACCGTTATTTTGCAAGCTGACAATAATAAAAGAGCTAAGCAAATCAGTCAAACAATGGCTGAATTTGGTATGGATGTTCCAATAGTAAACCCTGGCGATTTAAGTGAAAAACAGACCCAAATTACAGTGGGCTTTTTTACTAGTGGTTTTACCTTACCTAATAATAATTTAGTTTATTTAACTGAACACGAGCTTTTTAATAAAGTAACTCATCACAATCGCAGAATTAGAACTTTAGAAAATGCGCAAAGACTGCGTAGTTATACAGAACTAAAGCCGGGAGATTACGTTGTTCATGTTAATCATGGTATTGGTCGCTTTGAAGGGATCAAGACTTTAGAAAATAACGGGGTCAAACGCGACTACATTACCATTACCTATCAACATGGCGATCAATTATTTGTTCCGGCTGATCAGTTGAAGTTGGTGCAAAAATATGTCGCTTCAGAAGGTAAAAGACCACACGTCAACAAACTCGGCGGTAGTGAATGGGCCAAGACTAAAAGTCGTGTGCAGTCGAAAGTTGAAGATATTGCCGATGAGTTAATCGATCTTTATGCTAAGAGAGAATCGGAAAAAGGGTTCGCCTTTTCAAAAGATGATGATTTACAGCGCCAATTTGAGGATGCTTTTCCTTATGTGGAAACGCCGGATCAGTTGCGGTCAATTAAGGAAATAAAACATGATATGGAGCAAGATAAACCCATGGACCGTTTACTTGTAGGGGATGTGGGTTTTGGCAAGACTGAAGTAGCACTCAGGGCAGCTTTTAAAGCTATTGAAGATAATAAACAAGTAGCATTTTTGGTGCCTACTACTATTTTGGCGCAACAACATTATGAAACCATTCAGGACCGTTTTAAGAAATTTCCTGTTAACTATGCTGTCTTGTCCCGTTTTCAAACTCCAGCTGAAGCTAAAAAAATTACTGCAGGTTTAAAGACGGGTAAAATTGACTTAGTAGTCGGTACACACAGGTTATTGTCAAAAGATGTGCAATTCAAAGACTTGGGTTTGCTGATAGTTGACGAGGAGCAACGATTTGGGGTAAAGCATAAAGAAAGGCTAAAGGAATTAAAAGCTAATATTGATGTTCTTACATTGACGGCTACGCCAATTCCGCGGACTTTGCACATGTCTATGGTTGGTGTGCGCGACCTTTCAGTTATGGAGACGCCCCCTTCAAATAGATACCCCATTCAAACTTATGTAATGGAGCAAATACCAAGTGTGGTTAAAGATGCCTGCTTGCGGGAGATGGAACGCGGTGGTCAGGTCTTTTATTTACATAATCGTGTGGGAGATATTGATGATGTTGTTACTGAACTAGAAAACTTAATTCCTACGGCGAAAATTGTCAGTGTGCATGGTCGGATGAGCAAGAATTTGATGGAAGATATTTTATATCGTTTCTTAAATCGCGAATTTGATATTTTAGTCACTACCACCATAATTGAAACGGGCATTGATATGCCTAATGTCAATACTATGATTGTTGAGAATGCTGATCATTATGGCTTGAGTCAACTCTATCAATTGCGTGGTCGGATTGGTCGCAGCGCCCGCTTAGCTTATGCTTATTTCTTATATCAACCTAACAAGGTGCTAACAGAAATTGGTGAAAAGCGTTTAGACGCAATACGTGATTTTACTGAACTGGGTTCCGGTTTTAAAATAGCGATGCGAGATTTAGCTATCCGCGGTGCCGGCAATATGTTAGGATCACAGCAACATGGCTTCATTGATAGTGTTGGTTACGACCTATATTCTCAAATGCTGGCTGATGCTATTAAAAATCGTAAGACTAAGAAGAAAGTCAAAAAGAGCAATACTGAAATTGATTTGGGTCTTGAAGCATATATTCCAGATAATTATATTGGTGACCAAGAGGAAAAAATTGAATTTTATAAGAAGATAAAATCCGCAAGTGCTGCTGACATAGTGCAAATTCAGGATGAATTGATTGATCGTTTTGGAAATTATCCAAAACCGGTTGAAAATTTATTGGCAATTTCCGCATTAAAATCCGAGGCTGATTTGGCCCAAGTACGCAATATTACCAAAATAAGTGCCAATCAGATAAAAATCGAATTTGCAAGAGCAGCTTCTGATGAACTAAAAGGACCAAATATTTTTAAAGCACTGGAACATGTTTCGTTTAAAGCTAAAATCAACTTGACTCCATCTAAGAGAATGGTTGTGTTGCTGGAATTGCCTACTAATATAAATAACCGGCAACTATTCAATAATTTAATTACTTTTATGACTGCAGCAAGTGATATTATTCAAAGATAAGGAGAAAATATGAGAATTGATAAATTTTTAAAAGTATCCCGCTTGGTTAAAAGACGCCCGGTGGCTAAGGAAATGGCAGATCAAGGTCGAATTAAAGTGAATGACCACGTAGTCAAATCCAGTTATGACGTCAAGATTGGTGACATCATTGAAGTAGGTTATGGGTCAAAACAAGTTAAAGCTAAGGTTTGTGCTATTAAAGAAACAACCAAAAAAGCTGAAGCTAGTGAACTATATGAATTGCAAAATTAGTCTTTTCTTTAATGACATTTTTAGGTGGTCTTGCTATAATTAAAATAGTATTGTTTTGGTAATAGAGGTCGAAATTATGAACGGTCCACGTATATATAATTCACTTAGCCCGGAAGAACAAATAGCACGACTAAGACGGAAACAGGAAAAAAGAGAAAAAGAAGTACACCGTGTGCGGCGTAATCGGATAATTGCAGCTTTTGTGGTGATTTTTGCCTTTTTAGGTGTGCAAATCGGTGTCACCCATGCACAAACTGACCGTATTAACGGGCAAGTAGAAACTTCGAAAAAAGCTCTTAAAAAAATTAATAATCAAAAGCAAACACTAATTGCTAAGAAAAATGATTTAAAGGATCCTGATTACGTGGCCAAGTTAGTCCGTTTTAAATTTCTTTATTCTAAACCTAACGAAACAATTTACAATTTACCTGAAGGAAAAAATAATAATTAATGAAATACCAAGTTGGTCAAAGACTTACAGGAACTATCAATAATATTAGTGATTTAGGCATTTTTGTTACGCTTCCACATCACGTTTCGGGATTGATTCACCATAGTGATTTTGGTAATGACTGGTTGCGCGAAAAAAATAATTTTAATATTGGTGAGCAAATTAGAGTGGTAATTATTCACAACTATAAAGGTAAAATAGCTCTCTCAAAAAAGCGGATTAATGATCCAGAGATAATTGATCATACTAACCCTTTTTCTAGCACAAAAAATGCAGATTTTGATTCGGTTCTATCTCAAACCATTAAAAATGCTCGCAGCGAAATTAAGAATTTAGAACATGAATTGATTAGTTATGCAGATAGATAACTTTTTTAAAAAGCACGATTTAGCACTAACTGGTAAAACTTTAGTTGTTGCAGTTAGTGGTGGACCTGATTCCTTGGCGCTACTTGATTTACTGTATGAACTGAAAAGCCGCTATCAATTCAATTTGATAGCGGCTCATTTGGATCACAAACTAAGATCTGATTCTTTTAAAGAAGAAAACGTGATTAGTAAGTATAGCCAAGGTAAGGATATTAAGGTAGTAAATGGGTATTGGCCGCCAAAAGAGCATCCTAATGTTGGCATTGAAGCTGCAGCGCGAAAATATCGTTACCATTTTTTAGTGCAAGTGCTGCAAGAAAATCACGGCGATTATTTACTGACTGCTCACCATGTGGATGATTTATTAGAAAACATTTTGCTTAAATTTATTCGCTCAGGAAATCCTGGTGAAATGAATAGTTTGCATGCGATTAGTTCAGTAAATGGTTTTACATTACTTAGACCACTTTTGACGCAGAAAAAAGCTGATTTGCTTTTATACGATCAAAAAAAGGGAATACAGTATATCATTGATGAAACAAATAATGATGATGACACGTTACGTAACAGGCTGCGACATCACGTGGTTCCGTTATTAAAACAAGAAAATCCTCAAATTATTCAGAATGCTATTAGGTTTAACGAGCAAGTTAGTTTGTTGACAAAATTAGCAAGTCAAAATTTTGCACGAATTAAGCGGCCTGAAAAGTATTTAGGTTTTGCTTACCGCTTAAGAAAAGATGAACTTAAAGAATTAACGCAAGGCGAACAAGCAGCCTTTTGGCAGAATTTTATTTGGGAGACATGGCATCAGCGGGTAAATAAATATTTAGCTAATTATACTTTACTCAGCTATCAGGATTACTTTTATTTATTCAAAGATTTACCTACCTTATCAACCCCCAAAAAAGTCCATTTAGATCATGAATTCGCTTTTGGGCAACGGCATTTTTTTCTTTCTTTAACAGAACATTTATCACACCGTTTAATAGGCAAATTTTTTGCGCCAGCAAGCGCGAATTTTAGTGTTGGATCCATTAAAACCGGAACAAAGTTATTATTAAAAAATGGCGACCATGTTAAAAGCAAGAAAAAATTTGCTGAAAGTGGCATCCCTAATATATTGCGTCCTTATTGCTTAACGATATATGATAATAACAATGTTGTTTTCGTAGAACAAACATACTGTTACCAAAAAATTGCTGCTAAACAAAAATGTTATTTTTTGTATGAGGACAATTAATAAGAAATTTTAAAATATTAGAGCATAAATAGAATTTGTGATAAACTTTTATTCGTATATCTCTAGAAACTTTGCGGAGGTTTTTTATGAAAAATAACCGGAATCGGCTGTTTTCAAACGGCTTGTTCTATATACTTGTTTTCCTTTTATTAATAGGAGCAATCAACTGGGCAGTTGGCGGATCAGATAATTCAGGCAGCAATGAAAATATTAGCTACTCCGAATTTGTCAAAGATTTGCGCGACGGAAAAGTTAAAAACTTTAATGTTCAGCCTGCTAATGGCGTATACAGCGTTTCAGGAACTTATAAGGAAGCACAAGAAAGTAAAGCACAGTCAAAAAATACATTTGACTTTTTTAACGGTAGTTCAGGTTCAAAAGTAACTCGCTTTTCAACCACGATGTTACAAAATGATTCAAGTGTGTCCAAAGTTCAGGACTTAGCGCAAAAAAATGACGCTAAGATGACTACTCAAGGTGAGTCGCAATCGGGCAACTGGATTTCTACACTTGTGATGTTTGTGCCAACCATTCTCTTTATCGTTATGATATGGATGATGTTCAGCCAAAGTAGTGGTGGACGTGGTGGTAACGGCGGCATTATGAACTTCGGTCGGTCACATGTGAAGCCCGAAGATCCTAAGAAAAACAAGGTACGGTTCTCTGATGTAGCCGGAGAAGAAGAAGAAAAGCAGGAATTAGTTGAAGTCGTTGAATTTTTAAAGAATCCGGCTAAATTTACTAAATTGGGTGCTAAAATTCCTTCCGGTGTTTTGCTTGAAGGTCCTCCGGGTACTGGTAAAACTTTACTAGCTCGTGCTGTAGCGGGTGAAGCAAACGTACCATTTTTCTCAATTTCAGGTTCTGATTTCGTGGAAATGTTTGTTGGTGTTGGTGCCAGTCGTGTACGTGACTTGTTTACTAATGCTAAAAAGAATGCACCCAGCATTATCTTCATTGACGAAATTGATGCTATCGGTAGAAGACGTGGTGGTAATGCCAGCGGTGGCGGCAACGATGAGCGTGAGCAAACTTTAAACCAATTACTGGTAGAGATGGATGGTTTCGAAGGTAATGAAGGTGTTATTGTTATTGCCGCTACTAACCGTTCTGATGTTTTGGATCCGGCGCTTCTTCGTCCAGGTCGTTTTGACCGTAAAGTTTTAGTAGGTACTCCAGATGTCCGCGGCCGTGAAGCAATTTTACGTGTTCATGCCAAAAACATGCCTTTAGCTGACGATGTCGACTTAAAAGAAATAGCAAGACAGACCCCTGGGTTTGTTGGGGCAGATTTGGCCAATTTACTTAATGAAGCGGCACTTCTTGCTGCTAGAAGAAACGGTAATAATATTACTGCGTCTGACTTGGATGAAGCTGAAGATCGTGTAATTGCTGGTCCTGCAAAGAGAAATAGCTTAATTTCTCAAAAGGAAAGACGTAGAGTAGCCTTTCACGAAGCCGGTCACTCTATTTGTGGTTTAGTTCTAAGTGATTCCCGAACAGTGCGCAAAGTTACGATCGTACCTCATGGCAGAACCGGTGGTTATAACTTGATGTTGCCAAAAGATGACCAGTTCTTGCTAACCAAGAAACAATTGATGGAACAAATTGTTGGTCTAATGGGAGGACGTGCAGGAGAAGAAGTTGTAGTAGGTGACCAATCTACCGGAGCGTCTAACGACTTTGAACAAGCTACACAGATTGCTCATAGTATGGTTGTTAACTATGGTATGACTGATTCATTGGGAATGGTTGAGCTTGAAAAGGAAGGCGAAACCAATCCTTACGGCTTTAAGCCATATAGTGAAGCTACTTCTGCTAAGATTGACGAGGCCGTTAAGAAGTTACTTGATGAGGCCCATGCTAAAGCAGTTGAAATAGTTAAAAATAATCGGGAAAAACACCGGATTATTGCCGAGGCTTTACTGAAATATGAAACCTTAGATGAGAAGCAGATTATGTCTCTTTATACTACTGGCAAAATGCCTGAAAAAACAGAGCAGGAATATCCAAGCGAATCTAAGGCTTCCACTTATGAAGAAGCTAAAGCTGCTGCAGAAAAGAAAGAAAGTCAATCTCAGAAAAAGAACATAATTAATTCAGATGAGGCTCAAAAAGAAAGAGAAACTTCATTAGAATCACCTAAACAAAAAAATGAAGAAGCAGAAGAAACCAATCCTGAAAATCCAGAAAGAGCTGAATTTCCAAAGGAAACGGATCTTACTACTGAAGAAAAAACTTCTGCTGAAAAGCAACTTGAACCTGAAAATAAGGATTTAGGGCAAGAGCATAATTCTGAAAATAACGAGGATCATTCACAAGGTGAAGAGGATCATTCACAAGGTGAAAATGATCACTCACAAGACTGATAAAATTAATAGAGCCTACTTCAGGCTCTATTTTTTTAGGAGAATGAAATGAACGATTATTTAGTTAAAGCAATAGATAAAACTAAAAATTTACGCTTATTAACAATTACTGCTACGAACTTGGTTCAAGAGGCACAAACCCGTCATGATACATGGTCAGCTTCTTCTGCCGTGCTCGGACGAACCTTAGTTGCAGGAATTTTACTGGCTGGAGCTGAATTGACTGACAAGGAAGAATTGACCGTCAGACTTTTGGGTGATGGTCCTGTTGGTCCAACAGTTGTGACTGCCAAGTCTGATTTAACGGTAAAGGGCTATGTTAAGAATCCCCATATTGCATTACCCCCAAAGAAGAATGGTCATATTGATGTGAAAAAAGCTGTTGGCAAAGGTTGGCTTGAAGTTACTAAGGATTTAGGATTGAAGAAGCCGTATACAGGACAAGTGCCAATTGTATCTGGTGAAATAGCTGAAGATATTGCCTATTATTTAACAAAATCTGAACAAATTCCATCTGCTGTCGGCTTATCAGTTTTTGTAAATCCTAATAATACAATTGGTGAAGCCGGTGGATTTATGCTGCAGGCAATGCCTGGGGCTTCCGATAGTTTAATTACTGAAACTATCAATCGTATCAATAGCTTGCCTGCTCTTTCGAGTGCCTTTTTAGATGGATTAACTCCTGAAAAACTTGCAGCTATGATTTTGGGGGATGATTGTAAAATCTTGGAAAAAGATAAAGTTGCTTTTAAATGTGATTGCTCTAAAGAAAAATATGGTAATATTTTAGCAACTTTAAAGGACAGTCAGCTGAAAGCCATGATCAATGAAGACCATGGTGCTGAGTTGACATGCAACTTTTGCGGTAATAAATATCAATTTTCAGAAGAGGAATTAAAGGCAATTTTGTCCGCAAAATAAATGGTAAAGGACAGATAAATCTTGTTTCCTTTTGAGTGAAAAGGGAAAGTAAATTATGGCTTGGAAATATATACGAAAAATAATAACCAGAATTGGAATTGTCAAAGTTGCACTTTTTAGCACATTTCTTTTTGCTGGTTATGTCGTGTATTTTGCCCAACCATATTTAATTACTAAATTATTTGAGCAAAAATTGAACCGTGATTTACAAATATTATTGGTATGCGCATTAGCTCTTTCGCTGATGATGGTGCCAATTATTAATAGCTGTAATAATTCGTTTATTCAGGCTGTCCGTAAATATTCAAAACAAATTTTGTGGGAGTCTGTGGTTAACAAACCTTTTAGATATTATTCAGACAAGCCGGTTGGTATGGTTCAAAGTTATATTAAAGATGTTTCGTTTGCCTGTCGCGAATTGGAACAAACCAGTTTGGCTGTTGTTGTGCAAATGACAGTAATGCTAATTATGTATTCAGTAACGCTCAGCTTGCAAAATTTGGTTGTTGGTATGTCATACTTGTTTTTCTTTTTAGGCTACATGATGGTCTCAGTATGGATGGCCAAGCGAAATAGAAGTAACGTGGCTGCTTCACTAAAGAGTGCTTCTAAAGTCAATGAGTACATTATCGATTATTACCGTAACGTTGAAACGGTTTTAGCAAGTGATTCCAAAGACTTTGAAGAGCACAACATGGCTAACATTTTAAATGAAGAACAAAAATCTTTTACCAATGTGCAAAAAATTACTAATATTGCCTCTTTGTTTCAGCAATTCTTAATTGTTGTTTTAGCGTGTATTATTGTGATTCTGGGACAAGTGTTAACGGGAACAAAAGGAAATTTGTCACTTTCACTAGTTTTGGTTCTTTTATATTCTATTGTTAATTTGTCCGGCTTTGGCACCCAATATCTGGCTATTGAGGAGCTTTTAAATAGAATTCGTGCTGGATTAAATGAACTGGAATATGGAAAAGAAACACCTGCTCCTAATCTGCCTTTTAAACTTGATGGAACTAAGAACGCAATTTCTTTGAAATCTATCAGTTATGCTTATCAGAACAACCAACAAGTTTTTCACAACTTAGAGTTATTTTTTCCCAAAAATAAGCTGACCGCTTTAGTAGGACCAAACGGTTCTGGTAAAAGTACACTCTTAAAAATTTTGACGGGTTTTTATCAGCCACAGTCGGGACAAATTATTTTGCCTTTTGTCAGTCAACCAACTTTACTGTATTTGCCCCAAAGTGCGCAGCTATTTAATCGTTCGATTATAGAAAATATTTGTTATCCAAAACAACAAGTTACAACAGAACGGTTGCTTACTTTAATTAAAGAAATTAACCTTGATACATTGATTAAGTCTGCTACTGATCTCACTGTCAAAACTCCGGGAGATTTCAAAAATAAGATTTCTGGTGGTGAAAGGCAAAAAATACTTTTTTTAAGAGCGCTTGTGTCAAAACCACAAATATTGTTGTTGGATGAATTTACTAGTAATTTGGATGAGAAAACAATCATTCTTGTTTATCAGATGATAAAAAAGTATTTGCCATCAACTACTATTATCAGCGTGGTTCATCGCTATGATGAATTAAAATACTATGATGAGGTAGTTCAACTTGGTCAACCACATAGTTTAAAGAACCAATTTTAATAGAGGATCCTGCTCTAATATTACTCACTTTATTAGCTTTTCTTAGGAATTAGCCGATATGTCCGTACCAATTTTGCTATAATGAAGAAGTTGGAAAAAGATTTAAGGAGAATATTAATGCTAAATGTATTTATTGTGCGTCATGGTCAAACAGATACTAATAAAGTGGCAGCTATTAATGGTTCTGGCACTGATTTGCCTTTAAATAAATTGGGAAAGCAACAAGTTGAAACATTAAGGGATAGTTTTGATATTACCAAGATTGATTATATTTATGCCAGTCCACTGACTAGGGCTCGTCAGACTGCAGAAATTTTAGCTCAGGGTCAACTTGAGATTAATGTCGATGAGCGTCTAAAGGAAATATATTTTGGTAATTGGGACGGTCAAAGTATTGAAGAAATACAAGAGAAATATCCCCAAGCATTCGATGAACTAGGGTATTTTAAAGAAAATTATGTCGATTATTGTACTGGTGAAAGTTATCAGCACCTGGCAGATCGTTTAATGGATTTTTGGCATGAATTGATTAATAATCATGAACATGAATCAGTTTTATTGGTTTGCCACGGTATTGCATCTCGAACTTTGGTGCAAACTTTACTGGGAATTCCCAGTATGACGGAGATTAGTTTGATTCAAAATGCTGCTGTTATTAATTTAGCTGTAGACGATCAGACTAAAAAAGTATTTTTGCGGTATTATAACAGGATTGCGCCTGGGAAATTTTTTATTGAGGATAAACATGGAACTGCTTAATCAAATAGCCTTACCTTTTTATTATGAAAAGGACTGTTGATTTTGCATAAATGATCCTTTTTGTTAAGATATTAGGGTGTTTGAAAGGGTGATTAAGTGGATAATAGCTGGAAAATTCGCGATTTAACGATTGCTAATCGAGTTGTTGTTGCGCCAATGGCTGGTGTATCTAATTCTGCGTTTAGAATGATTTGTAAGGAATTTGGTGCTGGTCTAGTCGTATGTGAAATGATTTCAGATCACGGTATCATTTATCGTAATAAAAAAACCATGTCTATGATGAAGGTGGATCTGCGTGAACACCCGATGAGTATTCAGATTTTTGGTGGTACTGAAGAAACTTTGCTTGAAGCAGCGCGGTATATCGATCAGCATACCGCTGCCGATATAATAGATATTAATATGGGTTGTCCTGTTCCTAAGGTTACTAAAACAGATGCAGGTTCTAAATGGCTTTTGGATTCTAATAAAATTTACCAGATGGTACATAAAGTTGTCCAAAACGTTGAAAAACCAGTTTCTGTTAAAATGCGTATTGGCTGGGATCGTAAACATATTTTTGCGGTGGAAAATGCTTTGGCAGCCCAAGAAGCTGGTGCCAGCATGATTGCAATGCACGGTAGAACGCGTAAGCAAATGTATATGGGAGAAGCCGATTGGGAAACACTTCATGATGTTGCTCAAGTTCTTGATATTCCGTTTGTGGCAAACGGTGATATTACGACACCAGAATTAGCCAAAAAAGCTCTAGCTGAAATCGGCTCTACCGCTGTGATGGTAGGACGTGCAGCATTAGGTAATCCTTGGATTATCAAAGATATGGTACACTACTTAGAAACTGGTGAAAGACTAAAACCGCAAACAGTACGAGAGAAAGTTGCCACTGCTAAGCATCAACTTAAAGGTTTAGTTGAATTAAAAGGGGAAAAAATTGCTGTTCCCGAGTTTAGGCAACAAGCTGCTTACTATTTAAAGGGAGTTCCCCGTTCGGCTCGTACTCGTGCTAAAATAAATGAGGTTTGGACGGCACAAGAAGTTTATGATTTGCTCGATAACTTCGTTGACGATTATGAAAAGCGGCAAAAACAAAGAGCTGCTAGAAGTGAAACTAATTAATAATGGAGGAATTGTAATTGGCTAAAAGTGAAATGAATGACCAATTAATCGTTCGGCGCCAAAAATTAGACGAATTACGTGAAAATGGCATCGAACCTTTTGGAATGAGAAAGTTTGATCGGCAGGATTTAGCGCGGTCTTTGAATGAAAAGTATGCCGAAGATGACAAAGATGAACTAAACGCAGAACTACCTAAGACTAAAATAGCTGGCAGAATGTTAGCTAAGAGAGGCAAAGGTAAAGTTGGCTTTGCTGATTTATATGATCGTACAGGTAAAATACAGATTTACGTTCGTAAGGATATTGTGGGCGAAGACAACTATAAGATCTTTAAAAAGTCTGATATCGGCGATTTTTTAGGTATTGATGGTGAAGTTATGAAAACTGACACGGGTGAATTAACCATTCGTGCAACTCACGTTACTTTCTTATCAAAAGCTTTGCGTCCTTTACCTGAAAAGTATCACGGCTTAAAAGATGTTGAACAAATTTATCGTCAACGTTACCTTGACTTGATTACTAATAGAGAAAGCTATGAACGTTTTGTTAATCGGACCAAAATTATCCAAGCTATTCGTGAATATCTCAACAGCAAGGACTTCCTAGAAGTTGAAACTCCCGTTTTACATAATATTCCTGGTGGTGCAGAGGCACGGCCATTTATTACACATCACAATGCTTTAGACATTGACTTATACATGAGAATAGCTTTGGAATTGCCATTGAAACGGTTAATTGTTGGTGATATGGAAAGAGTTTACGAAATTGGTCGGGTATTCAGAAATGAAGGACTTGACACTCACCATAACCCTGAATTTACTGAACTCGAAACTTACTGTGCATACTGGGACTTCCATGATGTCATGGACGAAGCAGAAGGCATTATTCGCGCAGCTGCTAAAGTTGTATCTGATGATGGTAAAATTACTTATCAGGGGACTAACATTGATTTGGGCAAGCCATTCCGCCGTGTTCACATGGTTGATATGATTAAGGAAAAGACTGGCGTTGATTTCTGGCAAGAAATGAGCGTGGCAGAAGCTACCAAAATTGCAGAAGATCACGACATTAAAGTTGAAAGCTTCTGGAAAGTGGGTCACATTATCAATGCCTTCTTTGAGAAGTATTGTGAAGAAACAATTGTTGATCCAACTTTCGTTTACGGCCATCCAGTTGAGATTTCACCACTGGCTAAGAAAAATGCAGATGATCCAAGATTTACTGATCGTTTTGAAATTTACATTATGGGTGAAGAATATGGCAACGCCTTTTCCGAATTAAATGATCCTGATGACCAGCGTGAACGTTTTGAAGCGCAAATGGCAGAACGTGAAGCTGGAAACGATGAAGCTGATATGATTGATGAAGATTATCTGCGTGCTATGGAATATGGTATGCCGCCAACAGGTGGATTGGGTATTGGAATTGACCGTCTTGTAATGCTTCTGACTGATGCGCCTGCAATTAGGGATGTTTTACTATTCCCAACAATGCGTCCAGAACGAATTGAAGATATTGAACGCGAAGTCGAAGAAGACATGAAGAAAAAGAAGAATTAAAAATAAGACCATTAATTTGGTCTTATTTTTGTTTAAATTGAAAATCCCATGTATTTGTTATAGTCAACGATTTTTTTAAGCAACTTATCTTGAATAGGCTTATTACCAGAAAAATAAAAATACCAGTTTTGCAGCAACTTAAACCAGGAACTTAATCGAAACCAACTAATACGCTCGTCTTGATCAAGTTGACCATAGATTCGCTTGTTAAAGCAACTCACAAAAGAATTAAAATCACTAGCTGGTATTTTGCCAAAATAAACTCCTTGAAAAAAGGCAAAAGCTAATCGTTGCTCCTCGTCGTCAATAAAAGGTCCTTGCATATTTTGAAAGACTGTTTCAATTATAGCAAAAAAATCAGCAGTATTATTTACCATAAAATCTGGATGACTTAGAGTGGAGCCTAGAAAGTCGCTACCATGAGCAATACTATGAGCCCAGCCTTTATCTTTAACATATCCGCGAAGGTCTTTTTCTGCCTTCAAATAGCAAATACTCCAATTAAAAATAGTATTTCGTTCAGTTGTATCTAAAATAGAATGCTTTTTATCGTCCTCTAAAATTAGGGAACCCAGTAATGCACTGAATGTTCTGATAAAAACTAAATCGTTGTCTGGCTGTTCGATGCCCTTAAACAGACTTTTTGAATTGATAAAACTGGTAACAATTTTTGCTTTCTGTTCTGATGTAAGGGAATTCTCAGTAAAACCCCGGGCAAAAAGAGTATAAACAACGTCATCCCGCAAGTGAGGATCCAAATTGCCAATATTTTGTAACATGAAGTCAATTTGATTATCCGTAAAACTTAGTTTACCGGACTCTAACTGAACCATTTTTCCAATTCTTCTTGCATTTTGTTTCCTTACCACTTTCTTCATCAATTGCTTTTTTAATAATCTAATACTGACAGGTATTCTTTGTAAAGAAAAATTGCAGCTAAAAAGCGCGAAATCTAAAAAAGTTTCGGGTATAAACTCTAAGCTGGCAAGCTTTCCCGTTAGAATGCTAATTTCAGCGATTTATTTTGGTAAAAAAGGTTGCAAATTGAAATTGGTTTGCTATAATAATATTTGTCTTGCGGAAGTAGTTCAGTGGTAGAACATCACCTTGCCATGGTGGGGGTCGCGGGTTCGAATCCCGTCTTCCGCTTTCAAGAAAAAGACTCACCGCTTTTGGTGAGTTTTTTTAATAAACGGGAAATAGCTCAGCTTGGTAGAGCGCTACGTTCGGGACGTAGAGGTCGCAGGTTCGAATCCTGTTTTCCCGATCATCGCTATCTCATGCTTGTAATTTTAAATTTGCAAGTATGAGATTTTTTTATACTTTACCAAGGCAATAACAAATATTTCTTAGCAATTTTAATTAACAATCGTTGTCATGAAAGAAAAGCCGGCTTTAAGGACTAAAAAAGCTAATTGAGTTTTAAAACTGAAAATAATATACTAATAAAAATAAATTATTAAAATCTGGTGATAGATTTTTTAGGAGAATTTTTAACTATGAGCCGCATTGAACAAAGCCTGATCTATGGCATTTCATTTTTTATTTTTGGATTCTGTTATAGTCTATTTATTGATCAAAAAATTGCTTTTCCCAATAGAGTCATCCAGGATTTAATTAGAATGATTGCTTATGTACTTTTTGCATTATTAGTTGGTAAAATCATCTCCCATTTTAAAACCAAATAGTCAAGTTACCGTGGTTCATTTTAGGAGCATACTAAATAAAGAAGAATGTTAATTCGCAAGAAGTGCTTGTCTTTGATATAATGATTGCAAAGTTTTTTGACATGACACTTACATTTGGCCTCAAACAGAATATTTTACAAATTCTCAAAAAGGTTTATAGTGTATACACGTCATTTTTAAAGGTGGTGCTATGATGAAAAAATCTTATACGACTAGTGCAAACCAAGTATTAGAAATTGCACGAGAGCAGGCACAGAATTTTCATCATCGTTTGATTGGTACTGAACATGTACTGCTCGCGATGGTAATTGAATCTGATGGTGAAGCTGGCAAAAATTTGCGGGCTTGGGGTGCAACACCGAAGGCAATTCGTGAGGAAATTGAACGTTATACGGGATACGGCTCAGCTGGTAAAACAAGTTTTATGCAAATGTCTCCTCGTTTAAGTATGGTTTTAGCGTATGCTGGCACTTTGGCAGAACGTGAAGGCTCTTCTAAAATTAAAACTTGCCATATTCTATTGGGTTTGGTTTTAAATGAACAAATTCTGGCATCAGTTATTTTGCGTAACTTAAATATCGATCTTGATGGTTTACGTAATGATATTCTTCATAGTTTAGGTGAAGATGAGCAAGATATGGATGAAAACGAGCAAGACGATAATAGTTGGTCAAGCTTTAATGGTTCTGAAGAAAGCACGAACAGAAACTCAAGCACGCCCACTCTTGATCAAGTATCGGTTAATTTGAATGAACGTGCTGAAAACGGTGAAATTGATCCGGTTATTGGCCGCGATCGCGAAGTTGCCCGTGTAATCGAAATTCTATCTCGGCGTAACAAAAATAACCCAGTTTTAATTGGCGAACCGGGAGTTGGTAAGACAGCAGTGGCAGAAGCTATTGCGACTGCCATTGTCGCTAAAAAAGTGCCACATGATTTGCTCAAAAAACAGGTTATTTCACTTGATTTAGGTGGTCTGGTTGCCGGCACCAAATACCGCGGTGAATTTGAAGATCGAATGAAGAAAATCATTAAGGAAATTACCGTCAACGGCAATATCATACTATTTGTAGATGAAATGCATACCCTTATTGGTGCAGGTGGAGCTGAAGGTTCAATTGATGCAGCCAACATTTTGAAACCATCCCTAGCTCGAGGTGATATTCAAATGATTGGTGCTACCACTTTTGATGAATATCAAAAATATGTTGAAAAAGATCAGGCTTTGGCACGTCGTTTCCAAATTGTCAGGTTAAATGAACCTTCTAGAAGTGAAACTTTGGCAATCTTAAACGGATTAAAGCCTAAATACGAAAAGTTCCATCATGTTAAAATTTCAACTTCAGCTTTGGAAAATGCAGTTGATCTTTCTAGTCGCTACATTTCAGATAGGTATTTACCTGATAAAGCTATTGACTTGATTGATGAGGCTAGTGCGGCTGTTAAGATTAAGTCTGGTAAAGGTTCAAATAATCAGTTATTGCAGATTAATGATCAAATTGAAAAAGTAATCAGTGAGAAAAACCGTGCTGCTGTTAACCAAAACTTTGCCAAAGCTGCTCAGTTGCAAGAAAGACAAAACAGCTTGCAGAGAAGACAAGATGAGCTAACTGCTAAACTTGATCAGGCAACTAGCAAAGATGCTGTGGTTCAGCCTGAAGATGTAGCTAAAGTAGTTTCTAACTGGACGGGCGTTCCGGTTACACAAATGAATAGGGACGAAACTAAACAGCTGGCTAACCTTGAAACTGATTTACATAAACGCATAATTGGTCAAGATAAAGCAGTTACTGCCGTTAGCCGTGCAGTACGCCGCGGCCGCAGCGGAATCAAAGATGAAAATAGACCAATCGGTTCATTCTTATTCTTGGGCCCAACGGGTGTTGGTAAAACTGAATTGGCAAAAGCTATTGCTGCAGCTATCTTTGGTTCGGAAAACAATTTAATCAGAATTGATATGTCTGAATATATGGATCAGATTGCCAATAGTAAATTGATTGGCTCGGCACCAGGATATGTTGGCTATGATGAAGGTGGTCAATTAACTGAGCAAGTTCGCCGTCATCCATACTCAGTTGTATTATTGGATGAAGTTGAAAAAGCCCATCCAGACGTGTTTAACTTATTGTTGCAAGTTCTTGAAGATGGTTTCTTAACAGATTCAAAGGGCCGCAAAGTAGACTTTAAAAACACTATTATTATCATGACTTCCAACTTAGGCTCACGTTCATTGTTTGAGACACAAGCTGTTGGTTTTAATGCCGATAATACCAGTCAGGTTAAAATGCGTCAGGATCGAGTACGGCAGGCTTTAAAACAATTCTTTAGACCGGAATTTCTTAACAGAATTGATGAGACAATTATTTTTGATGAGCTCAATCAAAAACAATTGCGTCAGATTGTAACGCTCTTAACGCGCAGATTAATCAATCGTTTGCATAAGCAAGGCGTACAGCTAAAGATTTCCCGTGCTGCTTTAGATAAGATTGCTAAAGATGGATATAATCCTGAGATGGGGGCTCGTCCACTGCGTCGAGCAATTCAAAAAGATATTGAAGATGAGATTGCTTCTATGCTTATTAAGGGTGATCTTCAAACAGGAGACACATTAAAGATTGGTTGCAGTCGCAATCATTTGAAATTTGATGTAATTAAAGAAGATAAAAATAATTTAGTAGGCGCAAAGTAAAATAATTGACACACTACTAATAGTTTGCTATAGTAGTGCGTGATAAAAAAGCTGATTTTCAGGATTTTGCTGATCTATTGTCCAGCAAAATAATAAAGGACAAAAACGACGATTGTTGTTTTTGTCTTTTTTATGCATAAAATTCCGGCTTTTTGAATTTGTAATCAAAATGTAATATTAGCTTTCTCTGACAGAAAGGGTGTTTTCTCCTTGTTAAACGGACACGTAGTGAATTTTGGCAAACATCGGACAAGACGCAGTTTTTCCCGCATTAAAGAAGTGTTGGACCTGCCTAACTTGACAGATGTGCAGACCGAATCATACCAATGGTTTTTGGATGAGGGTATTAAAGATGTCTTTGACGATATCATGCCAATTAGTGACTTTTCAGGTAAGCTTTCCCTCGAATATTTAGGTTATAAGCTGCAAAAACCTAAATATACCGTCGATGAAGCACGTGATCACGATGCGACTTATGCCGCACCAATGCACGTAACTTTAAAATTAACTAATCAAAAAACCGGTGAAATTAAAACCCAAGATGTTTTCTTTGGTGATTTACCGTTAATGACCGAATCTGGTTCATTTATTATCAATGGTGCCGAAAGAGTCATCGTTTCTCAGTTAGTTAGATCACCTAGTGTTTATTATTCGGGTGATTATGACAAGAATGGCCGCCAGATTTTTGGTACCACGGTAATTCCTAACCGTGGTGCTTGGCTTGAATATGAAACTGATGCTAAAAATGTATCTTATGTGCGTGTTGACCGCACCCGTAAGCTTCCTCTGACTGTTTTAGTCAGAGCTCTTGGTATCGGCTCAGATGATGAAATTTTAGATGTTTTTGGTCAAAGTGATACATTGCAATTTACTTTGGATAAAGACGTCCATAAGAATCCGGCTGATTCCCGTGTAGCTGAAGCATTAAAGGATATTTATGAACGTTTACGTCCCGGTGAGCCAAAAACGACTGATTCTTCACGTTCACTTCTTTATGCACGTTTCTTTGACCCACGTCGCTATGATTTAGCGCCGGTTGGTCGTTATAAAGTTAACAAGAAATTATCATTAAAGAGCCGCTTATATGGTCAGACTTTAGCAGAAACTTTAGCAGATCCGGATACAGGCGAGATTATTGCTAAAAAGGGTACTGTTGTTACCCACGAAGTAATGGACTCTTTAGAAAAATACCTTGATCGTGATGACTTTAAGATGGTGACCTATCAGCCATCTAAAGAGGGCGTTTTACCTGATCCTATTAATGTGCAGGAAATTAAGGTTTACTCAAAAGTTAACCCAGAGCGTGTTGTCAAGATAATTTCTAACGGTCACATTGACAAGAAAGTTAAGTATCTGACACCTGCTGATGTTTTAGCATCAATTAATTATTTCTTCTTATTGCAAGATGAAATTGGGAATACTGATGATATTGATCACTTGGGTAATCGCCGCATTCGTCGTGTTGGGGAATTATTGCAAAACCAATTTAGAATTGGTTTGGCGCGCATGGAACGTGTTGTAAGGGAAAGAATGTCAATTCAAGACCCTTCAACTGTGACACCGCAGCAATTAATTAATATCAGACCAATTGTAGCCAGCATCAAAGAATTCTTTGGTTCATCACAATTGTCACAGTTTATGGATCAACATAACCCATTGGGCGAGCTAACTCACAAACGTCGTATGTCAGCTTTGGGGCCTGGTGGTTTAACTCGTGACCGTGCCGGTTATGAAGTGCGTGACGTTCACTATACTCAATACGGTCGTTTGTGCCCGATTGAAACTCCTGAAGGTCCTAACATTGGTTTAATTAACTCCTTGGCTACTTATGCGATCATCAATAAGTACGGTTTTATTGAAACCCCTTATCGTCGCGTTTCTTGGACTACTCATAAGGTTACTGACAAAATTGATTACCTGACTGCTGATGTTGAGGATAATTATATTATTGCGGGTGCCAATACTCCTCTTAATCCAGATGGTTCCTTTAAGGATGATCTGGTTTTAGCAAGACACAAGGAAGATAACGTCGAAGTTAGTCCAGATAAAATTGATTACATGGACGTTATTCCTAAGCAGGTTGTTTCTGTTGCTTCAGCATGTATTCCATTTTTGGAAAACGATGACTCTAACCGTGCTTTGATGGGTGCTAACCAGCAAAGACAAGCTGCACCTTTAATTAATCCTCATAGCTGCCTTGTAGGTACGGGAATGGAATACCGCGCAGCTCATGATTCAGGTGCCGCAGTTTTAGCTAAAGCAGCTGGTAAAGTTGAATATGTTGATGCCAATACAATTAGAGTAAGACGTGCTGACAGTACCTTGGATAAATATGTCCTTGAAAAATATCGTCGCTCAAATAACTCTAAATCATATAACCAAACGCCAAACGTTAAGCTGGGTGATCAGGTTGAAAAGGGCGAGGTCATCGCTAATGGTCCGACAATGGATCACGGCGAACTGGCTTTAGGTCAAAACCCTGTAATCGCCTTTATGACTTGGAACATGTATAACTATGAAGATGCTATCATGCTTTCTGAACGTCTGGTTAAGGATGATGTCTATACTTCAATCAGTATTGAAGACTATGAATCTGAAGCGCGTGATACTAAGCTTGGCCCGGAAGAAATTACTCGTGAACTACCTAATGTGGGTGAAGATGCTCTAAAAGATCTTGATGGTCAAGGTATCGTTCGTGTTGGTGCCGAAGTTCATGACGGAGATATTTTGGTTGGTAAAGTAACACCTAAAGGAGTTACTGAATTATCAGCTGAAGAAAGACTTCTCCACGCTATTTTTGGTGAAAAGGCGCGTGAAGTACGTGATACTTCATTACGTGTTCCTCATGGCGGTGGCGGAATTGTCCGCGATGTCAAAGTTTATACACGTGAAAATGGCGATGAACTTTCTCCTGGAGTTAATACCTTAGTCCGCGTTTATATCGCACAAAAGAGAAAGATTCAAGTCGGAGATAAGATGTCCGGTCGTCACGGTAACAAGGGTACTGTTGCTGCAGTTGTTCCTGAAGAAGATATGCCATACTTACCAGATGGTACACCAGTAGATATTTGTTTAAACCCAATGGGTGTCCCTTCACGTATGAATATTGGACAGCTTTTGGAACTACACTTAGGTCGTGCCGCAGCTAATTTAGGTATTCATGTGGCAACACCAGTATTTGATGGTGCCAATGAAGATGATGTTTGGGATACAGTTCATAAAGCTGGTATTGATAAAGATGGTAAAACCGTTCTTTACGATGGCCGCACAGGTGAACCATTCCATAACCGTGTTTCAGTTGGTATCATGCATTATCTGAAATTGACTCACATGGTTGATGATAAGATTCACGCACGTTCAATTGGGCCTTACTCTTTAGTAACGCAACAACCTCTTGGTGGTAAAGCACAGTTTGGTGGTCAGCGTTTCGGTGAAATGGAAGTTTGGGCTCTTGAAGCTTACGGTGCAGCATATACTTTACAAGAAATATTGACTTACAAGTCAGATGATGTTGTTGGTCGTGTTAAAGCTTATGAAGCAATTGTTAAGGGTGAAAGAATTCCAAAACCGGGTGTTCCGGAATCATTCCGCGTTCTTGTTAAGGAACTGCAATCTCTTGGTTTAGATATTCGTGTTCTTGACATGAATCATAAGGAAATTGAACTTCGTGATATGGATGATGATTCAAATGAACATTTGAATATTGATACCTTATCCAAGATGGCTGAAGAACAACAAAAGAAGAAGTTAGCCGAAGAAACCGCAAATTCTGAGGATGAAGAAGCAGAGCCAGAAGAAACTAATGCTCCTGTAGATCAATCCGATGATGATAACAAGATTTCTCAATAAGTAGGAGGTTAAACTTTTGATCGACGTAAATAAATTTGAAAGCATGCAGATTGGCCTTGCATCTCCGAACAAAATTCGCAGCTGGTCATACGGTGAAGTTAAAAAGCCTGAGACTATTAATTACCGTACGTTAAAGCCGGAAAAAGATGGTCTGTTTGATGAACGCATTTTTGGGCCAACAAAGGACTGGTCATGTGCATGTGGTAAATACAAAGGTGTGAGATACCGCGGCATTGTTTGTGACCGCTGTGGTGTTGAAGTTACCTCGTCTAAAGTCAGAAGAGAACGCATGGGTCATATTGAATTGGCTGCGCCAGTTACTCACATTTGGTACTTCAAAGGGATTCCTTCAAGAATGGGACTCATTTTGGATATTTCTCCCAGACTCCTTGAAGAAGTTATCTACTTTGCTGCGTACATCGTAATTGATCCTGGCGATACTGACCTCGAGTTTAAACAGCTTTTAACTGAAGCAGAATATCGTGAACAAAAGGCAAAATACGGCAATCGTTTTACCGCTAAAATGGGTGCCGAAGCAATTCGCGATTTACTGCAAAAAGTAGATTTAAATAAAGAAGTTGCCAGCTTAAAGAAAGAATTGGAAACTGCTACTGGTCAAAAACGGACGCGTGCAATTAGAAGACTCGACATTTTAGATGCATTTAAAGATTCTGGTAACAAGCCAGAATGGATGGTTATTGATGCAGTACCTGTTATTCCACCAGACTTGCGCCCGATGGTTCAACTTGAAGGTGGACGGTTTGCGACCTCTGACCTCAACGATTTATACAGAAGAGTCATTAACCGTAACAATCGTTTAAAGAGACTGTTAGATTTAAATGCACCAAATATCATTGTGCAAAACGAAAAACGAATGCTGCAAGAAGCAGTTGATGCGCTAATTGATAACGGTCGTCGCGGTCGTTCAGTTGTGGGCCCGGGCAACAGACCACTTAAATCACTTTCACACATGCTTAAGGGTAAGCAAGGTCGCTTCCGTCAAAACTTACTAGGTAAGCGTGTTGATTACTCAGGTCGTTCTGTTATCGATGTTTCACCAAAATTGAAATTTTATCAATGTGGTGTGCCTAGACCAATGGCTTTAGAGTTATTTAAACCATTTGTAATGCACGAATTGGTTCAGCGTAAGATTGCCACTAATATTAAGAGTGCCAAGCGTAAGATTGATCGTGAAGATGATGATGTCTGGGATGTACTAGAAGATGTAATCAAGGAAAGAACGGTATTATTAAACCGTGCTCCTACATTGCACCGTTTGAGTATTCAGGCTTTTGAGCCGGTCTTAGTACCTGGAAAATCAATTCGTTTGCACCCACTTGCTTGTGAAGCCTACAATGCCGACTTCGATGGTGACCAGATGGCTATTCACGTGCCGCTTTCTGACGAAGCTGTTGCAGAATCACGTATGTTAATGCTGGCAGCTCATCATATTCTTGCTCCTAAGGACGGTAAACCTATTGTTACTCCTTCTCAGGATATAGTTTTGGGTAACTACTGGTTGACCCAAGCTGAAAAGGGTCGTGAAGGTGAAGGTATGATTTTCAATTCACCGGACGAAGCCACTGTAGCTTATACCAACGGTGATATTCACTATCACACTATCATTGGGATGTCCGCCGATTCGATGCCAAAGAAAGCATGGCCTAAGGGTTATGAACATGGTATTTTCATCACAACGTATGGACGTATTATTTTTAACCAAATTTTCCCTGAAGATTACTTCTACGTTAACGAGCCTACAGAAGAAAATTTGAATAATCCACTTGCTGCTAAGTATTTCTTGGAACCAGGTGAGGATATTCATGAAAAGATTGACACCGTAGCTGGTGATCTAATTTCAACTCCGTTTAAGAAATCATTCTTATCTGATTCTATTGCTACTATTTACAAGTATTACAAAGTTCAGAGAACTTCCGAATATCTTGATGATTTGAAGACCTTGGGCTATACCAGTTCAACAACTTCAGGAATTACTATTGGTATGACTGATGTTCCTGAAATTCAGGATAAAGATGAAAAGGTAGCAAAAGCGCACAAGCAGGTTGACGTTGTTTCTAAGCAATTTAGACGAGGATTGATCACTGAGCAAGAACGTCATGACAGAGTAATTAGTATTTGGAATGATTGTAAGGATCAGGTACAAAACGAAATTGCTCAGATTTATGATCCACGTAATCCTATTACCATCATGGCCGACTCTGGTGCCCGTGGTAACATTTCTAACTTTACCCAGCTTGCAGGTATGCGTGGCTTAATGGCGACTCCAAACGGTGGATTGTTCGAAATCCCAGTTACTTCCAACTTCAAGGAAGGATTATCTGTACTGGAATTATTCATGTCCACTCACGGTGCTCGTAAGGGAATGACTGATACTGCTTTGAAGACGGCTCAATCTGGCTACTTAACCCGTCGTTTGGTTGACGTTGCCCAAGACGTTATTATCCGTGATGATGATTGTGGTACCGACCGTGGTATTGACGTTCATGCAATCATGGAAGGTGACGAATTAATTGAGCCACTTTATGACCGTCTATTAGGTCGCTTTACAGCAGAAACAGTTAAGGATCCAAAGACCGGTGAAGCTATTGTTGGCCGTAACGTTATGATGGACGAGAATTTGGCACACCAAATTTGTGATGCTGGTGTAACTAATGTCAAGATAAGATCTATTTTAACTTGTGATACGCCACACGGTGTCTGCCGTAAATGTTATGGTATGAACTTAGCTACTGGTGAGGAAGTTGAAGTTGGTGAAGCAGTTGGTACAGTTGCTGCTCAATCAATTGGTGAGCCTGGTACACAGCTTACTTTACGTACTTTCCACAACGGTGGTGTTGCCGGCGCTGAAGATATCACACAAGGTCTTCCTCGTGTGCAAGAATTATTTGAAGCACGTAATCCTAAAGGTCGTGCAGTAATTTCAGAAGTCGACGGAGTGATTGATTCAATTCAAGAAAACCCTGCAGAACATACTCGTGAAATTACTGTTAAAGGTAGAATTGATACCAGAAGTTATAGCGTACCTTATACAGCTTCTGTAGCAGTAGCTGAAGGTGATGAGGTCAGTCGTGGTGACAAATTGACTCTGGGTTCAATTGATCCTAAGGAGTTAATCCAAGTTACTGATACTTTAACTACTGAAGAATATATTCTAGTAGAAGTTCAAAAAGCTTATAGAATGCAAGGTGTTGATATTTCTGATAAGCACGTCGAGGTTCTAACCAGACAAATGCTGCAGAAAGTCCGCGTCCTTGATCCTGGTGAAACTGATCTTTTACCTGGTGAAATTATGGATATTGGTCAATTTAAAGACCGCAACACATCTGTAATTATTTCTGGTGGCATCCCTGCCACTGCGCAAAGCGTAATTTTGGGTATCACTAAGGCAGCTCTTGAAACTAATAGTTTCTTATCTGCTGCTTCCTTCCAAGAAACTACTCGTGTTCTGACAGATGCTTCTATTAGAGGCAAGAATGATCCGCTACTTGGATTAAAGGAAAATGTTATTATTGGTAAGATTATTCCAGCTGGTACAGGTCTTCCGATTTATCGTGATATGGAACCTGAGTCAGATGTCAAGAAACCTAAATCTGTTTATTCAATTGCTGATATTGAAAAAAAGATGAAGGAAGCTGACCAAGCTAAGGAATCATAAAATAATTTAAATAAAAACTGTCCTGTTAGTATTTACTTAACAGGGCAGTTTTTTTATCTAATTTTTCCAAAAAAGCTGAAGTCATCCAGTAGATTGATATTACCTAAAAAAGAAAATTAAGTAACTGACTTTAAGCATTTTTATTAAAAAAATACTGCTGGCTTGCCAGTGATAATAGTATGGGCGTATTTTTTTAGCTGCTTAGTAATTGAATCGTCAATCCTAAAAAGATAAACGGAACAAAAGCAATTGGCTCGCTTTCTCTTACGTGGGTTAAGATAAAGTTAATTAGCATTAATACTGAGGCTAATAAAAGTGTAAAATTGGCAAATTCAGGTTGGAAATAAAAAGAGAGAATTAGGTAGATTAGTAAATCGCCGCTACCCAGTTTTTGCCGATATATTTCATAGATAAAGAGAATTAAAATGGGCAATAATTGAAAATAGTCAACAATAGTGTATTGCGGCACGGTTTTACTACCTTGAAGTAAAGCCAAGATCAATGCGGGCAGAATTAGTATCACGTCAAATGACTGCTTTTGATAATCGCTAATAGCAGCCAGTAGCAGACAAAAAATCACAACTGCTGTAAGAATACTTTTCTTATCGGCGAAGTTGATAGTACAATAGGCGCTGCCACCGATAAATTCAATTACCCAGTATTCAATTGGAATTGCAGAATGACAATAACGACAACGTCCTTTTAAAAATAAATAGGAAATTAACGGAATTTCATCAAGCAAGCTTAACTCACAGCCGCAATAGTTGCATTTGGAGCGTGAAAAGATAAAATCCTCTTTGCCAAGACGGTCTACAACAACACACGCATGTGAAGCTAAACAAGTTCCTATTAAAAAATTACAGATATTAAAAAGCCAGTCCATTTTTGCCTCCTATATACAAGTACGCAATATTGGTCTTTTTTCATGAGAAAAAATGATTTGCAATTTTTTGATAAAGGAGTACAATATTCTTTGTGTATTTTGAAGAATTCTCTGGGAGTTAAAAAAGAAACTCCTGGGTGTGTGAACAAAATAATCATTTTTTAGGAGGAAAATTTAATGCCAACCATTAACCAATTGGTAAGAAAAGGCCGTCATTCAAAGACGACAAAATCAAAATCACCAGCTTTAAGCTACGGTTACAACAGTATGAAGAAGGAGCTTATAGCAAATCCTGCTCCTCAAATGCGTGGAGTAGCAACTCGTGTGGGCACTATGACACCAAAGAAACCAAACTCAGCTTTACGTAAGTATGCTCGTGTACGTCTTTCAAACTTAATTGAAGTTACTGCATATATCCCAGGTGAAGGCCACAATTTGCAGGAACACTCCGTTGTTTTAATCCGTGGCGGTCGTGTTAAGGACCTTCCTGGTGTTCGTTACCATATTATTCGTGGTGCTCTTGATACTGCCGGTGTTGACGGCAGAAAGCAAGGTCGCTCTAAGTACGGTGCCAAGAAAGATTAAGGAGGAGTTAAATAATGCCTAGAAAAGGACACGTAGCTAAAAGAGATATTTTAGCAGATCCAGTATACAATTCAAAGCTTGTAACTAAGTTAATCAACCACTTGATGATTGATGGTAAAAGAGCTAAGGCATCTTCAATCCTTTATGATGCTTTTGACATTGTTAAAGAAAAGACTGGCAAGGAGCCACTTGATGTTTTTGAAGAAGCAATGAACAACATTATGCCAGTTTTGGAAGTTAGAGCACGCCGTATTGGTGGTTCAAACTACCAAATTCCAGTTGAGGTTCGCCCAGAAAGAAAAACCACTTTAGGGTTAAGATGGTTAGTTTCATACGCTCGTTTACGTAATGAACATACTATGGATGAACGCTTAGCTAATGAAATTATTGATGCCTCAAACAACACTGGTTCAGCAGTTAAGAAGCGTGAAGATGTTCACCGTATGGCTGAAGCCAACCGTGCATTTGCACATTATCGTTTCTAATTTTTAAGGAGAGGAAAAATCTATGGCTAATAAGCGTGAATTTCCATTAGAAAAAACACGTAATATTGGTATTATGGCCCACATTGATGCGGGTAAAACTACCACAACAGAGCGTATTCTTTATTACACTGGAAAAATCCATAAAATTGGTGAAACCCATGAGGGTGACTCACAAATGGACTGGATGGATGAAGAAAAAGAACGTGGTATCACCATTACTTCTGCAGCTACTACTGCACAATGGCATGACTACAGAATAAACATTATTGATACCCCAGGACACGTTGACTTCACTATTGAAGTTGAACGTTCACTTCGGGTACTTGATGGGGCTGTTACTGTTCTTGATGCTCAGGCTGGTGTTGAACCTCAAACTGAAAACGTTTGGCGCCAAGCTGAAACTTACGGTGTTCCTCGAATTGTTTTTGTAAACAAGATGGACAAGATTGGTGCGGATTTTGACAAATCTGTTACATCTTTGCATGAACGTTTAAACGCCAATGCTTTGGCTGTTCAGATGCCAATCGGCTCTGCGGAAAGCTTTGAAGGTGTTATTGACTTACTGAATATGGTAGCCGATGTTTATGATGAAGATAAACTTGGCTCTAAATGGGATACTATTCCAGTTCCAGACGAGTACAAAGAAGAAGCTGAAAAGCGTCGCGCTGAATTAATTGAACAAGTAGCTGATGTTGATGATGACATCATGGAAAAATACCTTAACGGTGATGAAATTTCTGTTGATGAATTAAAAGCTGCTATTCGTAAAGCTACACTGGAATTGAAAGTCTTCCCAGTTTTTGCCGGTTCAGCATTCAAGAACAAGGGTGTACAAATGATGCTTGATGGTGTTGTTGACTACTTGCCATCACCATTAGATGTTAAGCCTTATGTTGCTCATGATCCAAAGACTGGCGAAGAAGTTGAATTAGTAGCAGGGGATGACAAACCATTCTCAGCTTTAGCATTTAAGATTGCTACTGACCCATTTGTTGGTCGTTTGACTTATATTCGTGTTTATACTGGTTCCCTTGAATCAGGTTCATACGTTTTGAACGCTTCCAAGAACAGCCGTGAACGTGTTGGTCGTTTATTGCAAATGCACGCTAACTCCAGAAGTGAGATTCCTGAAGTCTTTTCTGGTGATATTGCGGGTGCTATTGGTTTGAAGAACACCACAACTGGTGATTCATTGACTGATCCTGATCACGCCTTAATTTTGGAAAGTTTGGAAGTTCCAGATCCAGTTATTCAAGTTTCAATTGAGCCAGAATCAAAAGCTGACCGTGACAAACTTGATGTTGCTTTGCAAAAATTGACTGAAGAGGACCCAACTTTTAGAGCAGAAACAAACGCTGAAACCGGTCAAACTTTGATTTCCGGAATGGGTGAATTACACCTGCAAATCATGGTTGAACGTATGAAGCGTGAGTTCCACGTTGAAGCTAAAATTGGTGAACCGCAAGTTGCTTACCGTGAAACCTTCACTAAGCCTGCTAAAGCACAAGGTAAATTCGTGCGTCAATCAGGTGGTAAAGGTCAATATGGTGACGTTTGGATTGAATTTACACCAAATGAAAGAGGAAAAGGCTACGAATTTGAAGATGCCATTGTTGGTGGTGTCGTACCTCGTGAATTTATCCCTGCTGTAGATGCTGGTTTGCAAGAGTCAATGAAGAACGGTATTCTTGCCGGTTACCCATTGATCGATGTTAAAGCTAAGCTTTATGATGGTAGTTACCACGAAGTCGACTCATCTGAAGCTGCCTTCAAAGTTGCTGCATCATTAGCATTGAGAAATGCTGCTCCTAAGGCTGGTGCTGTTATTCTTGAGCCTATTATGAAAGTTCAGGTAATTACGCCTGAAGAATATTTAGGTGACGTTATGGGTTCAATTACTGCACGTCGTGGTACTATGGACAACATGCAGGACCGTTCAGGTGCTAAAGTATTAAATTCAATGGTTCCACTTGCTGAAATGTTTGGTTATGCTACAACCTTGCGTTCTTCAACTCAAGGTCGTGGTACATTCACAATGGTCTTTGATCACTACTCACCAACACCTAAATCTATTCAAGAAGATATTATTAAAAAACGCGGCGGTAACGCTGACTAATTAGAAAAAGAGCTATTGGCAAGTCCAATAGCTCTTTTTTATATGTTTATTAGGAAATAAATTTGTCTTTTACTTGTGTTCAAGATTAGGCAAATAACTTGCTAAGATTTGTTTGAGGTAGTATTTTAAACAGCGCTAATAATTTAGCAGTCAAATTTTATATAAAAACTATACTATTTTTTGCATTATATTAAGAAAATTTATCCTATAATCCTTGATATTTCAGCTTAAAACAGGTATACTATTTTTTGTGCGTCTAGGGCATATTCTGCCCTAAAACGCATTTTGTTGTAAAGCATTGATGCAAAAGGTTGCGGCACACCAGGCTGCATTGCCACAGAGGTAGTGCCGGGAATTTTTGCGGAAGCTAGTCATCTTTTAAAGAAGACGTTGAGGAGGTAATTTAATGGCAAGTCAATCAATTCGTATTAGACTTAAGTCTTACGAACATGGTATTCTCGATGAATCAGCTGCTAAGATCGTAGCTACAGCTAAGAGGACTGGAGCCGAAATTTCAGGTCCAGTTCCATTGCCAACAGAAAGGGTATTGTTCACTGTTTTGCGTTCACCACATATGAACAAGGATTCACGTGAACAATTCGAAATGCGCACACATAAGCGTTTAATCGATATTTTAAACCCAACACCTAAAACTGTTGACTCTTTAATGAAGCTTGATTTACCAAGCGGTGTTGACATCGAAATTAAACTTTAATTTTTAAAAAAGAAAGAGGTGTAATCATGACCAAAGGAATCTTAGGAAGAAAAGTTGGTATGACTCAAATCTTCACTAAAGATGGTATCCTTGTGCCCGTAACAGTTGTTGAAGCAACTCCTAACGTTGTTATGCAAGTTAAGACTGTTGAATCAGACGGTTACGAAGCAGTTCAATTAGGATATCAAGATAAGCGTGAAGTTTTGAGCAACAAACCGGAAAAAGGTCATGCTGCAAAAGCAAAGACTTCGCCTAAGCGCTTCATACGTGAAATCCGCGGAGTTGAGCTTAAGGACTACGAAGTCGGCTCAGAAGTTACTGTGGACACATTTAAGGAAGGTGACGTTGTTGACGTCACTGGTACTACAAGAGGTCATGGATACCAAGGTAACATCAAACGTTGGGGCCAATCACGTGGACCAGAAACTCATGGTTCAAGATACCACAGAATTCCTGGCTCAATGGGTTCCATCATTAACCGTGTACCTAAAGGCAAGCGTTTGCCAGGTCACATGGGAATGAAGAAAGTTACCATTGAAAACCTAGTAATTGAAAAAGTTGTAGCAGATAAGAATGTATTATTAATTAAGGGTAACGTACCTGGTGCTAAGAATTCATTGCTTACTGTTAGATCTGCTGTTAAGAATAATAAATAGGAAGGAGGACTAGAATGGCTAATTTTAAAGTTATTGATCAAAAAGGCAAAGATGCTGGTGAAGTTACTTTAAATGATGAAGTATTTGGTATTAAGCCAAATGAGAGCGTTGTTTTCGACGCAATTATCAGACAAAGAGCTGGCAAGCGTCAAGGAACCTCAAAGGTTAAGAATAGATCCGCTGTTCGTGGTGGTGGTAAAAAGCCTTGGAAGCAAAAGGGTACAGGTCGTGCTCGTCAAGGTTCTATCCGTTCACCACAATGGCGTGGCGGTGGTGTAGTTTTCGGACCAACTCCTCGCTCATACGCTTACTCAATGCCGAGAAAGCAACGGCGCTTGGCTATCAAGTCAGTTCTTTCCCAAAAATTGCTTGATGAAGATTTGATTGTTTTAGACCAGTTAACAATGTCTGCTCCTAAAACAAAAGAATTCAAGTCATTATTGGACAGCTTAAAGATTGAAGGTAAGGTTCTGGTTGTTTCTGAAGACAAGAACGTACAGCTTTCAGCTAAAAACTTGCCAAACGTTAAAGTGATTACTGCTAATGGCTTGAACGTTGAAGATGTTGTCAATTATGACAAGTTAGTTTTGACTAAAGAAGCTATTGAAAAGATTGAAAAGAATGTTGAGGGGGCTTCGACGAAATGAGTGCACATGATATCATTTTAAGACCTGTCATTACTGAAAAGTCAACGAACTTAATGGATGATAAGAAGTACACTTTCAACGTGCTTTTAACTGCAACCAAGACTCAAGTTCGTGACGCCGTTGAAGAAATTTTTGATGTTAAGGTTAAGAAAGTTAATATCATGAATGTTCGTGGTAAGGACAAGCGTGTTGGCCGTTATACTGGTAAAACAGCTCGTACTCGTAAGGCAATTGTCACTTTAACTGAAGATTCAAACGACATCAAAATTTTCAAAGACGATAACGAAAATAAAGAAGAAAATAAGTAATAGGAGGTCAGTCAATTGGCTATTAAAATTTATAAGCCAACCACAAATGGTCGCCGTAATATGACTACTTCTGACTTTGCGGAAATTACTAAGAGCAAGCCAGAACGTACATTACTTGAGTCACAATCACATACAGCAGGTCGTAACTCTTATGGTCATATTACCAGTAGACACCGTGGTGGTGGACATAAGCAAAAATACCGTATCATCGATTTCAAGCGTAACAAAGACAACGCAAAGGCTGTTGTTAAGGCTATCGAGTACGATCCAAATAGAACTGCTAATATTGCACTTCTTCATTATACTGATGGTATCAAAACTTATATTTTGGCACCAAAGGGCTTGAATGTTGGTGATGTAGTTGAATCTGGTGCAAATGCTGATATTAAGCCAGGTAATGCCTTACCATTAAAGAATATTCCAACCGGTACTTCAATTCACAACATTGAATTAAGACCAGGAAAAGGTGGTCAGCTCGTAAGGAGTGCTGGAGCCAGTGCTCAAGTTTTAGGTAGCGACGGTAAGTACACTTTAGTTAAATTACAAAGTGGTGAAGTTCGTAAGATTTTATCAGTTTGTCGTGCAACTATCGGTGTTGTGGGTAATGAACAACATTCATTAATCCAATTAGGTAAAGCCGGCCGCAGCCGCTGGTTAGGCAGACGCCCACAATCTCGTGGTTCCGTAATGAACCCTAACGATCACCCACATGGTGGTGGTGAAGGTAAGGCTCCAGTAGGTCGTCCACAACCAATGACTCCATGGGGTAAGAAAGCTCGCGGTATTAAGACTAGAAATAGTAAGAGAGCCAGCGAGAAGTTAATTGTACGTCACCGTAAAGGCAGCAAATAGTAAAAGGAGGGTAAATTAATGAGCCGTAGTATTAAAAAAGGGCCTTTTGCTGATGCATCTTTGTTAAAGAAGGTTGATGCACAGGCTGATACAGATAAAAAGCAGGTTATTAAGACTTGGTCACGTCGTTCAACTATTTTTCCTTCCTTTGTTGGTTTGACTATAGCTGTTTACGATGGTAGAAAGCATGTTCCAGTTTATATTACCGAGGACATGGTTGGTCATAAGTTAGGTGAATTTGTTCCAACGAGAACTTTCCGTGGACACAAGACATCTGACGATAAGGCTACTTCAAAATAAAGAAAGGAGAAACACTTAAATGGCAGAACAAATTAGTTCAGCTAGGGCAGAAGCAAGAACAGTTCGCATTGCTCCCAGAAAAGCACGTTTGGTCGTTGATTTGATTCGTGGCAAAGACGTAGCTGAAGCATTGGCAATCTTGCAATTTACGCCTAGAGCTGCTTCCCCAATCGTTGAAAAAGTTTTACGCTCAGCAATTGCAAATGCAGAACACAATTACGATCTTGAAAGTGCCAATCTTTACGTATCAGAAGCATATGTAAATGAAGGAGCTACTTTGAAGAGATTTAGACCACGTGCCAAAGGTATGGCTTCTCCTATTAATAAGAGAACTAGTCACGTAGTTGTAGTAGTGTCAGAAAAGAACGATTAAGGGAGGTATATTAATGGGTCAGAAAATTAACCCAAATGGTTTTCGTCTCGGCGTGATTCGTGACTGGGAATCAAAATGGTATGCTGACAGAGGATACAAAGAAACCTTAAATGAAGATCTGCGCATCAGAAAATTCATCGATAAGAAATTGAAGAATGCCTCTGTTTCTACTGTTGAAATTGAACGTGCAGCCAATAGAATCAACGTATCAATCAATACTTCTAAACCAGGTATGGTAATTGGTAAAGGTGGTTCTGAAGTTGAAGCATTAAGAAAAGAATTAAATGCTTTGACTAAGAAGCAAGTACACGTTAATATTGTTGAAATCAAAAAGCCAGATCTTGATGCTAAATTAGTAGCCGAAAGTATTGCAAGTCAACTTGAAGCCCGTATTGCTTTTAGACGTGCTACTCGTCAAGCTACTCAAAGAACTATGCGTGCCGGTGCTAAAGGAATCAGAGTGCAAACTTCTGGTCGTTTAAACGGTGCTGACATGGCAAGAAGAGAGTGGCACACAGAAGGTCGTGTACCGCTACAAACTTTAAGAGCTGACATTGATTATGCTTGGGTAAATGCCTTCACCACTTACGGTGAAATTGGTGTTCAAGTATGGATTAACCGGGGTGAAATCTTACCTTCTAAAAGTAAGAAGCCCGAAAAAGCTGCGAAGGGAGGAAACAAATAATGCCTCTAGTACCAAAAAGGGTAAAGCACCGTCGTGAATTTCGTGGTAAAATGCGTGGCGCTGCTAAGGGTGGTAGAACCATTGCTTTTGGTGAATATGGTTTACAAGCCTTAGAGTCCCACTGGATTACTACTCAACAAATTGAAGCTGCTCGTGTTGCGATGACTCGTTACATGAAGCGTGGTGGTAAAGTTTGGATTAGAATTTTCCCTCAAAAGTCATACACTGCTAAAGGTGTTGGTGTACGTATGGGTTCTGGTAAAGGTGCACCTGCAGGCTGGGTAGCTGTAGTCAAGAGAGAAAAGATTATGTTTGAAATCGGTGGCGTTAATGAAGCTACAGCACGTGAAGCTTTAAGATTAGCTGCAACTAAGTTACCGATTAAATGTAAGTTTGTGACTAAAAGTTCGGAAGTAGGTGGCAATTCTAATGAAGGCTAAAGATATCAGAGCATTAACCACTGATCAAATGTTAGACAAGGAAAAGCAATACAAAGAAGAGCTTTTCAACTTGCGCTTTCAACAAGCAACGGGTCAATTAGAAAATACCGCTCGCCTAGGTAAAGTCCGCAAAAATATTGCTAGAATTAAAACAATTCTCAGCGAAAAAGCATTGGAAAAAGATTAGTGGAAGGGAGTTATTAACTTGAGCGAATCAATCGAAAGAAATCATCGTCATGTATATCAAGGCCAAGTAATTTCTGATAAGAACGACAAAACTATCACTGTAGTTGTTGATACTTATAAGAATCACCCTGTTTACAAGAAGCGTATTAGATATTCAAAGAAATACTACGCACAAGATGAAAAAAATGAAGCTAAAGTTGGCGATACTGTTCGTATCATGGAAACTCGTCCATTATCTCGTACAAAACGCTTTCGTTTAGTTGAAATTGTCAAAAAATCTGTTTAATACTGCGGATTTAGTGAGGGGAGGATTATATAGTGATTCAAAATGAATCCCGTTTGAAGGTTGCTGATAACTCAGGTGCCAGAGAACTTTTAGTTATTAGAGTCTTAGGTGGATCAAGACGTAAGACTGGTAACATTGGTGATATTGTGGTTGCAACTGTCAAACAAGCAACACCAGGTGGCGTTGTCAAAAAAGGTGACGTTGTCAAAGCAGTTATTGTTAGAACAAAATCAGGCGCACGTCGTGAAGATGGTTCATACATCAAGTTTGATGAAAATGCTGGTGTAGTTATTAATGCAGATAAGAGCCCACGTGGTACTCGTATCTTTGGGCCTGTTGCACGTGAGCTACGTGAGCACGACTTTATGAAAATCGTCTCTCTTGCTCCTGAAGTCTTATAATTAAGTGAGGTGCACTGATGTTTGTTAAAACTGGTGACAAAGTAAAAGTTATTGCCGGAAAAGACAAAGGTAAAGAAGGTACTGTTCTTTCTGTTAATGTCAAGAAAAACCGTGTGGTTGTAAAGGGCGTTAATAAGATTAAGAAACACCAAAAGCCTTCACAGACTAATGCAAATGGTGGTGTAGTTGAGTCAGAGGGTTCAATTCACGCATCAAATGTTAAAGTAATTGCTAAGTCTGAAAGCAAAGCAAAAGATAAAAAAGAAGAAACTAAGAAGTAGGAGGGAGGACACATATGGCAAATTATTTAGCTCAAGAATATAAAGAAAAAATTGTTCCTGCGTTGCAAGAAAAATTTGGCTACAGCTCAGTTATGCAAGTACCAAAAATCGAAAAAATAGTATTGAACATGGGTGTCGGTGATGCCGTTTCTAATGCTAAGAACTTGGATGAAGCTGTTGAAGAATTGACTTTAATTTCAGGTCAAAAGCCTTTGGTAACTAAAGCCAAAAAGTCAATTGCCAATTTCCGCTTACGTGAAGGCATGTCTATCGGTGCTAAGGTAACACTTAGAGGAGATAGAATGTACGATTTCTTATATAAGTTAATCAGTGTTTCACTTCCTCGTGTTCGCGACTTCCGCGGTGTTTCAAGCCGTTCATTTGATGGTCGTGGTAACTACACTTTAGGTATTAAGGAACAATTGATTTTCCCAGAAATTGACTTTGATAAGGTTAATAGGACTAGGGGTTTAGATGTTGTTATCGTTACTACTGCCAACACAGATGAAGAAGCACGTGAGCTTCTAGGTCAGTTTGGTATGCCGTTTGCAAAATAATGGAGGACATTAATGGCTAAGACATCACAAAAAATTAGAAATCATCGTCCTGCTAAATTTTCTTCACGTGAATACAGTCGTTGCGAGAGATGTGGTCGTCCACGCTCTGTATACCGCAAGTTTGGCTTATGTCGTATTTGCTTGAAGGATTTAGCTCACAAGGGTCAAATCCCAGGCCTTAAAAAGGCTAGTTGGTAATACGGATAGGAGGATAGCATAAATGGTCATGACAGATCCGATTGCAGATTATTTGACTAGGATTAGAAACGCCAACATGGCAAAACATAATTCTGTTGAAATTCCTGCATCAAATATTAAAAAATCTATTTCAGAAATTTTGAAACGTGAAGGCTTCATCCGTGATTACGAAGTTACTGATGATAACAAGCAAGGCATGATTAAAATCTTTTTGAAATACGGTCCTGACGGAGAACGTGTCATTTCAGGCTTAAAGAGAATTTCTAAGCCAGGTCTTAGAAATTACGTTAGTGCTGAAAACTTACCTAAGGTATTAAATGGTTTAGGTATTGCCATCGTTTCTACTTCTGCCGGTGTGATTACCGATAAAGAAGCAAGACAAAAAGACGTTGGTGGCGAAGTTATTGCCTATGTATGGTAATTCTGACAGAAAGGAGAACAATCAATGAGCCGTATCGGTTTAAAAACAATTGAAGTCCCAGATAGTGTCACTGTTACCAAGACGGGTGACAACATCACTGTTAAAGGACCTAAAGGTGAATTAACTAGATACTTCGATCCAAAAATTACTTTTAAACAAGAAGATGGCAAGATTAACTTTTCACGTTCAAGTGAAAGTGATAAAGCACTTCACGGAACTGAAAGAGCTAACCTAGCTTCAATGGTCGAAGGCGTAGTTAATGGTTATAAAAAGACTTTAAAGTTAATTGGTGTTGGTTACCGAGCAACAGCACAAGGTAACAAATTGACTTTGAATGTTGGCTATTCTCACCCAGTTGTAATGACTGCACCAGAAGGTGTTTCAGTTAAGGCTACTTCAGCTACAGATATTGAAGTAGAAGGAATTTCAAAGCAAAATGTTGGTCAATTTGCTGCTGAAATTCGCGATGTACGTCCACCTGAGCCATATAAGGGTAAAGGTATTCGTTATACTGATGAATACGTACGTCGTAAGGAAGGTAAGACAGGTAAATAGTAAAAAATTTTTGAGGTGAAATTGTGATTTCAAAACCAGATAAGAACAAATTGCGCTTAAAGCGTCATAAACGTATTCGTAGCAAAATTTCTGGTACTGCTGAGCGCCCACGCTTAAGCGTTTTCCGTTCAAACAAAAACATCTACGCTCAATTAATTGATGACGTAGCGGGTGTAACGCTAGCAAGTGCCTCAACTTTAGATGATAATGTATCAAAAGATCAAACTAAAGTAGAACAAGCTCAAGCTGTTGGCAAGGCAATTGCTGAAGCAGCAAAAGCTAAGAGCATTACAAATGTTGTTTTTGATAGAAGTGGTTACCTATACCACGGCCGTATTTCAGCATTGGCAGATGCCGCTCGTGAAAACGGATTAGATTTCTAGGAAAGGAGAAAAATACATGGCAAACCGCAACGATTCTCGTAATAATCGCAGAAATAAGGACGATATTGAAGATCAGTTAGTCGCAATTAATCGTGTTACTAAGGTTGTCAAGGGTGGACAAAGAATGAGATTTGCTGCCTTGGTAATTGTTGGTGACAAAAAAGGTCGTGTAGGCTTTGGTACTGGTAAAGCTCAAGAAGTTCCAGAAGCAATCCGTAAGGCTGTTGAAGCTGGTAAAAAGAACATGATCAAGGTTCCTAAGGTTGGTACTACCATTCCTCATGAGGTAATTGGTCACTATGGTTCAGGTAACATTTTAATTAAGCCTGCCCCAGCCGGTTCAGGTGTTGCTGCAGGTGGTGCCGTTCGTATCGTTATGGATATGGCTGGTATTGCTGATGTTACTTCTAAGTCACTAGGCTCAAACACTCCTATCAATGTTGTTCGTGCAACAATTGATGGATTAAAGAAGCTTAGAACAAGTGAAGATATTGAAAAGCTTCGTCACGCTGAATTGGATTAGGGAGACTGGAAAAATGACTGAATTAAAAGTTACTTTAATTAGAAGTGCTGCACACCGTCTACCTAACCAAAGAAAAGTTGTGAAAGCTCTAGGCTTAGGTAGAATTAATAGTACAACAACTCTACCAGACAATGCTGCTACTCGTGGTGCATTAATGAAAATTGCCCACTTGATTTCAGTTGAAGAGATAAATAAATAGTTAATTGAGGAGGTGCCAAATTAATGAAGCTTCATGAATTACATGCTGCTGAAGGTTCACGCAATGCTAGAAAACGTGTTGGTCGTGGTACTTCAAGTGGTTTTGGAAAAACTTCTGGCCGTGGACAAAAGGGACAATTGTCACGTCAAGGCGGTCATACCCGTTTAGGTTTTGAAGGTGGTCAGATGCCATTATTCAGAACTATGCCTAAACGTGGTTTTAAGAACATTAACCGCAAAGAGTATGCAATCATTAACTTAGACGACTTAAACAAGTTTGAGAATAACAGCGATGTTACTGTTGCTAGTCTCAAAGAAAAAGGTTTGGTAAAGAAAGAATTATCAGGCGTTAAATTGCTTGCAAAAGGTGAGTTAAAAGTTAAGTTAAACGTAAAGATTAACAAAGTTTCCGCCGCTGCGAAGAAAGCAGTTGAAGATGCAGGCGGATCTGTTGAGGTGATCTAATGTTTTCGACCTTGAAGAACGCCTTTAAGGATAAAGAAATTAGAAATAAAATTTATTTCACTCTCTTTATTCTTTTGATATACCGAATTGGAGCTAATATTACTGTTCCAGGTGTCAACGCAAAAGCGATTACTCAAGTTGCACAAACCGGTCTAGTGCCAATGCTGGATACTGTGTCTGGTGGTGGACTCGATAATTATTCAATTTTCTCTTTGGGTGTTTCACCTTACATTACTGCACAAATTGTTATTCAACTTTTGCAGATGGACATTGTTCCAACATTAGTAGAGTGGGGCAAACAAGGTGAAGTAGGACGTCGTAAGACTAATAACGTAACTCGTTGGCTTGCCTTGTTTGTGGCATTCATTCAGAGTATCGGAATTACGCTTGGCTTCAATGCTTTAACGCAAATGGGCTTAGTTAAGTCTCAAACTTGGCAGTCTTATTGTGAAATTGCAATAATTATGACTGCTGGAACAATGCTTCTAACTTGGCTTGGTGATGAAATTACTGATAAGGGCCTAGGTAATGGTGTATCAGTAATTATCTTTGCTGGTATTATTGCACGTCTTCCTCGCGGCCTCTGGCAGCTATATAAGGACAGCGTAATTAATAATAATGCTAGTGATCGTTGGCAAGGGATTTTGTTCTTCATCGCGATTATCATTGCAATACTCATCGTAACCCAGTTAGTTACCTGGGTAGAACAGGCAGATCGCCGAATTCCAATACAATATACAAGAAGAGCAACAATAAGTGGCTCCGAAAGCTTTTTGCCGTTAAAAGTTAATGTTTCTGGTGTTATTCCAGTTATTTTTGCTAGTTCATTTATCATTACACCAGCGACTATTTTAATGGCCTTTCAAAGATCTCAAGGTGACCAGCAATGGTACAAGGTAATGACTAATATCTTTAGTATGCAAACTACACCTGGAGTCATAATTTATACTGTTTTAATCATTTTGTTTACGTTCTTTTATGCTTTTGTTCAAGTTAATCCTGAGAAGCTGTCAAAGAATTTACAAAAACAAGGTGCTTATATTCCAAGTGTTTGGCCGGGTAAAGATACACAAGACTATGTATCTAAAGTGTTGATTAGATTATCAACTGTTGGATCCGTATTTTTAGGTCTTGTTGCGTTATTGCCACAGTTAGCTACTAATTTTTGGGATTTGCCAAGTTCGATTGGTTTAGGCGGTACTAGCCTTCTGATTGTAATTGGGGTTGTCTTAGAATTATCTCGTCAAATTAACGGATTGTTAATGAAGAGAGAATACGTTGGATTCATCAGATAGGAACAGATAAATGATTAATATATTTCTTTTAGGCTTGCCAGGTGCTGGCAAGGGAACGGTATCAGAACAGATCGTAGATAAATATCATCTAACTCATATTTCAACTGGGGATATGTTTAGAGATGCAATGGCTAATGAGACTAAAGTTGGTCTTGAAGCTAAAAGCTACATTGATAAGGGTGATCTGGTACCGGATGAAGTTACAGCTAAGTTGGTTGAGGAACGTTTGGGCCAACCTGATATTAAAGAAGGTTACATTTTAGACGGTTTTCCGCGGACACTAGTTCAAGCGGAACTGCTAGAAGGTATTACCGAACGTTTGAATAAGCCCTTAACAAATGTCATCTCACTTGAAGTTAAAGAAGAAACTTTAGTAAAACGCTTGTCAGCGCGCTTTATGTGCAGAAAATGTGGTGCCACTTACAATAAGATTACCAAGATGCCTAAAGTTAAGGATACCTGTGATCGTTGTGGTGGTCACGACTTCTATCAACGTGAAGATGACAAGCCTGAAGTAGTTAAAAATCGTTTAGAAGTTAACGAAAAAATGAATGCACCGCTGAAAGACTATTATCAAAATAAGAGTTTACTGACTGTAGTTGATGGTGAACGAACTCCTGAAGAAGTCTTCAAGAGTGTTGATGCGGTTTTAAGTAAAAAGCAATAATTTGTATAATTACTTTTCCGTGTTATAATTTCAAAGTATGACTGTTTAAATGCGGAGGAACGGCTTTGGCAAAAGATGATGTCATTGAAGTAAAAGGTAAGGTAGTTGATACCCTGCCTAATGCTATGTTTAAAGTTGAATTGGAAAATGGAGCTGTGATTTTAGCACATGTTTCCGGTAAGATTAGGATGCACTATATTCGAATTTTGCCCGGAGACCGTGTTACTGTGGAACTTTCTCCTTATGATTTAACTAAAGGTAGAATAACTTATCGGTTTATAAAGTAATAACGGAGGGAAACATGAAGGTTAGACCATCTGTTAAACCAATGTGTGAACATTGTAAAATTATTAAAAGACATGGTCGTGTAATGGTTATTTGTTCTGCAAATCCAAAGCACAAGCAACGTCAAGGTTAAAATAAATAGGAGGTGCAATTTATGGCACGTATTGCTGGTGTTGACTTACCAAGAGATAAAAGAATAGTTGTTGCATTAACCTATATTTATGGTATTGGTGAACCAACAGCACAAAAGATTTGTGCGGATGCAGGTGTTTCTGAAGACATACGTTCAAAAGATTTGACTCCAGATGACCAAGAAAAGCTCCGTGCGGAAGTAGACAAGTACCGTGTTGAAGGTGACTTACGTAGAGAAGTCAGCATGAACATTAAACGGTTAATTGATATTGGTTCTTACCGTGGTATTCGTCACCGTCGCGGACTTCCAGTTCGTGGTCAAAATACCAAGAATAATGCCCGTACTCGTAAGGGTAGTAAGAAAAATAAATAAAATTTAAGGAGGTTTATTGATGCCTAAAACAGCACGTAAACGCCGTGTGAAGAAGCATGTTGAAAAAGGCGTTGCTCATATTCATTCTACGTTTAACAATACTTTAGTCATGATTACTGACGTTCAAGGCAATGCAATTGCTTGGTCTTCAGCCGGTGCATTAGGCTTTAAAGGTAGTCGTAAGTCTACACCATTTGCAGCGCAAATGGCAGCTGAAGCAGCAGCTAAGAGTGCAATGGATCAAGGTATGAAACATATTGAAGTTTCTGTCAAGGGTCCTGGTGCTGGCCGTGAATCTGCTATTAGATCGCTTCAAGCGACTGGGCTTGAAATCACAGCTATTCGTGATGTTACCCCAGTTCCTCACAATGGTTCTAGACCACCAAAACGTCGTCGTGTTTAATTTTGTTCTTAATGAAGGACATTGCGTTTTGAAAGGGGCCTAGTAATGATTGAATTTGAAAAACCAAATATTACCGTTGTGGACCAAGAGAAGTCATATGGTAAATTTGTTATTGAACCACTTGAACGAGGCTTTGGTACTACTTTAGGTAACTCATTACGTAGAGTTTTACTGACATCTATCCCAGGTACAGGACTTGTTTACGTTCAAATAGATGATGTCTTACACGAATTCTCAACCGTTCCAGGCGTAAGAGAAGATGTCGCTAAGATAATCCTGAACCTTAAGAAACTTGAATTAAAGTCTTTTTCAGATGAACAAAAAATTATTGAAATAGACGTTGAGGGTCCGGCTACTGTAACCGCTGATGATCTTAAAGCTGACGCAGATATTCAAATCCTGAATCCTGACCAATATATTTGTACTATTGCTGAAGGTGGACACTTGCACATGCAAATTGCTGTTAAAAATGGTCGCGGCTATGTTGCAGCAAGTGACAATAAGAGTGAAGATATGCCAATTGGTGTCATTCCTGTTGATTCTTTATTTTCACCAATAGATAAAGTAAATTACCAAGTTGAATCTACTCGTGTTGGTAAAAGAGACGATTTTGATAAGCTCACTTTAGAGATTTGGACAGATGGTTCAATCAAGCCTAACGATGCCCTTAGTTTCGCAGCTAAAATTTTAGTTGCACACTTTAAAGTGTTTGAAACTGCTGATGCAAATACTAAGTTCAATGATGTGATGGTTGAAAAAGAGGATGACACAGCTGAAAAGAAGCTCGAAATGACAATTGAAGAGCTTGATCTTTCTGTTCGTTCTTATAACTGTCTTAAACGTGCTGGCATTAATACTCTGCAGGAATTAACTGATAAGACAGAAGCAGATATGATGCGTGTACGCAATTTAGGACGTAAATCATTGGAAGAAGTTAAAAACAAATTAGCTGACTTGGGATTATCACTTCGTCAAGAAGATTAATTAAAACAATAAAGGAGGTAAACTGATGGCATACCGTAAATTGGGTCGCGATAGCGCACATAGAAAAGCAATGCTCAGAGAAATGACTACTCAATTAATCATGAAGGAACGCATTACTACAACTGAAGCTCGTGCTAAAGAAGTTCGTAAAACCGCCGAAAAGATGATTACTTTAGGCAAACGCGGTGATTTAGCTGCTAGAAGACAAGCTGCTGCTTTTGTACGTGATGAAGTTGCAGATATTCATGAAGAAAAAGATGCAGTTGTTGTAAAATCTGCATTACAAAAGCTTTTTAGCGACGTTGCACCTCGTTATAAAGACCGTAATGGTGGTTACACCAGAATTATGAAGCTTGCTACCGCCCGTAAAGGTGATGGAGCTCCAATGGTTATTTTAGAATTAGTTTAATTCAAATAATCAAACTTAATAGCTATTAAGAATTATCCGTGAGAGTGAGAATAAGCGTTAAGATGATGACGAAAGTTTAGTCTAGCTTAGATAATGTCGATTATCCCTCCTCATGGGTGATTTTTTTTGCTTTGAGAACTTTTTATCTGTTTGGATAAAAACTGATTTTTGAAATACATAAATACTTAATTTTTAGATTTAGTATGAATTATTATGATAGGTAAAATTTTTAGATAATAGTAAAATTGGTACTATCTATGTTGAAATGGCTAATAACGAACAAATTAGTTAGTTATTGCGGCAGATAATGTTGCTGTTGCAGAATATAATTCATAAAACGTTTTTTAAATTTTTTGGAAATAGATTAGCAACTAAACGTAAAATAGCTTATCAGTTCTTGATAGACACTTTGATATGCCAAATTAAACGGCATAACGTTAACGATCGGTGTTCAGAATTTTTGGAATTTTTGGTACAATTGAGTCAGACTTTTTAGGATGGTGAGAAAATGGCAACTGATAGCATTATTAAAATTAAAAATGTGAGCTTTTCATATCCAGAGTCTGATAAGCCCGCTATCGACAACATTAGTTTCGAAGTAGAGCGGGGTTCATGGACTTCAATTATCGGTCATAATGGTAGTGGAAAATCTACAATAATTCGCCTAATTAATGGCTTATTGGTACCAGATGAAAAAGAAAATTCATTAATTGAAGTAGACGGCATTAAACTGAATGATGATACAGTTTGGGATATACGTGATAAAGTTGGAGTTGTGTTTCAAAACCCAGATAATCAATTTGTAGGAGCTACAGTCGCTGATGATGTAGCATTTGGACTTGAAAATCGTGGTGTACCCCATGAGCAAATGGTTAAAACTGTTGCTGAAGCTATCAAAGCAGTGGGCATGAGCGAATATGCCAATTCTGAACCAGCCAATCTATCTGGCGGGCAGAAGCAAAGAGTCGCAATTGCCGGAATTCTTGCTATTAGGCCCAAAATAATTGTATTAGATGAAGCAACTTCAATGCTTGATCCTGAAGGTAGAGATAAAATATTAAAAATTGTGCGACAAATGAAGGACGAGTATAATTTAACCGTTATTTCTATTACTCACGATATTGATGAAGCTAATATGGCTGACCAGGTTTTGGTAATGAATGACGGTAAATTGATAACAGAGGGAAGTACAAAAACCGTTTTTAGTCAAGTTGAACTTCTTAAAAAGTTAGGACTAGATGTGCCATTTTTTGAGCAAATAAAAGCTAAGTTGCTAAATGATTCTATGAAAATTCCTGCTAGTGTAGATTCAGAAAAAGAGTTGATTAATTTCCTATGCCAATTAAATTCGAAAATGTAAGTTATACCTATTCTCCTGATACACCTCTTGCTAAAAAAGGTTTAGATAAAGTCAATTTTGAACTAAAAGATGGCTCTTTTAATGCAATTATCGGTCATACTGGTAGTGGGAAATCAACTTTGATGCAACATTTTAATGCTCTCCTTAAACCAACAAATGGTCAAATTGAGATAGCGGGAATGACTATTACTGCTGATACTCCCAATAAAAATCTCAAAAATTTAAGGCGACACGTAAGCTTAGTTTTTCAGTTTCCCGAAATGCAATTGTTTGAAAACACAGTACTGGAAGATATTGCCTTCGGTCCCAAAAATTTTGGTTATGATAAAGAAAAGGCCCTGACCAGCGCTAAGTATTGGTTGAAAAAAGTTGGTTTACCCGAGGAAATAGGTGGCAGGTCACCGTTTGAACTCTCTGGCGGTCAAATGAGGCGTGTAGCAATTGCTGGTGTTATGGCCTATGAGCCAGATATTTTGTGTTTAGATGAACCGGCAGCTGGGCTTGATCCACTTGCTCGTAAACAAATGATGGCCCTTTTTTCTGAATATCAAAAGGAAGGTCATACTGTAATATTAGTTACACATAATATGGACGATGTAGCTGATTATGCTGACAATGTTCTAGTAATGGAACACGGCAAGTTGATTAAAGAAGACAGTCCAAAAGAAATTTTCAAAGATCGCAAGTGGTTGCAGGAGCATCATTTAGAAGAACCAAAGTCTTCTTTGTTTGCTGCTAAACTAACCAATTACAAATTTAAAAAGTTACCATTAACTATTGATGAATTAATTACCGGAATTGAAAATAACTTGAAGAGGTGAGTATGTGAGTAAAATTTTAATCGGTCGTTATGTGGCTGGCGATTCAATAATTTACCGAATGGATCCGCGGGGAAAATTACTTGCAACTATTCTTTTTATTTTATTTGTCTTTCTGGCTAATAATCCTGTTTCCTATGTAATTGTCACTATTTTTAGTTTTGTTGCAGTTGTTGCGACTAAATTGAAGCCCAAGATTTTTTGGGATGGGGTCAAACCACTAATTTGGTTAATTTTATTTACCTCTTTTTTGCAACTATTTTTCACGGTTGGTGGAACAGTATACTGGCAGTGGACGATATTTGCTTTGTCAAGTTATGGTATTACTAATGCGGTGTTTATTTTTATTCGTTTCACAGTAATAATTTTAATTTCAACTGTGATGACAGTGACAACTAAGCCGCTTGAAATTGCTGATGCTATAGAATGGTTGCTAAAGCCACTGAAGATAGTTCGTGTACCAGTTGATAAGATCGCATTAGTAATGTCAATTGCATTACGATTTGTTCCTACTTTATTTGATGAAACTCTTAAAATTATGAATGCTCAACGTTCTCGGGGAGCCGATTTTAACAATGGGGGATTAATCACCAGAGCAAAGGCAATTACGCCACTGCTTGTTCCCTTATTTATCAATTCATTAGAAACCGCGATAGATTTGTCAACAGCAATGGAATCACGTGGTTATCGTGGGGATCAAGGTAGAACAAAATTTAGAGTATTACGTTGGTCATATCTCGATCTAATCAACTTAGCCTATTTTATTTTATTATTGATACTTCTTTTAGTATTCAGGACGCATTAATGACAACAAGATATAAAATGACAATTGCTTATGATGGTCATCTATTTCACGGCTTTCAGTCCCAACCCCATCAAAGAACAGTACAAGGTACTGTTGAAGCTGCATTAAAAAAGATGACAAAAGGTAAAAACATTATTGTTGAAGGTTCAGGACGGACCGATGCAGGTGTTCATGCCTTAGGACAAGTCATTCACTTTGACTATCCTGATAAAGAAATTCCACCCGAAAGAATGATATGTGCTTTAAATTCAATGATGCCGTTAGACATAGTTTTTAAAGAATGTGAGATCGTTAACAGCGATTTTCATGTGCGCTACAGTGCAAAAGGTAAATGGTATCGTTATTATGTTAGTTTGGATCGTTTTGTTGATCCATTTAAACGCTTTTATACGGGACATTATCCTTATCCAGTTGATATTGACAAAATGAAAGTGGCAGCCCGTGATTTATTAGGTACACATGATTTTACTAGCTTTGCTGCAAGTGGCGGACAAATAAAGAATAAAGTACGTACTATGTATTACGTAAACGTTGCTAAAAATGAGCAAGCTAATGAGATTGTTTTTGACTTTATTTGCTCAGGATTTTTATATAATATGGTTCGTATTTTAGTGGCAACGCTACTAGAAATTGGTAGAGGCAAACGCCCTGTAGATGATATTCCCCGGGTAATAATGACTAAAGATCGTGAGCAGGTAAGAGAGACAGCACAGGCAAGCGGTTTATTTCTATACCATGTTTTTTATGAAGATGTGCCAGAAAAATATCGTCTTGACAGGGAATAATATTGACTTTTGAGTTAAAAAGACTTATTATATTAAAGTATGTTTGTCCACGATAGGCCCCGGAATCTTATTGTATTCAAACAACGTAAAAACGGAGGAAATAAAATTGCGTACTACACAATTAGCAAAACCTAATGAAATTGAACGTAAGTGGTATGTTATTGACGCAACAGACGTATCTCTAGGTCGTTTGTCCACAGCAGTAGCAACTATCTTAAGAGGTAAGAACAAGCCTCAATATACGCCAAATGTTGACACCGGCGACAACGTTATCGTAATTAACGCTGCTAAGCTTAAGTTAACTGGTAAGAAAGCTACTGACAAGATATACTACCATCACTCTGATTACCGTGGTGGCATCAAGGCCACTCCTGCTGGAGACTTGCTGGCTAATAATCCAGTTAGATTAGTTGAATTGTCAGTTAAAGGTATGCTTCCTAAAAATACTCTTGGTCATCAAGAATTCATGAAGATGCATGTTTATGCAGATGCTGATCATAAGCACGAAGCACAAAAACCTGAAGAATTAGACATTAATAAATTAATCTAGGAGGTTAAATAATGGCACAACAAGTTGCATATGCAGGTACCGGTCGGCGCAAGAATTCAGTTGCTCGTGTTCGTTTAGTACCAGGTAGCGGTAAGATTACTGCTAATAACAAAGATATTGATCAATACATTCCTTTTCCTAACTTAGTTAAGGATTTGAAACAACCATTAACTTTGACTGAAACAGAAAATCAATACGATGTTAAGGTTAACGTTAATGGTGGTGGCTTCTCAGGTCAAGCTGGAGCAATTCGTTTAGGAATTGCACGTGCTCTTCTTGAAGTAGATCCTGATTTCCGTGGACCACTAAAGAAGGCTGGTTTCTTGACTCGTGACCCAAGAATGGTTGAACGTAAGAAACCAGGTCTTAAGAAAGCTCGTAAAGCTTCACAATTTAGTAAGCGTTAATCTATACTTATTACGTATAAGTTTTAATTACTAATATAAAAAAGGCATCAACACAAAGTTGATGCCTTTTTGTTTAAGTAGGTATGAGGAATAAGTAATGTCAAAAATTGAATTAACCCGTTTTCGTATTAAAAAGGGTAAGGAAGAAAAAGCACAAGAATGGATGGATTTTCTTAATAATCATCATCAAGACACAGTCGCTACTATGGCTGGAGAAAAAATGTTTGTGGAAACAGTTTTTAAAGAAGAATGTTCTGATGGCTATACATATTTTTACTGGTACTCTCTACAAGGAGAAGGAGGTAAAGCGGTTGAAGAATCAGACAGTTATATTGATCAAAAGCACTTAGAATATTGGAATGAGTGTATTGATAATGCTTATAGACCGGTTGATATGAAAGTAATAGAAGATTTAATAGCTCCTAAAATTAATAAGATTATCCAAAGTGACTAAAGCAGAAATTAGAATAGCAAACTACTGGTATTATTTTATCAATTTAGTGAGTCAAAAAATGAATATCTTCAGATTGTTATTATTTAAGTAGCTACTAATCTGGCAGAACGATTGGTTCACACTTGTCTTTTTCATTAGTATTTAGCGTAAATTAAAACTATAGCAAAAAAACATCAGATTTTGTCTGATGTTTTTTTTTTTTTACTCATATCTTAAAGCAGTGATCGGATCTAGTTTTGCTGCTCGTTTGGCTGGTAGCGTACCTGCTAAAAAGGTAATTAGACAGATAATGCCAATAATTAGTAAACTGCTTGACCAGTTGAATTGAATTAAAGTAAAACCGTCCAGTCCTTTTAAGAATGACTTAGCAGCAAAATTGTTTAAGGCATTGCCTAAACCCATTGCCAGTAATAATCCCAATGAAGAACCAAACAAACCAATTAAGATTGCTTCGCAGCTGAATATAGAAAATACTTTACCCTTGCTGAGTCCTAATGCCTTCATAAGACCAATTTCTTTTGTACGATCTCTCACTGACATGTACAGAGTATTGATTACTCCAAAGCTGGCAGCTACCAATGCGATGGCTCCAAAAACTATTAAAACTCCAGTGACTGCGTTGAATGTTAGGAAAAGTTCATTCACGGCTTCCTTAAGAGTCATACCGGAATATCCTTTTTTAGTCAAATTGTCCTCAACTTGCTTAATGCTGCTGGCACTCTTGTTAATAGGGGTAGCAATGACACTAACATATTTATCTTTTAATGCTTGCGGAAGACCTTTTTGGTTGGCTGCAACTATTTTTCGTCCTAATTCATTGCTGTAAATGGCAAAACCTTTTGATACTATACTATCATTTCTAACTCCAACAACAGTAGCAGATATTTTTGTTTTTTTCTTAGTCACAGGTGATTTTGTCACTAAAGTTACTTTTTTACCCAGAGCATCTTGTGCATTTTTGAAGCCATAAGATTTAACCATTGGTTTAGTGATTAAAATCTGTGCTTTTTCTCCGCTAGTTGCAACTTGGTGACCAACTTCCAAATCATAATTGATTCCTTCCGTTATTTGCGCAATTATAAGATATTTAGTTTTATTAGGGCCCTGGACATAGTCAACATCACAGTCCTTTAACGCTTTAAAATCTTTTAAGCCTTTAACTGATTTGATTTTTTTAATGTCGTTTTTGTCCATCATACCATCAGCGTTTTGACTGCTCTTCTTGGTATTATATTTTTGAGGCTCATCCGTGTCTTGACTGGAACTCCCAGGCAAAATAGACATTTGCTCAGTTTTACCAATATTGCCGACCTGCTTTTTCAAATAATCATTAACACCATTATTAATACCCATAGTAATGGCAATAGTTAAGGAGCCAATGAAAACAGCAATAATGGTTAGGAATGTTCTCCCTTTATTGTGCCATAAGTTTGTAGCCGCAGAATTTAGAATATCATGAAATCTCATTGCTGGGTTCCTCCTACTACTTGACCATCTTTAATCTGAATCTGACGTTCACATTTTTTGGCTAAATCAGGATCGTGAGTAACAATTAATAAGGTAATATTTTTTTCTTGATGTAGTTTAAATAAAATATTTTCAATATTTTCGCTAGTAGCTGAATCTAAGTTTCCTGTGGGCTCATCTGCAAAAATTATTTGGGGATCATTGACTAAGGCACGCGCAATACAGACCCGCTGTTTTTGTCCACCTGATAAAGCACTGGCTTTATTTTTGACTTTGCTTTCTAAGCCAACTGCCTTGATGGCTGCCAGAGCTTTTGCACGGCGTTCTCTGCCCGTGATGCCAGCTATTTTTAGAGGAAGCATCACATTTTCTAATACACTGTCTTGAGCATTTAAGAAAAACTGTTGGAAAACAAAGCCAAATGTCTGATTGCGCAGCTTATATAATGCTTTATTTTTAATTTTACTTGTGAGTTCATTATTTAGAAAGACATCACCGCTAGTAGGGTGGTCAAGGAGAGCCAGGATGTGCATCAAAGTAGACTTACCCGAACCACTTTTGCCAATGATAGCAACTGAATCTCCCCGATTAATTTGTAAATTAATTCCACGTAAGGCATCAAACTTAGTTGCGCCTTTGCCATAGGTGCGAGTTACCTCACGAGTTTCAAGTAAACTCATAGATTTTCCTTCTTTCATGTATTACTGTAATACATATATAATACACCATGATTAAAAAAAGGCAAATATTTTTTAAAAATTTTTCAACATAAGTAAACCATGATTCCATAACTGTAGATTTTAGTTTTAGAAAAATATTGGACTAATGCTTTTTTAAAATAATTAATGGTAACTATGTCAACTTAAATTAAAAACTTGTGATAATGACTTGAAAGCTCCTTAATTAAGCTCTACAATATTATATATAATATAATATGGGAGGAAATAATTATGGCAATAGTAATTCCCAATCGTCTATTAGATGGCATCATTTTATCTTTTATCAAAAGAAATAATCTCTATAGCCGTGTTATTACAGAGCAAGCTAAAGCGGCCTTTGGTATTTCCGAGCCTACGATCTATCCAGTTCTCAGGAGATTAAGGAATAACAGATTTTTATCAGTTTATTCAAGGCCTTTTCAAGGAAGAACTAGAAATTATTATCAGATTACATCCTCTGGTAAGTCAGAATTAAAAATAATCAAAAAAGAATGGCAATTTTTCAGCACTAAAATGAATCAAGTTATGGGGGAAGAAAATGAACAGAATAATTGATAATTATATTTTGCAATTAAAACAATATCTGATTGATCTGCCTAATTCAGATTTAAAAGACGTTGTGCAATTTTATCAAGAATTTTTACTTGATGGAAATTACCACAATGAAGCAGACATAATTACTGAGCTAGGAACGCCTAAACAATTAGCTCGAAAAATCATGGCAGACTATTCTGTTTCGGTCCCGGAAAAAGAAGAAACACAAAAAACATCTTCCAAGTCTAGTTTAAAAACTATTTGGGTTATTTTATTAGGAATTCTGGCAGCGCCAATTGGCATACCACTAGCTTTGGCGGCAGTAGTAGTGATGGTAGCTGTATTGATCGCTTTAGCGGCAGTCTTTATTGCTCTTGCTATCGTTATTACGTCTCTATTTGTCTCTGGTGTTTTTATATTGGTTAGGTCGTTTGGACTGGTTTTTGGCGGCAACTGGGCATCAGGCTTTTTCTACGTCGGAGGAGGCATGGTTTTAACATGTGTCAGCTTAATGCTATTTCCAATAATTATGAAGTTTATCCGTTTCTTAACTGCAGAATGTGCTGCTTTTTTTCAACATATTGGCAGAAAAATTTTCAAGCAGCGTTACTATAAAGTTAATGCTTAGATGGTAAAGGAGGATTAAATATGAGAAAGTTTTATCGCATATGTGGATTGGCTTTAATTGTTGGTCTGGTTATGATGCTCGTTGGTTGGTCTAATAATGGTGTAAAACCAATAATCGCTAACCATAACCACTTTACCTTAAAAGCTATTGATAATACTGAGCTCACACGTACATACGTCTCAAACCACAAATTTAATAAAGTTTTTGTTCAAACTGATTCCTCAGACGTTTTTCTGCATTCAGGTAAAAAATACCAAGTTACAGTTACAGGTGTTAATCCAGACGCAGTACAAGTAAAATTAGCCAATAACCGTTTGGATATATATGAGCCCAGACCTGTTGCAATCAATTGGCGTAAAATTAGCTCTAGAATTGATGTAACTGTTCCTCAAAATGTTCACTATACTGAATTCGATAGCAACAGTGATCACGGAAATATCAGGTTAAAAGACCTGAAAGCTAAGGCATATTTTATAAGTTGTGCAGACGGTTATCTGGATATTGACAATATTGATGCCAAAAGCACAAATTTATCAGCTGGGGGCAGCCATAGATCAACACTTAATAACTCTGATCTGGGAGAGGCAGTTATTAAGATAGAAGGAGGCTGGTGCAAGCTTTTAAATTCTCGTTCATCAATGACCCTTGATGCTTCCGACTCAGATATTAAAATTACCAATTCACAACTCAGCAATAAAAATTCTTTTACTTTACAAAGTAGTAACTTAGTTATTAAAAATGCACCTAATCTGAGTTACCAGCTCACAGCGGATGGAAAAGCAATTAGGTACAAAAATTCAAAGCCTTATGAAAATTTCACCAAAAAGAATTCGAAGAAAAATTTTCTTTTAGCTGATTCAACAGAGGGAACTATTACTATTAAATAAGATCTATCATAAGTGCTAGCTATAATCGATAGCCCTGAAAGTTAGAAAACTTTCAGGGCTATTTTTATAGTTAAATTTTTGAAAGGAAAATACTTAACTGATAAGGCGGCTCGAATTTAATATCAGCGGCTTAATCTAGTGTGACTACATTAAATGTGCTTTTTCCAATTCAAATGGAAAATACCGGTACTTACAAATTAATAATTAAAAGATAATATTATTTATTGAAAAGGCTTTCAAGAAAGAAAAGAAGTGAGGACATAAATGAAATTTTCTACTGACGATGTTTTTTTAAATGTCAACGAGACTAGTGTAAATTCCTTTTTAAAATATGTTGCAAAAGCCGCGTACGATACTGGTTATACTACTGACATAAAAAAATTAGATCAGAGTTTTTTGGCAAGAGAGAAAGAATTTTCTACCGGACTTGAAGACGGTTTTGCAATTCCTCATGCCAAGACACCGGTAGTTAAAAAACCGGGTTTTCTCTATTTTAGATTAAGTCAACCTTTAAATTGGAAAACTTATGATAAAAAGCCAGTTACTGATGTATTTGCTCTGATGGTTCCACCAGAAAATGCGGGTGACAAGCATTTGCAAATGCTGGCTAATTTATCCACGGCACTATTAGAAAAAGATTTTAAAGAAAGGTTACGCAACCTTTCTTCTAAAGAAAAAATTGCACAATTTATTAATGAAAAGATTGGAGAATAAAAATGAATGTGGTAGGAGTTTCTGCTTGCCCAGCTGGCTTAGCCCATACACCAATGGCTGCTAAGGCTTTGGAAAAAGCAGGTAAGGAATTAAATTGGAATGTCAAAATTGAGCAACAGGGAATGATGGGGCCAGTCAACGCTATTTCCCAGGAAGAAGCAAATGCGGCTGATTTTGTTTTAATTGCTTCTGATCAAAAAATTACTAGTATGGACAGATTTAAAGGCAAACCAGTTATTCGAGTAGATATCAACACTTGCATTAAAGCACCTAAAGCAGTTTTGAAGAAATGTGCTGCTGCAATTAAGAAGGAGGATTAATATGAAAAGAATTTTGAAAGAGTGGGAAGGAGCAATCATGAGTGGGATCTCATACATGATCCCAACTGTCATTGGTGGTGCACTTGTTGTAGGTGTACCACAATTAATTGGCATGTGCTTTGGGTATGGTAATTTATCTAAGTTTGCAAAAACGGGTGGCTTTTTCCATATTCTTTATCAAATAAACTCAGTAGGTTGGATTGGTATTGGCTTGGTTAACTTGGTAATTGGTGGCTATATCGCTTACGCTTTAGGTGATAAGCCAGCTTTAGGTGCCGGTTTCATCGGCGGTCAACTAGCTACTAATAATCAACTTGGCTTTATTGGCGCCATTGCTGCCGGCCTTATTGCTGGATATGTGGCACGCTGGTGTCGCAAAATTAAAGTTCCAGATAAATGGAATTCAGCGATTGAATTAATAGTTATGCCCCTTTTAACTGTTGGTTCAGTGGCGGTCTTTGTAGGTGTTGTTTTAACGCCACCGCTAGCTTGGATTAATAATGGCTTAACATCTTGGGTTAAGTATATGGTTGAGCAAAAGACAAATGCTGTTTTATTAGCAGCTATTATGGGCGGCATGATTGGTGTCGACCTGGGTGGACCTGTTAATAAAGCCGCATGGGGAGTAGGAAACTTCTTCTTTATAGAGGGTATCTATCAACCATGTTTGTATACGAATATTGCTATTTGTGCTATCCCAATGGGTTATGCACTTATGAGTTTCATTTGGCCTAAGAAGCGCTTTTCTGCCGAATTATTAGAAATGGGACACAACAATCTAATTATGGGAACCTTTGGCATCACTGAAGGAGCAATTCCATTCATGATGAAAGCACCACAACTGATAATTGTTAACGTTCTTGGTGGAGCATTAGGCTCAGCTACAGGTGCATTTTTAGGAGTGAAATCCCATATTCCTCCATTAGGTGGGTTACCTGGTATTTTAACTGCGGATAATATTTTTGCTTATTTAGCTGGTATTTTTGTTTGTGCCTTATTTATAGCTATAGTTGCACCACTGATTGCAGACTTCACCGATAAAGATTCCTCTGGCGAAGAATCAATGAGTGACGACGACATCGAATTAAATATTCAATAGGAAATAAAAACTATAGTTTAAGAAAAAAGATTTTAAACTATAGTTTTTTATTTAGGAGTTGGAATGATAAAAAAAGTTTTTGTAATCCCACATACTCACTGGGACAGAGAGTGGTTTTTTACTTCTGAAAGAGCTAAAGCTTATTTAGTTCAAGATTTGAAAGACATTATTGATCATTTAGAAAGGAACAAAAATTACGGCAGTTTTTTATTAGACGGCCAAACTTCTTTGATTGAAGATTACTTGTCTTGGCGTCCGCAGGATCTAGATCGTGTAAAAAAATTAGTTAAAGAAAAGAAGCTTTTCTTAGGACCTTGGTATACACAAACTGATCAGTTTGTGACGTCTGGTGAAAGTATCATTAATAACCTTAGAATTGGGATGAATTCAGCATCTGATTTAGGCGGGTACATGAATGTAGCTTACGTGCCAGATTCATTTGGTCAAGAGTCAAGTATGCCACAAATATATTCTAACTTGGGCATCAAAGATGCTGTTTTGTATCGTGGCTTTTCAATGGCCGACACTAAAAAGTCGGAATTTGTTTGGCAAGGTGAAGATGGAACACAAGTCAAAGTATTTCGCATGGCCTGTGGCTACTTTATTGGTGGAGTGGTTGATGAAACTAAATTAGCAGAATTAATGACAACTGAACCATTCAAAACTGTAGTTCAACAAGCAACAACAAATAATATTTTGTTTCCTAATGGTTCAGATATGGCTCCCTTAAGGAGTGATTTACCAGAATTAATTGCTAAACTAAATAATACTTATGAAAAAAAATACCAATTCAAAGCAGCATCACTTCCAGAGTATATTGCTGCAGTAAAAAAAGATCAGCCTGATATGATGCTTGTCAAAGGCGAGCAGGATAGTGGCAAGGATATGCGTGTTCATAAGTCGATTTATTCGTCACGTGCAGATATAAAAAAGTTAAATACAGAATTGCAAAATTACCTTACCAATATTATGCAGCCAGTTTTGTCTATGGGTAGTTATTTTGGTTTAGATTATCCCTTTGCAGCAATAAAAAGTTTGTGGCAAAAAATGGGTAAAAATGCGGCGCATGATTCAATGGGCAATTGTGTATCTGATCAAGTCAATAGTGTAATAAAGATGCGTTACCTAGAAGTAGATGATACTGCTAGAAGCTTAGTTGATTCTACTTTACGGTTCATTTCAACCCGAATCAAAGATAAAAAGCATCCGATAACATTGACGGTATTTAATACATTGCCCTTTGTAAGAAAGAAAATAATCACTAAAACTCTGTATAGTCCAAGTCGTAGCTTTAAAATTGTTGATTCTGAAAAAAATGAAGTGGCATACGAAATTAATTCAATCGAAGATGACACTAATTTGATAAAGGCTGCCACTATCCAACTAAATCCAGGAGAGAAAATTTACAGTCCGGAAAAAGTTTATCGTATCAACTTGAATCTTGATTTTGGAGAAATTCCACCTTATGGCTATAAGCAATTTAACCTAATACCACTTGAGAACAAAGAAGTAGAGTTAAACAAATTAACTACAACTGATACGCAAATTGAAAATGAGTATTATCAGATTTCTGTTAATGCTGACGGTAGTTTGAATATATTAGATAAACTGAATGGAAAGCTTTACCCAAACCAGGCAATTCTTGAAGAAAACGGTGATGGAGGAGATTCATATAATTATTCACCCGCAAAAAAAGATTTAATAATATATTCGACAGGACAAACACATCAGGTGCAGGTATTACATGGCAAATTGCAAGATAAATTAATTATTCTTTTTAATTATAAAGTACCTAAAAATTTAGAAATGAGAAGCCGTGGAATAACCGACACTGAAATGCCGGTAAAAATGGTTATTAAATTAACCAAGTCCGATAAGATGATCAAGTTTAAAGTCTTAGTTGACAACACTAATCCGCTTAGTCACAGACTTTGTGTTGATTTTGCCAGTCAACTTAATACTAATTTTAGTATTGCAGATATTCAGTTTGGTACAATCAAACGCCCTCTCGTAAAAGAGAAAGACTTAGCAGATTGGGAACAAAATCAAGACAAATGGCAAGAAAAACCAATTTCTATCAATACTATGCAAAGCTTTGTATGTTTGTCTAATACTAAAAGAAATATAGCGGTGGTTCCTCAAGCAGTTAGAGAATATGAGTGTGTCGGCGCAAAAAATTCCGTCATAAGACTCACCCTCTTTCGTTCTTTTGGTATGTTAGGCAAAAGTGATTTATTATATCGCCCTGGTCGGGCTTCAGGAGATGAAACAGTAGCAACACCTGATGCACAGTTAAATCGTAAACTTGAATTTAAATTTGCCCTGACTACAGGACAGTCTGGGTATGATCAGTCAAATTTAGCTAATGAAATTAAAGATTATGAAACCCCTTTGCAAGTCTATGAGTATGCGGAATTTTTAAATGGCAGATTAACTTTCCCGCTTAATCCCAGTAAGCAGTTTTTAGAATCGCAATTTAGTTTATTTAAAACTGAAAACAAGTTAACCGTAAGTACAATTGAAAAATCTAGGTATGATCATGGATATAATTTACGGCTCTATAATCCTACCTTTCATCAGGTAAGGGAACAGATCACGTTTGCTAAAAAGCCAAAAATGGTTCAAGTAGTTGATTTAAGAGACCATGTTTTACAAGATTTAACCGTTATAAATAAAAAAGTAACTTTACCAGAAATTGGACACGCCAAATTTATCACAATTTATTTTGAATTTTAGGAGATATTATGGTTAAAGCATATTTTGTTAATCACACTCATTGGGATCGTGAATGGTACTTTACTACACAAGACGCACAAGTATTAAGCGACCAATTATTCACAGAAGTCTTGGATGAACTTGAAGAACATCCGGAAGCTAATTTTACCCTTGATGGACAAATGTCTATTGTGGATGAATATGTTGAGATTCATCCGGAAGCCAGGGATAGAATTCATAAATTAGTCAATCGCAAACAACTTTTCATTGGGCCTTGGTACACCCAAACAGATGCGCTTGTTCCTAACGCTGAATCTTTATTGAGAAATCTAATTATTGGAATCTTGGATGCAAGAAAAAATTTTGGTGAACCGATGCTATTAGGCTATTTACCTGATACCTTTGGCTTCAATGCTAATTTACCTATGATATTAAATCAGGTAGGAATTCATGATTTTCTATCATGGCGTGGTACGAATTTTAAAAGACAGACTAAATCCGTCTATTTTAAATGGAAAGCATTAGGCGGGAAAGCAGTCTTTGCTGCCAATTTTCCCTTAGGTTACTTTACCGGGCAAATTGATTTGGAATCCAAGCGCAATTTAAATGATTTTGTCAAAAACCGACTGGATAAAGGAATAGAGTTTGAAGCTATACACGGAAATAATTCTGAAGTTCTTGTACCCTCTGGTATAGATCAAATGAATATTATTCATGACCTTTCTAAAACAATCACTCAAGTAAATCAGTATTCTAAGAACAATATTGTTATTAGCTCATATCCAGAATTTATGCAAAAACTGCGAATGAAAGCATTGCCTGAATTTCAGGGAGAACTGAGATATCCAACCTATTCAAGAGTTCATCGCACTATTTGTTCTGTCAGATCTAGAAATAAACGTAAAAACTTTAAACTTGAACAAGTTATAACTCGTCGTTTGGAACCTTTAATGGTAATTGCTCAATATGCAGGAATACCAATTTCAAACGGCATAGTTATCAAGTTATGGAAATTGCTATTTAAAGTTCAACCACACGATACGATGGGCGGTAGTGTTACTGATAACGTGGCAGTAGATATCAATGAACGCTACAAGCAGGCATTTGAAATAGCAGACGGCTTAGAAAATTATATTAAGAAAAGGCTGGCTCAACGGCTTTCATTATCAGATCATGATATCTTAGTTTTTAATACTGATCCTTATAATTTTAAAGGACGAAAAAATGTGGAAATTATTTCTAGTTCGGCCAATGTTAAGTTTCCAGCTCAAAATAGAGCAATCATTGTGGATTGTAAAGAAGTTAAATCCAGACCTCATATTATGCAGTTAACTCCTAATGGTTATGAATTTAAAGATGAACCTGGTTATTTCAAATTAAAAGTTAGTTTATATGTGGAAATGAAAGGCTTGGGTTATCAGGTCATTCATTTTGATGATAGTGACAGCCTCATGCCCAAACTAACTCTACAACAGGGAAATTCAATAGCAAATAATTTAGTTTCAATCAAATATTTGGATGGAAAATTTAGTTTAGTTACTAAAAATAAAACTTTTGCAGATGTCATTAGTGTCTATGATCAGGCAAATGATGGTGATACATACGATTTTTCACCATTAAGAAATGATCATGAGGTGCGCCTACCATGGACAGGAAAAATTCAGACTGCAAAAACTGAAGATATTGAGAAAATCCAATTAAGTGGTTCATGGACATTACCACACGATTTAACAGACAGAGCTAATAGTCAGAATTCACAAAAAGTTGCAGTAAGTTTCCAGCTCACCTTAACCCTTTTCGCTAATTCTCCAGTAGTGTCAGCCAAATTAATAGTTGACAATCAGGCCCTTTCTCATCGACTAAGGCTAAGATTAAAGACTGGTCTTAAAACAGATAACGTACATGCACAAATTCAAGGTGGATTCAGAAAAACTACTAATGAAAAAATTGCAGCAAATTGGAACGATGAATTTGTTGAAAAACCGGTCAATATTTATATTTTTGATCGTTGTGTCGGTTTGAATGATTCAAAGGTAGGATTGTACTTTTTAGGAAAAGGTCAAAAGGAATATGAAAAAAAGGATGATTCTCTCTTTATTACATTAATGGCTACAACTGGTCAATTAGGAAAGCCAAACTTATTATGGAGGCCTGGCAGGGCTTCTGGTGACACCACTTCTGTTGGTCATGTAATGATGCCCACACCAATGGCTCAAGAAATGGGCTTTAATGAGTTTGAGTTTGGCTTATATGTTCCGAGTGGAAGCCAGTTGAACGAAGAAAAAATTTCTCAGGTGATTGCCAATTGGTATTCACCTTCAGTCAGTTATCAAATGCAGAAACATAATTTGTTCGTCAACAGGTTAGATAACAAATTGTGGGATATCGAATTTCCACAAAATCTACCGCAATTAAAACAAAAAGAAACTTGGTTAAATATTAAAAGTGACATTGAGGTTTCTGCTTTTTATTTGTCATATACAATAAAAAATTGCTTGGTTTTGCGTCTGTCTAATATGACTAACACAGAAAAAGATGTTTCATATCTCCAAGATAAGGAATTTATTGAAGTTGACGGTTTAGAAAAAACTATTGCACAAGATTTTAAAATTGCGCCTTATGACATGATCACTTTAGTAAAAAAGATTTAGGTTTAAGCGCAAATATATACTGAAAGAAGTGCAAATGAAAATGAGGTGATAATTTGAAACTGCCGTATAAACGATTAGGACAAATTCTTGAACTTTTGTTGAATAATTCCGCCAATCGCTACGTTTCAACCTCCTTTTTAGCACAAAAGTTTAATGTAAGCACAAGGACTATTAGGTCTGATATTCAAGCTTTAAATAAAGAATTAACTGCTTTTAAAGCCAAAATCAAAAATAAACGTAGTGCTGGTTTTTATTTAACTAATGTAGATGCTGAAACAAAGGTTAAATTACTCCAAGCTGCAAAAAGTGATCTGCCTGCGACCAGATCAGAAGAACGTATTGCTGCAGTTGAGCAATATTTACTATTAAATGATCGGGTAAAACTATCCGATTTAGTGGAAAATTTCTTTATTAGTGACAATACCTTTTTTTCATATCTGGTAACTATCAAAAAAGAATTTAACGAATTTAATCTTAAGGTAAATAAAGCGAAGGATTACTATAAGGTGAAAGGCTCAGAAACAGATAAACGCAATTTCATTATTTCAAAGTTAATTAATAAAAAATCTGATAATTATATCGTTGATTTTACTGAAAAAGAAAGATCTATATTAGCTAATGTTAATTTAGACAAATTAAAAAAACTAATTCATGCATTTCTAAGACATTATAATTATCATATTTCTGACATTAACACTAAAAATATCATTTTACATTTTGCGCTAACTATTTCACGGATTAAATTAAACTTTCACTTGGAAACTAGTACACATGCGAATATCAAAAAGAGTGTATTGAACAATCTAATAGAACTATTTGCCAAGATTGAAAGGGAATATGAAATTGAACTAAACCAACAGGAAAAGGATGATTTAGTATATCATTTTGCATTAAACTTTCCTGAATGCGTTATTGATACCAATAAAACCAATTCTAAAGAAAGTATTGCAAAAGCGGTCACTTTTTTTCTACAAAATATCAAAAGAGAATTTGCTATTAATCTCTTAAATGATCAGGAATTGCGTGTTAATTTGATTCAGCATTTAACCAACTTGGTTAAGATCAAAAAAGTAAATGGCAAACGTAAAAATCCGCTATTAAATGTAATTTTGTCGACCTTCCCGTATGCTTATGAAATAACTGCCTATTCTGCCCCAATTTTGGAACACATGCTAAATCTTAAATTAGATGACGATGAATTATCTTTTATAACCCTTCACATTGGTGCTTCAATTGAGCGGCAAGGCAGTCGTTCTTCAAAGAAAAATGCTGCTTTGATATGTGGCTCAGGAGTTTCTACAGCTGCCCTAGTGCGGGCTAAACTGGAAACACAGTTTGCTTCATTTTTGAACATTACCGGCACTTATACCTATGATGAATACTTAGAAGGTAAAGCGAATAATAATAACTTTTTGATTTCGATGGTGCCTATTATCAATGCCAAAGTTCCAGTGATACAAATAGATTTGGCAAATTTTCACAATGATATTTTACAATTATCAGAATATTTAAGATCTCTAAATAATCCTTACAGGGCAATTGATAAATTATTTGATGAAGAAAATATTTACTTGTTAAAAGAAAAAATGTCTAAAAATGAACTTTTGGATATGTTAATTAAAAAATTAGAGCAAAAAAAGATAGTTAATAAAGATTTTAAAGAAAAAGTATATGAAAGAGAGAAAATGTATTCAACAGCAGTCGGTGGCAAAATTGCAATACCACACTCTTTAGGCTATGCCACTAATAAATCAAAAGTTTGTTTTGCCCGTCTTGCACAACCCATTATGTGGGATGAAAAAAATGAAGTGAAATACGTTTTTTTATTGGCAATTGCACGCCAAGACTATTTAAGTGTGCAAAAATTATTCGATTTTATTGTTGATTTACAGACTAATTCTACATTCAGAGAAATTATTGATAAAAGTTCTACCGCTGATGATATTAAGACAGCGATCAGTAAATTAATTCAAAATAGTTATTAAAAATTGAAAAGAGCACAAGATTTGTTGCCAAACTTGTGCTCTTTTTGCATGCTTTTGTAATTTAGACTTGGTTTAATATCAATTCGCCTTGATCATATCTATTTCGAGTTTGTGAGTATTCAAAAGGTGTGCCATCATCCAAAAGACAAGTTTGTTCTACTTCAAATACAGGATCGGTAGCCGAACACTTTAAATAAAGCTGATCATAAGCATCTGGTTTATCAGCTCTAAAAATACGATTTGCTTTGCCAATTTTTAACTTTAACGTCTTTTCTATATAGCCATAAATCGATTTTTGCAGAACTGCCATTGTGATTCCCGGAATAACTTTAATTGGCATTACAGTATATTCAAGTCTTACAGGAAAGTTATTTAAAAGTCTTTGCCTAATAATGTCGTAGACTAAATCCTTTGTATTCAACTTAAGGAAAACTACTTCCTTATCGGTAGGCTCTCTCACGTCAAACGAAATAACATGACTAGTTAACAGTTTATTGTTCATGATACGCTCAGTAAAACCAACATGTGCAGTAGCATTGTCCTTTTTTGAAATTTCAGTTTCATTATCTGCTAGTATCAAGGTTCCATGTCCTCTAATCGGTTTGACAATACCTTTATATTCCAGAAAATGTAAAGATTTAACTATTGTTACTTTACTTGTCTTATACAAACTAGACAATCTATTAATTTTGGGTAACTTTTTTTGATATTTGTGGGTCAATATATCTTGCTCAATTAAATCAGCAATTTTAATATATTTAGGCTTTTGAGTCATATCCTCACCTCAAATCTATAAGTAAATAAAACACTTTACTTATAGTTTAATCATTATTTACATAAAAATAAATTTGCAATACCATATTTCGTGAAAGCGCTTTTAATTATTAGAAAGAAGAATCAATATGACTAAATTTTTCTGGGGCAATTCTACATCAAGTATGCAGACAGAAGGTGGTTGGAATGAAGGGGGTAAAAGCCTATCTGTATACGACATTCGTAAGTCTGGACCACATACTAGTGATTGGCATTTTGCCAATGACAATTATCACCATTTTAAAGAAGATTTTGATTATATGCAAGATTTGGGAATGAACATGTATCGCTTTCAAATTTCATGGTCACGCATTATCAAGAATGGCGATGGTGAAGTTAATGATGAGGGTCTCAAATATTACGACAAATTGGTAGACGCACTTCTTAAACGCAATATTCAACCAATGATTTGTCTTTACCATTTTGATATGCCGTTGCATTTAGCAGAGAACTTTAATGGATTTATAAGTAAAAAAGTTTGTGCTGATTTTATTCGTTATGGCAAGTTAATCGTTGACCATTTTTCACCCAAAGTTAAATATTGGATAACATTTAATGAGCAAAATATATATCATACTTCTGGTGCATTTGCAGTTTCTGGCTACGTTCACGGAGAAAAAACACTAACTGAACTATATCAAATATCTCATAATGTCATGTATTGCCATGCTGCAATTGCTAACTATATCCATGAAACAACGGATGCTAAAGTGGGTGGCATGCTTGCTTATAATCAAGTTTATCCGGCAACATCCAGTCCTGCAGATGCCTTTGCTGCCCATCAAATAGATGAATTTTTAAATTTTAATCTTTTAGATGCTTTTAGTTACGGCAAGTATTCAGACGCAGTAATTAATTTTGTTCACAATAACGAGGTCAATATTACAGTAACTGATGAGGAGAAAAATGAAATTTCAAAGTTACGGAGTGATTTTTTGAGTTTCAGTTACTATGCTTCAAGCACTATAAATTCAAGTAAAATTCCAGCGGGTACAGCACCAAACATGTACCAAGATTATGGTAGAGAAAAAAATCCTCATTTGAAATCAACAGAATGGGGCTGGCAAATTGATCCATTGGGATTTAGAGATGTATTAAATAAGATTTATCAACGCTATCATTTACCAGTATTTCCAATTGAGAATGGAATTGGCGTACGTGAAAAATGGGATGGTCACCATCAGATAGAAGATGATTATCGCATTGACTACCACAGAGCTCATATCAAAGCTTTGCAAAAAGCAGTAAGAGAAGATGGGGTTGAAGTTATGGGTTACCTTGGCTGGGGTCTAATTGACATTTTAAGTTCTCAAGGTGATATGGATAAACGGTACGGTGTGGTTTATGTAAATCGAACTAATCATGATTTGCGAGATATGAAGAGAATACCCAAAAAAAGTTATTATTGGCTCAAAAAGGTTATCCATTCTAATGGGCAAGATTTAAGTTAGAAGGGAAGTAAAAATGAATAATTCAGCTAGTACACAGAATCACCCAAAATTACAAAAATTTTTGGATGAATTTACTAATATTTCTGTAAAAATTGGTAATCAGGTTCACCTGCGGTCATTAAGAGATGCCTTTGCCACTTTAATGCCCATGTTTATTTTAGCTGGTGTAGCAGCTCTTTTTAATAATGTTGTTTTTACTTGGCTTTTTAAAGGAGCGACTTTAGCAAAATTTCAGGTTTTCGGGACCGCATTAACAAATGGTACTTTGAACGTTGCCAGCATTTTGGTAGCACCCATGATTGCTTATTTTCTGGCCAAAAACAAATCCTTTGAAAATCCGATTTCTGCTACTGTCATAGCACTATCAGCTGTTTTCATTATGCTGGCAATTAATGTTAGTATCATCCCGAACGGAGCTAAAAAAACAGTTAATATTACTGGAGCAGTTTTATATTCACAAGTCGGCACTAAAGGAATGTTTGCTGGCATAATAATAGGTTTACTTGCGACTGAAATTTACATGAAATTTTCTAAAATTAAGGCTTTAAAAGTTAATCTGGGAGATCAGGTACCACCGGCTGTGGGACAGAGTTTTACGGTATTATTTCCTTCTTTATTAACTCTTAGTTTGTTTGGAATTTTTGCCGCTATATTTGCCTATTTTAATACTGATTTGGTAACGTTAATATCAAAGCTAATTCAAGAACCTTTACGATCAATTAACACCTCATTACCAGGGTTTTTATTAATATATTCTTCAGGTAATTTCTTATATACCTTAGGAATTCATCAAACTGTCATTAATGGATCCCTTTTAGATCCCCTAAATCTAGTGAATATGAACGAGAATATGGCAGCTGTAACAGCACATAAATTACCTACTCACATTATAAATACAGACTTTGTAACTGTTTATTCGCAAATGGGTGGAACAGGTTTGACAATTTCTTTGATAATAGCTGTTTTATTAGTATCTCATTATCAGCCTTATAAAGATGTTGTCAAATTGGCGGCAATACCAGGTATATTTGAAATTAATGAGCCTATTATCTTTGGCTTTCCGATTGTCTTTAATATACCAATGATTATTCCATTTGTTTTAAGTCCAGTCATTGGGTCACTTATTGGATACTTTGCCACGGCTATTGGATTTGTGAGGCCCTTAGCATATATGGTTCCATGGACTACACCACCAATTTTAAGTGGTATTTTATCTAGTGGTGGAGATTGGAAAGTTGTTTTAGTGCAAATATTAATACTGGCTGTATGTACAGTCTTTTATATACCATTCATTAAGATTTCAGAACGTGTCGCAAGAAAACAAGCTGAAATCACAACTAATTGATTTAAAAATATTTGATTTTAACTAGACTGTAAATAGATTTTGCTGCCAGAATTTAAATAACAAAAAGAGTGTTTTAGCAAAAGAGAAGAAGCAATTTAAATCATATAATGCAAACATTATAAGCATAAAAATAGCCAAAAAATGTCAGTTCCTGTATACTATTATTAAGCTTTTATGGGAAAGAGGATGTTTAGTTTAGAAATAATTTTTTAAACTAAAGGCAATTTTAGAAAAAACGTTGTTAATTAACAACAACTTTAATAATCATGTAAGCAGAAAACTTCGGATAAATATCAGAGGCTTTCTGCTTTTTTAAAAAATAAAAGAAATATTGTCTTTACTGCATTAATCAAGTTTAGCTTTTTATAAAATCGGCTTAATTACGATAAATATTGCTTTTCTATTCAAACAGCTTAATTGTAAATTTAATTTAATCGAATAATGGAGGAGATAGCATGTCCCAAAAGTCAGAACTACTATTCAAAATAACCCCCAAGTCCGGTTTAACTGATGCTGAGGTAGAACAAAAGCGTGTTGAGTTTGGCATTAATGAGCTGCTGGAACAGCGGCCGGTACCGTTATATAGAAAAATATGGCATCACCTCAAGGACATTTCGTCGTTAGTACTATTGCTGGCAGTAGTCTTAGCAACATATATGGCTATTTTTCAAAACGGTGGCTGGACCAAGACAATTGTAATTAGCCTGATTTTAATAATTAATGTTGTAATCGGCTTATATCAAGAGGCTTCAGCTGAAAAATCTCTAGCTGCTTTAAAAGCAATGAGTTTGCCAACAGCTAAGGGTCGACGCAATGGTCGAGATATTACCTTAGCAGCTTCCGAATTGGTGCCTGGTGATTTAATCTATCTAAATACTGGTGATCAGGTTCCGGCAGATGCGGTAATAATAGAAGAAACTAACTTAACTGTCGATGAAGCGATTTTAACTGGAGAAAGTTTAGCAGTTTCCAAAACAAACTTTAATGCAGAAACTAATTTAACTGACGATGAGCGTATTTTTTCTGGAACTGCTGTTGTAGGTGGTAGTGCGCTAGCTCAAGTTACTGCAATCGGGATGGCAACCGAGCTTGGTAAAATTGCGAATCTTTTGAATAAAACTCAGAAAAGACAAACTCCTTTGCAGGGCAAATTGGATAGTTTATCTAAATGGATGACTCTTTTTGCTGCATTAGGCGGAGTGGTAATTTTTGCTTTAAGTATGGGAATGCAAAATAAGGCTTTAGCGGATAGCCTGATGATCGGACTATCTTTAGCAGTTGCAGCCGTCCCTGAAACTTTGCCAATTATTGTGACAATCAGTCTGTCACGTGGTGTCAAAAGAATGGCTGACCGTAACGCTATTATTAGACACATTGGCGCCGTTGAAACGATTGGTAATGTTGACGTGATTGCTACTGATAAAACAGGCACCTTAACTCAAAATAAAATGACCATCACTAAGTATTGGACTCCAGAAACTGATATCAAAAAAGCGGCTGATTTACCGGAGGCTGGTCAAAATTTATTAAAGATGTTAGGTTTAGCTAATAACGCTAAAATTATGGAAAAGGACGGGTCAAAAGAAGTCGTTGGGGATGCCACTGAAATTGCGATTGTTAACTGGTTAAAAACGCAGGGGAGTTCGCGCCAGCAGCTAGAAGAAAAAGCTCCCCGAATTGCAGAAGATCCTTTCGATTCCGCTAAAAAAATGATGACAACTGTTCATCGTTTACCTAATGGTCACTTGTTGGTGATTGCAAAAGGTGCCTTAGATCGACTGCCTTTGAAGCAAAGTAAGGTAATTGAAGCTGGTCAAAAGGCTCATGATGACCTGGCTGCTGCAGCTTTACGAGTACTTGCCGTTGGCTATAAAGTATTGCCAGAAGATGCAGATCCAACTGCTTGGAAAGAAATTAATTCAGACTTAAAACTTGCGGGTCTGATTGGCTTAATTGATCCTCCGCGACCAGAGGTAGCTGCAGCAATTGCCAACGCTAGACAAGCTGGTATTAAAACGGTAATGATTACTGGGGATCACCTGGTTACTGCCAAAGCTATAGCAGAAGAAATTGGCATTTTGGACTCAGGTCAAACGGCAATAACTGGTACTGAATTGAGTAAAATGTCAGACACTGAGCTGAAACAAAGGATTCAAAATATCAGTGTTTATGCCCGGGTATCGCCGAGTGACAAAATTAGAATAGTTCAAATGTGGCAAGAGCTTAATAAAACTGTTGCTATGACAGGTGATGGTGTTAATGATGCACCAGCGTTAAAAGCCGCTGATGTTGGTATTGCGATGGGAGTCACAGGTACTGAGGTAGCAAAAGAAGCGGCAGACATGATTTTGACTGATGATAATTTTGCTACAATTATTAAAGCTGTAGCAGAAGGTAGAACAGTTTACCAAAACATTATTAAGGCTGTAGAATTCTTAATAGGTGTCAATTTTGCCCAAATTTTCCTAATGGTTATTAGCACAATTTTTGGCTGGGGCGCGCCGTTATTAGCAGAACAATTGTTAATTATTAATGTTCTTGCTGACGGAATACCAGGATTCTTTATCAGTAAAGAGCCTAGCGAACCAAATATTATGGCTCAAGATCCAATAGGTAATGACGAAAGTCTTCTTGGGCGGGGGTTAATGCAAAGAATGATTATCCGCGCAATTACTTTCACAATTTTAACTCTGGGCGTTTACGCTTACGGTAGATTTGTTATTTCAGCTAACAATCCGCAAGTAGGGATGACTTTAGTCTTCTTAGTTTTAGCTCTTGGCTCAATGATTGATATTTATGCGATTAAAGATTCGCAACCAATATCTTGGCAAACTTTTAAAACGAATAGAATGCTTAATTGGGGCTTATTATTAAGTATGATACTAGTTATATCACTAACTGTTTTACCGCATCTGAGACAATTCTTGCATCTAACTTTATTGCCTATTCAAGGCTGGCTTGTTGTTCTGTTTGGAAGTTTAATACCGATTTTTATCCTAGAACTAAATAAGCGGCTGACTGGTAATTTGCAGTTAAATTTTGAAAATAGTTAAATAATATTTTTGTAATACATATTAAAAAAACAGAGACTAACTACTATAGGTAATCTCTGTTTTTTATTTTAGCTTTATATTTTTAATTTCCGCAAATAATTATTACAGTTTGTTTTTTGAGGTTTAAAAACTGGAACAGAACTATTTAAATCCAGCTTTATGCTTTGTAGTCTTTTTTCTTTTAAAACCGTTACCAAAGCTGAAAATTTTGCTAATGATCAACCGCTAGCAGTAAATCAGGTAAAAAATACTATGATTATTATACCTATTGTTATTGGTTGCTAAATAGATTTAAGCTAAGGTCTTTTGTTTCTTAGTTTCCAAAACTTTAAAGTCATGCTGAATAGGCTGTGTGATTTTAGTGGTTGTATCAGAATCCAGAACAAATTTTGTCATTGTTGGACAATCTTCAGGTTGAATATATAAACTTCTATTGGAAACATCATATCCTGCCCAGTAACCAGAATAATCACATTTATCCTCACCTTCGTGAAGATGCTCTAATCCTCGTGGAATCATGACTGATTTAAAGACGTTATATAATTGCGGAATTCCTTGATCAGAATGAAATGGTGCTAGGAATTTAGAAATAAATGTTCCCCGAACAAAACGCGATGGTGCGGTATAATCTCCAGGCAATCCTAATAAACCTGACCCACTTTCTATTTGTTTAATGTCTAGTTGATCGGTAATCTGGTGATGACCTAAATTATGATTAGTTAATTGCAGGTAATTACGCAGATTGTCAAGATGCCAAGGATATTCCGGACTATTGGTCATTACGCCTATACCGTCGTAAATTTTGAATGCGCCATTATTAACCGGTTCTAAAATTACACTCTTACCACTGGCGTCACTAAAAGTATAATGCATTGGAATTGGTGTAGGGATGCCGGTGTCTGCATCCTCCCAATCAGGATAGTTGGTCTTTTCTTGACCCAAATGCTTAAATGCTTCTTTAATTTCAGCAATACTGCCAAAATTACTTAAGACGTAAGCAACAACTTCTTCACCAATTATCGGTTTTAATCCGCGCTTTTTAAGATTGGCTACTGAATCCCAAGAAGCTTCTTCTAAGAATTGAGCATCTCCGACAATGCCAGCGCTATTTATACCATCGTTAAAGAAAAGTGAGTCATTAACATTAATCCCCATAAAAGGATATTTGGTAGTCCAGCTTTGATGCAGTCCATTCAATTCATAATTAGCAGGAAAAGTAGTCATTTTACTATCTGCACTGGGTTTAAACGGGTCAAACGTAAAATCCATTGTGCGTCCCCAAAAAACGTCACCACTATCTGATTTAATCGCAATAGTCGTACACATAATCATACCTCCTATAATCTTTCCTTTTTAAGCGTAATTTAATTTTATCATGTATTTAATATGTTGCTTAAAAAAATACCTTTATTTATGAATAATCTTATAGTTAATGAAGTAAAAATTTATGTGAATTATTCTCGGTTTGACTGCCAGTTAAATAATGCAAAGACTGTAAAAAGCTGGTAATTTACATTATTACTGCTGCATAGTTTGGAAAATGTGAAATTAAGAAGATTTTGTTATTTAAAAGAAGAAAGTTTTAGCAAATGATAATTTATTGCAAAAATCTCTCCCTGCTGGTTAAGCTAACTAATATACGCCTTAATGTAGAAAAAGAACGGAGTTTTTATTAAAAATTTCGTTCTACTTTCTGATATGAAGAAGAATGATATGACAACTGGCAAAAATTTAGCTATAGCAAACCAGCAACCTATTTTGCATAATTTTACGTATCTTATTGCAGTTGAAGTATCCACAGGGAACTTGATTTATTTGCATAAAATGTCCCAATACACTTTTCATAATTGAATTTTGGTAGTTAGTGGGGGAATTATTCTGTTCCTAATATTAACTCAGATAGTAGTCTGAGTTCTGAGCAATAATAATGGCAAAATAAAAAGGTGAAGCAAAATGCTTCACCTCTTTATGATCACAGATTTGACTTTACAAACTGTCTTGAATATTCTCAGCCAGATAATCATATAACATTCCAGCCTTTAAATCTTTGGTATTAATGCCAAGCGCCTCAGCAATTGCATAAGCAAACGCCCAAGCAGTTGCGGGGCCGCGACTGGTAATGATCTTATGCTGATCATCTGTAACAGTTATGTTTTCTTTAAAGTGTCCGCTGGGAGCATCCTTTTTTGTTTGTTTGTCAAAGCCAGGGTAACAGGTGTAATCGGCATCGGTTATAACGCCATAACGGGCCAGAGCAATAGGAGCGGCACACATTGCAGCATCCCATTTGCCTTCTTCGTTCCGCTTAACCATTAAATCTGCGAGCTTTTCATTATCACGCAAATTTTCTGCGCCAGTCGCGCCACCAGGGAACGCCACTATATCATAGTCAAGTAAACTTTCATCAACTGTTTTGTCACAGGTAAGTTTGATTTTATGAGCACCATTAACAGCAGTGCTATTTAATCCGACCATATCAGCTTGAACGCCAAGACGGCGCAACACATCTATGATACTTAGTCCTTCAACTTCTTCACAGCCATCGGCAAAAACTACAGCTACTTTTTTCATTTGCTTTACCTCACAATCCTTTTCTTTTATTATAAACTAGCTTAATTCTAGGTAAAATAATAAATCGCTTAATTTATTTAAATGTAAAGTTGGGTGCGGGCTAATCGGCATTTTTACTTTCTTAGGCGCTAGCCAGAGTGACTGTATTTTAGCATTTTCTGCAGCCTGAATTTCATCTGCTAAGTCTGTTCCAATTACTAGACTAGTTGCGAACGCCAAGTTTTGTTTCTGCAATATGCTGGTCAAAACTTTTTTATGTGGCAATTTTTCCGTAAAGTCATCTTTAAAATAAGCACGCGGAAAATAATCAACCAGTTCTGTGTTCTTCATGCGCTGCAATGCTATTTTTTTGTTCTCTTTTGCCAGCAGAATTAGTTTAACCTTACCGTTAACTTTATCTAAAAATGGCAAAACTTCTTTATTCAAGCGATTTTGCTTTTGTAACTCTTTGATAAAAATCTGCCCTGCATCTTGCCAATTTTCATGAAAAAATGTTTGTAAAATTAACTGTATGCGGTCTTCAAAGCCAAGCAACTTATTGTTTTCTCGTACAGAATTATATTTTAAACGTTCACTGGGACCAAAATCTCTGCCAGTTGACTTTAAAGTTTGCTTTAATGCATTTTGTTCAGCAATCTTTTCATCTAATAAACTGCCCTCAAGAATAAAAATTAATGTTTGAAATTTTGCCAATTTTAATTTCCTTTCTCCCAATACCTATCTGCATTATAGCGATCTACTATAGCGATTTAAAGTAGCTCATTAAAATCAAACTTACAGGGTTTAATGATACTTTTGCGAACAAACCGTTATTTAAAACATCAGCTGAGGATTAATCTATATCATTTATGTGTTCTAAATAAAAAACCGCCAAACCTGTTTTTTACTTCAAACATCACTAAAAAAACATAATTTTATAATAGTTAGTCATTGCTTTTTTATACAAATATGATACTATTTAGATAAACATCTAATTAGAACTTTATCTAAATAGAAAGGAAGAGGAACTAATGTGAGTTTTGAAACTAGTTTTAAAGCATTGTCCGATCCAGTGCGTCGCAAAATATTGCAGCTTTTAAAAAATGGACCAATGTCGGCAGGAGACATTGCTAATCATTTTAATATGACAAAAGCTACTATTTCCTACCATCTTAATATGCTGAAAAAGGCTGATTTAATTGAAGAAGAACATGAAAAAAACTTTATTTATTATTCGCTAAACACTTCTATTATAGAAGAAATTATGAGTTGGCTGGTTGATCTGAAAGGAGATCATGATGAAAAAGAATAGTATTCGTCAAACTGAACTAATCTCGCTTCTGCTAATTTTATTTCCAGTTTTGACCGGAATATTTTTATATAATCGTTTGCCGCAAAAAATGGCTACACACTTTGGGATGACTAATATGCCAAATGCTTTTAGCAATAAATTATGGGTCATTATTGGTCTGCCTTTTTTGGGAATTATCCTTCAAGTAATGGTATTTTTGATCTTACGCAATCAAAAAGAAACCAAAAATCTTGATTTTAAGATAGTTAATATTACACTTTGGCTTGTTCCTGTTATTACTAATATCGTAAATCTGTCACTTTATGCCTATGCACTGGGTCATAAAGTAAAAGGTTCCTTTATACTTAGTGCTTTTTTGGGCCTGTTCTTTATTATTTTTGGTAATTATTTACCTAAAGTTAGTCCCAATCGTTCCGTTGGCATTAGACTACCATGGACTTTGCGTAACTCGACTAATTGGCACAGAACGCAACATTTTGCTGGATGGCTCTTTTTCATCAGTGGCATTGTTTTGCTTTTGACCTCTTATTGGGAAATGTATTGGATTGTTATCGCTGTCGTAATTATAGATATTTTGTTAATAACTTGTTATTCTTATTCGCTTAGTAAAAACGGTTATTAAAACGCGTAGCATAATTTAAATATGAAAAAGCTCCACAATGAGAGACTGAAATCTATATTGTGGGGTTTTATGTTTCTTAATCATTTTAAAATAGGTGTAAAGGTAGTAAAACTAAAGCTGGTAATAAAGTTCTAAGTAAGAAGCACTGTTGTTTTTTGTATGTGTCACCACTTTCTGGAATGGCAAATAAGATAGGTTAACTGTTTTAGATAAATACGATAAAAGCTTTATCACAAAAACTTTTTGCGCTGCAACATAGTCATGGGTATGTATACTAGTCATTTTGGTATGGATATTTTACATACACTTCTTTTTTGCTGCATCCATGTTTCTATTGCGGCTCTAGCTTTTATTTAAGCAGGGTATTTCATTTATAAGGCATATATGTTATAGTTTAAAGCACGTTATAATAGAAAGGGGAATGCAAATTGGCAACAGAAGTTTATTTTGTACGCCACGGTGAAACAATGTTTAACCAACTAAACAAAGTTCAAGGATGGTGTGATTCTCCTTTGACTGTCAAGGGCATTAATGACTTGAAGATAACTGCACAGGCGTTAAGCCAGGTGCATTTTGACGATATGTATTCTTCCGATTTAAAGCGTGCCATAGATACTGTACACCTAATGAAAGCTGCTAATCAGGTATCAGAAATAGGTAAAATTAAAAAGTTACCGGAATTCCGAGAAGTATTTTTTGGCTCCTTTGAAGGTGATGACATTGAAGAAACCTGGAAGCAGATTGCCTTGGCAGCAGGTATTGGTCCTGAAACAGATGTAACGAAGATTATCAATCAAGTTGGAATATATGAATTTCGGGAAGCTACTAAAAAAGCTGATCCTCGTCATTTGGCTGAAAATAAAAAAGAGCTTGATGAACGAATGGTACGGGCAATTAGCGTGTTACATGAGTTAGCAGTAGGTGACAAAAGAATTTTGTTAGTTTCACACGGAGATTTTATTAAAACATTGGCTATTAAATACTGGAACCAGAGCGATGGTTTACATGACATCATTTTTCCTAATAATGGCAGTGTTACCCGTGGTATACTCCATGAGAATGGTGATTTTGAGATTGTAGATTATAACGTTGATGCTGAAAATATGTGAAGTCCTGCTTAATAGTAGGACTTTTTTTGTTATTAAGATTTGAAGGGAAAAAAGATGAAGGATCATACAACAAAACGGTATGCTTACGTGACAGTACTAAATATTATTATTACAGTCGCTGAATTTATTGGTGGCTTTGTTTCAGGTTCATTGTCGCTGTTATCAGATGCGGTCCACAATCTGAGTGATGTAGGTGCTATTGTCATTTCATTTATTGCACATGTTATTAGCAATAGAAGCAGGAATAAGAAGAAGACCTTCGGTTATGATAGAGCAGAAACACTAGCAGCTTTTACTAACGGTATAATTTTAATTTTAATCAGTATTGCTTTATTTATTGAAGCAATTGAACGGTTTTGGCAACCGACCGAAATTAGTGGCGGAATTATGCTTGTTGTTTCTATTATTGGACTTCTTGCTAATGTTGTTTCAATGCTGGTAATGAGACAAAGTGGTCAAAAGAATTTAAATGTCCGCTCTACTTTCGTCCATATGTTAAGCGATGCTTTGTCTAGTGTAGCAGTTGTTATTGGCGCCATTTTTATTTACTATTGGCACATCAGCTGGATTGATCCGTTAATGACTTTATTAGTATCTATTTTTGTCTTTCATGAAGCTTGTGAAATAACCGGTAAAGCTGCCAATGTTTTAATGGAATCTAATCCAGATATTGATTTAGACGAAGTAAATCGGATTGTCTTGTCTTTTCCTGAAATAAATAATATTCATCATGTTCATGTGTGGCGTTATAGCGACCGTTATGTCATGCTTGACGCACATGTCAATGTTAATCCCGATTTAACAGCTGGAAAATTCGAGCAATTAACGCAACAAATTAGTTCTAAGTTAAAAGATTTGGGAATTAACCATATCAACTTCCAAGCAGAGTGTAACCGTGGAAAAAATGATAAAATGATTGTAACTGATCGTAGTCGTGAGTAGCTAGGAGAAAAAATAATTTTGAGAGTTAGTATTTTTACTGCAGTGATCGTGTTGATAGTTGGACTTTATGACATTGCTTATGCTTACAACCGTCGATATCGCAATCATAACCATGGTGCTACACCCTTTATGGTGTTGGGCATAATTTTTACAATTAGCGGATTGGTCTTAATAGTAATGCACTGGGTGAAGTGAAATGGTAAAGTTGGTGCTTTTGAGACATGGAGAAAGTCTTGCCAATAAGGCAAATGTCTATACTGGCTGGAATGATGTTGCTTTGACTGCAAAAGGCCGAGCCCAAGCTGAAGCAGCCGGTAATTTAATAAATCTGATACCACAATATGACCCTACGCATATTCATACTTCGGTTTTAATGAGAGCGATTGTCACCGCAAATATCGTGGCGGACACCTGTCATTTTTTATATTTACCGCTTACCAAGACCTGGCGTCTAAATGAAAGACATTATGGCAATTTACGGGGAATTAATAAAGAAGAATCGAAAAAAATTTTTGGTAAGGAGCAGGTATTAGAGTGGCGACGTGGTTTTTATGCAATTCCACCTGCAGGCAAAAAAGTTAGCTCCAGACGATATGCCAATTGTGACTATCGCCTTTTACCACGTGCTGAAAGTCTTTATCAAACCCAACTCAGAGTGTGGCCCTATTATCAGGATCATGTTGCTAATAGACTAAAAATGGGAGAAGATCAATTAATTGTGGCACATGGTTCAAGCTTGCGTGCATTAATCAAAAAACTAGAAAATATCAATGATCAAGATATTATAAAATTAGAAGTACCCAATGCGGAGCCTATCATCTATACCTTCAATCCGCAATTGGAAATAATTGATAAAAAGATTTTACATTGACTTTGGTTCTTAGTAAGGAATTTTTCAGATGTATGTTAAAATTTATTACGATATCATTTGAATTATCATTCTTAGTTTGGAGTAGAGGAATGCGTAAAATATTTTTATTACGAGGCGCACCAGGCTCCGGTAAATCTTCTTTTATTTCTCGTCATCACTTACAGCCATATGCGATTAGTCGTGATCAAATTAGATTGTTATTGGCGAATTTAACCTATTATTATGAAGAAGATACCGATTGCTTACATCAAGTAATTCCGCGCTATGCGAATGAACGCACGGAGCAAGTGGTGGATTACCTTGTAGAAGAAAAGATGAAACGTGGCGAAACGGTCATAGTAGATAGTACGCATATTTTTCCTGAGAATATTGAGCATTATCAGCCGTGGATTGAACGTTATCGTTACGAATTATTTGTTGTTGATCTAATGTACCATAAGAGTTTGCGTAATTTGCTTAATCGCAATGAGATTCGCAGGCAATACGATTGGGTTAAGCCGGGTGTCATTAGAGAAATGTATTTATCATATCAGGAAAATTTAACACTGCCGGAATGGGCACACGTTATTACACCTAATCAATTAGGTAAGGCACTTTCGCAAAAGGAAAGTAATTTAGATCATTTTGCACATGTAGTAGCAGTGCCAGACAAGGTTGCGGAAGAAGATTTTCCCCATGTGCATATTTCTAACTTTTATTTTTCTTTTAACGATCTTTTTACTGAAAAATATGGTACTTACAGAAATGTTGTGACAATTGGTAAAACTCAAGATGAAGTTGTTAATCAATTTCGGTTACCGTTTTTTGTATTTAAATTTCATCACAAGCACTTTTTAATTTCGGCATATCCTATTAGAAATGAAATGCTTGATCCAATTAAAAAAGTAAAAAGTGTTTGGTCCTATTCGACGGGGCTAGTCAATCCCGCTGACTTTTTGGAGGTATTTCCCCAAAGTCAGCCGCAACATGTACACCAATTCAATCTAAGCAAATTACAACCTGACAGGTTATTGCATATTTGGTAACAACTATGAAAAGAGTTTCGGAAAACCGAAACTCTTTTTAAATATTGGGAATTTCTTTTCAAACATTGCTGGTGAATTATAATGAAGTATAATTGAATTGTCAGCATTTTGATAGCGCTTTTAGAAGGAAATGAATACAAATGAAGATTGAAGAACTTAAGCAAGAATTTAGTAATATCTATCATCAGACACCTACTGGCTGTTATTTTTCTCCCGGAAGAATTAACTTGATTGGCGAACATACTGATTATAATGGTGGGCACGTTTTTCCATGTGCCATTTCTTTAGGAATTTATGGTGCTGCTAGTCCTCGTGATGATGAAAGATTTTGTTTTTATTCAGCAAACTTTGCCGATATGGGAGTAATTGAAACAGACCTCCATGAATTGAAGTTTGTTAAAGAAGATTCTTGGGCTAATTATGCTAAAGGCATGTTACACTTTATGCTTGCTAATGGCGCCAAAATTGAGCATGGTTTAAATATCTATATTAACGGTAACATCCCTGATGGTGCGGGACTATCTTCCTCTGCTGCCTTGGAAATGTTAATTGGTGTCATATTGCAAGATCAATACCAGTTGTCTTTTGCCAAATTAGACATTGTGAAAATGGGTGTTAAAACCGAAAATGAATTTATCGGTGTTAACTCTGGCATCATGGATCAATATACGGTGGCTATGAGTAAAAAGGATCATGCCATTTTGCTTGATACTGATAAAATAAAATCCGAATTAGTACCTTTAGACCTGAAAAATAATGTGATTGTCATTATGAACACTAACAAAAAACGTACTCTGGCAGACTCAAAGTACAATGAACGCAGGACTGAATGCGAAAAGGGTCTGCGATTTTTGCAGGAAAAACTAGACATTAAATCATTGGGAGAGTTGGATGATTTAGTGTTTGATGAAAACAGTTATCTTTTGCCAAACGAAAAATTGCTTAAGCGTTGCCGTCACGCCGTCTGGGAAAATGAGCGTACTTTAAACGCTGAAAAGGCACTACAAAAGGGTGACTTAACTGAATTTGGTCACTTAATGAATGCTTCGCACGTTTCTTTGGAATATGATTACGAAGTAACCGGTAAAGAGTTAGATACGTTAGTGCATACCGCATGGAAACAACCTGGTGTTCTAGGAGCACGTATGACTGGAGCCGGTTTCGGTGGTTGCGCCATCGCACTAGTTGCTAAGAATCAGGTAGAAGACTTTCAGAAACAAGTCGCAAACGTATATAAAGAAAAAATAGGCTATCTACCTTCATTTTATATTGCAGAAACTGCTGACGGTACGAAAGTTTTACGATAAACGGGATTTGAGATGGGTAAAAAGAATTTAGTTGAAGAATTTATCACACAAATAATTGCTAATAGCGATTTTACTGAACTTGATCGTATTTATTTGCGTAACAGAATTTTGGCGCTCGTAGGCGATGAAGCGCTGAAAGTTGAAACTACGAGTGACAATTTGCTTGATCTGAAAGACGAGTTAATTGGTGCTGCTCAGAATAATGGGTTAATTGCAAACAGCAATTCTGCTTACGATATCTTGGGCGCACAATTATTGAATTTTATTGTACCTAGACCAAGTATAGTGAATCAAAAGTTCTGGGAAAGTTACGAGCATTCGCCACAAAAAGCGATCGCTGATTTTTACCAAATGAGTAAAGCAAGTGACTACATTAAGACTAGAGCCATTGCCAGAAACATATATTTTACTGCGGATAGTAAATACGGTGATCTTGAAATCACAATAAATCTGTCTAAGCCAGAAAAAGACCCTAAAGACATTGCTGCTGCCAGATATAAAAAGGCTGTTTCATACCCTCAATGTCAGTTGTGCATGGAAAACGAGGGATATCTCGGACATAGCAATTATCCTGCTCGGACAAATCACCGTATTATCCGCTTTAAACTCGGAAATGAAACTTGGGGCTTTCAATATTCTCCTTATGCCTATTTTAACGAGCACTGCATTTTCTTGGCGCCTGTTCATGAAAAAATGAAGATAAGTGAACAGACTTTTGTAAACTTACTGGAGATTGTCAGCAAGTTTCCTGGTTACTTTGCCGGTAGCAATGCTGATCTGCCAATTGTCGGAGGCTCGATTTTAGCGCATGAGCATTACCAAGGGGGAAGACACAGTTTCCCAATGGAAAAGGCGCCAATCAATAAAAAACTAAGTTTTGCTGGTTTTAGTGATATAGAAGCTGGCATAGTCAAATGGCCTATGTCTGTGATTCGGTTACGTGGTCAAAACCCAAAAAGCATAGTCGAATTAGCAAACAAGATCTTGCGTAAATGGCAAAATTATAGTGATGAAAAAGTAGATATTCGGGCGTTTACAGAGCACATTCCCCATCATACAATCACGCCAATTGCGCGTTTACATAGTCAGACTTATGAGCTTGATCTGGTTTTACGTGATAATCAAACTTCTGCCAAATATCCTGATGGCATTTTTCACCCGCATCCCGCTGTTCAACATATCAAAAAGGAAAATATCGGTTTGATTGAAGTAATGGGTCTGGCAATCTTTCCACCACGATTAAAACCCGAATTACTTGAGGTCAAAAAGTATTTACTCGACCAACCTAATGATATTGCCCCAATGCATCTTGACTGGGCCCGTCATATTAAGACAAAATATCAAATTAATAGCGCAAACGTTAAGCAAATTTTGCAACGAGAACTAGGACTAGTCTTTGCTCAAGTCTTAGAAGATGCCGGTGTTTTCAAACAAACAACAGAGGGTGAAGCAGCCTTTATGCGTTTTGTTAATGAAGTAGGGCTAAATTAAATTTTTATACAGGCTGTATTAATCTTAAAATAGATAAAAAAGCACTGAGAAAACTTTCTCAGTGCTTTTTAATTAATTTTCAGCGGTAATTAATTTATTTAAAAGCCAAAGCACCCATTGGGTCCCATGGTAATAATTGGATCGGGTCCTTAGCTCCTTCATCAAAGGCTGTTCTTAAATCATCAGGTAAGAATTTCTTGTTGATAACTGCTTGGTAAACAAATTGGTCAAACCAGGAGTCACTCATTACAAAGTAGCCCTTAAAGCCAGGCTTTTCTCCCCATGAATTTTCTATCTTCCACTTAGTTGGCTTGTCATCTACTAAGTCAACACCGGTAATAACCATAGCATGATCCATCATGCTTTCGCTAGAATCAAGTTTATCACCCTTAGACATTGAAAAATCAACGTCAAATAACTCGTCACGCTTGTAAATATTGGTATCAAGTAAGCCGAGCTGTCTTTCTGAATCTTTACCAACATTTGAACCAAACCAAACAACTTCTCCCGCTTTAAGTTGTTTAATGATTAAATCTTTCATTTCTGAAATTTTGACATTAAGGTGACGAACTTGGCGACCGCCAACAACGTTACCTAAATATTCAACTGAAAATACCTTGTGGTATGGCTTATCATCTGTAGGTGAATTAATAATTGAAACATGGTCTTCTAAGTTCATGCCTACGAATTTGTCAAAGAATTCTTTAGGAGTAATACCAGCTTCACGGTGATAATTACCATCATCATCTTTGTATTCAAAGTCAAACTTCTTTGGTGGCACGCCTAATGAGATTGCCAAAATTCTGAAGACATCATTTAAAAATTCAGCTTTACGTTGTTCAACTTCATCTTCTGTTTTACCAGCATTAACTAAAGCACGTAGTTCCAAACCGTCTTTACGTAAAAGAGTATTCAGAGTATCGTTTAAAGCGCCAGAACTATTTGAATTTGCAGTTTCCGGATAAACTGATTTAGGTACAATGCCGTATTTTTCAACCAAGCCACAAAGCATATCCCATTGACCACCATCTTGTTGTGGGGTAGCGAATAAGAAGCTTACTTTACGGTCACCAAGAGGTTTCTTGGCGGAAGCGATAACGTTCTCAAAGAAGAAGTTTGACTTTTCAAACTTATCCCAGAAGTTAGTGTAATTTTGGGATAATTCAAAGTCCTTAATCTTATATTCTTTTTGTAACGGGTGACGCATAGTGTTTAATGCGGAAAACATCCAGCAACGACCTGATTGTTTCTGGTCTGCCGGCTTGCCCGTGTTAATTTCAACAGAAAAAGTTGGAGTCAAATCAATTTTTGATTGTAAATTCTGGCTGGCCTTGAAAATGCCATTTTCTTGCGCAGCGTGGCTGGCAATGTTAATCCCAGCATGATTTGCTAAGTCTTTAGTAAAATTATCAATGGCTGCATTTGTGATTTCTTTTGTCATGTAAATAAGTCCTCCTTAAACAAATTAATATTATTTTAACTTATATATTTAAAGTAGTCTATCCTTGAAAATTTAATTATCGTTAAAAAAATATTTGTTTCTAAGCTTCTAATTTCATTAAACTAGTTTCTAAATAGATTTGTTTTCAGAATTTGGACGATGATACCAAATGCCAGCAAATTCAGGATGTTCATCAAAATAATTGATAACTACTGGATCAAGTGGCCACACAGGAAGTTGCGATTTTTGAGCAATATTCATTACTGTTTGCATTTGATCGTGTAAAATCTTTTTACTATCTTTATTGGGATTAATAAAAAGGTGATTCATGATCCAGACAGTAGCATCTTTACGCTCAATTTTATCCATCGTCCAATGACAGATCATTTCTCCCTGATCATCGTCTTCTCGAAAACACTGGTGGGGGTCATCTATGTTAAACATTTAATCTCCCTTCAAAAAAATGGAATAATTTTTACGTAACTAATTATATTAGATTTAAAATATAATCCGCAAATTAATGTAAAATAGTGTTTGAAGATTTTTAAAGGAGACAGCATGAATAAAATAAGGGGCTTTGAGGTAGTATCTAAATACCACAATAAAAATATTACTTTGCCAAGAAGGCAGACTATTGCCAGTGCTGGTTATGATTTAGAGGCGGCTAAAGATGTTTTGCTTCCCAGTATTTGGCGGCTTAACTTTGTGCGTATTTTTCGTCTAATCAGAAATGGTCACCAGTTATACGAACAAGACTATGAAATGGCAGAGCACGTTCTCAAGCCATTTCTAATTCCAACTGGTGTAAAAGCATACATGCCGGAAGACGAAGTATTATTACTAGCAAATCGTTCTTCTAACACTTTTAAAAGAAATCTGGCACTACCAAACGGAATAGGAGTCATTGACTCAGATTATTATAATAATGATCAAAATGAAGGAGAAATTTTTGTTCAATTAATTAATTATGGAGTTAGACCTATTCAAATTCGCAAGGGTGAACGAATAGGACAAGGAATTTTCGTTCATTATCTAAAGTCAGATAATGATCTTCCTATTAATAGACAAAGAATAAATGGTTTTGGCTCAACAAATAAGAAGGGAAGCTAAATGGCAAAACTGAAAACAAAATATAAATGCCGTTCTTGTGGTTATATCTCTGCCAGCTATTTAGGACGCTGTCCTAATTGTGGTGCTTGGAATCAGTTTGAAAAAGAAACTGAAGCAGTGCAAAACCGTTCAACTAAAGGCAGTCCCAGCAGGCTCATCAAGAAAACCGGAATTAGCGAACCGGTTAAATTGGGGAATGTGAAGGCTGAAAAAGAAGAGCGCATCAAAACAAGTATGGCGGAGCTGAACAGGGTTTTAGGCGGCGGTATTGTTCCCGGTTCACTGGTTTTAATCGGTGGTGACCCTGGAATCGGTAAGTCAACTTTAATGTTACAAATCATGAGCGAATTGGCTGATCAATATAAAGTGCTGTATGTTTCAGGGGAAGAATCTGCTAATCAAATCAAGCTCCGTGCAGATCGCTTAGGTCTTCCTGCTAATGACATGATGCTTTATCCAGAAACAGATATGGAAGATATTCGTCAGCAAATTGCTGATTTAGAGCCCGATTTTGTCGTGATTGACTCCATTCAGACCATGAATGAACCCAGTCTTGACTCGATGACCGGTTCGGCGTCACAAGTAAGGGAAGTCACAAGCGAATTGATGAAAATCGCTAAAATGGATGCGATTACCGTTTTTGTTATTGGTCACGTGACAAAAGAAGGTGCGATTGCAGGTCCTAAAATTCTGGAGCACATGGTAGATACAGTCCTTTATTTTGAAGGTGATGAACATCATGCCTACCGTATTTTACATTCTGTTAAAAATCGGTTTGGTGCTGCAAATGAAATCGGCATGTTTGAAATGGTTAACAAAGGTTTGCAAGAAGTAACTAACCCTTCAGCCGTATTCTTAGATGAACGGTTGCCCCAATCTACCGGTTCGGCGATAGTCGTATCGCTTGAAGGAACAAGGCCAATTTTGGCGGAAATTCAGGCATTAGTGACACCGACTGCTTTTGGTTATGCAAAAAGAACCACTTCGGGGATTGACTACAATAGAGCTGGACTATTGCTAGCTGTCTTGGAAAAAAGAGGCAACTTGATGCTGCAAAATCAAGACGTTTATCTAACTGCCACTGGAGGAATTCGTTTGAACGAACCGGCAGTTGATTTGGCAGTTGTCATGGCAATTGCCTCAAGTTATAAAAATCAGGAAATTTTGCCTACAGACTGTTTTGTGGGCGAAGTCGGCTTAACTGGTGAGGTGCGCAGAGTCAATCAAATAGATGCGCGTATTAAAGAAGCTGTTAAGACTGGTTTCAAACGTATTTTTATTCCCAAACATAATATGCGTGCTAGTCTTAAAAACTCGGGAATTGAAGTGATTCCAGTAGCAAGTATTCCGCAGGCCTTAAAAGTGGTTTTAGGGTAACGAATATTGAACTTTTTTGCTATTACGCGTAAACTTAAATTGTTTATATTTACTTTTTGAAAGAGGCATGAATTTTGGCTAAACAAAAAATTCGAGTAAGGTATGCCCCAAGTCCAACAGGGCACTTACACATTGGTAATGCACGGACGGCGCTATTTAATTTCTTATTTGCGCGTCATAATAAGGGGACTTTTGTTTTAAGAATTGAAGATACTGACCAGAAACGTAATGTTGCAGGTGGCTCAAAGTCACAAATGGAAAACTTACATTGGTTGGGAATTGATTGGGACGAAGGACCTGATAAAGGCGGAGACTATGGTCCGTATCGTCAATCTGAAAGAAAAGATATATACAACAAGTATATTAAGCAGCTAATTGATGAGGGTAAAGCCTACTATTCATATAAAACTGAGGAAGAACTAGAAGAACAGCGTGAAGAACAACGTGCGATGGGAATCGCACCGCACTATACTTATGAATATGAAGGTATGACTGCTGCTGAAATTGAGCAAAAGCAAGAAGAAGCAAAAGCGAAGGGCTTAAAACCGGTTGTTCGTATCCATATTCCAGAAATGGAAACATATTCCTGGGATGATATTGTTAAAGGACATCTTAGTTTTGAATCCGACACTATCGGTGGCGATTTTGTCATTCAAAAACGGGATGGCATGCCAACTTATAATTTTGCTGTTGTAATTGATGATCACCTTATGGAAATTACCCATGTTTTGCGGGGGGATGATCACGTTTCAAATACGCCCAAACAATTAGCAGTTTATGAAGCTTTGGGCTGGCAGCCACCCAAATTTGGTCACATGACTTTGATTATTAATGCTGAAACTGGTAAGAAACTTTCTAAGCGTGATGAATCTGTTTTACAGTTTATCGAGCAATACAGAGACCTTGGCTATCTGCCTGATGCAATGTTTAATTTTATTACGTTACTTGGCTGGTCACCGGTAGGTGAAAACGAAATTTTTAGCCAGAGAGAATTGATCAAGCAATTCGATCCTTCACGTCTGTCAAATTCACCAGCAGCTTTTGACCAGAAGAAGTTGGAGTGGATTAATAACCAGTATATTAAAAAGGCTGATCGTGATACGCTCTTAGATTTGGCACTTAATAACTTGCAGGAAGCAGGTTTGGTTGAAAACGATCCGACCCCTGAAAAGATGGAATGGGTTAGACAATTAGTGAATATTTATTCTGTGCAGATGTCTTACACAAAGCAAATTGTTGACCTGGCTAAAATATTTTTCGCTGCGCCTAAAGATTTAAGTGACAAGGAAATTGAAGAAATTCGTAACGATGATGCCAGACCGGTAATTGAAGAATTTAAAAAGCAAGTTAATTTAATCCCCCGGTTTACGGCTCCGCAAATTATGAACGCTGTTCAAGCAACTCGTCAGGAAACGGGAATTAAGGGTAGACGTTTGTTTATGCCAATCAGAATTGCTACGACCAGGTCAATGGTTGGTCCCGGAATTGGAGAAGCAATGGAACTTTTAGGCAAAAAGCGGGTACTGGAACATTTGGAATTGACTCTTAAGCAAATGAGCGCAAACGGCTTATAGAAAAAAACAACGTGTTATTCAATTAATTGGATAATGCGTTTTTATTTTAAATTGAATCATGAACTCGCTTAAAATGATCAGAACAGATTATTTATATACTAGAATCTGTTCTTGTTTCTGTTAGAATGAAGATAAAAATATTTTGAGAAAGGCAAGCTAGCCGCAGTGAAAATATACAATACTTTAACCAAAACTAAGGAAGAATTTAAGCCGATAACGCCTGGTAACATTACTATGTATGTCTGTGGTCCTACTGTATATAACTACATTCATATCGGTAATGCCAGAAGTGTTATTGCATTTGATACAATAAGGCGCTATTTGGAGTTTAAAGGCTTTAAGGTCAACTATGTGTCTAATTTTACTGACGTTGATGACAAAATGATTGCTGAGGCAAAGGCGGAAAACGTAACTGTCCCAGATTTAGCTGAACGCTATATTAAGGCTTATTGTGAAGATATTGAAGCATTAAATGTTGAACAGGCAACTACAAATCCCCGCGCTACTCATGAAATTAGTGCAATTATTAAGTTTATCCAAAAACTAATTGCTAAGGGTTATGCTTATGAATCAGACGGTGACGTTTATTATCATACTAAAAAGTTTAAAAATTACGGTCAGCTCAGCAGTCAAAATGTGGCAGAACTTGAGGAGGGCGCTTCTGAGCATATAAATGTTGAGGAGCAAAAGCGCAAAGAAGATCCCATAGATTTTGCATTATGGAAAAGACAAAAGGAGCCAGATGAAATTGCGTGGGATTCACCTTGGGGAAAAGGCCGCCCGGGTTGGCATATTGAATGTTCAGTTATGGCAACAAAATATTTAGGAGATACAATTGATATTCATGGTGGTGGACAAGATCTAGAATTTCCTCATCATGAAAATGAAATTGCCCAAAGTGAAGCTGCAACTGGGAAAAAGTTCGTTCATTATTGGATGCACAATGGATTTGTAACCGTGGGCACAAGTCAAGAGAAAATGTCTAAGTCCTTACATAATTTTGTAACCGTCCATGATCTACTACAAAAAATTGACCCGCAGGTTTTGCGTTTCTTTATGGCGAGTGTGCAGTACAGAAGGCAAATTAATTATTCTTCTGATAATTTGAAGCAGGCGCAGGTCATTTTGCAAAGGTTCAAAAATACTCTGATTAATGTTGCTTATAGACTAAAAGATAATTCCAAAAGTCAGACCTCAATAGATTTAATTGCCGCAATTAAGGAAACTGAACAAAAATTTATCAGTGCTATGGACGATGATTTTAATGTACAAAATGCGCTGAGTGCAATCTATGATTTACTGCCAAAAATCAATGACAATGTTAATGCTAAAAATTCTGATAAAAACGCTCTTAAACAAGTTCAAAAAAATTTAACCAAATGGCTGGCAATTTTTGGAATAGATACTGAAAAGTTAACTATTTCTGATAAACAAAATGATGATAGTCAAGTTGAAAAATTAATTCAAGAGCGAGAAGAAGCACGTAAAAATAAAGATTGGGCAAAAAGTGATGCCTTAAGAGATGAACTAAAGCAAATGGGCGTCATTGTTGAAGATACACCGCAAGGAACAAGGTGGCTACGTGAATAAAGTTGAATTTAAGTGTGAGATTAATTTGGTATTAAATTCGTTTATCTTGAAAAAGTGTACATAATAATGTACACTTTTTTATAATTGAAAGCGATGTGAGATACATGGAAACATTAAATCAAACTTATTTTAGAAATAATATTAAATCTTGCTTAGATCGTGTTAATGATAATGACGATACAATTTACATTACTCGACCAAAAAATCGTGCAGTTGCTGTTATCTCTACTAAAAAGTTAGAGAAATATGAATATTTAGAGTTGTTTGCCAAGACAAAAGAAGGAACTACAGATCACGCTTTAGCTAGGGAAAAGTTAATCGAATTAGGCGTATTGGATGACAACGATCCTGTAATAGATAAAGATAACTGGACAGAATTTTGGCAACAATTTAAGAAATGAAAAGATTAAGATTTATTCCAAGAAAAGATTTTCAAAAAGATTTAAAAGAACTAGCACACATTGATAAAACTATAATTGATGATGTAATGACTGATATTGATTTACTTTGCGAAAATTATCAACTGCCAGCTGAATTTAGTGATCATGCTTTAACAGGTCGTTTAGAGGGGGTTATCGTGATTTTCATGTTCGAACTCCTGAAAAAGGAAAATTACCTGCTGAAAGTAATGATGTTGTTGTAATATATAGAATTGTAGAAAATGAGTTAATTGTTATTGGTCTAAGAGTAGGCAGTCATTCAAAACTATTTGGTGGTCTTAACAGTTCAATCAAATATAAAAAGCAATAAATTTAGAGGCTAATTTGAAAACTAGCAAAGTATCAAGAATTATCTGAGCAAGAAGCAAGGTGGCTACGTGAATAAAACTGACAAAATGATAGAAAAAGAGGTTAATCCGGATACACTGAACGGGCAAACTTTAGCTTATCTGGGAGATGCGGTATACGAAATCTTTATTAGACGGCATTTAATTAAATGCGGAGTTGTTAAACCACAAGTTTTACAAAGAAGGGCGACTCACTATGTATCTGCTAAAGCTCAGGCTGCGTTAATTACCAAATTACAAGAAGATGATTTGCTAACAGAAGATGAAGTAGCCACTTTTCATCGCGGTCGTAATTCGAAAACCTATACTAAGGCTAAAAACACAAGTTTAGCCACTTATAAATTATCTACTGGATTTGAAGCAGTCTGGGGTTACTTGGAGCTTTTAAATAAAAAAGAGCGTATTCGGGAATTAACCGCTTGGTGCATTAAAAATGTTGAGAATGGGAGCATAGAAAAATATGACTTCAAGTGATAAAGATTTTGTTTATGGTCGACACGCTGGCTTAGATTATTTGCAAACGCAGGATGCTGACCATATTAATAAAATATTTCTGCAGCAGGGAATCAAAGAAAATTTTGCTAATGAAGTATTTGCTTTAGCTAAGGAAAAGGGTTTAGTCGTTCAAACTGTACCCAAAAATAAGTTGGATAGATTGGTGCAGGGTGAGAATCATCAAGGTTTGGTATTGACAGTTGCCAGCTTTGAATATGCTGACCTGAACCAATTGTTAGCAGAATTTGAACACACAAAAAAGGATCCTTTCTTGTTAATGCTTGATTCGATCGAAGACCCACATAATTTAGGTTCTATTTTAAGAACAGCTGATGCTACGGGTGTAGATGCGGTTATTATTCCTAAAAGGCGGGCGACCGGTTTAACGTCAGTCGTAGCCAAAACTTCTACTGGAGCTATTGATTACGTGCCGGTTGCCAGAGTAAATAATTTGGTGCAAACGGCAAAATTATTAAAAAAACAGGGATACTGGCTATTTGGCACCGATATGAACGGAACAGATTACCGTCAATGGAACAGTAATGGCAAGACAGTTCTAGTTATTGGTAATGAAGGTAAAGGAATTTCTCGGCTTTTAAAAGAGCAAATGGATCAAACAATAACTTTACCCATGGTCGGTCACGTGCAATCTTTGAATGCGAGTGTGGCTACCGGTATTTTACTCTACCAAATGCTTAATAATCGGAACCCACTAAAATAAATAGCGAAAATCATTCTGAAGTTTTCAGGATGATTTTTTTGTTTGAAATAGTAAAATATCATCTTTTTAATTTAATGTGTTTTTAACAAAAATAAATCTTTGTTTTTTAGCCGATTTACATTAAAAATTGGCTGCAAAGAAAGAACTAAGGTTCGATATTTGAGCGTTTTCAAGTTCTGTATCCTTCATTCATCTATAAAAATAGGAGTAGTTAAGATGAAGAGTATAAAGAAAGCAAGTAAAAATGAAACAGAACTGATAATGCAAATTAAAAATGGTGAAGAAGAAGCGTTAATTGATCTTTGCTACTTGTATAAGCCATTAATTAATAAAGTTAAAAGCATGTATCATGTACGTTATTATGACAGTCAAGACTGGGATCAAGATGCCCTGATTATTTGTCATGATTCAGCGAAAAAATTTGATCTCAAAAAGGGTAAATTTAGCAGTTACTATAAAACTAGGTTAACTAATCATGCCAAGTCACTAATTAGATATGATAATGCATACCGCAGGCAAGCTTTGAAGCAATCTATTTCACTAGAAACTGCAAGAAAAAACAATCTATCGCCAATGAAAAAAGATTTTACATCCATACCTGAGGTACCTCTAAGTGAAAATATAGCAATTTTAACTGCACACTTATCAAATTTAGAGATTAATGCTCTTTTAGTCGAATTAGGGCTAAAAAATCAGGATGAAATATTGCGCAGATTAAATATCAGCAAGTTAACTCTGTCAAGAGCTCATTCAAGACTTGCTCAAAAAATGCGTAAGACCTTACTCAGTTAGTTTTTTATAGTTCTCACATAAAAAATGGGGTATAATTGTTATTGTAGAATAAATTTTAGGAGGTAGTTAAGATGGCTGATGAAGTTATGAAGACTGCATTGTTAGATCGTCACATGAAAGAAGTTTTCGACTGGAGTGATTCAGATCTTCCAGTAAGAGATGCCCTTTGGGATTATTTTATGGAAAAGAATGGTAGAGATACCATTAAGACGGAGGAAGCTATGCTTCCATTCCTGAAAGACTCTGACGATAAAATCGAATCCTTCGTTAATGAAAATCTTAAGAAGTAAATCCGACTAATACAATGTTCTACGCACTGTGGTCACGCATTTGTTTGACCACTAAAGCAGCTGCTCGAATCAAAAGGGTGGCTGTTTTTGTTAATAAAAAATTTTATGGGAAGATACACTTGATTAATTAATACAGTAATTGTTAAATTAATTGCTTATACCTGATATTTTTGCTAAAATACAATAGTTTGGAAGTGAGATTATGGCAGTGAAAAAAGCATCATTAGCCTGCAGTATCTGCGGCTCGCGCAATTACTCTATCACCGCAAGTAAAAATCGCACTCAGCGTCTAGAATTAAACAAATTTTGTAAACATTGCGGTAAGATGACTTTGCATAAGGAAACGAGGTAGATTATGGTTAAGTTTTTTAAAAGTGTAGTTGAAGAAATGCGGTTAGTCACATGGCCAACTGCAAAACAAAACCGTCACGACACAGCAATCGTAATTGTTTCCTCAATTCTGTTTGCTGCTTACTTAGGTTTGCTTGATTTATTGTTCACCAATATTACACAAATTGTTATGTAATAGCACAGTTATATTGTTTGTGGTACAATTAATTTGATTATAAAAGTCCTCTGACGCAAGAGGCTTTTTTGTTTGCCAAAAATAAAAGGAGAAATTGTAATAATGGTAGAAACTACTAAGAAGCAATGGTACGTGCTTCACACATATTCTGGCTATGAAGATAAGGTTAAATCTGACCTTTTATCTCGTGCACAAAGTATGGGTATGCAAGATTATATTTTTCGTGTTATGGTGCCGGAACAGGAAAAAATTGAAAAAGTAAACAATAAGAAAAAAGAAGTTGAAGAAAAAATTTTCCCTGGCTATGTTTTGGTTGAAATGGTGATGACTGATGAAAGTTGGTTTGTCGTGCGTAATACACCAAATGTAACTGGCTTTGTCGGTTCACACGGTGGTGGCTCAAAACCATCGCCACTGTTAGAAGAAGAAGTAAACAGGCTTTTACGTCAACAAGGAGAGCCTGCTAAAAGACCACAAATTGATTTTGAAGTTGGGGAAACCGTTACTATCATCGATGGCGCGTTTAACGGCGTTGAAGGAAAAATTACTGAAATTCAACCAGATAAGTACAAATTATTTGTTTCCGTTGATATGTTCGGTCGCGCTACTACAACTGAACTAGATTACGATCAAGTAAAGAAAATCAGCTAGTAATAAGTCATTTATTGCAAAATTACTAAAACGATGATAATATATTAAAGTACTTTTATTATTGTGGGAGGAAGAGTAGGTAACTCTTCCATTTTAACCACGCACGGAATCAAGGAGGTTTTGACCGTGGCAAAGAAAGTTATAAATGTTGTTAAATTACAAATACCAGCTGGAGCTGCAACACCCGCTCCACCAGTTGGTCCAGCTTTAGGTCAAGCTGGTATTAACATTGTTGGTTTTACTAAGGACTTCAATGCTAGAACAGCTGACCAAAAAGGCATGATTATTCCTGTAGTCATTACAGTATACGAAGATCGTTCATTTGAATTCGTTACTAAGACTCCACCAGCTCCAGTTCTTTTGAAACAAGCTGCTAAGATTGACAAGGCATCCGGTGAACCAAATACTAAGAAAGTTGGTAAGGTTACCAAGGATCAAGTTAAGGAAATCGCTGAAACTAAGATGAAGGACCTTAATGCTGCTGATGTCGAAGCTGCTATGCGGATGATCGAAGGCACTGCTAGAAGCATGGGTATCGAAGTCGAAGACTAATCCTGTTATTTATAACAATTTAGGTGGGAGAGCTTAAGCTCGTTTGACCACATATTAAGGAGGAAATCACATGCCAAAGCATGGTAAAAAATATTTAGAAGCTGCTAAAAAAGTAGATTCAAAGAAATTATATTCAGTTGCTGAAGCAATTAAGTTAGTTAAAGAAACTTCATACGCAGGCTTTGATGCATCAGTTGAAGTTTCATACAATTTGAGTGTTGACCCTAAACAAGCTGACCAACAAATTCGTGGATCACTTGTTTTACCAAATGGTACCGGTAAAACCCAAAAGGTGATTGTTTTTGCTGATGGTCCACAAGCTGAACAAGCTAAAGCTGCCGGCGCTGATGAAGTTGGTTCTGACGACTTAGTTGAAAAAGTACAAAACGGTTACTTGGACTTTGACGTAGTTGTTGCTACGCCAACTATGATGGCTAAAGTAGGACGTTTGGGCCGTATCTTGGGACCTAAAGGCTTAATGCCAAACCCTAAGACTGGTACCGTTACAATGGATATTGAAAAAGCCGTTAAGAACGTTAAAGCTGGTCAAGTTGAATACCGTGTTGACCGTCAAGCTGCTATTCATGCTGCTATTGGTAAAGTTTCATTTACTGATGAGCAATTAATTGAAAACTTTGATGCATTGCGTGACGTGATTTTGCGTGCGCGTCCATCTGCTGCTAAAGGTCAATACATTAAGAGTGTAGCTGTAGCTGCAACTTTTGGCCCTGGAATTAAGCTTGATCCATTAAACTTGGACTAAAAATGAATAAGTGTTAAAAGCAACTTCGCCTGCTTGGGCAAGTTGCTTTTTTATCTATAATTTAAGTAATTATGATTGGTCAATAGTAAAAGATTTGATAAACTAGAGCTGAATTTTATTTGACTGAGGGAGTTATTATGAAAAAAAGTAATTTTGGCAAACTGCTGGTACTATCTTTATTTGTGCCACTTTTTTTGGTAGGCTGCAGTCAAAGCCGAGAAAAAATTACTATTGTCGGCTCTAGTGCCCTACAACCGTTAGTTGAGCAGGCCGGCAACGATTACCGTTTGGCGCATATGAGTAGCAACATTGTTGTTCAAGGCGGTGGATCAGGTACAGGTCTGAGTCAAGTCCAGGCAGGAGCAGTTGAAGTAGGGACATCAGATGTTTTTGCTGAAACACAAAAAGGTATTGATGCCAAAAAATTAGAGGACTATCCTGTTGCGGTAGTAGGTATCGTTCCTATTGCCAACAAAGGCGTTGGCGTTAAAAATCTATCTGTTAAACAACTTTCTGCGATTTTTACCGGTAAAATTAAAAATTGGCGTGAAGTCGGTGGTAAAAATCAGCCCATTATAGTGATTAACCGATCACGTGGTAGCGGTACGCGCTCTACTTTTGAGGATTTGATTTTAAACGGCAAAGATGCTGTTAATTCACAAGAACAAGATTCTAATGGGACGGTTAAGAAGATAGTTAACTCAACCCCAGGAACAATTTCTTATATTTCTTTTCCGTATGCTAATGATCAGAATATTCAAAAAATTAGTATTGATCATGTCAAGCCCGATAATAAAAATATTCCTACCAATAAATGGCTTTTATGGTCATACGAGCATATGTACACCAAGGGCAAGCCTAATAAGGCAACAGCCGCTTTTATCAAGTATGTATTAGGTAAAAAGGTGCAAACAGAGTTAGTACCTAAAATTGGCTATATTAGTATTCACGAAATGAAAGTTTCACGCGATAGTCAAAATAAAGTTACAAAGATAGGTAAATAAAATGGCAGAAAAAGAACAAGACTTACAACAAGTTGTTGAAGATGCGCTTGCCGAACAAAAAGTCCCACACGTTAAATTTAAAGGCATAGATCCTAAAGATATTGATATTGCCCGTTTAACAAAACCTTCTAAAGAAACAAGACAAGAATGGTGGGGTAAAGGACTAACATTCTTGGCAATTATTTTAATAGGGATATTAATTGTGGCAATTATCGGCTTTGTCGGGATGCATGGCTTGGCTACTTTTATTGACGATAAGGTTAATATTTTCCATTTCCTTTTTTCAACAGATTGGAATCCCGGGGCTGGCAAAAATCACGTTGGTGCGGCAGCAATGATTGTCACTTCATTTGCCGTAACGCTGCTGGCAGCATTAATTGCAACGCCATTTTCGATTGCCGTGGCACTATTTATGACAGAATATGAATCTGGTAAAAGAGTACAACTATTGCAATCGGTAATGGAACTTTTAGTCGGAATTCCGTCTGTAGTTTACGGCTTTCTGGGCTTAATGGTTGTAGTTCCCGCTGTTAGAACTATTTTTGGTGGCACTGGTTTTGGAATTTTAACGGCAACCTTAATCCTATTTGTAATGGTTTTGCCGACAATCACCTCTTTAACTGTTGACGCCTTTAAAGCTATTCCCAAGGAATTACGCAAATCATCAGCGGCTTTGGGCGCAACCAAATGGCAAACTATTTATCACGTTGTTTTAAGAGCAGCTCGATCACGGATTATGACCGCCATAATATTTGGCATGGCTCGTGCGTTTGGTGAAGCTTTAGCTGTCCAAATGGCAATCGGTAACGCTGTATTGATGCCATACAATTTGGTAAGTCCAGCAGCAACTTTGACTAGTCAGTTAACTAGTCAAATGGGTAACACCGTCATGGGAACTTTGCCTAATAATGCATTATGGTCCTTGGCACTTTTGCTTTTAATAATGTCGTTAGTGTTCAATTTCCTAGTACATTTAATTGGAAAGAAGAGTAAGTAATAAGATGAACGCAAAAAGAGTTAATCGCATTGCTACTGGCGTAATTTATTTTTTAGTGGGAATAGTAGTCTTGTTACTGGTTGGAATTATTGGTAACATTTTAGTCTCAGGAGTACCGCACTTATCTTGGCATTTTCTAAGTTCGGCTTCATCTTCGTTTGAAGCTGGCGGTGGAATCAGAGATCAATTGTTCAACTCACTTTATCTATTGCTGCTTACCCTAATCATTTCTCTGCCAATTGCACTGGGTGCCGCTATTTACTTAGCTGAATATGCGCCAGATAATTGGTTTACACAGTTAATTAGAACTACTATTGAAATCTTAAGTTCTTTACCATCTATAGTTGTGGGTTTATTTGGTTATCTTTTATTCGTGGTTCAATTTGGTTTAGGCTTTTCTATTCTTGCCGGAGCTTTGGCTCTAACTTTTTTTAATTTGCCGACTCTAACTAGCAACATCGAAGAAGCTATTAAGGGAGTGCCACAAACTCAGCGCGAAGCTGGTTGGGCTTTGGGATTGTCAAATTGGAAAACAATTCATGGTATCGTTTTGCCAGCTGCGCTCCCCGGAATCATTACCGGTGTGATTTTAAGTGCCGGGCGTGTTTTCGGTGAAGCTGCTGCCTTGATTTATACAGCGGGACAAAGTGGTTCTACGGTTGATTATTCTAACTGGAATATGTTCAGCCCTACTAGTTTTTTAAATATTATGCGACCAGCTGAAACTTTGGCCGTGCATATTTGGAAAGTAAATACTGAAGGGATTATTCCAGATGTTAACGTAGTTTCTGCTGCTACATCAGCTTTGTTAATCATTGTTGTCATAATTTTCAATTTTGGTGCACGTGCACTTGGCAACTGGATTTATAAACGGCTTACGGCCGCAAAAATTAAGTAAGGAAAGTTTTATGGAAAATTGGCAAAAGCAAAAAAGGTATATTAAGACCTTTGCTGACGAAGACTGTGCGATTTCTACGAATGATCTAAGCGTTTTTTATGGTGGTACTGTGCAAAAGCTGTTTGACGTTAGTTTAGGCTTTAAGAAAAACACAATCACTGCTTTGATCGGTGCCTCTGGTTCGGGAAAATCAACTTTTTTACGGTCACTTAATCGCATGAACGACCGGGTAGCAAAAGTTGATGGTAAAATCATGTTTCATGACCTTGATATTAATCAGAGCAAAATCAATGTTTACGAATTACGAAAAGCTATCGGTATGGTTTTCCAAAAACCGAATCCTTTTCCTAAATCAATCAAGGAAAATATCACTTATGCGTTAAAAGCAAATGGGCAGCAAAATAAGAAAAAGTTGGACCAGATAGTAGAAGAAAGCTTGAAAGCAGCTGCATTATGGGATGAAGTCAAAGATAAACTTGATCAGAGTGCTTTGGCACTTTCTGGTGGTCAGCAACAAAGACTTTGTATAGCGCGGGCAATTGCTTTAAAGCCGGAAATTTTACTCCTTGATGAGCCTGCTAGCGCATTAGACCCTGTGTCTACTGCCAAACTTGAAGATACGCTCAAGCAATTGCGTAAGAAGTACACTATGATTATGGTAACGCACAATATGCAGCAAGCCTCAAGAATTAGTGAATATACCGCGTTCTTTCACTTGGGACATGCGTTAGAATATGATACTACTACTAATATTTTTACTAATCCTCAAGGTGAAATTACTGAAAAATACATTCAGGGTAGTTTTGGATAAAGGTGGCGTTATTAATGACAAATGTAATGGAGGCAAAAAATATTAAACTTAAGTATGGCAACTTTGAAGCTTTACACGGAATTAGTTTGGCATTCCCTGCTCAAAAATTGACTGCCTTAATTGGACCGTCTGGTTGTGGCAAATCAACGTTCTTACGCTGTTTAAATCGCATGAATGATGATATTGATGATATTAATATTACTGGCGAAATTCTTCTGGAAGGTAAAGATATCTATCATTCGCATATTGATTTAGTTGCCTTGCGTAAGAAAGTAGGAATGGTGTTTCAACAACCTACGCCATTTCCCTTTTCTGTTTTTGATAATGTTGCTTATGGCTTGCGCATAGCTGGTGTTAAAGATAAGGAGCTGATTAAGCAGAGAGTCGAAGAAAGTTTAAAACAAGCCGCTATTTGGAATGAAACTAAAGACAGTTTAGAGCGAAACGCACTGGCTTTTTCTGGTGGTCAACAGCAACGTATTTGTATAGCGCGGGCGTTGGCGATCAGACCAGAAGTTGTTTTGCTTGATGAGCCAACTTCGGCTTTGGATCCAATATCAAGTGCCGAAATTGAAGAAACACTGATGGCATTAAAGCAAAAGTATACTTTTATTATGGTGACACATAACTTGCAACAAGCAAGTCGGATTTCTGATCAAGTTGCCTTTTTAATGAATGGCGAGCTAATCGAATCAGGCTCAACACAAGAGATGTTTTTATCACCTAAAAAGGAAATGACTAACAATTATCTTAATGGCCGTTTTGGCTAAATTTGGAGGTGGATTATGCACGAAATATTTTTAGACGAATTGAAAAAGTTGAATGCCCAGTTTATGGAAATGGGAGTTCTGGTCAATGATTTGATTGATAAAGGGACACGCTCGTTCGTCGAACATGATAAAAAAACAGCACAGGAAATGATTGCGGAAGATAAGGAAGTAGCAAAAGAAGCCGTTAGAATTGAGAAGAAGGCTTTGGAATTAATGGCACTTCAGCAACCGGTGGCAACTGATTTCCGCGTAGTTATTAGTATTTTAAAGGCTACAACTGATTTAGAAAGAATTGGCGAAAACGCGAATAGTATTGCCGTTGAAACTGTTAGAGTTAAGGGCAATCCACGTCTGCCAGAAGTTGAAAAGGTTATTTCTAACATGACGCATCAGGTCCGTGAGATGCTGGTACAAGTTCTGACTGCCTATGTACAAGAAAATGAAAAAAATGCCAGATTGACGGTACTTGGACACGCCAAAGTCTTTAAGGATTATAAGAATGCCAGACAAATGATCATAGATGGGGTTGAAAAAGAGCCAGATGCTGCTGTAGCCTCAGCTAGTTATTTTGTCATTATCAGACTTCTTGAAAGAATCAGCGATCATATTGTTAACATAGCAAGTTGGGTTATCTATAAGAGTTCTGGTGAATTATTCGAATTAATTAAACCCAAGAAGAAATAATTAACTTGCATTTAGGATATAATACTAATATAATTATTAAAGTAAATTCTACCTAAGACTCGGGTGGCATGACGCCTTAATTTCCCGCCGAGGCCAGAAGATAATGAAGAGTTTATGCTCCATGTCTTTCTTGGCATGGAGTTTTTATTTAGGCCTTATGGAATTTATAATAATTTGATGGAGGTGAATTCGTGTGAGTAAAGCTGCTATTGCTGAAAAGGAAAAGTTCGTTGACGCTTTTGCCGATGAACTTAAGGCTGCTAAAGCAATTTTAGTAATTAATTACCTTGGTTTAACTGTTGAAGAAGTTACTAACATGCGTAAGGAACTTCGTGAAAACGATGTTAAGATGAAGGTTGTTAAGAACACTTACTTAAGACGTGCTGCTGCTAAGGCTGGTATTGAAGGTCTTAGTGAGACTTTTGTTGGTCCTACAGCTGTAATTTATACTGATAATGCTGATGACATTACCGAACCAGCTCGTATTGTTTCAAAATACGAAGATGATTATGACGTTATCGACATTAAGGGTGGTGTGCTGGAAGGTAAATTGACTTCTAAAGAAGAAATCAAGGAACTTGCTGCCATTCCTGGTCGCGAAGGCTTATTGTCAATGCTTGTTTCTGTTTTACAAGCTCCAGTACGCAATTTCGCATATGCTGTTAAAGCTGTTGCTGATTCAAAAGATGAATCTGCTGAATAAAGCTGAATATTAATATAATTTATATCTAAAATTTTCGGAGGATACATAAGTATGGCTTTAGATACTGAAAAGATTATTGAAGACTTAAAAGGTGCTTCAATTCTTGAATTAAATGACCTGGTAAAGGCTATTGAAGATGAATTTGGCGTTTCTGCTGCTGCTCCAGTTGCTGCTGCAGGTGCTGCTGGCGGCGAAGCTGCTGCTAAATCAACATATGATGTTGAATTGACAGAAGCTGGCCAAGAAAAGGTTAAGGTTATTAAGGCTGTTCGTGACATTACTGGTCTTGGCCTTAAGGACTCAAAAGATCTTGTTGATGGCGCTCCTAAGAACGTTAAGGAAGGCGTTTCTGAAGACGAAGCTAATGACATTAAATCTAAACTTGAAGAAGTTGGCGCTACAATTACATTGAAATAATTGTAGTCCCAGTGGACAAGTTAATAAACAGAGAACGTATTTGCGAATTGCAAATACGTTCTTTTTTGTTTTAGAAAGTAAAAGTAGCAAAAAGGACAATTAATTAATAAAGACATTAACCTATTTATAAAAAATTTTAACTCAGACTATTATTTTATAATATAATTAAACTTGTATTGCATTAAATTTAATGAGTTTTTACCATGATAACTGTGAGTAAAATATTTTTTACTGCAATAGTTTTAAATACTTCGGATTTCTGTCTAATAAAAAGTAAAAGGAGAATTACAATGAAAAAAGTTAATATACGCAAAATTATTACCATTTTTTCGGCTGTATCATGCTTAACAATAGGTTTATCTACATTAGCAACACCAATAAATGCTAAAAATACTTCTGGTACCGCTGCTTTAAATTCTCCTACTAAAAAAACAGTTATAGTTAAAAAGAAAACGTATTTATACGATAAAAGGGGAGGCAAACTAAAAAAGAAAATATTGAAAAAGGGTCAAAGAATAGCAGTATCCTTTAAAACTAAAAAGATTAAGGGTCAAAAATTTTATCTTGTCACTAAAGATAAGTTTGTCTTGGCAAAATTGGTTACTAAAACAAAAGTAAAATCTAAAGCTAAAAAGCTCAAGAAACAGACAAAACTGCCAAATTCAAATAAACTGACTAATTCTGACAACCAAACACAAACTGAACATGAATTTCCTACAATTGCTAATTTTTCAATCACTGAATTTAGACAAGAGTTTCTGAAAGAATTGAATAAGGAGAGAGCACAGCGGGGGCTAAGTGCAGTTATGGAAGATCCCCGGCTTGATGAGATTGTTCAAGAAAGAACCAAATTATTACCTGCCAATTTTTCGCATAATGATTCTGCCGGTAATTTCATTTTGAATGATTTTTTCAATAAAGCAGGTGTCGTGCGTAAAACTACTGCTGAATGTATAGCCGCTTTTCCTTGGGGTGCAACCGTAGATCATTCAAATAACGAGCTGATTAATGCTGAAAATAATGCCAGCAGTGCATTAGTTGCTGATAACATGCTTTATGAATATATTTATAATGATGCGCAATCTAATTGGGGACATCGGGATATTTTACTTGATCCTAACGATAAAACAATTGGTCTTGGTGCGTTAGCGGATAAAGACAGTGGTCAAATTTGTTCGTCAGTTGGCGTTATATATTAAAGATGAACATTAAAAAGCCAATCGGTAGTAACAAATTAAGATGTGACTAATAAGTGATTTAATTAATAGTTCTAATCTGTCTTACAGACCGATTTGTTTTTGCAATTGAATTTACAATATCAAGGTTAAATCTAATGAAAAAAAGATATATTTTTTGGTTAGTATTTATTATTTCTTTATTTGAAATACAAGCGGCAAATCCCGTAAAAGCGGACGCCAGTGATTATTCTGGGAATGCGACAGCTAGTAGTCAAAATAATAATACCGAAGATAAAAATAAAGCTGAAAACAACAACAATAATTCTAATGTAAATGACGATAAAACTGGAGATAATAATAACCAAAATAAGCAGGATAATGAAACTCCAAAAAATGACGAAAATAAGCAACCTCCACAGGTAAAACCAAAGATTAAACAAGGTTGGGTAAAAAAGGGCAAAAAGCAATATTTTTACAAAAATAATAAAAAAGTCAAAGGGCTCGTAAAAATAAAAAAGGACCATTATTTATTTAATAAACACGGAGTTTTGCTCAGTGGATTAAGAAAGACGCCCCATAAATCTACTTATAGTTATTATCAGCCTAATGGTAAAAGAAGTGAGAAATCAATATCTACCAAAAAAGCTTATTATTGGATTAAAAAAGGCGTAGTTAAAGGCATCAGAAACTATGCCCAGTGTATTTGTCAAAGACCAGAATTACCAACTGGTTGTGAAATGACAGCAGCTACAATGATGATTAATTTTGCTGGCAAGAAAGTGTCAAAATTAAAAATCGCAAATGAAACCCCGCGTAGCAGCGATCCTAATAAAGGATTTATTGGTTCTCCTTATAAAGCATATCCTGAAGGCTATTGGGTAGCTCCAGGCGGACTAAAGGGCGTCGTCAAAAAGTATCTGGGAAAAGCTAAAATTATGACTGGTTATGGCTTAAGCGCCATTAAAAACAAACTGCTTCATTCACATTTGGTAGTCGTTTGGGTAAATGGTATGGATGGTTTCTCTAATCACGCACTTACTTTGACTGGCTATCATAATCAACAGCTTTATTATAATGATCCGTGGACCGGAGCAAAAGCACAAATCAGTAGTGTTGCTTTTACCAGCTATTGGAACCGTGATGGATATAGAGCATTAAGTTATTAAATTAATATGTGATTTATATTATTTTATGTTTTTATTTGAAGATAAAAGAGGAAATTTATGAAATATAGAAAGCAAATATTTGTGGGAATTGCGGCAATCACTTTACTAGCAAATGTGGGAACAAGCGTTGTGACAGCTGATGCTATTGATCCTTCTGTAACTAACAATTCGCAGACGGATAAAAATAATCAGTTGTCTGATAACAAAGTAGACTCTGATAAAAATAACGATAATACAAGTAATGACGTTGGTACCACAGATGGCACTAATTCTGGTCAAAATGATACCTCTAAAATACCTGAAGAACCGAAAGTTCCCACAGTAAGTAAAACTGTTTTTAAGCAACTCCACACAAAATTCAAGTGGACGGCAGGAGATAAAATTACTGATCTAATTAAGCTAAACAGCCCTGAGAAAAGACCTGTTACTTTACAAAAATGGAATGGGAAAAAATATATTAATGTTAAAAAATATATGACTGATGATGACGGAAGTCTTAAATTGACTTATCCTGCGGCTTGGTACCATCATAAACACTCTACCTGGCGTTTAGTTTCCCCTGAAACTAATACTTGGACTGCAGCTAAGAGCAGTAAGATAACAATCAGTACGGTTCGTCGGTACCAAATACCTAAAAAATATCGCCAGTTACACATGAAAAGCTTACATCTCAAAGGTTTTTATACCAGTCCCCTTGATAAGAGCTTAAATTATGCTTCTACTAGAAGTGATTACGTTAAAGCTTTCATAAAACGTGGTTACCAATATCAAAAAGCGGGTACAGCATGGGTTGATTTTACTACTAAAAAACCGGGCACTTCTGTAGATTGCTCAGGTTTAGTAATGCAATGCATGTACGCAACAGGGATTGATCCATCCCCAGCAAATCCAAAATGGCATGCTACACATGAGTGGGGTTGTCGGTCATTTGTTCAAAGTCCAACTTTGCAAACAGTTAGCCTCAATAAATTAAAGCGTGGCGACTTAATTTTTTATGGCCGTCCAAAGCCAATTTGTTATCACGTTGGAATTTATTTAGGTAATAATAAAGTTTTACATTCTTGGCCTAATGCCGGTGTTACAGTGTGGAATGCTAATTTCCGGCCATATTACTACGCCAAACGCGTATTTCCAGTAACCAAGACCGTTAAAGTTCATCAAATGTCTTAACATTGAAAATAGTAAATCTAATTATGTTTTAAAAAAATATAGGGCATAATTAGATTTTTTATTTTATTTGCAAAAATTGACATGTTCGCTAGAATTATCTAAATAAAGTACTAAGGAATGAAGCAAACGATGACTGAACAAAATAACCAAATGTACTATGCGGAAAACCCGACTTCACAGCATGATGAGCATGTTGTTGATTACCGGGTTAATGATATTGATTTAAAATTTACTACTGATGCCGGAGTTTTTTCAAAAATGCGGGTGGACTATGGCTCAGGCGTTTTAATCAAAAAAATGCCTGATGTCAATTTTCCCTCAAATAATATTCTGGATGTAGGAACCGGGTACGGTCCTCTCGGTCTTTTTGCAGCCAAATTTTGGCCGACGCAAACTGTCGAGATGGTAGACGTTAACCAGCGTGGATTAGATCTAGCCAAAAAGAATGCTGAGCTTAACCATATAGATAATGTGGCAATTTTTGTTTCTGACGTGTATAGCAACATTGCTCCAGAGAAAAAATACGGTTTAATTGTGACTAATCCACCAATTCGAGCTGGTAAAACAGTAGTTTCTAATATTTTATCTGGTGCAAAAAGTCATTTAGTTGGTGGTGGAGTTTTATTAGTAGTAATTCAGAAAAAACAGGGTGAACCCAGCGCTCGCAAATTGCTAACTAAAACTTTTGGGAACTGTACAATTTTAAAAAGGGATAAAGGTTATTACGTATTGCAGGCGGTGAATAATTAATGTCATTTTCAAGCGCAGAGAAAAAGAATTTGATGCAGCTGGCTTTTGAACAGGCCCAAAAAGCACAAACTTTAGGCGAAGTTCCCATTGGTGCGATTGTGGTGGCTCCCGATGGGCAAGTTATCGGAGAAGGCTTTAATCGGCGCGAATTAGACCAAGACGCGACTCAACATGCTGAGATGATAGCAATTAGGCAAGCGTGCTTAAAGCTTGGCACTTGGCGTTTAATTGACTGTAGTTTATTCGTTACATTGGAACCTTGTCCTATGTGTGCTGGTGCGATCATTAACTCTCGTATTAAAAATGTTTACTTTGGAGCACTTGATCCTAAAGCTGGTGCAGCGGGCAGTGTGGTTAACCTTTTTGAAGTAGCAAAATTTAATCATCATCCAAATGTTGTTCGGGGACTTTATCGAGAAGAAGCCAGTCAAATGTTAAAGAGCTTTTTCAAGGATATCAGGCGAAAACAAAAAGCTGCAAAAGACACAAGTAAAAATTTCGCAAATTAGTGGAAATATACCATAAAATACGTTAATATATCTTATGGGCAATGTTTGACCTCCAAAGCGTGTCAGGACCGGAAGGTAGCAGCACTAAGGTTGCTCGGGCATGTGCCTTTTATTAGACAATTACAAACTCTTAACTCTTTCGCAAGAGTTAAGAGTTTTTTACTAGGGAAGACTGATCTATGGCTTATCAAGCGTTATACCGCAAATGGAGACCGCGCACTTTTGACAGTGTAATTGGTCAAGATGATATTACGGAAACTTTGAAAAATGCAATTAAGCGTGGGACAATCTCACATGCCTTTTTATTTGCTGGGCCTCGTGGAACTGGTAAAACGTCCTGTGCTAAAATTTTGGCCAAGGCGTTAAATTGTACAAATCTTAAAGATGGCGAGCCTTGTAACGAATGCGCAAATTGCAAAGCAGCAGATAAAGGCGTTATGGCGGATATCATAGAAATTGATGCGGCTTCCAATAATGGTGTTGACGAAATACGTGATATTCGGGATAAGGTGAAGTATGCGCCTACTCAGGGTAAATACAAAGTTTATATCATAGATGAGGTCCACATGTTGTCTATGGGTGCATTTAATGCTTTGCTTAAAACTTTAGAAGAACCACCAGAGCATGTCGTCTTTATCCTGGCCACTACTGAACTGCAAAAAGTACCGGCAACCATTATTTCACGGACACAGCGCTACAATTTCAAACGTATTTCTCAAGCCGACATGGAAAAACGTATGAAATATATTTTAGATCAAGAAAAAATTGGCTATGACGATAAAGCTCTGGGAGTGATCGCACAAGTAGCCGATGGTGGTATGAGGGATGCTCTGAGCATTTTAGATCAGCTTTTAAGTTTCGATAAAAACAAAGTTAAATATGACGCAGCTTTGGAAATTACCGGTTTTGCTGATCAAGAAAAAATTGAGCAGATTTTGCTGGCGATTTTAAACAGGGATGCAGCTCAGGCAATATCACTGGCGCAAGCAGAATTCAAAAATGGTGCCAGTTCCAAAAACATTTTAGATGAACTGATAGCAATGGCTACCGGTGCTTTGATGATTGTTAAAACGAAAGATAGCAGTCAAAACAATTTCTTGAATAAAGACTTTGTTCAAAAAATTAAGAATATTCCTGCTGAACGTTATTTTCAGTTAATAGCTGCTGCTAATACCGCTCTGAACGATTTGCGCTATACTAATCAACAGCAAATTCCCTTAGAAGTGTTTTTGGTTGAAAGTACTAGTGCAAAAGAGCAAGAATCTGACTCTGCCATTATTACGGCTGAACAAGAAAAAAGCAGTGCTCAAAAACCGGAGCTAAGAGAAGAAATAGCGGCATTAAAGAAACAAGTTGCTAGTTTGGTCAAGAAAGTTAATCTTTTAACTAAAAATCAAACTAAGAACAGCGACCAAATTTTTCATTTGGATACCGTTGTTGCCGATCAGTCAAATGCTGACAAAAATAAGAAAGCTAATGCCAAGCCGCCGAAAAAGGTGAGAAAAACTGCTAGTAATAAGAAAAGAGCTAACGAACTCAATCGCAAGCAGGTTTATCATGTTCTGGAAAATGCCACGAAGGAAAATCTGCTGGCTATTAGAAACGTTTGGCCTGATTTGCAGTCAGTTTTAGGTGTGTCGCAGCGTGCTTTATTAGACGTTCTTAAGCCTGTTGCAGCTAGTTCGGATCAAGTAGTGATGAAATGTAAATATGCTCTTTGGTTTGAAAAGGCAAGTGAAGATGATAATTTAATAGATGTGTTGACAGCTGAAATTGCCAAATTTACTAAGCACAATTATGAGATAGTGTTGGTACCCGATGAAGATTGGTCTACCGTGCGTAAGGAATTTTTGCAAAAACATGGTCAAGAGCTTTTAAATAAACAAAAGCATAAGGATGCTGACCAGGAACATGATGAAGCAAATGACGAAGTAGTAAAAAAAGCTAAAGAGTTATTCGGTGACACTGTAAATATTAAAGATTAGAATTAAAAGGAGAAATTAATATGAGTAAAAGACCTAATTTTGGCGCTATGGGTGGCATGAACATGCAACAAATGATGAAACAGGCTAAAAAGTTGCAAGAACAAATGGCTCAAGAACAACAAAATATTACTGCTCAGGAATTTGTGGGCAAGTCTGCTGATGATTTAGTTGTAGCCACTTTTAGCGGAGATCGAAAATTGAAAAATATTGCTATCAATAAAGATGCAATAGACCCAGATGATCCTGACATGTTGCAAGATTTAGTTATTGATGCAGTCAACAAAGGTTTAGAAGAAATCGATCAGGCTACACAAAAAAGTTTAGGCAAATACACGAAGGGTATGATTTAATTGCAATATCCAGCACCAATTGCGCATTTAATTGATTCATATATGAAATTACCTGGTATTGGTGAAAAAACAGCAACTCGGCTTGCATTTTATACTTTAGACATGCCAGATAATGATGTTCGAGATTTTAGTACCGCCTTATCCGAAGTAAAGGAGAAACTCCATCGCTGCTCTATTTGTGGCAATATTACTGAAAAAGATCCTTGCTCCATTTGCAGCAATCCTGCTCGCGACCAATCGACTATTATGGTGGTTGAACAACCTAAGGATGTCATGGCTTTTGAGGATATGGGTGAATATAGCGGCTTGTACCATGTTTTACATGGTGTTTTGTCACCAATGGATGGTATTGGACCAGAAGAAATAAACATTAAGTCATTAATAGTTCGTTTACAAAAGCATGATGATGTTAAAGAAGTGATTCTAGCCTTAAATTCAACTCCAGAAGGTGAATCAACTGCAATGTATATTAGTAAATTAATTAAACCCGCTGGCATTAAAGTAACTAGGTTGGCTGCTGGGTTAGCTGTTGGCAGCGACATTGAATATGCTAACTCAATTACTTTGAAACGCGCAGTACAGGGGAGAACATCAATCTAATGGCAAAAAATAAAGTTAAAAATATGGGCGATGAGTGGTTAATGACTATCATCGAAAATTTACAAGAACAAATCGCTGTACAAAAAAATCTCGATCCAACAACACTAGATATGTCAGAAGATAATGTAATTTCAGGCAAAATTTTACGTGCAAAATACTCTTTTTTATATGATGAAGCACGTTTGCGGCATACAAGATTTAGTGGTTTCACCAATGCAATTTCTGAATAAAAGTCCTTATCTTGAGGGCTTTTTATTTTACTAAAAAATTAAAAGTACGTTGGGGTGTTCATATAAAAAGAACTCTTGTAAAATAGAGACATGGAGAGATTTATGAAAAGTTATTTTATTAGTTTTGAAGGGCCGGATGGTTCAGGAAAAAGTACAGTTTTAAAGCAAGTGGTAGAGCAAATAAGTCCTAGACTTAAAACACAATATCTAGTGACTCGTGAACCTGGAGGTTCAAAAATTGCCGAAAAAATTCGCCAATTGATTTTAGATCCAGTTAATGAAGAAATGTCTGCCAAAACTGAAGCCTTGTTGTATGCAGCTGCGCGCAGTCAACATATGTTTGAAACAGTAATTCCGGCGCTTAAAGCAGGAAAAGTGGTTTTCTCTGACCGCTTTGTTGACAGCTCTTTAGCTTATCAAGGCGCAGGTAGAAATTTGGGTATTGCGGCTGTCAAGCAAATTAACGATTTTGCTACCAGTAAAATCGAACCAGATTTAACTATTTTTTTAGACATTAAGCCCCAAATAGGCCTAGCCAGAATTGCTCAGGAGCGGGCAGGTCAGGAAGATCGGTTAGAGCAAGAACAATTACTCTTTCACCAAAAGGTTTATGAAGGCTATCACGAAGTAAATGCTGCTTATCCTGATAGGATCAAAATAGTTGATGCAAATAAAGCCCTAAATTTAGTTGTAGCAGATTGTGTTAAAATTATTGCAAACCATTTACCAGCAGATTTGTTAAAGGACTGATTAAAATGAAGTTAATAGTAGCAATTGTGCAAAAAGAAGACGCTAACAGGTTACAACATACATTTGTTAAAGAAAGCATTCGTGCGACCAAGCTTGCTACAACAGGCGGCTTTCTCAGTGAAGGTAATACCACTTTTCTAATCGGTATAGACGATAAGCATGTTAAGCAGGTTTTGCGCATTATCAAGGAAGAATCTAAGGCCCGTGAAGAATATATGAATCCTAATATGACAATGACGGGTTTTGAAATGAACAGTCAACCAATCAAAATTACTGTTGGCGGAGCCACTTGTTTTGTTTTGCCAGTAGAAGAGTTTAAACAATTCTAATGATTGTTAACATTGCTGAAAAGGGTGCGAAGCAGGCTGAATTTTTGCGTCAAGCGTTTGAACAAAATAAATTGGCGCATAGTTATTTATTTGTTGATGCAAATGAAGTTCAAGCTTTAAACACAGCATACTGGCTGGCTTGCCTTTTTAATTGTACTGGTAAAAATAAACCGGATGGATCATGTCAAAATTGCCGGCAGATTATTTCGGGTAACCATCCTGATGTTTTACTGGTTGAGCCGGAAGGCAAACAAAGCTTGGGGATTGATCAAGTTCGTCTATTAAAAGAAGAATTGGCTAAGAGTCCTGTGCAAAGTAATGTGCGGTTCTTTTTTATAAATGAAGCACAAAAATTAACTTTGTCTGCGGCTAATGCCTTGCTTAATTTATTAGAAGAACCCGTTGCGCCTGTGGTTACAATTTTAATTACAAATAATACTGATCAAATTTTACCCACGATTCGTTCACGTACTCAAATCATAAATTTCACGACTAATGAAGCAATAAATAGTAAAACTGAAGAACTTTTAGCAAATGGCTTTAGTCCCAACGATGTTAATGATTTAGGGGATACTAGCAAGTTAGAACAGAAAACCAAGTATTTTTATCAGGAAGTGCTTGAAAGTAGCTCTTTAGCACTAGTAAGCGCACATCAATTGGCAGAAATGGCTAAAAGTAAAAATGAGCAAAAATATATTTTTTTCTTACTGAAAAAATGGGCGCAAACAGAATTAATGAATGGCAAACAACAAGATGGAGCAAGAATGCTAAGAGATTTACTTGAGCTCGATAAGATGCAATATAGTAATGTTAGCTTGCGCAATTTACTTGATTATCTTGCTTTGCAATGGAAACGGTAGGTGTAAATAGTGGATTCTTATTCAAAATTGGAGCAGCTTCACGATTCAATGGTCAATATGACCAAAACAATCGAAAGTTTAGAGAATAGTTTTTTAGAAACTTTAAAAGAAAATACAGAATTAAAAGTAGAGAATCAGTTGCTGCGCGAAAAAATGGACAAAATGAATAATGCCCACAATAATACCGTTAAAACTCAAAGTGGCCTTGAATCTCTACGCCAAATTTATAGTTCAGGTTACCATATTTGTAACATGTATTACGGCTCTCACAGGGATCCGAATACTGATTGCATGTTTTGCCTTGATATCTTAGATAACTTTGGCGAAAAGAAGAAAAAACATTAAAGGATTGATTGAATGCAGAGGCAAAGCAGTTATGCTCAAGAAGCTGGTAAGCTTTATTTGGTGCCAACACCAATAGGCAATCTTGATGATATTACAATTAGAGCAAAAAGAATTTTACAAGAAGCCGACTATATTGCAGCCGAAGACACCAGAACTAGCGGAATACTCCTTGAAAAGATTGGCGTACACAATCGGATGCTGTCTTTTCATAAGTATAATTCAAAAGAACGGGCCCCAGAACTAGTCTCTTTGATGCAAAAAGGTGCGGTAATTGCTGAAATTAGTGATGCTGGGATGCCGGTTATTTCGGATCCGGGATATATTCTGGTGCAGGAATGTATTAAAAATAATATCCCGGTGGTTCCACTTCCAGGCCCTTCTGCATTTGCTACGGCTTTAATTGCTTCTGGTTTTGACGCCCAGCCATTTACTTATTATGGTTTTTTACCTCGTAAAAAAGGTGAGCAACAGCCTTTCTTTGAGCAAATGAACAAAGCACATGCTACCTCAATTTTTTATGAAGCTCCCCACAGGTTAGTTAAAACTTTGGCTAATATGGCTACTATCTTTGATTCAGATCGTAAAATAGTAGCAGCACGAGAATTAACTAAAATTCACGAAGAATTTATCAGGGGCACAATTAGTGAAGTTACTGCTTACTTTAAAGAGCAAGCACCACGAGGCGAATTTGTAATTTTGGTTTCGCCTAACACCCAGCAATCGGAACAATTATCTTGGGCTGAATTGATAGATTTGGTAAATGAATTAGTAGCAAACGGTGAAAGCAAGAAGACAGCCATCAAAGAGGTTGCACAAAATAATCATATATCTAAGAATGAATTATATGATCGTTATCATCAAAAGTAGGTGCATATTATGAAATATAGTGAAAAACATTTGGTTAACTTTTATGAATGTGATGAAAACAAAAATTTAAAGTTGCCGGCAATGATTGATCTCATGATGAGTGTTTCAGAACACCAGTTGGACTCAGGTAATGGAAGTACTAACGCTCTGACCAAAAGGGGTTTAGGTTGGGTAGTAACCCAATATCATATTGATGTTACACGTATGCCCAAGCCGAATGAAATGATTGAATTGACCACTGAACCGGTTGGCTATAACCGTTTCTTAGAATACCGTAATTATGTTTTTACGGATCAGAACGGGAATGAATTGATTAGTGTTAAAAGTGAGTGGGTTTTATTTGACTTAAAAACGCGTAAGCTGGTTTCAACTGACAAGGAAATGATGGTTGAGCTTGGTGTTCCGCTATTAAAAAAGCTGCCTCGTTTTCCAAGACTGCGAGTTCAGGAAAATTACGAGAAAAAGCGGCAGTATCGGGTAAGATATGATGATTTGGACACTAATCATCATATGACTAACGGCCATTATTTTAATTGGTTTCTTGACACGCTTGATCGGGACTTTTTAAAAGAGCATATTATCCAAACTATTGATGTCAAGTTTAATTTAGAAGTGCGTTATGCTCAAACTCCGTATGCTTGTGTGAGCATAGTTGATGATGGAGACAGTGTCAAAACATTTCATACAATTGCTGATGACGATAAAAAAGATAAAGCTGTTTGTGAACTAATCTGGCGCAAGTTATAATATAATTAATTTTTGTGTTGATACACAATTTTAATTAAAGAAAGAAAGTGCTGCAAATGACTATTAAAGAAATGCTTAAGGTTGAATTGCGCGATCTAGTACTTTTGGGTATTATTGTCGCAATGAAAATTATTCTTAGTCGTTTTACAGTTGGTACGACTATTGTGCACGTTAGTCTGGGTTTCATAGGCAGTGTGATGCTGGGTTACCTTTTTGGTCCGGTCTGGGGTAGTGTAGGCGGTGGAATAGGTGATTTAGTTTCATCTGCTCTATTTGGCAACCAAGGTGGGTTCTTTCTCGGCTTTACATTAAGTGCAATGGTCGGACCATTTATCTATGGCTTGGTGTTTTATCAAAAACCAGTCAAAATTTGGCGGATAATTCTTGCAACTCTGTTAGTAACTGTTGTTGTTAATATTGGGTTAAATACTTTATGGGTTCACCTTTTATACGGGATGGACTTTCGCGTTGCCCTTATTCAACGGATACCAAAAGAGGCAATTACTCCGTGGTTAGAGATGATTATTAGTTACTTTGTTTTGAACGCTATTTCGCGTGTTAAAATCAAAAGGTAATTTTGAAAAGAGTAAAAATTTTAGAATGAAAATTTTAAGTATGTCGACTGCGACAAACAATCTTAGTGTGGCTTTGAATGACAACAATAAAATTGTTGCGGAAAAAAATGAGTATGATGCCCGTAATCACAGTGCGCACTTAGACCCGTTAATTGCTGAAATTCTAAAAGAAAATAAATTAACTTTGTCCGAAGTTGATCGTTTTGCTGTGGCTATTGGCCCGGGTTCATACACCGGTTTACGTATTGGGGTTACCACTGCTAAAATGTTTGCCAGTATACTTCATAAAGATGTGGTTGGAGTTTCTACATTACAAGCTTTGGCAGCAAGTTGTGAGGAGAGCGAGGCTTTAATTGTCGCTGGCATTGACGCCCGCAATGATAACTATTTTGCCGGTGCCTATGTTAATAGTATGACTGGTAGTTCACCACTTTGTGTAATTCCCGACGGACACTATCACGTTGATACTTTGCTGAGTGCGGTCAAAGAATACTATGCAAAAAATAGTTGCCCTAAAATTATTTTTGTAGGTTCAGGTTTTGAAAAGCAAAAAGAAAATATAAAAAAGCTGAATGTAGAATTTAGTTTTGCGGAAGAAAAGCAAAATGCCGTTCATGCTGGCCTGATCGGTCGACTTGCTTGCAAAGCTGAGGCTGACGATCCTGATAAACTTTTGCCAAACTATTTGCGGCGTACACAAGCAGAAATTGATTGGCACAAAAAGACCGGGAAAGCTTACGAGCCTGATAACAATTATGTGGAAGAAGTTTAACTTTTTCAGGTCTTTTTTACTTTCAAGAGAACAAGAAAGAAAAATAAGATTTGCACCAACTAAAATTACCATCAATGATTCCGTTTTGGATATTAGAAAAGCTGAACCAAAAGATATTGCTGCATTAGTGGTTTTAGAAAAAAGCCTTTATCAAGGTCAAACGCCTTGGACAATGTCCATTTTTCAAACAGAATTAACTAAGGTTAATGCACTTTATATAGTAGTAGCGCACTCAAACATTTTGCTAGCAGTGATTGGTATCAGATTTAACAGAAGTGAAGCTCATATTACTATCTTGATGGTGGATTCAGCTTGGCAGAAACTTGGGTTGGGGACGTATTTAATGAATTTGGCAATTGATATTGCTAAAAATAAAAAATGTAAGGAGCTTAGTTTAGAGGTAAGAGCGGATAATTTGGCTGCTCAAAATTTATACCAAAAACTAGGCTTTGTAGTAACTTTTATTTGGCCTAATTACTATCAAGATTCCCATCAAAATGGGCTGAATATGGTGCTCAAATTGACAGACGATTAAAGAAAGGAAATAGAAGTGACAAATAAAAAAGACATCCGTATTTTAGCTTTTGAGAGTTCATGTGATGAAACTTCAACGTCTGTTGTAAAAAACGGCAGAGTAGTAGAGAGTATGATTGTTGCAACACAAATTAAAAGTCATCAACGTTTTGGCGGTGTTGTTCCTGAAGTTGCTAGTCGTCATCACATTGAAGTTATTACTCAAATTACCAATGAGGCTTTAAGCAAGGCAAACGCCACATGGCAAGATATAGATGCAATTGCTGTCACCTGTGGTCCGGGTTTAATTGGGGCACTTTTAATCGGTGTCAGTGCCGCTAAAGCCGCTTCAATGGCTACAGGCATCCCTTTAATTGGCGTTGATCATATTATGGGTCATATTATGGCGGCGCAGTTAAAAGAAGAAATAGTTTATCCGGCACTTGCACTGCAAGTTTCTGGTGGTCATACTGAGATCGTTTTGCTTAAAGATCCGACACATTTTGAAATCGTTGGTGATACTAGAGATGATGCGGCAGGAGAAGCTTATGATAAGATTGGACGAGTTTTAGGGGTTAATTATCCAGCTGGTAAAACAATAGATGAATGGGCTCATCAGGGGCAGGATACCTTTGATTTTCCCCGTGCAATGATTAAAGAAGAAGATTATGATTTTTCTTTTTCTGGTTTAAAGAGTGCGTTCATTAATACTTGTCATCACGCTGAACAAATTAACCAAAAACTAAATAAATACGACTTAGCAGCCAGTTTTCAAGCCGCAGTAATTGATGTTTTAGCAACTAAAACGATTAGGGCTATTAAGCAGTATCAGCCCCAAACCTTTATTATGGGTGGTGGTGTAGCCGCTAACCATGGTTTACGGGACAGAATGAACAGTGAAATAGCAAGTTTACCGCAAAATCTGCAACCTAAAGTTATTTTGCCTGATTTAAAGCTTTGCGGTGATAATGCCGCGATGATTGGTGCAGCGGCATACAATTTATATCAGGAAGGAAAATTTGCTGACCTTACTTTGGATGCTGATCCATCTTTAGAATTACCTTACGCATCCGAAATGTTGAAATAAAGTAAATAATAAAAAGTGAAGTTAACCCCTAGAATTGGACGTTAACATTAATTCATGTTTGCTAAGGCCGTATTCCGATATTCAATCGGGGTGCGGCCTTTTAGCGTGTGCCTGATTCTAGCTTGATTGTAGTATTTGATCCATTTTTCCATGGCCTCCTGCAGCGCCTTCTTAGTAGGATAGGTATAGGTGTAGTAGTCTAGCTCAACCTTCATGATGTGAAAGAGACTCTCGCAGGCCGCATTGTCGTGGCAGGTCGCCCGTCGCGACATACTTTGAAAAACGTGGTGCTGCTTTAGGGTCTGACAATATGCTTTGGACTGGTATTGAATGCCCTGATCGCTGTGAATCGTCATGCGGTAAGGCAGTTTGGGCCGGATCGCCAAAACCTGCTTGAGTCCATCTAGAACATATTTGGTCTGCGGCCACTGACTGATGGTGTAACTGATGATTTCACCGCTGTAAAGATCTTTAAAGGGCGAGAAATATAACCGTTCGCTCATGCTCTTATTGCCATAGCGAAACTCGCTGATATTGGTGACTACCTTTTGGTAGGGCCGATCGATCTTAAACTTCTGGTGGAAGCGGTTCTTCGCCTTCTTGCCTTGCGGACCTTTTGATGAATCATACTTGCCTGCACGCAAGTTGTATTTGCGGGCCAGCAGCTTGTGCTCCTTCATCAGGCGATAAATGCGTTTATGGTTCACCTGCAAGCCGTACTTGATTTTTAGCGTGTCAGTCATGGGCAGGTAGCCGATGGGATTATGCCTTTTAACCACTTTAATCAGCGACAGTAAAGCCAGATCGCTGTATTTTTTCCGCCTGCTGCGCGGGTGATACTCGTAGGTGCTCTTGGCTAAAAAGCTATAGTGCAATAGTTCTTGCAGTTGATAGTTGTGCTCATGCCTTAGCTCTTGGATGATGGTCCGTTCTTCTTGCGTTGAGCGTCTTTGCGCCGAGCTAAGGCTTCGACTTTTTTTAGGTAGTCGTTCTCAATGTGGAGCTGACGGTTTTCTAAGCGCAGCCGCTCTAATTCAGATAACTCGCTGCTGGTATACTTAACTGGTTTTTTAGGCAATTTGTTCATTGGTGGTCGGCCTCGTTTGGTAAATAGCGCATCAAGCCCGCCTTCATCAAAACGTTTTTGCCAAGTACAAATTAAGCTGGGTGTGGCAATTTTGAAGTGAATGGCGGTATTTTGATAGGTCTCGTCATGTTCTTTTCTCCAGTTTAAGACTTGGAGCTTGAATTGACCACGATAATTTTGCGAGGTGTGCCGAATTTCTAGGCCCTTAACACCAAAGTGCTGGTATTGCGCAGCCCAGGTATCAATTAGTTGATGTGATCCGGTGCCAATCATTTGCGCCACAGAACAGCTGCTGTAGCCTTCTTTGAGCAAGTTAAGCGCCTGTAATTTTTGTTTGACGGTAAATTTAACCATAGTAAAACCCTTCAGATGGATTTTGGTCCAATCTAGAGGGTTAACTTCGCCTTGAACATCTTATGGGTTTATTTTATTTAGTAAAAGTGACTTATAAGTAATTCAACTAACTATTCGGAATATTGTAAATGTATTAAGCAGGGACTAAACCAATTTTTAATTTCAATCCCAAACCAAGTGCGTATCTATTCAGTGTTACTAAGGTAGGGACAGAATCCAACATTTCTAGTTTGGCTAGCTGAGGTTGCTTTATATTTATCCTTTCAGAAAATTCTTTTTGTGAAATGTGATGTTTAATCCTTTCGGCATAAAGCTCAGCCATAGTATCAATAATTACTTTTCATCTTCTGGAATTGATGAAAAACTATCTTCAATATCATTAAGTTTCATTTTGATTACGGCCTTTCTAACCAATCATCTAAAAGTCTAATTTGTTTCTTAGTGTAATAATTTAGTAAAATAAATTATATTATTTTTTGTTTCTTTTTTCGAAATTGATATAGCTTTGATAATGTTCTTCAGTTATGGTGCCTTCTTGAACGGCTGCTTTGACAGCGCATTTTGGCTCTGACAGGTGGCTGCAATTTCTAAATTTACAATTCTTTGCTAAGGCTTCAATATCATTGAAGACTGCTGGATTGCTTTTTTGCGCTGTACTGTTAATAGCCTTAAATCCGGGAGTATCGATGTAATAAATATCTAAATCAGGCAGTGCATTAAGGGTGATACTTGTTGTAGTATGCCTGCCTTTTTGATCGCCGCTGCGCACGTTACTAACCTTGTTCACATCTTTACCTGCTAAATTATTTAATAAAGTTGATTTACCTACACCAGAAGCTCCCACTACTGCAATAGTATGCCCTTTAATTAGCATTTTTTTAATTTGCTGTATAGTTTCCGGCAGATATGCAGAAACCGTTCTAACTTTTAAAGTAGGATAAGCTTGACCAATTTTGTTTTTTATCTCCTTATATTCAGTTATATGATCAGCTTTTGATAATAAAATTATTGGATCGCGATCAGATATACGAAATGTTTCTAAATAGCGCTCTAGTTTTTCTATTGTAAAACGCTGATCAACAGCAATCATTACCCAAATTTCGTCAACATTGGATGCAAGGAGTTGCTTTTGGCTTTTAACGTGCCAGCTTTTTTCAGCACTGCTGGTTACCTTAGAGAGTATATTATCTCGAGGGTAAACTTTAGTGATTTTACCTTCAATTGGCGAATAACTAACGTAATCTCCGACTATTATTTTGTCTATTCCTAATTTTGTCAAATTTGTATGAGCCAAATTAACAGTTAACAAATCGCCATGCTGGTTTGCTAAAATGACTTTCTTGCTAAAATTGTTGATTACCCGATAAATTTTGTTGTCTGATAAATTGTTTTTTAAAATGAATGTTTTTATTCCAAAATCAACATTTCTATTTTTCAAATTGCTACCTCTAATTATTTAAAACTTTTAATTTTTAATATTACCTGCAAAAATTGTCTATTAACTTACTCAGCATTGTTAAGTTCGTTAATGCTAATGATTTGATCAGCGAGGCGGGCCGTTTCATCCTGTAAATGATGCGTGACCATGATCACGGTCTTGTTTTGCTGGCTCAGAATCAGCATTTCTAAGGCATTGCTGGTTTCCTTGTCTAGTGATGAAGTCGCCTCGTCCAGTAAATAAATCGGCGTGTCGCGGAGTAGTTGGCGCGCGAAAGCAATCTTTTGCTTCTGGCCGCCAGAAAGAGACGTGCCCCTGGCGTCTAGGACAGTATCCAGTCCCGCCGGCAGCTTTTTGATCATGCTGGCCAATCCGCAGGCGCGGATTATGCTATTAAGCTTTTCGGTGCTCACTTCCTGCCCCAATGTTAGGTTCCACTTTACACTCGCGTTAAAAATATAAGGATCTTGCTCAACGTAGCCGATCTTTTGGTGCAGTTGCCGGTCAGATAATGCGCAATAATTTTGTCTGTCCAAGAATAATTCACCGTGATAATCAGTAAGCAGCCCGCTAATCAGCTTTAACAGCGTGCTTTTCCCACTGGCCGAGTCGCCAAGCAGGACATATTTTTGATGCGCGTTAAAGGTAAAAGTTATATTAGTAAGAACAGCTCTGTCTTTTTCCGGATAAGCATAGGACAGATTCTTCAGCTTGATGCTGGGGGAGTCGGCGGCAGTAATTGCATTATCTTCCTTTTGGCTGCTTTGCCTGATACTTTGCAGCTTATTCATTATCGGTTTGAGCGACTTGAACTCCTGCCAATTAAAGCTGATCCCGCCCAGTTCGGCAAAAATTATCCCGGCAAAGTATTGCGCGCCGCTAATTGTCCCGATAGGTGTCAGGTGCAGCAGGATCAGCAGCCCGCTTTGTGCCAGAATGAGCACCTGGCTCAGGGCCGAACCCAAGTCGGTCAGCCACTGCGATTTGCCTGCTGCCTTGGTGTAAGCCGCGGCGTGTTTCTTAACGTCACTGGATGCGTGGTCGATTTTAGTAATTATTCTGTGCGGCAAATTGACCAAAAACAGGGTATTAAAACCGTCAAGGATATCGGTGACGGTGTTAACGAGCCGTTCGTTTGCGCGGGTTAGCGCCAGCGACCTGCTGGCCATTGATTTTGCAAAAAAACGCGGCAGAAGCAGCACAATGACTGCCAAAAGCAGGGTCACAATAAGCAGGCTGTAATGAAAGTAGGCCAGCGTTATGGATCCCATGATAATCTCACTGACTTGCTGGATAATCATGAGCAGATCACCGATGCCGTATTCGTTGATGGTCTGAATATCGTTAGTTAGCCATGATGTGTAGGTCGCCGTAGTTTGACGATGAAATGAACTGTAGCTTGAATTAGCCAGGCTGCGGGCGACATCGTTCCTAATGAGCGTGTCGATATCCTGCCTAAGGTAAGTCGAAGCCAGTTGGCAGAAGTAGCCTACGAGCGCGAAAAAGATGTTAGCGCCGCCCATGACTATTATCCAGGTGAAAAACTGCCTGCCATTTAGGCGCGCAACAGCACTAAGGGCATTAGCGCTGGCAATGCCGCTTAAAGTTAGAAGCCCGGCCTTGGCAATCGTTAGAAAGATAACCAGGCAAAAGGGTAATTTTGCTTTCTTGAAATAATGGAATAGTCCCATAAATACCACCTTAAAAATATAATAATTTTAATATTAATTAAATTTATTATATACAATTTGTTTCTAATGTACTAATATTAATTTAATTAAATTTAAAGGAGGATGTAAAAATGTCAGAAACTCAATTATTAGAACAGTTGGATAGTATTAAACGTGATGATGTAAAGTTAGATAAAGTCTCCTTAGTAATTCGTTTTGAAGGAAATGGTAACCTTTTATCGAAAAAGGATGATGATTTTTATGATGCTCATACTGGCGGAATGTCAGGTGGTGGTTCTTCGATACAGCACTGTACTCCGCCATGGTAGGTATATAGCAGGGTGTAAAAATCAATAATAATTTTATATTATTCACATTTATGAAGTGAAAATATCAATTCTAATGTTAGAATGGTGATACTTTATAAACGAACTGACAACAATTAATTTGAATCTCGAAATAATAGAAAGCTAATTCGGGGGTTAGATCAAATTAAAAGTTGTCAGTTTTTTGTTAAAGGTGATTATTATGTATATAAAGAAAAACAATGGTTTTATAGTAAGAGCTGCAAACTTTTCGAAAAGTAAACGAGCATTGGTGTTACTTAATGAATTTTCAGAGGCGAAAGAATATGAGTATAAGGCTTTATTAAAGAAAGTAAGCATGCTACCTGATATAAAAGAAGCGATAATGGTAGCATCTACTTCTCTTTTTAAAGCAATTTCTAATGTTGATAGTTTAAATGATAAAAAGCTAAAATCAACTTTTTTCTCAACATATGAGTATTTAAAAAGAGCTGTTAATAGAGCGACACCATTTGGAATTTTTTCTTCCGTATATAAAAATGCTGATTATATTCAAAAAGCTAATAAAGAAAATTTTATTAGACATGTTAGATTAAGCCCGGAATGGTTACTTGCAGTCTATAGCGATGTAATTGATCAAATCTATTTGTTTCCTAAACAAAAGATATCACTCAGTGCGTCGGCCATTATAAAAGGAAATTATTTAATAAATTATATTATTGGAGAAAATCCTGTTTTTAAGGATCATGAAGAGATCAGATATCAAAAAAATGCTATTATACAAGCTATTATACGGATTTTTGATACTGATGACCATCCTTCAGTTATACAAATCATTTCTACATTATTATCTTCAGTTAAAAACATTAATATAAATAGCGCTATAAAGATTTTAAAACAATTAATGATAGAACGATTATTAATTGGTGAACTGTATCCATTAAGAGGTTTTGCCCTTTCTGAATTTGAGAGATATATACAAAATATAGAAAAATTGGGGAATCGCTTTTCTATAATAGATGATCTAAAGCAAGTATTATCTTTAGGTGAGGAATATGAAAAAAAGGGTGGAAGTGAAAGATATATAAATTTATTTTGTATTATGAGTGATCTACATGATACTAAGGAAAAAATCATAGTAGATTCCGAAGGAATTAACAGGGAAAATATAACTAATAATATAAGCGATTCAAATATAAAAGATATAAAAAATTTGGCAAATTTCTTATATCATAATGCGCAAACAATACCGGGCTATGATTCTATGATTTTAAATGGATTTAAAGAAAGATTGGCTGAAAGATACGATTATGACCATTTTGTTTCGCTTCTTCAAGTTTTTAGTGAAATGGGATCACCATATTATGACGTAAAATATAGCCAAAAATATCTAAATTATCAAAAAAGGTTGTCAGCTTGGATAGCAACTAATATAGCGTTAAATACAAAGAATAATGAAATACATCTAGAAAATTTTACTGATATTAATTTATCTACAAGTAAATCTTATCCAGAGTATACAGACCCATCTTTTGATTTAAATTTTTACTATTACAAGTACCAAAAACAGGATTTATTTATCTTAGGCCAAAATCCTTCATCTCTTTTAGCCAATGATTTTAATGGTCGTTTTAGTTACTTTTTGTATCCTAATATAAAAAATATAAAAGAAAAAAGCTATTTTTCATCTATCCAGTATATACCTAAAAATAATAAAGTTGCTAATATTTATTATAATAAATTACGCTATACAAATAATATTATTATTAATGGATATAATAATAAAGATATATCTGTATCAAAAATATATATTTCAGTGAATAAAAATAATAAGATAGAATTTGTTGATGATAAGGGCCAGTTTCTTGCTTTTGATCAACAGAATATGGCAAATCCAAGTTTTGAAAATGATATAGTGCGTTTTATTATTACCGCAACATGCCCTAATTTGGAAGTAGAAGAATTTATTACTCAATTAAGAAGTTTTTCCGGATTGTACAGAAAAAGAATGGTTTATAACAGTATTGTTGTAGCACCAGCTTGTTGGAAAATTCCCAAAGCTATAGTAAAAGATAGTGTTAATAAAGTTCGATCTACGTTAAAAGAGCTTAATGTACCAAATTTAATTAATTTAGTACATTTGGATAGAATTTTACCTTTAGATTTAAGGTCAGATACAGATGTGCTTTTGTTAATCAAGTATCATAAAGATAAAAATAATATTGAAGAAAATTTGTACTTAGAAGAAAGACTTGATAAATATGCAAATTCTTTTTTCGAGGTAACTATACCTTTTCATTCTGACAATATGAATAATAATTTGACTAATAAAAAGAGTTGTCATGCAAATCATGAAGATGAATCAAAGCGATATCCTTCTAATTGGTTTTATGTGAAATTGTATTTACCAAAAGGGGAAGGAAACAATTTTATTACTTCAGAAGTATTCAATTTTATTAACAGTAATAAAATTAGATACTGGTTTTTTATTAGATACACAGATCCAAAATTTCATATACGCTTCAGATTTAAATATAGTGATAAAAGAATAATTAACCAGGCCTTAGAATGGATAGAAAGTTTACGGAGTAAAGCAATTATAGATGATTACCAAATAGTCCCATATTATCGTGAATTAGAAAGATATGGTGGTGCTGAAATTTATGATAATATGGAAAAGCTGTTTATGTTAGATTCTATATGTATTGTTGAAATATTAAAGACTGTTAAGCTAAAAAAATTAAATAATCTTCAAAAAGATACTATTGTTTTATGGCAATTAAAAGAAGTTTTAAAATCAGTATTAATTAATCCAGATATCAAATTAAAAGTTCTGAGAACAAAAAGCCTAAAAGATAAGGAATTAAAGAAAAAGTTTAAAGCTTTAGAAAATTTTATAGCGCAAATTGATTATCATGAAATTAGTGAGATTAGTGGAATAACGAAACAAATGATACAGCAAATAAATAATATTTTAACTAAACGAATATTGGATAGTAATGTATCTAATACTACTGTGGAAGATTGGCTGGATAGTATAATTCATATGCATTTTAATAGATTAAATGGTGCGGCTAGATTTGAAGATGAGATGAGAGCACAAGAGTTTAGGCTATTACGCCAATATTATTGGCTTCAGGAGAATGATAATGAAGGAAACAAATGAGCTTCTCGGTATTTATTTATCTGAAGTAGGCAAAAAAAATGATTATCTAAGAGAACATTACACAATATTAGATGGCTTTCCTGGAGTTATGCTAGCTTTAGCACAATTTTATATCTTAGAAAACAATAATGAAATAAAAAATAAAATTGAACTTTTGGCATGCAATTATCTAAATGACTTAAACAATTACGAGATACATATTTCTTCCTCGACGTCTGGATTATTGACAGGACCATTAGGAATATCTGCTGTAATAGATATTTGGGCACAAATTGGTGAGGAAAAAATCTTTTGGAATGAGTTGAATAAGAGGTTTTATAAATCTATTGAATTTCTACTTGATTTTTGGTCAACAACGAATATAAATGATCTTCAAAGTAAGTTTAAAGGGGATTGGATATTTGGTTTTCCTGGAGTTTTAACTTATATTTGTAACTGTAAGATTGCGCATCAAAATGAAATGAAATATTGGCGGTTTAAAAAAGCAGTGCAAAATATATGTAAAAATGACTTATTCAAGTTTAAAGTCTATGATAATTTTAGCTTAAAAAATTTAGGAATGGCACATGGTACAAGTGGCATTATTCTTTCAATTCTAGAGTATGAACTAAGTTTTTTAAACAATATCGATATTACAAATAATACATATTTGTGGTACAAAGATGTATCTAAATCAATAATTAATTGTATTGATCGATATACAAATGATAGTTACGACTTCTATGATTTTCTACCAAATAGTGGAAATAGACTTCAAACCTCTTGGTGTAATGGACTTTGTGGTCTGTTACCCTTAGCCAGTATAATGGAAGATAAAAAAATATTATATAAAATAGCAGAGTTCTTAAATAAAATTACTCCATCTTCAATTAATTCTATTGATGAAGGCATTTATTGTATATGTCATGGTTTTGGAAGTATAGAATATGCTAAATATTATTTAAATAATTCACATTTAGATATGTCCTTATTTAAATTCAAAAATTATTGTATATTACCTGATATTAATAAAACAAAAGAAAATGATATAGGTTTTTTATCTGGTTTGGGTGGTTTTCTAGCACTAAATGCAAGTATCATAAAGAAACAAAGGTGTTGTTTTGATTGGATGCTTGGTATGAATGATTTTTTTTAATTCGTTTATACAAATACATAACGTATTATTGACTTTCTATCATAATAAATTTTATGAATGACTAGAACAATTACCGTTTAGAGAGCGCGCAAAACTATTACAAAAAATTATAGATATACAAGAATAAGGTCTGTCAGTTGTGCAACGAATGGAGTACAACTAAAAAGTTAGACATTTTATCATTACGCAATACTCAATGCACGGTTCCGATATTTAATCGGAGTCGTGTATTTTAGTTTGTTTGATCTTCTAATATGGTTGAATCAGTAAACGTATTCAGCGAGAATTGCTTTCATTTGTGCCAACGAAGCAATTTTGACCTGGTTGAGCTTCTCTCGGCGCATTATCGTGGCAGTTGCCCTTACGCGACATGCTTTGCTTGATCTTCATCTGGCACAGTCGGGCCTGATAGCCGTTGTTGCGGTATTGAAAGCCCTGATCTGAATACAAAATAGGCTGGGCTGTTTCAGGCAGTTTTTGCTTGAGCTCTGCCAGCATGTCATAAACCAGCCTCATGTTAGGCGAATAGCTGACTTGACAAGCCAGTATTTCCAGTGAGGCCTCATCAATGACCGGTGAAATATAAACCTTTTTGCCTGAAGTCAGCTTGTATTCGGTAATATCCGTGTGTAAGACGTGGTAGGGTCTGGTTTCATTAAACCGCTGCTTTAAAATGTTTTCCTTGATTACGCCTGCAGGGCCCGCATAAGAACTGTAGCGTGCAGTGCGCCTGCTGTAGACTCTGGTCTTTAGTCCCAGCTGCCGCATCAGCTTGCGCACGGTATTGGGCGCATAGCTAAAGCCTTGATCTAAGAGTGCACCATGCATACGTCGATAACCGTAAGTCTCATCACTTTCTTGGTAGAAGATAGACTTGATTACGCCTTTAACAGCAGCGTATTTATCTGATCGGTTCAATCGGTGACTGCGGTTGTCGTAATAAGTTTTGCGGTTAAGGTGCAGCTTGGCAAGCAAAAGCTTTAACGGCACCTCAGGTCGCTCAGCCCGAATCTCCACGGCTATTCTGGTTTTTTGCCGGTTGGTGAGCGCGGATATCGGGCAGCCACTTTTTTTAGGATTAAGTTATCCAATTCTAAGTCGGCTTTTTGTGCCTCTAGCTCAGCGACCTGACGACGCAATTGTTCTACTTCGGTTAGCTTCTTAGTGGGTTTAAGCTTCTTCTGACGCTTCTTTTTAGTCATGGTTGGTGGTCTCCCCATGGATTTTGGGAGCAGCCCAGAGTAGCCTGCAGCCTGATAAGCCGCCAGCCATTGTCTTACTACTGACCGCGAAAGATTAAAAACTGCGGCTACCCTGAGTACTCCCATGTGATGTTCATGATAGAAGCGTACCACATTTAGCTTGAATTCAGGCAAATAAGTTTGTCGGGTGTGAGTAACCTTTAAAGCGGCTAAGCCATGTTTACGGGCACGTTCTGCCCAGGCCCTAATCTCGGTATGATCAATGCCGTATTCGCGTTCTAGTTTAGCTAAAGAGGTTTGGTGGGATAAGTATTTACTACAAATTTCCATTTTCAAAGCAGTTGAATATTTAGTCATGAAAAAAGTGCTCCTAATAGTCAGATTAATGTCTAACTATTATGGAGCACTTCACCAATCTAGAGGGTTAACTTCAAAGACACATCATTTGGATGTGCCTTTTTTATTATCTCTTAAAAATCTCTGTAGAAAGCGATCAAGTTGTATTTGTCACACGGATTAAAATTACAACTCTCATAAAACCTGCGCGTTTTAACGGTATTTTCTGTCAACAAAACTTTCTGTCTGACAGAATTATATTTCTTTAGCACTCTGTTTATTAATTTCGTACCAATTCCTTGTCTTTGATAAGCAGGATTAACCAGTAAATCTTGGATATAAATGATGGTCAAACCATCACCAACTACTCTGATTAATACAACTAAATGGTTTTGATCATAAGCGCCAATAGCAAAAAGCGAATTTGCAAGTGCCTTTTGCAGTTGCCGAGGATTTTGCGTATAGGAACTCCAACCAACGCTTGTGTATAAATTTATAAGTTGTTCCATAGCGATATTTTTGTCAGCTATATATTTCATTTTTATTCCTCCTTAACTAATTGAAAATTAAAGAGCAATACGTAATTTTTCCATGTGCACCTCCCAATTTATTTTTATAAAGCCAGTAAAATTATTATCTTTAAGTTTAAACTACTGTGGTTTTAAAGCAATACTACATTTATCAAGTTTTGCAAACAAAAAATTAATTAATAGTTAGCAAAGTAATTTACTGTAGATTGAAATATAGAAATAGTAAACAAGAAGGCTGATTTATTCCTATTTTTGTTGCGTTTCCTAAATATGGATTATTTTAGTCAAAGCTATCCAGTTCAGTCAGTGCCTTTTCCCAAGCATCATTTGCCTCAGCGAGCTGTTTTTGCGCTTCAGTAAGCTGCTCCTGCAAAGGACCTAATTTGTCGAAGTTGGTAGCAATTTCAGGATCAGCCATTTGATTTTGAATATCTTTTTGCTCTTTTTCTAATTCCTCAATCTTGTTTTCGGAATTCTCAACCGCTCTTTGTAATTTACGTTTTTGTGAATCACGGAGCTTTTGTTCTTGATAGGACAATTTGTTTTTATTTTTTTCGGGATCAATGACAGTTGTGTCTTCATTAGCAGACGTACTTGCAGAAACAGCATTTTGCTTAGTTTTCTCGTTTAAATAATAATTATAATCACCCTCATAAACTTGTGCATTGCCGTTTTTAATCTCTACAATTTTATTAGCTAATTGATTGATAAAATAACGATCATGGGAAACAAATAACAAAGTGCCGTCAAAATCTTGCAATGCTTTTTCCAAAACTTCCTTGGCTTCAAGATCCAAATGGTTCGTAGGTTCATCCATTAGGAGAAAGTTGTTGTGTTCAAGTGATAATACAGTTAACGTTAATCTCGCTTTTTGACCACCAGATAATTGTCCGACAGTTTTATCAATATCTTTTGCGGTAAATAAGAAGCTGGCTAAAATTGAACGAACATCACGTTCAGGCATCGTTTTATGTCTGTCCCAAACGGTATCAATCACAGTTTTAATAGGATCAAGGAGTTGCAATTCTTGGTCATAGTAGCCAACGTCTAGTGCAGCTCCGTATTTAATTGCACCATTCTGAGGCTTTAACTTTTTCATAATGGTTTTGAGCAAAGTTGATTTACCGATACCATTTTGACCGATCACTGCCACGCGGTCGCCTTTATTTATTTGTAAGGAAATATCGTGTACCATTGTTTTTCCCGGATATCCAATGGTTAGATTGCGTAAAATTAACACTTCTTTGCCTGAAGGTCGCTCACTTGTGAAATTAATACGCACTTTATTTTTGTGCTTCGGGGGAGTGATCCTGTCCATTTTTTCTAATTGTTTACGGCGGCTTTGAGCTCTTTTGGTGGTTTTAGCTCTGACGATATTTTTTTGTATAAATTCCTCGTCTTTTTTGATTTTTTCTTGTTGCTTTTCGTAAGCTTCTTCTTGTTGCCGGTTGCGCAGTTGGCGTTCTGCTACATATGCGGAATAATTGCCTTTAAAGACAGTTAATTTGCCAAACTGCAATTCAAAAATTTGAGTTGCTAAATTATCCAAAAAATATTGGTCGTGGGAAACTACCAAGATAGCTCCAGCATAGCTTTTTAGGTAGTTTTCGAGCCAATCTAATGTGTCTAAATCAAGGTAATTGGTCGGTTCGTCCAATAACAATAGCGGTGGTTTACGCAAAAGTAGCTTCACAAATGCCAGTCTGGTTTTTTCTCCTCCAGAAAGGCTGCCAATCTTTTTTGACCAAGTTGCTTCTGGGAAGTTGAACCCGTTTAAAATACTTTTAATATCAGCTTGATAGGTATATCCGCCTTGTTGTTCAAAGTCGAATTGCAATTGGTCGTATTGTTTTAACAATTCTGCATTTTGGGGACTTGCAGCCATTTTCTTTTGTAAATCTGCTATTTTTTGGCTCATATTAATTAAAGGGGCAAATACACTGAGCATTTCTTCCCAAATAGTTTTACTTTCGCCTAAAGCATTTTCCTGAGCAATATAACCCACAGCGATATTTTTATTGATAGTGAATTCACCATGCGTGGCTTCTTCTTCACCAGTCATAATCTTAAGTAATGTTGTCTTACCAACACCATTAGGTCCAATAAGACCTATTCTTGCATTCGCGTCAATTGAAAAATTGACATTTTTAAATAACGTATTGGCACCAAATTGTTTTTCTAAATCGTGCCCTTGTGCAATTATCATAATTTTTCACCTAGAAACCATTTTAGCATATTGACTAGATTTCTTGTGTGAGAGTTTTGAAGGTTAATATAAAAAGAATTACTGTTTGTGTTTAGTTGACACAAAGCTAAGAAAGAATTGTCATTAAGCAAATTCGCTATTATTGAGAGCATTGCTGAAAATAACATAGTATAAATTTTTGCTCAAAATATGTTATTTTTAGCTAAAAAGCGGTAGATTGTGAAAAAAACATTTGCAAATGGCATAAATTTATAGGTAGAATAATAGTAATTGCTGAATAATTCACAAAAACGAAATATATACTATACTTAATCAATTGGAGGCTTTTAAATGGAAAAGATCAAGATACCCACAGCAACGGCTAAAAGACTGCCTTTATACTACCGCTATTTAATTATTTTGAATGAAGCTGGTAAAGAAAAAGTGTCATCGACTGAATTGTCAGAAGCAGTTCAAGTTGACAGTGCTTCAATTAGACGTGACTTTTCCTACTTCGGTGCTTTAGGCAAACGAGGTTATGGCTATGATGTTAAGAGCTTGCTTTCTTTTTTCAAGAAGATTTTAAATCAAGATACTTTGACTAATGTCGCTTTAGTTGGAGTTGGTAATTTGGGGCATGCCTTACTGAATTACAATTTCAAACGTACTAATAATATCCGTATTTCTTGCGCATTTGACATTGATCAAAGGATCACGGGGAAAATACTGAGTGGCGTTCCGGTTTATGAAATGGGGGAGTTAAAAAAACAACTTAGTGATCAACAAATCTCTATTGCTATCTTAACTGTACCTTCTGCCACTGCTCAAAAGACGGCTGATGACATGGTTGAAGCTGGTATTAGGGGGATTATGAATTTTACTCCTATTCGTTTATCTGCTCCCTCCGGCATTAGAATTCAAAACGTTGACTTAGCCACTGAATTGCAAACTCTTATTTATTTTCTTGATTCTGATAAAAACAATAAATAATAGTAATCATACCAAAAAGTTATTAAACAAACGAATTAGCACTTTAAACAAAAAAGTGCTAATTTTTTCTTGCATTTTTTGGGAAAAGGGGTTATTATCATAGATGTAAGTTAGCACTTGATGAGCAAGAGTGCTAACGGCACATTAAATTAACAAAAATTAATTGTAGGAGGGACAAACGTGTTACAACCAATTGGTGATCGCGTGATCGTAAAAGTTAAAGAAGAAGAAGAAAAAACTGTAGGCGGAATCGTCCTAGCTTCTAATGCTAAACAAAAGCCAACCGAAGGTGAAGTTGTTGCTGTCGGTGAAGGTAATTATGCTGAAAATGGCAGTAAAATACCTATGACTGTTAAGGAAGGCGACGTTGTTTTATACGATAAGTATTCCGGTACAGATGTTAAATACGATGGTGAAAAATATTTAGTCCTTCATGAAAAAGATATTTTAGCAATTGTTAAGTAATTAAGGAGCGCATAAAAATATGGCAAAAGATATTAAATTTTCAGAAAAAGCAAGACGTTCCCTACTAAAGGGCGTTGATAAATTAGCTGACACTGTTAAGGCAACTATTGGTCCTAAGGGTAGAAACGTTGTTTTAGAGCAATCATACGGCAACCCTGACATTACAAACGACGGTGTAACTATTGCGAAAGCAATTGAGTTAAAAGACCACTATGAGAACATGGGTGCTAAGTTAGTTGCTGAAGCAGCACAAAAAACTAATGATATTGCCGGTGACGGTACTACTACTGCTGTTGTTTTGACTCAAGCAATTATTCGCGAAGGCATGAAGAATGTTACCGCTGGTGCTAACCCTGTAGGTGTTCGTCGTGGTATTGAAAAAGCTACTAAGGCTGTAGTTAACGAATTACACAAGATTAGTCACACTGTTTCTTCAAAAGACCAAATTGCCCAAGTTGCTTCTGTATCTTCAGCTTCCAAAGAAGTTGGTGATTTAATCGCTGATGCAATGGAAAAAGTCGGTAATGATGGTGTCATTACTATTGAAGACTCACGTGGTATTGAAACTGAATTGTCAGTAGTTGAAGGTATGCAATTTGACCGTGGTTACCTGTCACAATACATGGTAACCGATAACGACAAGATGGAAGCTGATCTTGACAATCCATATATTTTAATTACTGATAAGAAGATTTCCAACATCCAAGACATTTTGCCATTGTTACAAGAAATTGTGCAACAAGGTAAATCATTATTGATTATAGCTGACGATGTTTCAGGCGAAGCTTTACCAACATTAGTTTTGAACAAGATTCGTGGTACATTTAACGTTGTTGCGGTTAAGGCTCCTGGCTTTGGTGACCGTCGTAAAGAACAACTGCAAGATATTGCCGCTTTAACTGGTGGTACAGTAATTACTGATGATTTAGGACTTGAATTAAAAGATACTAAGATTGATCAATTAGGTCAAGCTCGTCGCATTACTGTTACTAAGGATTCAACAACCATTGTTGATGGTTCTGGCTCTGATGAAGCTATTAAAGATCGTGAAGATTCTATCAGAAAGCAAATTGAAGAAACTACTTCAGACTTTGACAAGAAGAAACTGCAAGAACGTTTAGCTAAATTAACTGGTGGTGTAGCTGTTATCCATGTTGGTGCTGCTACTGAAACAGAATTAAAAGAACGCAGATACCGTATTGAAGATGCTTTGAACTCAACCCGTGCTGCTGTTGACGAAGGTTACGTTGCCGGTGGTGGTACTGCATTAGTAGATGTTAAAGATGCAGTTAAAGACCTTAAAGGTGATAATGCCGATGAACAAACTGGTATCAACATTGTTTTAGAGGCATTGACTGCTCCAGTTCGTCAAATCGCTGACAATGCTGGTGAAGACGGTTCAGTTATCTTGAACAAGCTTGAAGGTCAAGATAATGAAGTTGGTTATAACGCAGCTAATGGCAAATGGGAAAACATGGTTGAAGCCGGAATTATTGACCCAACCAAGGTAACTCGTACTGCTTTACAAAATGCTGCTTCAATTGCTGCTTTGCTTCTGACTACTGAAGCAGTTGTTGCCGAAATACCAGAAGATAAACCTGCTGCTGATCCAAGTGCAGGCGCAGGTGCTGGCAATCCAGGTGTAATGTAATCTAGTTTTTATTAGTTATTTAATAAATCCTACTAGCAACCCTGTGGGGCTTGCTAATAGGATTTTTATTTTTTAAAATTAGTTTTAAAAATTTAATTATTAGTCAGGATTTTTCACTAGAAAGGAAAATTAGTGGAATATTTAAGTTTATTAGGTGTTGTAGTAATAGTGGTAGGCTTTGCTTTTGGCCTTGATACAATCGCTGTTGTCGTAATTTCCGCTTTAGTTACTGCATTAGTTTCAGGAATAGATTTTACTTCTTTTTTAGCTATCTTAGGTAAAGGTTTCATGGATAACAGAATGGTTTCACTGTTCTTTTTAACATTACCTACAATTGGCATTTTAGAAAGACACGGTTTAAAGCAGGCAGCAGTTAACCTCATTCAAAAAATGAAGAAATTAACTCCTGGACGTATTTTTGATATTTACATGGCAATACGTGAAATTGCTGGCGCTTTTGGTATTTCGCTGCAGGGTCACGTTCAGTTCATAGCACCCTTGATAAATCCTATGGCACAAGCTGCCGGAAAAGTTAACGGTGAACTAACGCCGCTTGAAATGGATAAAATTAAGGGAAGAGCTGCTGCCACCGAGAATTTTGGTAATTTCTTTGCCCAAAATCTCTTTGTGGCCTCATCTAGTGTTTTACTTATTTCAAGTACGATGAAGTCACTAGGACACCCAGTTAGTCCATCAGGAATAGTTTTATACACATTTCCAGTAGCAATTATCAGCTATATTCTATGTTTGTTTTACAATCATGCTTTTGACAAAAAGTTAATGAAACATAAAGAAAAATAGGAGAAAAGATGGATACTTTAATTAATAATATTTTATTAGCTTTCTATATTTTAATCGGCCTTTTCTTTTTAGCTGCTGCTATTGAATCTTGGCGTGATGAAACTAATCCTGTTCGTTGGGGTACAGGAGCATTCTGGTTCTTATTTGCCGTACTGTTTTGTGCTGGGCAATGGCTGCCAAATGCTGTCAACGGCGGTCTCATTCTGGTAATTGCTTTATTGTCCTTGTTTAAGCAAGTGCGTGTTGGTCATATAAAAAGTTTAGATGAAAAAGTGGCTACCAAAACAATTAAGCGTATCGGTAATTGGATTTTCTTACCTAGTATTTTATTAGCCGTATTGGCTTTAGTAATTGCTCAATTTACTAACTTAGGTGGGCAAGTGGGAATTGGCGTTGCTGCGATTGTTTCTTTAATTGTTGCCCAATTTTTAACCAAGTCGAATGGCAAAGTTGTTTATGAAGATACACAAAGAATGGTTCGTTCGGTTGGATCAGCAGGAATTTTGCCGCAATTGCTTGCTACTTTGGGAGTTGTATTCACAGCTTCCGGCGTGGGACAAGTAACTGCTAAGGCCATTTCCGGTCTTTTCCCAATTGGAAATCACTTATTAGGAGTGACCTTGTACTGCGTTGCTATGGCATTATTTACGGCAATTATGGGCAATGCATTTGCCGCCTTTGCTGTTATTACTGCTGGTATCGGTATTCCTTTTGTGGTGGCTCAAGGCGGTTCGCCTGTAATTGTTGCCGCTTTGGGGATGACATCAGGTTATTGTGGTACTTTGTTGACTCCTATGGCAGCTAACTTTAACACTTTGCCAGTTGCGTTGATGGAAATGAAAGATCAGTTGGGTGTGATTAAGCAACAATTTCCAATTGCAATTAGTATGCTGATTATTCAAATTATTCTAATGTATGTTCTGGCATTTTAAATAGTAAGGAGAAAAAATAATGAAGATTTTAGTCACTGGATTTGATCCGTTTGGTGAAGACGAAATTAACCCTGCAATAGAGGCAGTAAAAAGATTAGATGATGAAATTGCGGGTGCACAAATAGTTAAGTTGGAAATTCCTACTGTTTTTGGCGAATGTGCTGATGTGGTCCACGAAGCAATTCTTAAGGAAAAACCTGACTATGTTTTAAATATCGGTCAAGCTGGCGGTCGTTTTGCGTTAACCCCTGAGCGTGTAGCTATCAATTTTGACGATGGTCGTATTGCTGATAATAAGGGTTACCAACCAATTGCTACACCAATTCACGAAGACGGACAAAACGCTTATTTCACCCAACTTCCAGTTAAAGCAATGGCCCGGGCAATTCGAAACGCAGGCTTACCAAGTTCTGTTTCTACTACCGCTGGTACTTTTGTCTGCAACCATATTATGTACCAAGTTCAATATATGATTGATAAGGAATTTCCTGATCTTAAAGCTGGCTTTATGCATATTCCTTATTTGCCGGAACAGGTTGTAGCTAAACCGGAAACTCCTTCTCTAAGTTTGGCAGATGATGTTAAGGGAATCACAGCTGCTATCGGTGCAATTGTAAAAATGGATGGCAAAAAAGATTTGCAAAGTATTGAAGGTCATATTGCTTAAAGGCACTTTTAAGTGATTACAAAAATAAAAATCTAACAAAAGAGATCGTTTTAACTACGGTCTTTTTTCTTTTAACGTTTAGTTTAGCGTATAATAATAACAGTAAACCAGAAAAGAAGAGGAATAATTGTGAAAGCAAATTTAACGCCAATGATGGAGCAATATCATGAAATCAAAAAGCAGTATCCCGATGCTTTTCTTTTTTATCGTGTCGGAGATTTTTATGAATTATTCGAAGATGATGCGGTAAAGGGCGCACAAATTCTGGAGTTGACTTTAACTCACCGTTCAAATAAAGCCGAAAATCCTGTTCCCATGGCTGGGGTGCCTCACGTGGCAGTTCAATCTTATGTCGACACGTTGGTTGAGAAGGGATACAAAGTTGCTCTATGTGAGCAGCTTGAAGACCCGAAAAAAGCAAAAGGCATGGTTAAACGTGGCATCATTCAATTAGTTACGCCAGGAACCTTGATGAATGACAAACCTAGTGAAGCTAAGGAGTCCAATTATTTAACTTCAGTTGTCTCCACCAAGAGCTGTTTTGGTCTTGCATACAGCGATTTGTCAACTGGTGAAATTTACGCCACGCATTTAAAGAGTTTTGCTGCCGTGTCTAACGAACTGCTTTCACTACGTACGCGGGAAGTGGTTTTTAATGGTCATTTGAATGAACGCGACAGCGACTTCCTGCATAAAGCCAATATTACAGTGTCAGAACCAGTCGAATTAACTGGTAAACATGCAGAAATTTCTTTTGCTGAACAAAACTTAACTAATTCTGCTGAAAAATCTGCTGTTAAACAATTAGTGGGTTACTTATTGCAAACACAGCGGCGCAGTCTAGCTCACCTTCAAGCTGCCCAAAGCTATGAAGTCAGTCAGTACTTGCAAATGTCTCATACTGTGCGGGATAACTTGGAGTTAACAGCTTCTGCTAAAACAGGCAAAAAAATGGGTTCACTGTTTTGGGTGCTTGATAAAACGCATACGGCTATGGGTGGACGCCTGCTCAAGCAGTGGCTGGCAAGGCCGTTATTATCGGTTGCCAAGTTAGGTCAACGGCAAGAGATGGTGCAAGCTTTACTTGATGAATACTTTACTCGTGAAAATATTGTTGATGCGCTAAAAGGTGTATATGACCTAGAGCGTTTAACAGGTAGAATTGCTTTCGGTAGCGTTAATGCCAGAGAATTATTGCAACTAGCACATTCTCTTGCTGCAGTTCCTCCAATATTAGCAGCAATGCAAAAAGCAGATAATAAAAACCTGCAAAATTTTGCTCAAGAAATTGATCCCCTAAGAGGAGTTGCCAAATTAATTACGTCCACTATTGTTGATCAACCACCCGTTTTAACCACAGAAGGCGGGCTGATAAAAAGTGGCGTTGATAGTCAATTAGACCGTTATCGGGATGCAATGAATAACGGCAAAAAATGGCTGACAGAAATGGAGCAGGAAGAAAGAGCGAAAACGGGTATTGATAACCTTAAAGTAGGTTATAACAAGGTTTTTGGCTACTATATTCAAGTAACCAATTCAAATAAGAATAAAGTGCCCCTTGACCGGTACCAGCGTAAGCAAACTTTAACTAATGCAGAACGATATATTACCCCAGAACTTAAAGAACATGAAAATCTTATTTTGGAAGCACAAACTAAGTCAACAGATTTGGAATATGAATTGTTTGTGAAATTGCGTGACGAAGTAAAAAAATATATTCCTGCTTTACAAAAATTGGGTGGGCAGATTGCTGCACTTGATGTTTTCTGTTCTTTTGCTCAAGTGGCTGAAGAAAATAATTATTGCAGACCAGAATTTCATACCGATAATCAAGATGTGAAGGTGGTCGCAGGTCGTCACCCCGTAGTTGAACAAGTAATGAAGGCCGGTTCATATATTCCAAATGATGTCAAACTGACGGAAGACACTGATATTTTTCTAATTACTGGACCTAACATGTCGGGTAAGAGTACATATATGCGGCAAATGGCACTTATAGCCGTTATGGCGCAAATTGGGTCTTTTGTGCCCGCCGATAGTGCAGATTTACCGATTTTTGATCAAATATTTACCCGTATAGGTGCAGCTGATGATTTGATCTCAGGTCAAAGCACGTTTATGGTCGAAATGACTGAAGCAAATGATGCCTTGCAACACGCTACTATGCGTAGTCTGGTTTTATTTGATGAAATTGGTCGTGGAACTGCAACTTATGATGGCATGGCTCTAGCTGGTGCAATTGTCCAGTATCTGCATGATGAAGTTGGTGCTAAAGTACTATTTGCCACTCACTTCCACGAATTAACCGCGATGGAGCATACCTTATCACATCTAAAGAATATCCATGTAGGTGCAACTGAAGAAAATGGCAAATTGATTTTCTTGCATAAAATTCTACCTGGACCAGCTGATCAAAGTTATGGTATTCACGTAGCCCAACTAGCTGGTTTACCTAAAAAAGTGTTGCGCAAGGCAACTAAATTGCTTAAGAGACTTGAAGCACAAGGCAGTAGTTTAGGTCCTGCTTCTACTCAGTTAGATTTATTCAGTAATGAGCCTGAAGAATCGTCGGCAAGCGAATCTGAATTAGAAGCTGAAAATGAATTAACTGCTAAAGAGAAGGATATTCTAGATGAAATTTCCAATCTTTATCTAGCAGACCAAACGCCACTGCAAGTGATGCAATTAGTTGAAAATTGGCAAGAAGATTTAAAGGATGAAAACTAGTCATGGCACAAATACATGAGCTATCAGTTAATCTGGCTAATCAGATTGCTGCTGGAGAAGTAATCGAAAGGCCAGCAAGCGTAGTCAAAGAATTGGTCGAAAATGCAATTGATGCGGGCAGTGATAGAATCAGAATAGATTTTATTGATGCCGGTTTAAAACAGATTGTAGTTCAAGATAACGGATCTGGTATTCCCAGTGATCAAATTGACCTAGCTTTTACTAGGCACGCGACCAGTAAGATTAAAAATGAACACGATTTATTTAACGTCAATACCTTGGGATTTCGGGGAGAAGCCTTGGCGTCAATTGCTGCTGTCAGCCATGTTGAAATTTTAACCAACGCAACCGGCAAAGTTGGCACGCGTGCCCAATTTTCAGCGGGGATTAAAAAAGGGCAAGAGGAAGCCGCAGCTGTACAGGGTACACAAATAACAGTCAAAGATTTATTCTATAACACGCCTGCACGGTTAAAATATTTACGTAGTCCGCGCACTGAAATTATGAAAATTGTTGATATAGTAAACCGCATAGCTTTAGGTTATCCAGATATTGCCTTTACCTTGATGAATGAAGGAAAGTTGTTACTTAGAACCGCTGGTAACAATAATTTACGCCAGACGGTTTCCAGCGTTTATGGCCGTCAAGTTGCCGAAAAAATGCTGGAATTTAAAAGCAGTGATAATGATTTTGAAGTCAGTGGATTAATTTCTAAGCCAGAACTGACTAGAGCAACCCGTAATTTTATATCTATTCTGTTAAATGGACGTTATATTAAAAATTTCAGATTATCTAGTGCAGTGATGGATGGCTATGGCAATAAACTTTCTGATAAACATTGTCCATTTGCCGTTGTGAGAATTAAGACAGATCCGCTTTTAGTAGATGTGAATGTTCACCCGACAAAACGAGAAGTCCGTCTTTCCAAAGAAACTGAATTAAGTCGTTTAATAACTAATGCAATCAGTACAGCGCTTTTAATTAATGAAAATGAAGTTGATGCTGTCAATAATTTGACTGCCTCTAAAACAGAGACTTTGGTTGATCAACTTAAATTTAATTTGAATAAAAATGTAGTAGAAACTAAGAGAACCCCTGAAGTCGATGAAATCCGGGAAAATAAGCCGGATAAGATTAAGAACATCAAACACGCGCGCTATGTAGATCTAAACATTCCACGCGATGATGATCGTTACTTAATTACTTCTACTTGGTCTGACAATGTCAAAAAGCAGTGTCAACTAACACCTTTTAGTAGTAATAATTCAACCGCTGCCGTCATTTCAGCGGGCGATGAACTTTTAGCAAGTAGCCTGCCGGAATTAACCTTTGTTGGTCAGACAGCTACATATATTATTGCGGCAAATGCTGGTGATTTGTACTTAGTTGATCAAGTGACAGCGAGAAGATTACTCGCTTTTAAAAAAATTATGCGTGATCTAGCCAGTCCTCAAATTAATCAGCAGGGATTATTAACTCCCCTAATTTTAGAATTTGGGAATCTGGATTATTTACAAATAAAAAACAAGATGACTGACATTCAAAAAATTGGTATCTACTTGGAAGAATTTGGGCAAGATACCTTTATTATACGGTCTTATCCTACTTGGCTTGGTCGAGATGTTGAACAGTCTGTGCGCCGCATTTTAGATTCTTTTATTAATGTTGATCAGGGCAGTAATGCTAGTTTGATTAAAAGAATTGCAGCGCAAGAGGCACAGAAAAAAATAGCTGGTCGCAAAAAATTAACAACTGCTGACTGCGGCGAGATTTTAACTAGTTTAAGAGAAATTAGTGATCCGTATCATGATGCTCAAGGAAACCTGGTAATTGTGCGTTTGAAACAGAATGATTTACGTAAAATGTTTAAAAGGAATGAATAGTTAATGTACGAGTATTTAGATGGCACGATTGCCTTTATTAGACCAAATTACATCGTGGTTGATGTAACAGGTATAGGTTATAAAGTATTTAGTCCTACACCTTTTGCTTATCAAGAAGGTCAAAAAGCACGTGTATTTATTGAACAAATTGTGCGGGATACAGGAATTACTCTTTATGGCTTTCAATCGGCAAATGATAAAGAATTATTTTTAAAATTGTTAAGCGTGAGCGGGATTGGTCCCAAATCTGCCTTGGCAATTATGGCGGCCGAAAACAGTAATTCACTCGCCGAAGCAATTGAAAACGGGGAAGTTAAGTATTTGACTCATTTTCCGGGTGTAGGCAAAAAAACTGCCTCTCAAATCGTCTTGGATTTAAAAGGTAAGTTGGGAGATTTTGTTAAAAAGGCTAATTCAACCGTTTTACCAGAAGTATCACCAGAATTAAATGATGCTTTATTGGCTTTACTGGCGTTAGGTTATACTAAAAAAGAAGTTGACCGTATTACACCGGCTTTAGTTAAAGAAGATAAAACCACTGCGGATCAATATATTAAAAAAGGTTTGGCTCTACTGTTGAAGAAGTAAATCTTGTTATAATATAATTAAGGTTTTAAAGGGAAGTGAGATTGGTGGCAGAAGATAAAAACGCAATAGTTTCTGGAAAAGTTCAGGGATCAGAAGATGAGCAGGCTGATTTTTCTTTGCGTCCGCAGACTTTAACTGAATACTTGGGTCAAAAACGAGTGAAACAAGAGATGGCGGTATATATTAAAGCGGCAAAGAAAAGAGACGAAGCTCTTGACCATGTCTTGTTATATGGGCCCCCCGGTTTAGGTAAGACTACTTTAGCTTTTGTTATTGCTAATGAATTGGGTGTAAATTTAAAAAGTACTAGCGGTCCAGCTATTGAAAAGGCTGGTGACTTAGTAGCCTTACTAACTGATCTTGATCCCGGTGACATTTTATTTATTGATGAAATTCATCGGCTAGCCAAACCCATCGAAGAAGTGCTCTATTCTGCTATGGAAGACTACTATGTTGATATTGTGATCGGAGAAGGACAGACTACCCACGCCGTCCACGTACCGCTGCCACCGTTTACTTTAGTTGGCGCTACTACTTTAGCCGGCCAGTTGTCAGCACCATTAAGAGGACGCTTTGGAATTGTTGAGCATTTACAATATTACACTGTTGCAGAACTGGAAAAGATTATTTCCCGCTCCAGCAAAGTTTTTAATATTGAAATTGAGCAAAAGGCAGCACATGAATTAGCCAGAAGATCACGTGGTACTCCTAGAGTAGCAAACCGTTTATTAAGAAGGGTCAGAGACTTTGCCCAAGTTAAAGGTGAAAAGGTTATTTCGTTTGCTACTACTGCTGATTCTTTGAAACAATTACAAGTTGACGATGAAGGCCTAAACCAAACGGATCGTAAAATTTTACGGGTAATTATTGAAAATTATCATGGGGGTCCCGTGGGCATCAGAACTTTAGCAGCTAATGCAGGGGAAGATGTAGAAACCATTCAGTCCCTTTATGAACCTTATTTAATGCAAAACGGATTTTTGTTAATGACACCTAGGGGTAGAATGGTGACAGAGAAGGCATACATTCATCTGGGATTACCATTGCCAGACAAATAATGCAATTATTCGTTATTTTTTGTATAATGAATAATTAGGAAATTAAAAATTAATTGAGGAGTGTAAAAGTGAATACATTATTTTTAGCTAATGCCAATGCTGGTGGCGGAAATTTGATGATGATAGTATTTATAGTTGCTATCTTTGCCGTAACATATTTCCTGATGCTTAGGCCACAAAAAAAGCAGCAACAAAAGAAAATGGAAATGATGAACCAATTAAAAAAGGGTGACAATGTGGTCTTAATTGATGGCTTGCACGGTAAAATTGATTCTGTTAATACAAAAGACAAAACAGTAGTGGTTGATGCTGACGGAATTTATTTGACCTTCAGCAGAATGGCTATTCAGCAAATTTTGCCAAGTAGCCCAGCTTCAGCCGAACCTGCTTCCGCAACTCCAGCCGACACTAAAGCTGAAGATCAAGCAGAAAGTGAACCTGAAAAAGAACCAGATTCAGAGCAAAAACCTGAAGCTCCTGCAGACAAACCTACAGAAGAAAAACCAGCTAGTCAATCATCTGATGCTGCTGATGATCAAGAAAAATAATAAAGAATTGTGTCCTTAAAGGGACACTTTTTTATTGGCTTATTTTGTGAATAAGGGTTTATTATTGCGCAAAGTGTCAGTTTTTTTAAAAAATAGTATAAAATGATACTAGCACATATAGGTATCAGAAAGGATTTTCTCATGAAAAATATTCCAGTTATTATGATTATCTTTGGTGGTAGTGGAGATTTAGCACATAGAAAACTTTATCCTGCGTTATTTAATTTGTATGAGCAAGGTTTAATTCACGATAATTTTGCGGTAATTGCTACTGCACGTAGGCCTTGGTCGCACGAATATTTGCGTGGACAAGTGTGTGATGCGGTTCACGAAACTCACAGTGAAGTTAATGAAAATAATTTAGCTGAGTTTGCCAGTCATTTTTACTATCAATCTCATGATGTGACAAATGTAGAACATTATGAAACTTTGAAAAATTTAGCTCAGGAACTGGACGATCGCTATAGTTCACAAGGTAATCGAATCTTTTATATGGCAATGGCTCCTAGATTTTTTGGTACAATTGCCGAACATATTAACGACCAACACCTAACCAGCTCTGGCTTTAACCGAATTGTTGTTGAAAAACCTTTTGGTCGTGATCTTACAAGCGCAGAAGAATTAAATAAGCAAATAACAGCATCATTTGCTGAAGATGATATTTTTAGAATTGATCATTATTTGGGTAAAGAAATGGTGCAAAATATCTTGCCGTTACGCTTGACCAATCCATTGATTAAGAATATTTGGAATAACGAAAATATTAAAAACGTCCAAGTCACTCTAGCTGAAAGGCTGGGTGTTGAAGCTCGTGGAGGTTACTATGAGACTTCAGGAGCTTTACGTGACATGGTTCAAAATCATATTTTTCAAATAATTACATTACTGGCTATGCCAGAACCCAAAGATTTAACTTCAAGAAGTATTCATGAGGCAAAGCAGGAACTATTAAGCAGCCTGGTAATACCCTCTGAAAAAGAAATTGCCGCTCATTTTGTCAGGGGCCAATACTTAGGTAGTGATGTTACTTTTGGCTATCGCCAAGAACCAAATGTAGCAGAAGACTCACAAACAGAAACATTTGTCGCTGGAGAAGTAAAGTTCAAAAAGGGTCCATTAGCAGGAACGCCAATCTACTTTAGAACAGGTAAAGAAATGAGGGAGAAGAAAAATAGAATTGACATTGTATTAAAGCATAAATCTAATCAATATGGCAGAGCTCATTCTAATAACATTACAATTATTATTGACCCGCAAATGCAAATTTTTATCACTATTAATGGTAAAAAAATCAACGAAAGTGGCATTAGACGGGAAAACCTGAGCTATCTTTTTTCGCAAGAAGAACAAAATCAGGTGCCGGATGGCTATGAGCGCTTGTTACATGATGTCTTTATCAATGATTCCACCAATTTCACCCACTGGAGTGAACTAAAGAATTACTGGCATTTTATTGACCAGATTGAAGAAGCCTGGCAAAAGGAAAATGAACAAGGTCATGAGCCTGAGCAATATTTGCCATATAGAATGGGACCTAAAGCAGCAAATAAAATTTTTGAAACACCAACTGAGCGCTGGATTTATGACTAAATTTGACGATGGCCTGCTACCACAAAATGACACGCACAGAAAGATCATTCACCTTGATATGGATGCTTTTTATGCTTCTGTTGAAACTCGCGATCATCCTGAACTCAAAAATAAGGCACTAGTAATTGGGCAAGATCCGCGTGACTATCACGGTCATGGCGTTGTGGCAACAGCAAACTATATTGCGCGTCAATATGGTGTCCATTCAGCAATGCCGTCAATTAAGGCACTTAGACTGATACCCAAAAACAAGTTGGTCTTCATGAGTCCAGACTTTACCAAATACCATGAGGTTTCAACGGAAATACACCAGTTAATGCACGAAATTACAGATAAGGTGCAATCTATCGCGCTTGATGAAGCATATTTAGATGTCACTGAAAATAAGCAGGGTCTTTCTTCCGCGCTTCAAATCGCAATTAATTTACAAACCAAGATTAAACAAGAGGTAGGCTTGAACTGTTCTTTCGGTGTAACTTATAATAAATTTCTCGCAAAGATGGGTTCTGAATACTCCAAACCTTTTGGTCGCACCATTATTTTGCCTGACGAAGCGCAAGAATTTTTGGCTAGGCAAAAAATTGCCCGTTTTCATGGTATTGGTCCCAAGACGCAAGCCAAATTAGCAGAGATGGGTATCTATACAGGACGCGGCTTGCAAAAAATACATGTTCGTGATTTAATTGAACATTTCAATCGTATGGGCTATTTGATGGCTGAACATGCAAATGGTATCGACTTGTCACGGGTAATACCAGACGATGAGCGCAACCGTAAATCAATTGGCATTGAACGTTCTTATGAACCCAGTGTCTATAATGAGCAGACTGCACTTACTAATTTGCGCAATTATGTTAATGATTTAGCGGATAAACTAAGCGAGCGCAATTTTTATGCTAATACGATTGTTTTAAAAATTAGAAATAGTGAGTTTAAAACTCTTACTAAAAGACGTAAACTTGAACACGCTACGAATAATCCTTTGGAAATTTATGATGCTGCTAAAGATTTGTTTGACCCAATATCAAGCTCCTTTTTAAACGACGGTATTAGGCTTCTAGGAGTAACGGCTACCGATTTTTCTGAAGCAGATTATGAAAATATGGATTTAAATCTATTTACTAAATGAGCTATTTTATTGTTAAACTAAATATTATATTTGCTAAATAAAGGAGTATAGATATGAGCACTTTTGACCAAATTTATCAAAAAATCAAACAATATGACACCATCATTCTACACAGACATACTAGCCCTGATCCAGATGCTTTGGGCTCACAGGCGGGGCTGGCTCGTTCTTTAAAATTGCAGTTTCCGACTAAGCAAATTTTATGTGCCGGTGAAAATGATGAAGGCGATCTTGATTGGATTAATAAAATGGACCAGGTCACTGCTGATGATTATCAAGGTGCCCTGGTGATTACCACTGATACTGGGAATACAGCTAGAATTTCAAATAAAATGTATAGTAAGGGTGCTTTTTTGATTAAAATTGATCATCACCCGGATGTTGAACCGTATGCGGATATGAGTTATGTTGACGATCAAGCGCCTGCCGCCTCACAAATTATTGCCGATTTTATTATTACTGAAAAAATGCCGTTAACAAAAGAAGTAGCATATCCGCTTTATGCCGGTATAGTTGGTGATACTGGTAGGTTCATGTACCCAGAAACGTCAGAGCATACTTTTAAAATTGCAGCTAAATTGGCAGCTACTGGTATCAATATCAATGAAATTGCACGTAACATTAGTGATGTTACTTTTGAACAGGCAAAATTGCAGGCAATCGTTTTGGATTATATGAAAGTTGATCCTAGCGGTGCTGCTTACGCAGTTCTAACGCAAAAAACTTTACATGAATTAGGCGTTGACTCTGATCAGGCTTCCTGCACAGTTTCTACTCCAGGGCGGATAAAAGATATTATCGCCTGGAACGTATTTGTAGAAAAGCCTGATGGTACTTTTAGAGTCCACTACAGGTCAAAGGGTCCCGTAATTAATGAACTGGCTGCTAAACATGATGGTGGCGGGCACGCTTTGGCAAGTGGTGCTAATGCTAAAGACATGGCTGAAGTTAAGCAAATTTTTGCCGAATTAGTTCAAGTAACCAAGGAATACCAAGAGGAACATGAATAATATTTTTGAAAACGAACAGTTAAATCCAGCAATTAGGCAAGGTTTAAAAAAGATCAATTTTGTTAAACCGACAAAAGTTCAGGAAAAAGTAATTCCCGTTTTATTGGCACATAAAAATGTGGTGGTACAGGCTGTCACTGGATCTGGTAAAACTCACGCTTTTTTGCTTCCGGTAATGAACGAAATTGACACAAACTTGCAATATCCCCAGGCAATTTTAACAACACCTAGCCGTGAACTTGCACAGCAATTGTATCAAGTGACCAGGCAGTTGCGGGATGCAGCAGGATTGAATATTTCTGTTGCGCATTTAGCTGGCGGAACTGACCGTGAAAGGCAGATAGAAAAAATTAACCGCCGCAAACCTCAACTCATTATTGCTACTCCAGGACGTCTGCATGATTTTGTCGAAAAAAAGGTTTTACCGTTAGATTATGTTAAAAATTTTGTCATTGATGAAGCTGATATGACGCTGGACATGGGATTTTTAAGCGACATTGATTTTATTGCTCAGCGTCTAATGCGGGATTGTGTCCTAGCAGCTTTTTCTGCCACTATTCCAGTGAAACTCGCTAATTTTTTGCGCAAATATATGGCTAAACCGGAGACAATTATCATTGATAACCCTGCTGTTATCTCTCCCACAGTCAAAAACGATTTAATTGATATTGGTGCTAAAAAACGCGAAAAAGTACTTTACCAAGTTTTAACTCTCGGTCAGCCGTATTTAGCATTGATTTTTGCCAATACGAAACAAACAGTAGACGAATTGGCTGCTTTTCTTACTAATCAAGGACTTAAAGTAGCTAAAATACACGGCGGGATAACTGAACGTGAACGGAAAAGGACTTTGCGTGAGGTTGAAGCGGGGCAATATCAATACGTTGTGGCAACTGATCTCGCAGCTCGCGGTTTAGATATTAAGGGCGTTAGTTTAGTTGTTAATTATGAAATTCCACGTGAACTAGAATTTGTCGTCCATCGTATCGGCAGGACTGGTCGGAATGGAATGAGTGGTCACGCAATTACTTTAATTCGCGAAGAAGAAATGGATCGCATTCTGAAATTGGAAAGAATGGGTATTCAATTTGATTTTGTTGAAGTTAAAAATGGTGCCCTGGTACCACGAAAGCATTATCATAGTCGTAACTCTAGGCAATCAGCTGCCCACAGTTTAGATAATAAAATGAGGGGTATGGTTAATAAAGCGAAAAAGAAGCGCAAACCTGGTTATAAGAAAAAGATTAAACGTGCTATTCAGCAAGATAAAGCCCAGAAAAATAAAATTGAGCAGCGCAATAAGATTCGCAAGGCAAAGAGGCAAAGAAAAAGACGTCGTGAAGATCAATCTTAATAAAAAAGACTAAATAAAAAATTAGCCGCACTTTTAAAACTAATAAATCAGTGTTCATTAATCTGGTTTATTAGTTTTTTGATTGCTTTTTTATAAAACGGCTTTATTTGCAGAATTCAGAAACTTTTAAAAATTA